>JABGRN010000028.1:0-51659 GCA_018648265.1 Prolixibacteraceae bacterium | reverse complement strand
AAAAAGCACAAAACCGTACGTATCAGGATTTATTAAAAGATAAAGCTGATGAATCGAATTTTGAGCAACTTGTTCGTGCCTCACTTTTTAAGGTTAATATGAATGGAGATAAAACAATGTGGAAAGAAACTGCAATGTACTCCAGCGTGAGTTTCTCTCCTGATGGTGAAAACATTTTGATAAAAACAATTCATAAACCATTTTCGTATCTGGTAACTTATGGCCGTTTTCCATCGAAAACAGTAGTTTATTCTAAAGAAGGATACAAAATAAAAACAATAAATGAATCGCCACTTATCGAAGATTTACCAAAAGGTTTTATGGCTACTCAAAAAGGTATGCGAAATATTAGTTGGAGAAGCGATAAACCAGCAAGTATTTATTATGTAAAAGCTCAGGATGAAGGCGATCCAGCTATTGAAACAGAATTCAGAGATGAAGTTTTTGTTTGGGATGTTCCTTTTAACTCAGAGCCAAAATCAATATTAAAAACAATACAACGATTTTCCGGAATAATCTGGGGCAACAATGAAATTGCAATTGCACAGGATAGATGGTGGAATACGCGAAATTCGAAAACTTATCTTTTTAATCCTTCCGATTCAAATGTAAAACCTGAAATTTTATTCGATTTAAATTATCAGGACAGATACAATGATCCGGGTAGATTTTTAACCGAGAAAAATGAGTTGGGAAAACAATCGCTTGTAATAGATAAAAACAAACTTTACCTCACAGGTTCAGGTTATTCTGCCGAAGGAATTCGTCCGTTTTTCAGGCAGTTCGATTTAAAATCAAAAGAAACAGTTGAAATTTGGCGTGCCGATGGAAAAGAAACTTATGAAGCAATATCAAAAGTCCTAGATCCTAAAAAAGGTATTCTTTTAACAAGAATTGAAGCGAGTAAAGTTTTTCCAAACTATTTTATCAGAAATACAAAAAAGAATTCGGAGCCTGAACAAATTACTTTTTTTGAAAACCCATTTGAAATATTAGATGGAGTTCATAAAGAAGTAATCACTTACAAACGCGACGATGGTTTAGATTTATCGGGTACTTTGTATTTGCCTGCTGGTTATGATATGGATAAGAAAGAAAAACTGCCTATGATTTTATGGGCATACCCCCGCGAATTTAAAGATAAAGCAAGTGCAGGCCAGGTTTCAAGTTCACCACATCGATTTACTTCGCCCAGTTACGGATCTCCAGTTTTTTGGGTAACACAAGGTTATGTTATTCTTGATGGTGCTGCATTCCCAATAATTGGTGAAGGCGAAAAAGAACCTAACGATTCATTCCGTGAACAATTGGTTGCAAATGGCAAAGCTGCTATCGACGCTGTTGATAAATTGGGGTACATCGATAAAAATAAAGTTGCTGTTGGCGGACATTCTTATGGCGCTTTCATGACAGCAAACTTATTAGCGCATTCCGATTTATTCGCTGCCGGAATTGCCCGAAGCGGAGCCTACAACCGGACTCTGACTCCTTTTGGTTTTCAAAGCGAAGAACGCAGCTATTGGGAGGCTCCGGATGTTTATAATAACATGTCGCCATTTATGCATGCCGATAAAATGAAAACTCCATTGTTACTTATTCACGGTGAAGCGGATAATAATTCAGGAACTTATCCTTTGCAAAGCGAACGCTATTTTAATGCATTAAAAGGAATGGGTGCACCGGTTCGATTAGTAATGCTGCCAAAAGAAAGTCATGGTTACTCTGCTCGTGAATCTGTTCTCCATGTAATTTGGGAACAAGATCAGTGGCTGGAAAAATGGGTAAAGAATAGGAAGTAGAAAGTAGAAAGTAAAAGTAGAAAGTAAAAAGTAGAAAGTAGGAAGTCGTAATAAAAATCCCAAAGGTTGAAAAGTTCCTTTGGGATTTTTTATCTCTAAATTCTACATTTTCTCCTTGTTCTTTATGTGAAAATTTTCAAAAAAATTAATTCCTGCTTCTGCCGTCATCTTTAATTTTTTGAAGTAATAATTCCAATTCTTTTACCTTTTCAGGAAATTCTAAAGCCACGTTTTTGGTTTCGCCCAAATCGGATGCCAGGTTGTATAATTGTGGTTCCGGGTCGGTACCCAATTCAATATCTGTATTCCGGTTGTATTTTGCCCGCTTGCTGGGTTCAATGTATTTCCAGTCGCCCTGAATAACAGATAAAGCTGCACCATGCTCAACCACATGATTGCGGCCTTCATTTGATTTTCCCAACAATGTTTCAAGCATATCGAAACTATCGGGTGCATCTTCATCGGCTAATTCAAGATCAAACATTTTTGCAAACGAATGTAAAAAATCTACCTGGCTTATCGGTGCCTTCGATTTACCAGGTGCAACTTTCCCCGGCCAGCTAACAATAAATGGCACTCGGGTTCCGGCATCAAATGCGCTGTATTTTCCTCCCCGCAATGTACCTGCAGGTTTATGGTCGCCAAGCAATTCAACCGCCTGATCCTCATAACCATCGTCAACCACCGGTCCATTATCGCTTGTGAAAATTACAAGGGTATTTTCAATTAACTTCAATTCTTCTAGTTTTTTCATGATTTCACCGGTTGCCCAATCCACTTCTAAAATGGCATCCCCACGTGGACCCATCCCACTTTCGCCAACAAAACGTGCATGTGGTACACGGGGTACATGAATGTCGTGGGTTGAATAAAAAAGGAAGAACGGTTTTTCTTTGTTCTGGTCAATAAAATCCAACGCTTTTTGGGTGATAACATCTGCCATATCTTCATCAATCCAGCGGGCTGAATTTCCTCCGGTCATAAAACCTATCCTGCTAATTCCATTAATAATTGTATTATTATGCCCATGACTGTAGTTCATTTTCAGCAACTCCGGATTTTCCTTTCCGGTTGGTTCATCGCCAATTTTTTCTCCAAATTTAACCTGAATAGGATCGTTAGAATCCAAACCTACTACTTTCCCGTTTTCAGTGTAAACACAAGGAACACGATCGCCAGTTGCCGGAATTAAGAATGAATAGTCGAAACCAATATCCTGTGGCCCGGGAGAAATATAACCATTCCAGTCGGGTCCACCTTGTGGTCCTAATCCCAAATGCCATTTACCAACGACTCCGGTTGAATAACCGGCTTCTTTCATAATATCTGCAAGGCATCTTGTTTCTGGATTAATAATCATGGCAGCATCGCCACGCGCTACACCCGTTCCTTGCGATCTGAATGCATATTTTCCCGTTAACATTGAAACCCGCGAAGGAGTGCAAGTTGCAGAAGAACAATGGCCGTTTGAAAATACCAGCCCGTTTTCTGCCAATTTATCGATATTTGGGGTACTAATTTCCGTGGCACCGTAACAACTTACATCGCCGTACCCTAAATCGTCGATATAAATTAAAACCACATTTGGTTTTTCTTTACTGTCATTTTCTGAATTGTTTTGCTTTGGATTACAACTGATAAATCCCAGAATGAACACGATTAAAAATATTGGTTGAAAAATTTTCATTGAGTTTTGGTTTTTAAATTGAATTCAAAAATAGGATAAATTGTTTTAAGGTGTTTGGTTTTGATGCCATAAGTCAGGGTAAGTTTCTGTCAATTGTGAGGTATAATCCAATCAGTTACTTTTGGTTGAACCAAACCGTTTAGTTGTTTTAAGTTTGGTAATAATCTTATTTCGTATTTTTTGACGATTCAAAATTTTATATTGGACGCCGGAGTTTTCAATTGTAATTCTTTTTTAATAGTTTGAACACAAGTTTATCAATTGGGAAAGTGAATTCTTCAGGATTGAATGATTTAATTTTCACCAGGCGGAAAGATTGGCTCCCGTTTTCAAGTTTTTCAAAATCGAATGGTTGTGTAGAAACAGTAAATTTAACAGGTGGTTTGAGGTCAGCAAGATAATAAATACTTATTAGCTGGCGGTTTTTATAAAAAAGTGCTTTTTGATAAAAATCAGTGGTATAAAAGTGCCTGATATTTTCAATTTCCTGCCCCATGCATTCTTCCTGAAATTCGCGTTTCAGGCAGTCGATAGTACCTTCACCAAATTGTAGCCCGCCACCGGGGAATTTGGTCATTTTTGTACCAAGCTGAAATTCATCGCTTATTAAAATTTCATTACTATCATTTATTATAATTCCATAAATACGTATGGTAAATTTTCCGTGTTTCGTCATTTCCGGGTAGTATTATTTTCAATAAATTGGATAATCTGATCTGTTTGGCCAGGTTCAAACCAATTTATATCGGTATCTTTTCTAAACCAGGTGAGTTGTTTTCTTGCATATCTTCGCGAGTTCCTTTTTATAAGTTCAATGGCTTTTTCGCGTGAAATCTCTTTATCGAAATGAGCAAACCACTCGCGATAACCAACAGTATTCAAGGCATTTAAATGTTTTTGATGATAAATTTTAAAGGCCTCATTTTCCAATCCCGATTCTATCATTGTATCCACTCGCGAATTTATTCGCCTGTGCAATTCATCCCTTTTGCAGTTTAATCCAATTTTTATTATTGAAAACGGACGTTTTTTTTGAGGATTAGAACGAAACGAAGAGTAAGGTTTCCCGGTCATTAAACAGATTTCCAGGGCATGTATAATCCGGTTTGGGTTTTTTAGATCCACAATTTTGTAATAATCGGGATCCAATTTTTTAAGTTGCAACCTCAGACTTTCAATTCCAGATTTTTTTATTTGGTTTTTTAGGTCCTCCCTGATTTCGGGATCTGCATCGGGCATTTTGTCAATTCCTTTGCAAACAGCGTCGATGTATAACATCGAACCACCAACTAATAATACAATTGACTTTTTCTCAAATAGTTTTCCCAGAATTTCGAGCGCCACTTTTTCGAATTTACTGGCGTTGAAAATTTCATGAATAGAATGAGAATGTATTAGGTGGTGTTTTGCCAATGCCAACTCATTTTTGCCGGGTGCAGCAGTGCCGATGTTTAGTTCCCTATATATTTGCCGCGAATCGGACGAAACAATTTCGGTATTAAAGTGCGTCGCAATTTGAATACCGACTGAAGTTTTTCCAATTCCTGTTGGGCCGGTAAGTACAATTAATGTTTTTGGCATTTTAAACAATTTCTTGCGCAAATAAAAGACAAAAAAAAGACTGTTCAAAATGAATTGAACAGCCTGGAAATTTCTTTCATGTATGGTTAATTAATCCATACCTTCTGAACTTTAAAAATCATCCATCTCCCCGAAGATTTCGTTGTAATCGTCAAGTTCGCCAAAATCCATTAAAACCTCTTCTTCCTGATAAATGGCTGGTTCTAACTCAAGTGTTTCTTCACCAAGAACTTGCACAGGGGAGTCTCCCTGTTTCAGTGTGACAAATGGTTCGCTGAGATTCTTTTCCATAATAATTCCAGTTAGTTCTAAATAAAAAGATCTGTCGTTTAAAAAATCAAAAGTGTAAAGCAATTTTTGTTCTTTTGAAATGATTAAATCGGATAATTTTGTTTTTTGCATAATAAAATATGCCGATCCGTTAATACCCAGGTCGAGCATTGAGATTTCTTTAAGTTTTTTCCACCGGCTATCTGAAATAAAAAAGGAGGCCAATTGATGTGATTCAAAACCCAGGCTTTTTTGTATTATTGAATGAAAATCGAAAAAAGAATGATTTTCATCCAGTTCAACTTCTAATTGGAAGTTTTTTAATTCCTGCGAATTGATTTTAAAATGATAGATCATAGCCATCAATAAATAAAATGAGGTCAAATTTTAAAGGAATTTTTGCCAAATCCAAGGATTTATTAATCATGTTCTTCAATAAAATTTATAATGTTGACGATAAATGCGATTAAGGATTATTAGTTTTTTTTCACCAAAAATCTGATTTAGAATCTTTTTCACTGATTTTTTTCATGTTTTTTAACGTATTTTTGACCCTGATTTAAGGAGGTTTAAAAAATGTTAAAAAAGATTAAGTCATAAAAATTATCGAACAAATACGTCATCTGTTCGTCAAAATGTCCTAAACAATTCAATATTTAATAAAAATGTAATTACTTGGTCCTTTTGTCAACTAATAAAATTTGAAAATGTTTTTTACTATTAATTATTAACTTGCCGTTAAAAAAGGAAAAATGCGAGAAACTACACTATTTGCCGAGAATGTAAGAATTGGCTTGCAATCGATCAGGAGTAACTTGTTGAGAACGATTCTCACGGTAATGATTATTGCAATAGGGATAACTGCATTGGTGGGGATTTTAACGGCAATTGATTCCATAAAAACTTCTATTACAAAAGAATTTACTTTTATGGGCGCAAATACTTTTTCTATTGCAAGCCGCGGGATGAGGGTTCAGGTAGGAAATAATAGATACCGGACTAAAAATTATGAATACATTTCTTTTTATCAGGCCAAAGAGTTTAAAGAGAGGTTTGTCTTTCCGGCCACGGCGGCAATTTCTGTTGCTGCAACAGGCACGGCCACATTAAAATATGGTTCTGAAAAAACTAACCCAAATATAAGTGTGCGGGGAATTGACGAAGATTATTTATACACTGCCGGTTATGAAATAAACGAGGGGCGAAGTTTTAGTGAACAAGATATTTTTTCTGGACGGAGTGTAGTACTTTTAGGAAGCGAATTGGCAAAAAGACTTTTTAAGGGTGGAGAAAGCCCACTGCAAAAAGTTATTAGTGTTGGGAACGGTAAATATAAAGTTGTCGGTATATTGAAATCGAAAGGGAGTGGCTTTGGTGGTGGTGGCGATATGGTTTGTTTTATCCCTTACACAAATACAAGAAATTATTTTTCGCGGCCAAATATGAATTTCGACCTTCAGATAAAAGTTGAACAACCAGAATTAATGGAGGCCGCCATTGGGCAGGCCGAAGCCTCTTTTCGGATTGTAAGGGGATTGGATCCGCTTGACGAAACGGATTTTAATATTGAAAAAAGTGATAACCTGGTCAATATTCTTCTTGATAATATAAAGAATATTACTTTGGTTGCTACCATTATTGGATTAATCACCCTTTTTGGGGCGGCAGTTGGTTTAATGAATATTATGTTGGTTTCGGTTACCGAACGGACCCGCGAAATTGGGATTCGAAAAGCTATTGGTGCAAAAGGCCGGACAGTAAAACAACAGTTTCTTATTGAAGCAATCGTAATTGGTCAAATTGGAGGGGTCCTTGGGATTATTTTTGGCATTCTGATTGGTAATATGGTTTCAATGTTAATTGGCACTTCATTTATTATCCCATGGATATGGATTATTATGGGTGTTGTACTCTGTTTTGTTGTTGGAATAGTTTCCGGTTATTATCCGGCACAAAAGGCATCTCGGTTAGACCCGATTGAATCGTTACATTACGAATAGATTAAATACACTACTTGTTTGTTTTATGGATTTGAGAATGGCTTGATGGTTTTTATTTTGTTATGTTGTATTTGATATGCCTGGTTTGAAGGCAATTTTCTTGATAAATTCCCTCCAACTTTCTCAATTATCATAAAATTATAACCCATCAAAAAATCACGAACAAAAAAAGGATGCCATATGACATCCTTTATATACATTTATCTAATGTTGAATTATTTTACCGAATCCATGTACTGGATAAGTTCAACAACTTTGGTAGAGTATCCCATTTCGTTATCGTACCACGAAATAACTTTTACGAAAGTATCGGTTAAAGCGATACCTGCCTTGGCATCAAAAACTGAAGTTTGAGCTTCGCCAATAAAGTCATTTGAAACTACGGCTTCTTCTGTATATCCTAAAACACCTTTCATCGGACCTTCAGAAGCTGCTTTCATTGCTGCACAAACTTCGTCGTAAGTTGCAGCTTTTGCTAAGTTTACTGTTAAATCAACAACCGAAACGTTTGGAGTGGGTACACGGAATGCCATTCCGGTTAATTTTCCGTTTAATGTCGGGATTACTTTACCCACTGCTTTAGCTGCACCAGTTGAGGAAGGGATAATGTTTTGTCCTGCCCCACGTCCACCACGCCAGTCTTTTGCCGAAGGTGCATCAACCGTTTTTTGAGTTGCGGTTGTAGCGTGCACGGTTGTCATTAAGCCGTCAACAATACCAAAATTGTCGTTTAATACTTTTGCGATAGGAGCCAAACAGTTTGTTGTGCACGATGCGTTCGATACAAAAGTCATATTGCTTTTGTACTCAGTATTGTTTACTCCCATAACAAACATTGGGGTGTCGTCTTTAGAAGGAGCCGACATGACTACTTTTTTTGCACCAGCTTTAATATGCCCTTTAGCTGACTCTTTTGTTAAAAAAAGGCCAGTTGACTCAACCACATATTCAGCACCGACAGCATCCCATTTTAAATCGGCAGGATTTCTTTCGGCTGTAACCCGGATAGTTTTTCCGTTTACAACCAAAGCACCATCTTTAACTTCAACAGTTCCGTTGAACCTGCCGTGGGTAGAATCGTACTTTAACATATAGGCAATGTAATCAACATCGATAAGGTCGTTAATACCTACAACTTCTAAGTTTTCGTTTGCAGCTGCAACACGGAATACCAAACGTCCGATTCGCCCAAAACCGTTAATACCAATTTTAATTTTTGACATAGTTGATAATGTTTTAATTATTTAATCGAAAATTATTCTAAATGTTTAATTTACAGGTTTTAATCCTATTTTTATAGCTATACAAAGTAAATACTATTATTTAATTGTATCAAGTCAGGTTTTTGTTTTAGCTTAAAAAACGCGCAACCTTAATATTAATTTAAAGGAGAAAAAATTTAAAATGGTTTAAATATTTTAACCCATGGTCCAGCGAATTTTAAATATTAAAATCTTAGTAGCTTAAAATTTTATTAGTGGGTTTGTTTTTAGTTATTTACATATTAATTTGATTATGCAGGAAATTTATAGATAGGTTAAAACGTAGGATGTTTGGCTAAATAATTTAGCATACAGGATTTGCAATGGCAGTGTTTTGTCCAATCTCAGAGTAGGAAGGGCATTTACATGTTTTACACGAATTTCCCAGAATCATCAGAAAAAGAAAAGCGAATAGAATCATCAACATAGGAAAATTATTCTTTTTAAAGAAAGTGTGTTTTTTCTGTTGTCGAAATTTAGTTTTTTTGTTACTAAAATGAAATGTATAATTTGCGGTTTTCTTCATAATAAATTATTATTTAAAATAGTATTAATTGAGGATTAATCTGTTAAAATAAGCGAAAAAAACAGATATTTATTATCGATATTTGAAAAAATAAAACTAAAATTGCAGAAATTTTTGGAGAAAGATAAGCCGGTTGGTACAGAACGAATTAAAATCAGAATCGGTTTAGGTGTTTTAAGCTGTGTTTATTATAAACGGTGATAAAAAGATAATATTTTATACAACATTATGTTTGTACATTGCTGTAAAATTTTATACGTTTGTATAGTTTAGTTAAGAATGAAAAGACAAGTTTGTCTGAATATTGACATAATAGAATTAAATAAATTAAAATCAATCAATCAATTTAAAAGCAAGTTGCTATGAAAAAATTTACTAAAAATTTTTTACTCGGTGAATATCGCTTAGGCAATGTTCTTCGAAAAATTGGCTTAAGCATGGTTGCAATCCTGATGGCAGTTACAGTGTTTGGACAAGTGCCAAACGATGATGCGCAGGATACATACTATGTTAAAGCCCAAGATGTTAGTGATTGTTATCGTTTAGATAACGATTACGCAGTCCAAATCTCAATGAGGGATTTCGTGGAGATTGACTTATTCAGGCTGGTTTTAACTTACGACGACGCTCTTTTTACTTATGAAAGCGTTAGTATAGATGAAGCACAGCTTACGGGTCTTACAGTAACGAATGTTGTTCAAACAGAAGAGGACAAATTAGTTATGGTTTGGGATAGTGGAGACGATCCGCAAACCATAGTGCCGGACAATGACACAACTGATGTTTTTGTCTTGCATTTCTCATTAAATGGCTTCCATCATGTAGATGGAAATCTGACTCATTATGAAACAGATTTAATCTGGCTGGATGAATCTTCAGTTTGGAACGAGGCTCAGACCAGTGAAATCCTCACATGGTTTGTTGAAGATGGTGGAATTGATGTTAACCAATCCTGGCCTGATGTTGTGGTAGATGTTACTACTGCCAATTGTGACGGAGGTAGTGCAGTCGCAACAGTTATTACTCCCGCTAATGAGGTTGGAATGATGTATTCGTTTAATGCTGATGACGATTTTCATGCTGAGAATTTTACAGGATTAACAGCACCTTCAACAGGGCATACTGTAATTGTTAAAAATGGTGAATGTGTATCTTTTGTTGAAACATTTGATGTAGATGCACAGCCTGCTTTTTCTTATACCGTTCAAGATACAGTGTATGTTAATTGTCCGGGTGGAGATGGCGATGTTGAGTTTGAACCAGTTGGAGGATCTTCTCCCTATGCATATTACATTATACCTGAAAGTGATACCGCTCAGGTTATTTATGATTTAACAATGACTGGTAAATCACGTGAAGCTGCAATTGTTTATCTTGATGATGAAGGGTACAATACAGGAAACCGGATTAACCAGTTAAGTCCTGGTTATTATTGGGTTGCTGTGCAAGATGCCAATCATTGTGCAGATTTGACTGTTATGGATTGGTGGACTGGAGTTGATGTATTAGATACTTTAACCGATTGGATTGCTGTGGAAACTGAGCATGTTGACGAATTGTGTGCTGATTTCGACAATGGTTCTTTCTCTTTATATGTAACTGGTGCAACTCCTTTCGTTGACGGGTATATTGTTTTAGTTGATGGTGTTCTGCAAGCTAATACAGATTCATTAGTATTAGATGCTCTGGAACCTGGCGATTATGATGTTATTTTCCGCGATTCCATGGCTTGTCAATGGGATACCACGATTACAATTGTTGAAGCCGATCCTATTGTTTTTGAAGTAGGTCAAACCGATGCTTCATGTGAATTGGATAATGGGATGATTTGGATAGAAACCGCAACTATTACAGGTGGATCGGGAGTTTATGATTTTTGGGTATATGATACCTTACCGGATTTTTCAACTGCTGACACTATTTGGGCTGCTGCTGATACAGCAAAACTTTTAGCACCAAATGTTTATTATGTCCAATTATATGACGATGCAGGTTGCTTCGACCGTTATGAGAATATTAATGGTGACGATGCGATTAAAATATTATCAATCGACTTCACTATAGATTATGCCCCGATTTTATGTAATGGGGGTACAACAGATGCAACTGTCACAGTTGTAAATCCGGCTAACCATGGATTCAAATTTAATATTGATGGTGGTACCTGGACAACTGATAATGTATTTGAAGATTTAGTAGCTGACTCATATACTTTTGGTGTTTGGGATACTACTTTAGATTGTACAAATACCTGGACTAAAGTTATTACTGAACCTACTGAAGTAGTTGTTTCAGTAATTGATTTATTAACACTCGAACCTTCTTGTCATGGTTCAACCGATGGTAATATTCAGGTTCGTGGAACAGGTGGTAATCCGTTTGTAAACGCAGGCGGAGACAATTACTATGAATATAAATTCGATGAAAGACCTTGGGAAGATGGTGGCGTTAACAATACTTTTGCTGCTGATACCGGATTCCATACAATCGTAATCCGCGATGCCAACGGATGTTTGGATACCACAACAATAACATTAAGTTTAACTCCAAATATTATTGATGTTGATGATGCTGACCTTGATTGTTATGGTGATGTAACTACATTGTCTGGAGATACAATTTCGTGGATTCACGAACCTGTTGGATTAGCTCAGGGAGAACGCGAACCTAAGTTTTATTATGCAGAAACATATAGTGTTCCCGCAGATATTGTGGCTGGTACACCATTTTATGTAGATTCAACTGAACTGGGTGTAGGTGTATATTATTTCATCGCACAAGACGAATGGGGATGTTTGTCAAATGTTGATACGGTTACTATTACCGAACCCGAACCCATTGTGGCCACTGCAAATGCTGTTAGGCCAGCAAGTTGCTATGGAATAACCGACGGACAGATTATTATTGAAGCCTGGAAAGGTTTAACACGTGTTAATCCACATTTGCCAGATACAGTTCTGGGCAGGTATCAATACACGATTACACAATCTTCAATGATTCTTAATCAAACGGATTGGTATGATCAAGTGAATTGGTCAAATTTCCAAAACGATGATGCCGCTAATGACAGCGTGGTTGTTGTAGATGTACAAAAAGGTACGTACTATGTTGCTGTTCGCGATTTCTGTGGATTGCATGGTAGAACAGAATTAATTCAAGGACCATTTGAAGTGTTTGTTGACGGTGCAGACGCATTGGAAATAAATAGTAGTTTGCTTGATATTAATAATGTAACTTGTAATGTTTATGGTGAAGACCCATCTGATGATGGTTCAATTTTAGGATTACTTGCTGCAACTTCAGGTGGCTGGGGTGGATATCTGTTCACAATTGATGGTGCTAACCTGCCAATAGATTATGTACAGGAAAGCACTTCAGGAGACTACATGGATCTTCCTGCCGGTTTGTACACAATTACGGTAGAAGATGATTCATTAGGTTGTATTTTAACCGAAGATTTTGAAATTACTCAACCCGATGCATTTGGGCTTATGACTGAAATCTTACATGTATCATGTAATGGAGCACACGATGGTGTTATCAGGTACATGATTGATGGTGGTACTGCGCCTTATATGGAGACTACCAACAACGTTGGTATCTATGAAGATCCCGCAACTATTCCTGCTGAACGCTGGTATATGGTTGACACATCAAGTAATATGTTTGATCGCAGGGTTGAAGCAGGTATTTATGAAATATATGTAAAAGATGCTAACGGTTGTATCTTTGGTGCGGTTATCGACACTATTCTTGAACCAGAAGCATTGGTACTGGAAGTAGTTAAAGAAGTAATGCCTGATTGTGCAATAGATGGTGGTACTGCTGATAATGGAGAGATATGGGTTGTTCCTACTGGTGGTTGGAATAGTGCTACTGATGGTTATGAATACATTGTAAGTTTAGGTACAACTTCAATTCTAGTACCTTTTGGCGATACAGCTAAATTTATAGGATTAACAGCAAGTTCTTTAACTATCCAGGTATTGGAAGCTAATAGTGGCCTTGTTGGTAATCCATTAATCACTTACTCTGATTACTATGCAAATTGGACTGCAGGTGTTTATACCGGAGATTTGCCTTGGCAAAATTCGGATACTCTTTGTGTAGCTGAAGTTGTAGTTGATCTACAGGGACCAGATCCAATAGATTATACCACAATTGCATTTTACGACGAAGTATGTTATAATACATTTACAGGTGAAATTCATCTTGGAGGAATTACTGGTGGTACCAAACCTTATACTGTTTGGGTTGAAGGACCAGATGTATATCGCCCATTAAATAGTGGAATTGGTGAGAAAATTTTATTAGTTGACGGTACTGTCAATCTCACAGAATATATTTGGGATGATCTTATTAGAGGACATTATACAGTATTTATTACTGATGCAAACGATTGTCAGTTAGTTAGAGAATCAGGAGAAATTGAAAGACCGGATTCATTGATGATAACTAATACAGAGCTACTTGAAAATGCAATGTGTAATGGAGGTACAGGGCTTATCAAGATACATGCTACAGGAGGTGTTGGACCTTATACGTATGCAGTTGATTCTGCGTTAGTTCCAGCCGACGGAACACATCCATTCCCTATTGCGGATACGGCTTGGGTTGATACTGACACGTTTGAAGTAACAGCTGCAACCTGGATATCATATGTTAAAGATGCTAACGGATGCGTTGTTGGTTGGGCTACCGACGAAAATGGTACACCAATACTTCAGCACAGAGTAACTGTTACTGAACCAGATCCTGTAGTTGCAGAAGGTTTTTCTCAGGTTGATGCATTGTGTTATGGAGATCCAAGTGGACAAATTTGGATTGATACTATTTATGGAGGAAACGGTGGAGATTGGAGAGTTGTAGTTTCGGGTACTGATTATGCAGGAAACCCGGTTGATACAACATATATGGGTATCGATGACGATGCTGATATTAAACTATTAGGTTTAATGGCCTCCACAATTGAAACCGACCCAGACAGTATGATAACTGATGACTGGTACACTATATTGGTTTACGACAACAAAGGTTGTGTATCTGTTAAATATTATCAGTATGTATTACAACCAGAAGAATTTGTGATTGTAGTAAAAACTGAGCAAGATGCATTCATTTGTCCGGACGACCTGGCAGGAATCTTTGAAATGCAAGTAGTAAGTGGTGGCACTCCATTTGGATACAATGGTGCTGATCCTATTTTTAATTTTAAATGGGAAGCTTATTCTGACTCTGCAAGGACTGACATGGTAGATTCAGCAGATTGGGGATTCACTAAAACGTTCCTCGGAAAAGCCGGATTATATTACACAGTTCATGCTGAAGATGCAAATGGTTGTGAAACAGAAGCTGATACTTTCCTTGTAGCTCCAACGCCAATTGTGTTCATGGTGGAAGACCTAACTTGTTTCGGCGATACTTTAGCATCTGCAAGAGTAAGTGCTACTGGAACCGAAGGTCGTTCATTCCGTGTTCGTTACAAAGAAATCGTTGATGAATTTGTTGATGCTTCTTGGACAATTCTGACTCCTTGGTTTACAGGATATATCGATGTAATGGATGAATTCCATTTCGATAACGAAAATATTGTGGATATTCATTATCTAATTGCAGTTGAAGATACATTAGGATGTCTTTCAACAATTGATACTATTACTTTCGATGGTGTTCAACATGTTTTGGCTCTTGAAGCTGTTGTCCTTGGTGAATTAGGTGAATGTACAAGTGATGTTGAAATTACGGCACAAGGCGGAATTCCTCCTTATGTTGTAACTATCGATGGAACTGTACTTGATGGATTTGTTACCGAAATGGTAGTATCATTAACTGCAGGTGTACACGATATTGTTTTAACTGATTCTCATTTAATTTGTGAGGATAATGTTTCCTTAGACATTGCAGCCGTTCCTGTTGTAAGAGATGTAACTGTAGAAACATTCATTGGCCATGAAGTTGCCTTTAGCGATGTTGAAGCAGGAATTGTTGATGACATGTTAGCCGCTGGCGATCATACTTTCACTTATAACTTTGGTGATGACAGTTGTGAAAGAACATTAAACGTTACTGTTGTTGCTGTACCAAGGCCACTTACTATTATCGAAGTTCAGGGACAAGTTGATGCTTCTCCATGGCTTGATGCTGTAGTTGAAGTAACTGGAACTGTAACTGGTGTTTCTGCTGGTGAAGGATTCTTTATGCAAGATGCTAATGCAGCTTGGAGTGGTGTTTGGGTAGCGTTTACCGAAACCAATGGTATCCTTGAAGGTAATGGTGTTGTTGTTGTTGGAACAGTTGCTGAAGTTGCAAGTGTTACTACCATTAATGCTACAGAAGTAGGATTAATAACTCCACCTTTAACAGTAGTAGCTGTTGTTCTTGCGAACCCAGCTGAAGCCGAAGACGAAATGTACGAAAGTGTACTTGTTCAGGCTGTTGGTGCCCGTGCAACCGCTGCTGACGCTGGTAATGGCGAATGGACTATCTTTACAGATGCTGGAGTTGATGCTGTCGTAAATGACTGGTTATTCAGCTATGATCCAACTGAAGGTAATTTCTATGACGTTACCGGTATAGTAAATGCAAGACTTGATGCATTTAAATTAGAACCGAGAAAAACTGAGGATGTAGTTGATCTTACTATAACAAGTGTTGATCCAACACTTGTAAATGTACAATTCAAAGTTTATCCTAATCCGTTTAATGACAGGGTTTACATTGACAATAATGATAAATTGACTAGAGTTGTTATTAGTAACATTGCTGGTCAAAGAGTTATTGATGTTGAATATCCTGGTCGTGAAATTCGTACTGCTAATCTGGTAAGCGGTGTTTACGTTGTAAGTATGTTTACTGAAAACGGAATCGCCAAAACAGAGAGGATTGTTAAAAGGTAATACCGAATTGATTGATTAAAAAGGGGAAGCTTTTAGCTTCCCTTTTTTATTTCCCTTTTTTTTATAAAATATGGAAACAATAAACAAACATGTTTCAATACGGAAATTTCTCGACAAAAGTATTGAACAAAAACTGTTAGAAAGCATATTGTATTCGGGAACAAGAGCTTCTACTACAGGTAACATGCAATTGTACAGCATTATAATTTCCGAAAGCGAAGAGCAAAAGAAAAAACAGTTACCCTTGCATTTTAATCAAGCTCTTGTAAAAAATGCTCCTGTCCTGTTAACTTTTGTCGCTGATTTTAACCGGTTTTCAAAATGGTGCGAGTTGAACAATGCCAAACCCGGTTACTCTAATTTTTTGTCGTTTTTTACGGCCGCTATTGATACTTTGTTAGTTGCACAAAATGTTTGTATTGCTGCGGAGAATCAAGGTTTAGGAATTTGTTATCTGGGAACTACAACTTACAATGCCAGAGAAATTATTGAGGTATTAAATCTCCCAAAACTTACTTTTCCGGTAACAACAATTGCAATAGGTTATCCCGATGAATCGCCGGAATTAAACGATCGTCTTCCATTGAATGGAATTATTCATTCAGAAAAATATAATGATTATACAGAATCACAAATTCAAAAATTATATAGTTTTAAAGAAAACCTTGAAACATCGAAGACATTTGTAGAAGAAAATAACAAAGAAACGCTGGCGCAGGTTTTTACCGACGTGCGTTACAAAGAAACTGACAATCAGTTCTTTTCAGGAAAAATGCTTAAAACAATCAAAGATCAGGGATTTTTGGAATAAAGTTTAATCAGCCAAAAAAGTATTTACAAACTGCATAAAATCTTGTCGGTAACTATTCCCTATTGGCAATTTGTTATTTCCGATAACAACCATATTCCCTTCAACTAATACAATCTTTTCTAACGAAATAATAAAAGATTTGTGGATTCTGTAAAACTTGTTTTCAGGTAACAAAGCAAGTATTTTTTTCATCGAAAGGTTGGCAACTATTTTTTTGTCTGTTAAATGGATCTTAATGTAATCGCCTAAACCTTCGATATAAAGAATTTCGTCGGAAATTACTTTGTATGTTTTTTTATTCGATTTGATAAATAAAAAATCACTTTGCGGCTTGTTTATAATTACAGTATTTTTTGATGCGTGCTTAAGTTGCAACAATTCTTCGGCCTTATAAAAAGCTTTACAAAACCTTTCAAATGAAAATGGCTTTTTGAGGTAATCAATGGCATTAAGTTCAAAACCTTCAACAGCATATTCCGAGTAAGCAGTTGTGAAGATTACAAGTGGGGCATTTTTTAATGTTCGCAAAAATGAGGTGCCAGACAATTTTGGCATGTTAATATCGAGAAAAAGCAAATCAATGTCATTTTCTTTTAGAACCGGGTGGGCACTAATGGCATCGTTGTATGAACCTTCAATTAAAAGGTTGGGTATTTTATTTGCATAAATCTTAATAACATTTTGTGCCAGCGGTTCATCATCGATTATAATTGCTTTTACATCCATTTTATTTTAGTTTTAATTGTAGGGAAACAGAAAACAGTTGGTTTTCTCTAACGATGGTCAGCTTGTATTCATTTTTTTTGTACAGGTATTTTAAGCGTTGTTTAACATTCTTAATCCCGATACCTGAATTTTTCCGATTCCAGTTTTCCTGTCCTTCATAATTATTTTCAAGACGGAATAAAATAAACCCCGGATTGGTAAAATCAAAATTAATATGAATAAAGTCGGGTTTGCCAACTCCGGGAATACCGTGTTTAAAGGCATTATCTATAAATGGTTCGAACAGCAAAGGGGCAATTTTTGCCGAAGGGATTTCTCCCTTAATTTTGTATTCGATAACAACTTTTTCAGGCGTCCTGATTTTTTGCAATGTCACAAAGTTGTCCACAAAATCAATTTCCTTGTTCAAGAAAATATAATTTTCCTTCGATTCGTAAATAATGTGACGCATTAAATCCGACAGTTTTAAAATAAGCCCGGGAACCAGGTCCGATTTTATTAGTGCCAGCGAATAAATGTTGTTCAACGAATTAAACAGAAAATGTGGGTTCAATTGTCCTTTAAGGGTTTTTAACTCTGCTTCAAGTTTTTGCTGCTCAATTTTTGCCAGTTTATAATTCAAGTCCTGCAAAGCTAACCAGTCTTTAATAAATTTCAGAAAAGATGTAAATGCTACATAAATAAGTGTTGCAAAAAAATACGCCGAATGTAAATTAGTGTCGAAAAGAGTGTGGCTCTCCCCAAAATCAAGAATATTCCTCAACGGATAAATTAAAAGTAATTGAATTGAAAAGCTTGAAACGGTTAAAAGCACCAGCAGCCAGAAGATGTAATAAATGTAATTTTTTCGTTTTAAAATTTTTGGAATAAGAACATACAAATTAATATATACTGCCAAAGCAAAACCAATGTTTGTGATAACTGCCTTTGCCAATATAACAATATCGAAATGAATCCTTTTCTGGTTAAAATAGAAAAAGAACAAGATAAATGCAATGCTACAAAGCCAAAATATTAGGTGTCCTGCTATTTTAAAAGGTTTATATAAAATACGTTTTGTCATGTTATATCCGGTCTCGTTTGTACAAATATTTTTTTAAATAATATAAGGCAGGTTTTGTATATTTTAGATTTTTCCACGGACGGCTCGAATGTGGCAAATGTAAAACTTCTATTCCTTTGGCGAGGTAATTATTAAATCCCGATTTTTTCGATTGCCGGCTAATAAATACATCAAACCAATCTTTTTTATGCGAGAGGCTTTCGAAATCGAATTCGTTTAAGAATTGCGGCGACAACAATGTGCAGCAAAAACTTAGGCTGTGTTTGGTGTTAATTACATCCTTACTTTTTGTTTTTTCGAAAGTGTAAGGGAAATTGTATTTTCCCGAATCGTCAACAGTTATTGCTCCGATTATTCCGGGCTTAGGTTTTGTTTGAAGTATCTTTAGCAATTCGGTTATCGTGCCACGCTGGACAACAACATCGGATTCAATAATTAGCAAAGGGAGGTTTTTTTCAAGTGCTTTTTTTTGTGCAAGTTTCAAAACCAGTTTGTAATTTGGCGATGGGGTTGATGTTATTTCTTCAAGATGGATTAATTGATATCCGTATTTTTTTTGGTGTTGTTCAAGGAATTTTTTTGTTCCAGCTTGGCTAAAATCATTAAAAATATGATATTCAAAATTTCCATTTGCTTTTGAAATGGCTTCAATGGTCCTTTTTGTAGTCTCCAGCGAATCTTTGACTGGTGTAATAATAATTGCTTCTGACATTATAAATTGTTCTGAAATACAAATTTAGTACTATTTTCCCGGCTTAGGGTTTTTTGTTGAAATCGCGTGAAAATGCCTGGTCGGTGGGCATTACCAAAATGTCGTCGATATTTACATGTATGGGCCTGGTGATTACAAACAGAATCGTTTCTGCTACATCCTGTGCTTGTAGAGGTGTAAAACCTTCGTAAACTTGTTTTGCCCGTTCTGTATCGCCACTAAATCTTACCACAGCGAATTCGGTATTAACCGCACCAGGGCTTACTGAACTTACTTTTATCCCATGTTTTAGTAAATCAATGCGCATTCCTTTAGTAACTGATTGTACGGCATGTTTAGTCGCACAATATACATTTCCAAGCGGGTAAGTTTCTTTTCCGGCAATTGATGATAAATTAACAATATGACCTGTGCCATTTTTAATCATGATTGGTGAGATTAACCTTGTTATGTATAATAATCCTTTAATGTTGGTGTCAATCATTCGTTCCCAGTCATCAATTGTGCCCTCCTGGATTGTGCTAAATCCTGCAGCTAATCCCGCATTATTTATCAAAACATCGATATTGAGCCATGGTTTTGGTAAGCTGTTTATTGCATTTTTTGTTTCTTTAGAACTTCTAATGTCGAATTGTAACAGCGTAACTTTCGAACTGGTTTGTTTCGTTATTTTTTCTTTTATTAAATCCAGCCGTTCTTTTCGGCGCCCTGTTAAAATAAGATTGTATTTGTTCTGTGCCAGTAAAACTGCTGTGGCTTCCCCAATTCCTGCAGTCGCTCCTGTAATTAATGCAATTTTATTCATCTATATAAATTTTAAGTATTTTAAAACAATTTTATTTAAAATTTTGTAATATTCCCAGATTGCCAATTGCCAATAAAAACTATCATGTTTGTTTCATTTTTCGATCTTTAACAAATATCCCCGAAATTAAAAAAATCATCAAAATTTATGGAAAAATCATGTACTTAGTTACCTTTGCTTTTGCTTAAAAATGTAATAACTGTTGTTTATGAATGATATTTTGCAAGCTGAAAAGGATTTTTCAATCGATACAATTCCTGAACCTGAGAACATTGAAGATGTTATTTTTTCATTGATGGTGAATCCAAATTTGTCGAGTATTAATTATTTTAACGATTTTAGTGAAGTTAATATTTCTCCCGATTCAATTGGTGACAGTGACAATGACGAGACAGGTTTGTTTGAATTAGATTCTAACGGTACAAGCATGGCAATGACAACCCATGCCTTTCATCATCATTTACAAAACGATCCTCAAAAAGCAACTGAAATTTTAATTTCGAGGGCTGCCCGTAAGATGCTGTGTTTTGGTGCAAGCCCTACCGCAATTAGTGCTTTTTTATATCATATAAATTTTGGCGATCCAAAAGGGCAATTTATTGCCTCGGGAGCAAAACGAGGACTTGAAAATGCGGCTAAAAAGTTTAACCTAAAAATATCTGACCGTAAAATAAGGTTCGATCATTTTTCAAAACATGGGCCGGTCTTTCCTACAATAATAATAAGTATGATGAGTCTGGTTCATAACCAGGAAAAGATTACAACTCATACATTTAAACGAAAGGGGAATAATATTTTCTTAATCGGACGTTCTATCGATGACATTGGATCTTCAGAATATTTGGAATTCTACCATGGAGTTTCTGACTCACCATTGCCTGCTTTCGATATTAATGTTGAAATTGAAATTCAGTCTGCTTTAAAAAAACTTCATAAGCGCGATTTAATACGGAGTGCAAGCCCAATTGGGAAAGGAGGCCTGTTTTTCACCTTGTTACGAGCTGCTATTCCCAACGATTTGGGATTTGATATTATAACTGATGCTGAAATCAGGATCGATTCATTTTTGTTTGGGGAAGCGATGGGAAGGATTTTGGTTGATGTTGATCTTGAAAACGAAGATGATTTTATGGATTTACTTACCGAGATGAATATTCCATTTTTTACCCTCGGACATGTGACCAAGGGTGAGATACGGATAGATGATACTTCGTTTGGTTTTATCGATAAAATGACTGCAGGAGTTTAATGGCAGCAGTTCCGTATAATAATTCAGCACAAAGTAAAAAAGGGCAAGTGGAAGAGATGTTCGATAATATCTCTTCGCGGTATGATCTTTTAAATCATTTACTTTCTTTAAATATCGACAAAATTTGGCGCAGAAAGGCCATTAATAAATTAAAATTGTACAAGCCGGGAAATGTTTTGGATGTTGCCACGGGAACCGGTGATTTTGCTCTTGCAGCAACAAAAATTAAAAATGTTAAAGTTACCGGAGTTGATATATCGGAAGGAATGCTTAAGGTTGCCCGAAAAAAAATTAATAGACTTGGATTTTCACAAATCATTAAACTTCAAAAAGCCGATTCGGAAAACTTACCTTTTAATGACAACGACTTTGATGGCGTTATAGTTGCGTTTGGTGTGCGCAATTTTGAATCGCTGGAAAAGGGCCTGGCCGAGATTATAAGGGTTTTAAAGCCAGGCGGGGTTTTTATTGTACTTGAATTTTCGAAACCTAAAAAAACTCCATTTAAACAATTGTATTACTTTTACTTTAAAAAGATTTTACCTTTGATTGGACGTTTAATCTCGAGAGACAAGAGAGCGTACAATTACCTGCCCGAATCAGTAAATGAATTTCCTGACGGGAAAGATTTTATCGCAATTTTAGGTTCGGTTGGTTTTGTAAAAAGTAAATGTTTTCCACAAAGTTTTGGCATTGCATCAATTTATGAAACACTAAAACCTGAATTTTGAAAAAGGAAAGACAATAATTTGCATTTTTAATTGTTTTGAACAAAGATAGTTTTGAAAGAAACCAAGTGAAAAAGACTGTATTCGCCATATTTTTAGTTCTATTTGTTTTAAGCTCTGCCGCTCAAAAACAAAAAATAAAATTTATGACAACTTTCGATGATAAGTTGTTTCATTTCGGTTTTACTTTGGGTATTAGCACACTCGATTTTAGTATTGTAAATTATAATCCAATTGGCGAAAACCCGAATTTTAGGCCACAAGTATGGCAACCCGACGTTGACCAGGTTTATGTAAACAGTAATGTTAGGTCCGATATTGATGAACTTGTCCCGGGATTTACGGTCGGTATAATTTCGAGTTTACGCCTTGCGCGCGATTTTAATATCCGCTTTCTTCCGGGCTTGTCGTTTGGCGAACGAAAATTGGTTTATAATATTCCGGTTTGGGATACATATAATTACGAACCTTTAACCTATTATTCCATAAAATCGACATTTCTTGATTTTCCCTTACTTATTAAATACAAAGCCCGAAGGATTAATAACAACAGGCCGTACATTTTATTTGGCCCTGCATACCGACAAGATATTTCTCGAACTGCCCGTGAAGATTTGGTACGTTTAACAAATGGTGGTTTTTATGCGGAGATAGGTGCTGGCTGGGATAACTACTTTACCTTTTTCAGATTTTCGGTGGAAGCTAAAATTAGTTTAGGGTTAAACGACCAGCTCGGAAGAGTGCCTGCAGCAACCCAACGGCAATTTTATGCGCAATCGATAAAATCTTTGAGATCGAATATTTTTACTTTGTCGTTTCATTTCGAATAGTTTTTATACTAAGTCTTAGAATAGAGATTGTCTTTTAAATTCTGCACAAATTATTCCAGTGGCAACTGATACATTTAATGATTCAGCCCCAATGTTGGATAGAGCTAAATTGGGGATTGTTATTTTATTTTTTATACTTTTTTCTATGGTGGCACTAATTCCATTGCCTTCGTTTCCAACTACTAACATTGCCTTGCCAGGTAAATTTTCGGTATAAATATTCCTTCCTTTCAAAAAAGTACCATAAACCGGAATATTAGAATTTTTTGCCAATCCTGCCACAGGCTCGAAGGCGGTGTACCAAACCTTGACCCGGCAAAATGAACCCATGCTGGCTTGAAGCACTTTTGGGTTGTACAAATCGCTTGTTTCTGGAGAACAAAAAAGATGATCTATGCCGAACCAATCGCAAATCCGGATTATTGTACCTAAATTCCCCGGATCTTGAATTCCATCTAAATACAACGATAAATTTCTTTCTAATTTGTTAGGAAGCCGAGGTGTTGAAGGCAGCTTGCAAATGGCCAGGCAATTTTGTGGATTTTGTTGCAAACTTGCTTTTTTAATTTCTTCGGTTGTTAATTCAATAATTAGTTCTGCATTAATTACGCTTCCCCTATTCCCGGAAAGAAAAGTATCGGTAGCAAACAATTGCTTTACAATATATTTTGAACGTAAAACTTCAAGTACGTTTTTATCGCCTTCTACCAAGAACAATTTTTCTTTTATCCTGTACTTTTTTATGGCAAGCGATTTAATTAGTTTTATCGTACTTTTGCTTATCATTTAAAAAATTTACTTTGTATAAAATAATTGCAGTAAAGTTACGGTTTCTTATCAAAACACTTTATTATTAATGTTGAATTAAAAAATACGGTTTGAGCAGAGAGGGAGTTTATAGCATAAATGGCTTGTACAAGGGGGTGGTATTGATTTGCCTTGTATCCCTGTTTTCGTGCTCATCGGTAAAATTTGTCCCTGAAGATAAATATCTTTTAAACAAAGTTGAAGTCGGTGTTGATAATCAGAAAGTTAGCCGGGAGGAAGCTAAAACTTTTGTCAGGCAAAAAGAGAATTATAAGATTTTGGGTTTCGCAAAATTTCATTTGTGGTTGTATAATTTGTCGTCGAAAAAAAAGACTGACGACTGGTTAAAACGAATTGGCGAGCCACCACAGGTTTATGACGAAACTCTTTCAGAACGAACAGAAGGGCAGTTAAAACAATTCTTAAAAAACAAAGGTTATTTTCGTGCTTCAGTAAATACAGAAACAATTTTAAAGGATAAAAAAAGAAAAGCAAATCTGAAATACCAGATAAAAACCGGGGAACAATATACAATCAGAAAAATAAATTACCATGTCAACGATCCTGCTTTACGCTCTCTTTTTTTTAACGATTCAACTAAAACCTTCGTAAGGCCAGGAACTCCATTCGATTTCTATCTTTTAGATAAACAAAGGTTAAGTATTGTTGATCTTTTTAGAAATAACGGATATTATTATTTCTCGAAAGACGATGTTAAGTATTTGGCCGATAGTAGTAAATATTCAAAAGAAATAGAATTGGATTTGTTTATAGGAAATTCGGAAGTAGGGCAAAATGACTCCACAAGAATTTTCACCCCTTATTATTTGAATAAATTTTATGTGTCAGTTTTGCCAGGAACCACGCCCGTAGTCGCCGGGCAAAATATCGACAACAATATCACAGATACACTTTCGTTTGCTGATTTTACGCTGTACCATAACAATCAGGTAAATTACCGGACCATCCTTTTTGAGCGTTCGTTAAAAATGAAGAGTGGTTCTCTCTTTAATTCAGGCGGCGTAGAAAATACATTTACTGCGTTTAACCGTTTGAGGCAGTTCCGTTTTATTGATATCCAGTTTTACGAACCAAAAACATTGCTCGATACTAATTTGCTGGATTGTCACATTCGCCTGGCACCCCTTAACAAACAATCAACTTCGTTCGATGTTGAGGGGACTAATACTTCGGGCAACCTCGGAATAGCCGGGAACATTAATTACCAACACAGAAATCTTTTTAAAGGTGCAGAGGTTTTTCAGCTTAGCTTTAAAGGGGCTATGGAACGCCAGCAACGCGTGGTTGATAATGTCCCGGAATATTTTAACACAAGGGAATTGGGTGTCGAATCTAACTTGATTATTCCAAAGTTGATGGGACCGGGAAATTTTATTAGTGCATTCGACGAATTTTTACCCAAAACAGTTATAACCTTAGGATATAATTTTCAGAGGAGGCCTGAATATACCCGTACTATTTCGAATATTAAATTTGGTTACGATTGGATGACAAACAAAAACTTCAGGCACACCTGGAATTTAATCGATTTCAATATGGTGAACTTATTTAAATTCGACCCTGATTTTATCGATTTAATTAGAGACTTGTACATTAAAAGTAGTTTTACCGACCACCTGATTTTGGCAATGAATTATTCTTTTATTTATAATACACAACAATTGAATACGAAACAAAACTATTCGTTTTTAAAATTTAATGTTGAATCAGCTGGAAATTTGTTAAGTCTGCTTTCGTCGGTAACTAATCAGCCGAAAGTGCAACCCGTTGATACACTAGGACTTGGGTCAACTGAGTTTTACAGGATTTTTAATACCCGGTTTGCGCAGTATTTAAAATCCGATTTGGAATTCAGATATGGTTACACAATCGATAAATACAATGCGGTAGTTGCCAGGGCATTTTTAGGTGTGGGTTTTCCGTATGGGAATTTTGATGTTCTCCCGTTTGAGAAAAAATATTTTACAGGAGGGGCAAATGGTATTCGTGCATGGCAAGTGCGTGCTTTAGGCCCCGGAACATACAAGGCTCCTGCAGGAGCATATCCTAACCAGTCGGGCGATATTAAATTGGAAGCTAACCTTGAATACCGATTTAAGTTAGTTGGTTTCCTCGATGGTGCAATTTTCCTTGACGCTGGGAATATTTGGGCAATTAATGAAAAAGATAACCGGCCCGGGGCTTTGTTTCAAATTAACAAATTTTATAAACAGTTGGCTTTTGGAACTGGAACAGGTTTTCGGTTTGATTTTACTTATTTTATTTTTCGCCTCGATTTGGGGATGAAACTTCGCGACCCTGCACAAGAATTAAACAATGGTTGGATTGTGGGAACCAGGCCTTTAACAAGCAAAGATTTTGTACTTTCGTTTGCAATTGGGTATCCTTTTTAAACAGACTTTATTTTATCTTCAACAAAAACTTCCTGTTTATATATTTTTTTGCATTTTTAGGCTTTAATTTTTTTAATTATTGAGTTTGTTATGTTTCAAAAAGCAATTTACACTTCAAATTATGTCTAAAAATTCTCAACTTCGTGATTCATTTGGTTCAAAATTTGGCGTTATTGCTGCAGCAGCAGGTTCTGCCGTTGGTCTTGGGAACATATGGAAATTCCCATACATTGCAGGGGAATATGGAGGAGCAGCCTTTCTGTTTGTTTATTTAGCATTTATTATGGCAATTGGTTTGCCGGTAATGCTTTCAGAATTAATTATTGGACGAAGTTCCAGGCGGAATGCATTTGGGGCGTTTAAAGTTCTTGCTCCCGGTACTCCCTGGCGTTATATTGGAATATTAGGTGTCAGCGCAGCGTTTTTAATACTTTCTTTTTATGGGGTAGTTGCAGGCTGGAGTGTGCAATATGTTATTCTTTCAGTTCAAGATGGATTCTCGCAAAAAAGCCCTGACGAAATTTCGACCCTTTTTACAACCCTCATTGAATCGCCAATTAAGCCTGTAATGTTGCAGCTCGGTTTTATGTTTGCTACCGGTGCAATTGTAATTATCGGAGTTAAAAAAGGAATTGAAAAATATACAAAAATATTAATGCCTGTCCTGGTTTTAATTTTAATAGGTTTAAGTATTAAATCTGTTTCTCTAGAAGGTGCAAAAGCTGGCTTGGAATTTCTTTTTAAGCCTGACTTTTCGAAGCTTACTGGCGACGGGATATTAAGCGCACTTGGACATGCCTTTTTTACTTTGAGTTTGGGGATGGGTACTTTAATAACTTATGGGTCGTATATTAAGCGCGATAATAACCTTATAAATACAGTTATTAGTGTTACCGTAGCCGACACACTTATTGCAATATTAGCCGGAATTGCAATATTTCCGGCCGTATTTGCTTTTGGAATTGAACCGAGCGAAGGACCGGGATTAATATTTATTACCCTCCCGAATGTGTTTCATCAAATGCCCGGTGGATATATCTTTTCAATTTTATTTTTTGTGCTTTTAACTGTTGCTGCCATAACTTCATCTATTTCTATTCTCGAAGTAGTTGTGGCTTACTTTATGGAAGAGTTTAAAATGGTTAGGAAATCTTCAACCGTTTTGGCTACAATATTAATTTCAATTTTAGGTGTACTTTGTTCATTATCGATGGGAGTGCTTGCTGATTATAAATTGTTCGGATTAAACATTTTCGATTTAATGGATTGGATTTCTGCAAATATGTTATTACCAATTGGAGGGCTTTTTATCGCACTTTTCACCGGTTGGTATTTTGGCCGGAAAAAGGTACAGGAAGAGGTTGCAAATGGGGGCAATCTTTCGGGGGCCATGCTTACTATATTTATTTTCCTTGTAAAATTTGTTGCCCCAATAGCTATTGCAATTGTAATACTTAACAAAGTTGGCTTATTAACTTTTAGTTAAAATATTTGCCCCAATTTTATTGGTGTTTTTGTTTTGAACAATTTGGGCTTTGCTTGAAAAAGTTGTAAATTAGATAGCGACTAAATATTGCTATTGTAAGTTCAAACATTTTATCAATATGAGTGTCCCTTTTAAACACATTATTAAACAATATTTTAATTTTTCGAAAAAAGACAGAAATGCAATTATTATTTTAGCCAGTTTCATTCTGATTATGATTGTGGCAATTATCATTATCGATAATATTCAGCTTAAATCCCGCTACGATTTCACCGAATTTGAAAAAGCACTTGAAGAGTGGGAAAATAGCAGGGCTATAAGTGAGATTAGTTATCAAACTTTTTTTGTTTTTGACCCGAACCTTATTTCTGGACAAAAATTAGATTCGCTTTTAATCCCCGGTTTTGTAAAAAGAAATATTGTAAATTACCGGGAAGCTGGCGGGAGATTTGCAAGCCCGGCCGATTTTCGGAAAATATATGGAATGAATGACAGTATTTATGAGGTAATCGAGAAATATATTCAAATTTATAAAAAACCAAAAACCAAAACTAAACCGGTAAAATTAAACGAAGAAGTTGTTTTAGATTTTTTTGATCCTAACCAAGCAAGCTTTCAAGAATTGACAAAATTGGGGTTTAACAGTTTTCAGGCAAACAATATAGTTGAATATCGAAAAAAAGGTGGGTCTTTTAAGATCGAAGACGATTTGTTAAAAATTTACGGAATTGACTCTGCATTTTTTTTGACAATTAAAAAATTTATACAAATAAAGATTCAGGCCCCACCAATTAGAAAAGAGGATAATCCTGCTTTTTTATTGGTTGAATTAAATAGCACTGATTCAACTGAATTGGTAAAATTGCCGGGAATAGGTCCTGTTTTTGCATCCAGGATTATAAAATACCGCAATTTACTTGGTGGATTTTACTCAAAACAACAGTTACTCGAAGTTTACAATTTTTCAGAAGAAACATATTCCGACATTAAAAACAGTGTTTTGGCCGATTCCATCCAACTAAAAAAAATACGCATAAATTTTTCAGGGTACAGAGAGCTTATTCGTCATCCTTATTTAAATAATAACCAAGTGAATGCAATTTTAAATTATCGCGAAAAAAACGGTTCTTTTTCATCAGTTAATCAAATCCGCCTGGCAAATCTGGTTGATTCCACAACTTTCTATAAAATAAAACCATACTTAAATTGTCGTTAAAAAAATATAAATAGAATTTATCGTGTGGGAATAATTATTTTTTTCGTTTAAATTTGATATGCAATGAATAATTTCTAAATTTGCGCCTCAATTTAAAAAAGTAAACCAATAGGAAATGATAATAATTCCGGTAAAAGAGGGCGAAAACATTGAAAGGGCCTTAAAAAGGTTCAAAAGGAAATTCGAAAAAACTGGTGTAATCAAAGAATTACGCGATCGTCAGAAGTACACGAAACCTTCTGTAAAAAGAAGGGAAATGTTGAAGAAAGCTGTTTATGTAGAGGGGTTACAGCGTCAGGAAGACTAACAAGTTTAGTGGTTCCTGCTTATTTGTGAGGGAGATTAATGAGCTACCAGGAATCGTTTATCAGCTATTTAAAGTACGAGAGAAGATATTCTCCTCATACTATTAATGCGTATAAAAATGACCTCGATCAGTTTGTGCAGTTTTGCACCGAAATGGTCGGGGAATTTAATGTTAAAAGGGTCGATTCAAAACAAGTTCGTAATTGGGTTGTTGTTTTAATGGAGCAACAACTTTCGGCGCGTTCAGTAAACCGAAAAGTAACCACAATAAAAGCGTTCTTTAAATTTTTAATGAAAGGGCATGTGGTTGAAAGTAATCCTGCGGTAAATATCCCACTGCCAAAAATCAGAAAAAAACTACCTAATTTTATCGACGAAAATAGTTTGAACCATTTACTTGATGATGGATTTTTTGAAAACAATTTTAAAGGAACTCGCGATAAATTAATTATCAGTTTATTGTATGGAACCGGAATCAGGTTGGCTGAACTCATCTCATTGAAAGATGCAGACATCGATACAGAAAATTATTCAATACGGGTATTGGGAAAAAGGAAAAAGGAAAGAATAGTCCCTTATCCACGAAGTATTAATAATTTGTTATTTCAGTATTTTGATATTCGAAACAGGGAAATCCATTTCCAGCCAGGTTATTTGCTGGTAACAGAAAAAGGGAAACAAGTTTACGAAAAATTAATTTACCGGGTCGTAAAAAGTAACCTGGGAAAAGTAACTTCGTTAGAGAAGAAAAGCCCTCATGTGTTACGTCATACTTACGCAACACATTTGTTAAATAAAGGGGCAGATTTAAACGCAATAAAAGAGTTATTAGGACATTCGAATTTGGCAGCTACGCAAATCTACACGCACACAACTTTCGAGAAGCTGCACGATATTTATAAACAAGCCCACCCTAGGGGTTAAAACAGTTTAATTATGGAAGTAAAAATTAATTCAGTGCATTTCAACGCCGATCAAAGATTGGTGGAATTTGTAAATAAAAAAGTAAACAAGCTCGATACTTTTTTTGAAGGTATCATAAATGCTGAAGTAACATTAAAGGTGCTAAAACCCGAAGCTGCAAACAACAAGATTTCTGAGTTAAAAATTTCTATTCCTACAAATGGGTATTTATTTGCCAAAAAGCAAGCAGCAACATTTGAAGAAGCAACCGATTTGGCAGTAGATGCAATACGCAAACAATTAGGCAAATATAAAGAAAAACTTAAAAGCAAATAATTTTTATAAATAGCCCTTCAAATTTTTAGTTTTTTAAAAATAATATTTTTACATTTGCAAACCCTTTTTAGGGACGTTCTGGAAGCATCTGATTTTATAGTAGTTTTGTACTGATTATAGGACTTTTGGCAAGTTTTGGCAAGAAGCCCGGCATACTCAAAAAACGAAAGGTAACTATTTTAAATGATGTTATCACGAATTATTTCGCTCGATGCTTTAAGAAATTGTGTAATTATTGAACGGCATTTTTGCTAAGATAATGTTCGCGGGAGTAGCTCAGCTGATAGAGCATTAGCCTTCCAAGCTAAGGGTCGCGGGTTTGAATCCCGTCTCCCGCTCATTTTATGAGATTGGAGTTTAAAGGAAATTTCTTTTAACTTCCATCTCATTATGTGATTATGCCGGAGTAGCTCAGGGGTAGAGCGCATCCTTGGTAAGGATGAGGTCACGAGTTCAATTCTCGTCTTCGGCTCAAATGAATTAAAAGATAATAATTAAAAATTGAAGTTATGGCTAAAGCACATTTTAACAGGGACAAAGAACATGTCAATATCGGCACTATTGGCCACGTTGATCATGGGAAAACTACCCTTACTGCTGCTATTACAATGGTATTAGCAAAAAAAGGTTTTTGTGAAATCAAATCATTCGATTCAATAGATAATGCTCCGGAAGAAAAAGAAAGGGGTATTACTATTAACACCGCTCACGTTGAATACGAAACAGCGGTAAGGCACTATGCCCACGTTGATTGTCCGGGACACGCTGACTATGTTAAAAACATGGTAACTGGTGCAGCCCAAATGGACGGAGCTATTATTGTAGTAGCCGCAACTGATGGGCCAATGCCCCAAACTCGTGAACATATCCTTTTGGCACGTCAGGTAAATGTACCTAAATTGGTTGTGTTTATGAATAAAGTGGATATGGTTGATGATGATGAGATCCTTGAACTGGTTGAAATGGAAATCCGCGAACTATTAGATTTTTATGAGTTTGATGGAGATAATACACCTGTTGTTATGGGATCGGCCCTTGGTGCTATGAATGGTGAAGCTCAATGGGAAGATAAAGTTATGGAATTGATGGAAGCTGTTGATACTTGGATACCACTTCCTCCGCGTGACATTGATAAAGATTTCCTGATGCCTGTTGAAGATGTATTCTCAATTACTGGCCGTGGTACTGTTGCTACCGGTCGTATTGAAGCAGGTAAAATTCATACTGGCGACGAATTGCAGTTAATTGGATTAGGTGCAGAAGGACGTAAAACAGTTTGTACTGGTGTTGAGATGTTCCGTAAAATTTTGGATGATGGGCAAGCTGGAGATAACGTTGGTTTATTACTTAGAGGTGTCGATAAAAAAGAAATTAAACGTGGACAGATTTTAGCAAAACCAGGTTCAATTACTCCGCATACTAAATTTAAAGCTGAGATTTACGTATTGAAAAAAGAAGAAGGTGGACGTCACACACCATTTCATAACAAATACCGTCCTCAGTTCTACGTGCGTACACTCGATGTAACAGGTGAAATTCATTTGCCCGAAGGTCGTGAAATGGTAATGCCCGGAGATAACGTCACAATTACAGTAGAATTAATCTATCCTGTTGCACTTAACGTTGGTTTACGTTTCGCGATTCGCGAAGGTGGGCGTACTGTTGGTGCAGGTCAGGTTACCGAAATGGTTGATTAATTACAAAAAAATATAAAAATAAAAATAGTCCCGGAATATTTTAAGCCCGGGACTGTTTACGGAAGAATCTCAATTTAGGGAGTGGTTTTAAACAATGAGTGCAAGGCCTCACCCTTCGTATAAAACAAGGATTATTAAATGAAATTATTAGTTTACGTGCAAGAGGCCTACGACGAACTTGTACACAAAGTAACGTGGCCTACTTGGAAAGAGCTACAAAGTAGTGCTTTGGTTGTAATGGTTGCTTCCTTTATTATATCACTCGTTATATCTGCTATGGATCTTTCATTTAGAAACATAATGGATTTTATTTATGGATTGTTTTATTAATTAAAATCCTTAGACAGAAATGAGCGAAAATAGTAAAAGATGGTATGTTCTGCGCGCAATTGGTGGCAAGGAGAAGAAAGTAAAAGAATACATCGAAAACGAAATCGCAAATGGAGATCTAAAGGGTTTTGTAGATCAGGTTTTAATACCAACCGAAAAGGTTTATCAAATTAGAAACGGTAAAAAAATCAGTAAAGAAAGAAATTTCTTTCCAGGCTATGTTTTAATTGAAGCAGCTTTAGTGGGTGAAGTTACACATACACTAAGGAATTTTCCAAATGTAATCGGGTTCTTAGGCGACACCAAAGGTGGAGATCCGGTTCCAATGAGGCAAAACGAAGTAAACAGGATTCTGGGAAGAGTTGATGAACTTGCTGAAACTGATGAAGAATTGAATATCCCGTTCGTGGTAGGAGAAACCGTAAAAGTAATCGACGGACCATTTAATGGCTTTAATGGAACCATTGAAGAAATCAATGAGGAAAAGAAAAAGCTACAAGTAATGGTGAAGATTTTTGGACGTAAAACTCCTTTGGAACTTAGCTTTTTGCAAGTCGAAAAGGAATAGAATTGCTTTAATTTTTTGTTATGGCGAAAGAAATAGCTGGATTAATTAAATTACAGATTAAAGGTGGTGCGGCCAATCCGTCGCCACCGGTGGGGCCAGCATTGGGTGCCAAGGGAGTGAATATAATGCAGTTTTGCAAACAGTTTAACGGAAGGACACAAGACCAGGCTGGTAAAGTGTTACCTGTGATAATAACTGTTTATGCAGACAAATCGTTTGATTTTATTATTAAACAACCTCCTGTGGCGGTGCAACTGATCGAATCAGCAAAGCTTAAAAAAGGATCGCCCGAACCACATGTTACAAAAGTGGGTTCGGTGACCTGGGATCAGGTTAAACAAATTGCCGAAGGCAAAATGGTTGACTTGAATTGCTTTACTGTTGAATCGGCAATGCGAATGGTAGCTGGTACTGCCAGAAGCATGGGGATTACTGTGAAAGGTACTTCTCCATTCAATAACTAAATAAATTTTTTACGATGGGCAGAATTACGAAAAATAAAAAAGCTTCTCTTGAGAAACTCGAAAAAAGCAAAATTTATTCAATAGATGAAGCCTCAGAATTGGTAAAAGAAATCACTTATACCAAATTCGATGCCTCAGTTGATATTGATGTTAGGCTTGGAGTGGATCCCAGAAAAGCTAACCAGATGGTTAGAGGCGTAGTTTCGTTACCCCATGGAACTGGAAAAGAAGTCCGTGTTTTGGCAATGGTAACACCTGACAAAGAACAGGAAGCTACCGACGCCGGAGCTGACTTTGTAGGATTAGACGAGTACATTGATAAAATAAAAGGTGGTTGGACTGATATTGATGTTATAATTACAATGCCCCCTGTTATGGGAAAAGTAGGGCAGTTGGGTAGAATTTTAGGCCCGCGTGGTTTAATGCCAAACCCTAAAAGCGGAACTGTAACTATGGATATTGGAAAAGCCATCAAAGAGGTAAAGCAAGGTAAAATCGATTTTAAAGTTGATAAATTCGGGATTGTCCACACATCCATTGGTAAAATTTCGTTTACTGCGGATAAAATCAGGGGCAATGCCATTGAATTTATGAACATGATCAACAAGCTAAAACCTTCATCAGCCAAAGGTACTTATGTCAGAAGTATTTATCTCTCCAGTACTATGAGCCCTGGTATTCAAGTAGAACCTAAGTCAGTTGTTGACTAAAATTTTGTAAAAATGAAGAGTTCAGAAAAAAAAGTTATTATAAATAATTTACAAGAACAAATTGATTCTTACAACCATTTTTATCTAACTGACATTAGTGGGTTAAATGCTGAGAATACCAGCGATTTGAGAAGACTATGTTTTAAACAAGATGTAAAACTGGTTGTTGTTAAGAATACACTTTTACGTAAAGCTTTGGAAAATTCGAATAAGGATGCCGAAGAAATTTACGGTGCACTAAAGGGCAACACCTCTGTAATGTTTACAGAGAACGCAAATAGTCCGGCTAAATTGATTAAAGACTTCAGTAAAAAACATAAAAAACCTGTTTTAAAGGCAGCTTATGTTGAAGAATCAGTTTACATGGGAGAAGATCAACTTGAAGTTCTAATTGCAGTTAAATCGAAAAATGAACTTATTGCTGATGTTGTTGCTCTTTTACAATCACCAATGACTACGTTGCTATCGCAATTGAAGTCGGGTGGGAATATTATACACGGTGTTCTTGATACACTGAAAGAAAAAGAATAGTTTTTTTTTGAAATAATTAATAAAAGTAATAAAAATGGCAGATTTAAAACAGCTTGCAGAGGAGTTGGTAAACTTGACTGTTAAAGAGGTTAACGAATTAGCTGGTATTCTGAAAGACGAATATGGTATTGAACCAGCTGCTGCTGCAGTTGCAGTTGCAGGACCAGCAGCAGGCGGTGGCGAAGACGATGCTGCTGCAGAACAAACAGAATTTGATGTTATTTTAACCGCAGCAGGCCAATCAAAACTTGCAGTAGTTAAACTCGTTAAAGAACTAACTGGCCTTGGCTTAAAAGAAGCTAAAGCAGTTGTAGATGACGCTCCTAAAGCAATTAAGGAAAAAGTCTCAAAAGACGAAGCGGAAGCCCTTAAAGGCCAATTGGAAGAAGCTGGGGCAGAAGTTGAAATTAAATAATCGCATTAAGACCTTTTTATAAGGTTATTTGGTTTAGAATCTTGCCTAAGTAGGATTCTAAACCTTTTTGTGTATTTATAGTTTTATATAGTTAAACCTGCATAAATACATGTCTATATATAAAAAAAACGAGAGGATAAATTTTTCCTCAACACAGACCAGGTTTGATTACCCTGACTTCTTGGAAGTACAAGTTAAATCATTTAAAGATTTTTTTCAGTTAAGGACCACTCCTGATAACAGGAAAGTAGAAGGCCTTTTCCGGGTATTCGAGGAAAATTTTCCAATTTCGGATACACGAAACAATTTCGTGTTGGAATTTATCGATTACCAGGTTGACCCTCCCCGATATTCCATTTTGGAATGTATCGAACGTGGATTAACTTTTAGTGTGCCATTAAAAGCAAAACTAAAGTTGTATTGTACCGATCCGGAACATGAGGATTTTGATACCGTCGTACAAGATGTGTATTTGGGTACAGTACCATATATGACCGACAGAGGAACCTTTATCATTAATGGGGCCGAAAGGGTTATTGTTTCGCAGTTGCACAGATCACCTGGTGTATTTTTTGGACAAAGTTTACATGCCAATGGTACAAAATTGTATTCGGCACGCGTGATCCCGTTTCGTGGATCGTGGATAGAGTTTGCGACTGACATTAACAGTGTTATGTTTGCATACATCGACAGGAAAAAGAAATTACCTGTTACAACTCTTCTCCGTGCAATCGGATATGAAAGTGATAAAGATATTCTTGCAATATTTGATTTGGCTGACGAAATCAAGGTTTCAAAAACAGGGCTGAAAAAAATTGTTGGAAGAAGATTGGCAGCACGTGTTTTAAAATCGTGGGTTGAAGATTTTGTTGATGAAGATACTGGGGAAGTGGTTTCCATTGAACGTAACGAAGTAATAATCGACCGTGAAACCATAATTGACGAAGATCATGTATTGGAAATCCTGGAATCGGGGGTTAAAACAATTTTATTACACAAGGAAGATCAAAATCAACAAGATTTTGCGATTATTTATAATACACTTCAGAAAGATCCATGTAATTCTGAAAAAGAAGCAGTTCTTCATATTTACCGTCAATTGCGAAATGCCGAACCACCTGATGAGGCAACTGCCCGAGACGTAATCGATAAACTCTTCTTTTCCGACAAAAGGTACGATCTTGGCGAAGTAGGTAGATATCGGATCAACAAAAAATTAGGCCTCAACGTAGATTCTGACAAAAGGGTTCTCACCAAAGAAGATATTATTGAAATAATCAAATATCTTATCCAATTGGTAAACTCAAAAACCGATGTCGATGATATCGACCATTTAAGTAACCGTAGGGTACGTACCGTTGGCGAACAAATGTTTAATCAGTTTGGTGTTGGTTTGGCGCGTATGGCACGTACAATCCGCGAACGGATGAATGTTAGGGATAATGAAGTATTTACACCTATCGATCTTATTAATTCTAAAACTTTATCATCTGTAATTAATTCATTCTTTGGAACAAATGCGCTGTCGCAGTTTATGGATCAAACAAATCCATTAGCCGAGATGACCCATAAACGACGTATGTCGGCATTGGGACCTGGTGGATTGTCGAGAGAAAGAGCGGGATTTGAGGTTAGGGACGTTCACTTTACACATTACGGAAGGTTGTGCCCTATTGAAACACCAGAAGGCCCAAACATTGGTTTGATTTCTTCGTTGTGTGTTTTTGCAAAAATTAACGATTTAGGTTTTATTTCAACACCTTATCGTAAAGTTGAAAGCGGTAAAGTTGACCTCTCCGATGATGGGGTTGTTTATTTAACTGCTGAAGAAGAAGAAGGAAAAATAATTGCACAGGCAAATGCCCCTATCGACTCCGATGGTCATTTTATTAACCAAAGGGTAAAATCACGTCTTGATGGAGATTACCCTGTGGTTGAAAAGGAAGTTGTAAAATTAATGGATGTTGGGCCGAACCAAATTGCTTCAGTTGCAGCCTCATTAATATCATTCCTCGAACACGACGATGCCAACCGCGCATTGATGGGTTCGAATATGATGCGCCAGGCCGTGCCATTGTTAAACCCTGAATCTCCTATTGTAGGTACTGGCCTGGAAGCCAGGGCAGCAGCAGATTCAATGATTTTGGTGAAAGCTGATTTCGATGGCGTTGTTGAGTATGTTGATGCAAAGCAGATCATTGTTCGTTACAACGTAACTGAAGAAGATCGTTTTGTAAGTTTCGACCCCGAAGTTGTAACCTATGAATTATCAAAATATTCAAAATCAAATCAGGGGACAACTGTTGACCTTAAACCAATAGTAAAAAAGGGCCAACGAATTGAGCAAGGACAAATACTCACCGAAGGTTATGCTACCCAAAATGGCGAGTTAGCACTTGGGCGCAACTTAATGGTTGCATTTATGCCATGGCAGGGTTACAATTACGAGGATGCAATTGTAATTTCAGAAAGAATGGTAAGGGAGGATGTTTTCACTTCTGTTCATGTCGATGAATATAGCCTCGAAGTACGCGACACAAAAAGGGGAGTAGAAGAGTTTACTTCCGATATTCCGAATGTGAGCGAAGAAGCAACGCGGAACCTTGACGAGAATGGTTTAATTAGGATTGGAGCCGATGTAAAACCTGGTGACATCCTTATTGGTAAAATTACACCTAAAGGAGAATCCGATCCATCACCTGAAGAAAAACTTTTACGGGCCATTTTTGGTGATAAAGCTGGAGATGTCAAAGATGCTTCATTAAAAGCTTCTCCATCATTGAGAGGAGTTGTAATCGATAAAAAATTATTTTCCCGGGTAGGTAAAGAGAAAAAAGGCAAACAGGCCACAAAATCTCTTCTCGATCAGATTGATGAAAAATTTGAGAAGGATGTTACTATATTAAAATCTAAACTCGAAGATAAACTTTTTACCCTTATTAGCGGTAAAACCTCTCAGGGTGTAAAAGATTATTATGGGTCAGAGGTAATTAGTAAAGGTGTTAAATTCACCTTAAAACAATTACAGGAAATTGATTACCAAGCTGTTAATCCGACTAAATGGACAACAGACAAACTGAAGAACGATTTAATCTTCAGGGTAATTAATAACTACATAATGAAGTACAAAGTTGCTGACGCTGTTGCGCGGCGCGAAAGATACAATGTAACTATTGGCGACGAGCTTCCTGCAGGGATTATTCAGTTGGCCAAAATTTATATTGCTAAAAAGCGGAAGCTGCAAATTGGTGATAAAATGGCGGGCCGGCACGGAAATAAAGGGATTGTTTCGCGAATAGTCCGCAGAGAAGATATGCCATTTCTTGCCGACGGTACACCAGTTGACATTGTACTCAACCCACTTGGAGTTCCTTCGAGGATGAACCTGGGGCAGATTTACGAGACTGTTTTAGGTTGGGCCGGTAAAGAATTAGGTGTTAAATTTGCAACTCCTATTTTCGATGGTGCAAGCCTCGATCAAATTTGCGAATATACCGATAAAGCAGGTGTGCCAAGGTTTGGTGAAACCAAACTTATTGATGGTGAAACTGGTGAACCTTTTGATCAACCGGCAACCGTTGGTGTAATTTATATTATGAAATTGGGGCACATGGTCGAGGATAAAATGCATGCCAGGTCAATTGGACCTTATTCATTAATTACCCAACAACCACTTGGCGGGAAAGCACAATTTGGTGGTCAGAGATTTGGTGAAATGGAAGTTTGGGCACTGGAAGCATTTGGTGCTGCACATATACTTCAGGAAATACTTACAGTTAAATCGGACGATGTTATGGGAAGGGCCAAAGCATACGAATCTATTGTAAAAGGCGAACCGATGCCTCAACCCGGTATTCCCGAGTCACTTAATGTTTTGTTGCACGAACTAAGAGGTTTAGGCCTCAGCGTAAGGATGGAATAATTTCCAACGCCTTAAATGAATTGGTTCTGTATTAAAATCTTTTAATTAGAAATATGGCATTCAGAAAAGACAATAAAGCAAAGATTAGTTTTTCGAAGGTTTCGGTTAGTCTTTCATCACCAGAAGAAATTTTGGAAAGATCGTTTGGTGAAGTTCTTAAACCTGAGACAATTAACTATAGAACATATAAACCTGAACGCGATGGTCTGTTTTGTGAGCGCATTTTCGGACCTGTAAAAGATTACGAATGCCATTGCGGGAAATACAAACGGATTAGGTATAAAGGTATTGTTTGCGACCGCTGTGGTGTTGAGGTTACTGAGAAAAAAGTTCGGCGCGAAAGAATGGGGCACATTTCTTTAGTTGTTCCCGTGGCTCATATCTGGTATTTTAAATCGTTACCAAATAAAATTGGCTATTTACTCGGCCTCCCAACAAAAAAATTGGATACAATTATTTATTACGAACGATACGTAGTAATTAATCCGGGTGAAAAAGCAATTGATGGGGTTAAACAATTAGATTTTTTAACCGAAGAAGAATACCTTGATATTGTTGATACACTTTCGAAAGAAAACCAGTTTTTAGATGACGATGATCCTAATAAGTTCATCGCCAAAATGGGTGCAGAAGCCTTGTTCGAAATTCTGGCCAGGATTGACCTGGACGATTTATCGTTTACTTTAAGGCATAAAGCAAATACCGAAACATCTCAGCAGCGTAAAAACGAAGCGTTGAAACGATTGCAGGTAGTTGAAGCTTTTAGGGCCAGCAAAAACCTGAACCGCCCTGAATGGATGATTGTACGTGTGGTACCTGTTATCCCACCCGATCTCCGTCCTTTGGTTCCCTTAGATGGCGGTCGTTTTGCAACATCCGACTTGAACGATCTTTATCGTAGGGTAATTATCAGGAACAACCGATTAAAAAGGTTGATAGAAATTAAAGCTCCCGAAGTGATCCTGAGAAATGAAAAACGGATGCTTCAGGAAGCTGTAGATTCTCTTTACGATAATTCGCGAAAAGCAAATGCCGTAAAAACGGAAAACAATCGCGCGCTTAAATCACTTTCCGATAGTTTAAAAGGGAAACAAGGCCGGTTTAGGCAGAACCTTTTAGGAAAACGTGTTGATTATTCTGCACGTTCGGTAATTGTGGTCGGGCCAAAATTGCAAATTCACGAATGCGGTATCCCAAAAGATATGGCGGCCGAACTTTATAAACCTTTTGTAATTAGAAAATTAATTGAAAGGGGAATTGTAAAAACGGTTAAATCGGCGAAAAAAATAGTTGATAGGAAAGATCCAGTAGTTTGGGAAATCCTTGAAAACGTTTTAAAAGGACATCCTGTATTATTAAACAGGGCGCCTACTTTGCACCGTTTGTCGATACAGGCTTTCCAACCTGTGTTAATCGAGGGTAAAGCAATTCAGCTTCACCCACTGGTTTGTACAGGGTTTAATGCCGACTTCGATGGCGACCAGATGGCAGTTCACCTTCCACTCGGAAATGCTGCAATCCTTGAAGCGCAATTGTTAATGTTAGCTTCGCACAACCTATTAAATCCAGCGAATGGTGCGCCAATACAAGTACCTTCGCAAGATATGGTACTTGGCTTGTATTATATGACAAAACCGCGGCGTGGGTCAAAAGGAGAAGGCATGACATTTTATTCGTCCGAAGAAGTTACAATTGCCTATGCGGAAAAGGCGATTGATATCCATGCAATAATAAAAGTTAAGGTTGAAGATGCTGACGAAAAAGGTGAGTATTTTAAACACATTATTGAAACCACAGTAGGACGTGTACTCTTTAATGAATATGTTCCTCGCGAAGTAGGATATATTAATCAATTACTTACAAAAAAGTCATTAAGATCAATCATCACAAATGTTTTTAATAAAAGTGGAAATGCAGGAACTGTAGCTTTCCTCGATGCAATTAAAGACCTTGGATATAATATGGCTTATCGGGGCGGTTTGTCTTTTAACCTCGACGATGTAATTATTCCCGAAGACAAAGAAAAAATTGTTGGCGACGGTTATGCAGAAGTAGAGGAAGTAATGTCAAATTACAACATGGGGTTCATTACAAATAACGAAAGATATAATCAGGTTATTGATATCTGGACCCATGCCAATTCAAAACTTACCCAGTCTGTAATGAAAACGATTAGCACCGACAAGCAGGGATTTAATTCAATTTATATGATGCTTGATTCAGGTGCCCGTGGATCGAAAGAACAAATCAGGCAGTTATGCGGGATGAGGGGTTTGATGGCTAAGCCACAAAAATCTGGTTCTACAGGTTCTCAAATTATTGAAAACCCGATTCTTGCAAACTTTAAAGAAGGGCTTTCGGTACTAGAGTACTTTATTTCAACCCACGGTGCACGTAAAGGTTTGGCCGATACTGCATTGAAAACTGCTGATGCTGGTTATCTTACCAGACGTTTAGTTGATGTTGCTCAAGATGCAATTATCTCGGAAGATGATTGTGGTACTTTGCGTGGTTTGGTGGCAACTTCCATTAAAAATAACGAGGAAATTGTTGCTTCGTTATTCGACAGGATTATAGGTAGGACATCAGTCCACGATATTTACCATCCATTAAATGGCGATTTAATTGTTAAGTCGGGTGATGAAATTACTGAAGAAATTGCAAAAGTAATCGACGATTCCCCGATTGAAAGTGTCGAAATCCGATCAGTATTAACTTGCGAATCGAAAGTTGGTGTGTGTGCCAAATGTTATGGAAGAAACCTGGCAACTGGCAAAAAGGTACAAAAAGGTGAAGCAGTTGGTGTGATTGCAGCTCAGTCGATTGGCGAGCCCGGAACACAGCTTACTTTACGTACGTTCCACGTTGGAGGTATCGCCGGTAACATTTCAGCGCAATCTACTGTTGAATCGAAATACGATGGTTATGTAGAAATTGAAGAATTACGTTCGGTAAAAAATAAAAATGAGGATGGTAATTTAATTGAAATTGTTGTTAGCCGGTTGGCAGAACTCAAAATTATCGATAAAAATACTAATATCCCGCTTTCTACACATCCAATTCCTTATGGTTCGAAATTGTATATTAAAAATGGTGATGAAGTAAGGAAAGGAAAACTGATTTGTGAGTGGGATCCATTTAACGGTGTAATTGTTAATGAGTTTGATGGTATCATTGAATTTGAAAATCTTATTGATGGCATTACTTTCCGCGAAGAATCGGATGAACAGACTGGTTACAGCGAAAAGGTAATTATCGAAACCAGGGACAAAACAAAAAATCCGGGGCTAAGGATTGTTGATAAAGAAGGTAAAACAATGCGCTCGTACAACCTTCCGGTTGGAGGGCATATTGCAATAGCCGATAAACAAAAGGTTACGGCGGGTATGGTTTTAGTCAAAATTCCGCGTGCCGCTGGTAAAGCTGGTGATATTACAGGAGGTTTACCACGTGTGACCGAATTGTTTGAAGCTCGTAACCCTTCGAACCCGGCAGTTGTTTCTGAAATTGACGGTGAAGTTTCGATGGGCAAAATTAAAAGGGGTAACCGCGAAATTATTGTCACTTCGAAAACCAACGATATTAAAAAATACCTGGTACCACTTTCCAAACAAATTTTGGTTCAGGAAAATGACTATATCCGGGCTGGGACACCGCTTTCTGATGGGGCTACAACTCCTTCCGATATTTTGGCAATTAAAGGGCCAACCGCTGTCCAGGAATATATTTTGAATGAAGTTCAGGATGTTTATCGGATGCAGGGCGTGAAAATTAATGACAAACATTACGAAGTTATTATTCGCCAAATGATGCGGAAAGTTGAAATCCACGACCAGGGTGATACCCGGTTCCTTGAAAAACAAGTTGTTGATAAAAATGAATTTCTCTCTGAAAACGACTGGATTTATAATAAAAAAGTTGTTATCGACCAGGGTGATGTAGAAGGATTAAAACCCGGTCAGATTATTTCTGCAAGAAGATTAAGGGATGAAAATTCTCAATTGCGGAGAAAAGACAAAAAACTGGTGGAAGCCAGGGATGCAATCCCCGCAACTTCGAGCCAGGTTTTACAAGGAATTACAAAGGCTTCATTACAAACCCGTAGTTGGTTGTCGGCAGCTTCATTCCAGGAAACTACAAAAGTACTTAACGAAGCGGCAATAAATGGAAAAACCGATTATCTTGATGGTTTGAAGGAAAATGTAATTTGCGGCCATTTGATTCCGGCTGGTACGGGGTTAAAAGAATATAAAAATCTTGTTGTAGGCTCTAAATCAGAATACGACCGGCTTGTTGATTCAAAAAAGTCTAATATCGATTAAGAATAAAATCATGGATGAAAAAGATAAAAAATCTAATCAACTGAATATTGAATTGAATGAAGAAATTGCTCAGGGAATCTATTCGAACCTTGCGGTAATAACACATTCAAGTTCTGAATTTGTTGTTGATTTTGTCCGGATAATGCCGGGTATCCCAAAAGCAAATGTAAAATCGCGAATAATCCTAACACCTGAACATGCTAAACGTTTATTAATGGCATTGCAAGATAATGTTAAAAAATTCGAAGCTATTCACGGGAATATTAAAAATGTAAAATCTGGTTCGAATCCCATGATTCCACCGATGAATTTTGGAGGTCCAACAGCACAGGCTTAACCAAATATTTAAATATAATCAAGGGGAATCAATTAGTTTTGGTTCCTCTTTTTTGATCTTAATTGACGTTAATGTAAAACATACCGGAAATTTCATTTGCACCCTTTTTCAACCCTAATTTAAATTTGACCCAATAATACCAATTGTACTTTGAAATGCCGCATGGCAATTTCGAAGTTTATAATGGTTAATGCCGATACTACAACAAAGGAGTATGCTGAGTAAAACGAAAGTATGCGACATTTGGTTGTTAAATCGGTATAATTCTATTATTTCAAAATAAATAATATCGATACTCTTTGTTTCCTAAGATAAATATTGAAAGTTAAAAATCTCAAATCCTTCATCAAAGACAGCTATTTGCAAAATCTTATTCTGTTTTTTTTATATGGAATTTTAAATCCCATAAAAGACTTCGATGAAACTAAATTTATATCATCTATTCTTAATTAAAACTAATATAAATAAGGCTTTTAGTTTTATTCTGTGAATTTTTAGAAACAATTGGTTGATTGTTTTAAAGTGTTGCCCGTACTGGATTTTAGGGTCTTTTTTTGTGTTAAATGACCCAAAATCAAATAATTATTAAAGCAATATTAAAACCATCTAAATTGAAATTTTTGATTCTTTTACCTCTTTTATATATTTGTCAACCAATTTATTCTAATTAAGATAAATATGCCTTTTTTTGATTAATGGTTAAAAATAATTAAAGCAAAATAATAATTAATATTAATAGAAATGAAGATTGTAGTTTGTTTAGGTAATGTGCCGGACACTACCACAAAAGTAAAATTTAGTGACGGTGCAGCTTTCGACAAAACAGGAGTACAGTGGATTATAAATCCATGGGACGAGTTGGCTTTAACAAGAGCCATGGAATTGAAAGAGGATGCTGGAAATCTTGTAAGTTCAGTTTCTGTGGTTACAGTTGGTGGAAAAGATGTTGAACCAACCATGCGAAAAGCTTTGGCAATTGGTGCCGATGATGCAATGCGTGTTGATGCGGAAGCAACCGATGCTTATGCAGTTGCTGCTCAGTTGGCAGAAGCAATTAAAGATAAAGGTTTTGATATTATTCTTTCTGGAATTGAATCGAGTGATTACAATGGTTCTATGGTTGGTGGAATGTTAGCCGAGATGTTAGATATTCCTTCAGTGTCAGCCGTTTCGGGGCTTAATTTGTCTGGAAGTGATGTTGATATAACACGCGATATTGATGGTGGAAAAGAACAGGTTTCTGTATCAACTCCGTTTGTTGCAATTGTTCAGAAAGGTATTGCAAAAGAAGCACGAATTGCAGCAATGCGTGGAATTATGATGGCTCGTAAAAAACCGTTGGCTGTAGTTCCTGCTGCTGAGGTTGAAAGTTTAACCGAATTTGTTGAATTCGAATTGCCAGCACCAAAACCACCTTGTAAAATGGTTGATGCTGATAATGTAGCCGAATTGGTTGATTTATTACAAAACGAAGCGAAAGTTCTTTAATTCATTCACCTGAAAAAATTGAAAAAATGTCAGTATTAGTATATACCGAAAATTGGGACGGAGTTTTTAAGAAATTATCTTTTGAATTGGTGTCCTACGCAACAAAAGTTGCAGAGATGATTGGAACTTCTGTAACAGCAGTTTCTATTGGAGATGTTGCAGACGATGAATTAAATAGATTGGGAACTTTTGGAGCGTTAAAAGTTATTAAGGTTGAAGGAAATACAAATTTAGATAATCAGGTTTATACCAGCATTTTGGCGGAGGTTGCCAAAGCTGAAGATGCCAAAGTTGTAGTTATTTCGCATAATAATACAGGGAAAGCAATTGCACCACGTTTGTCGGTTAAGTTAAATGCTGCCGTTGGAGCAGGATTAATTAAACTTCCTGTTTCAACCAATCCATTTACCGTTTCTAAAAAGGTTTTCTCAGGAAAAGCTAAGGCAAATGTAGTTTTGAAAACCGATGTTAAAATTTTAACACTCTCTCAAAATTCATTCGAAGTAATTGAAAAGGGCGGCGCTGCAACAATTGAAACTTTCGCAGCCGATGTAAGCGATGCAAAAACAGTTGTTAAAGATGTTCAGAAACAAACCGGTAAAATTTTATTGAATGATGCCGAAATGGTTGTTTCAGGTGGACGTGGTTTGAAATCTGCAGACAACTGGGGAGTAATTGAAGATTTGGCTGAAGTTTTGGGTGCTGGAACTGCTTGTTCACGTCCGGTTTCTGACGAAGGTTGGAGACCTCACGAAGAGCACACCGGACAAACCGGTAAAATTATTGCTCCAAACTTGTACATTGCCGCTGGTATCTCGGGAGCAATTCAGCACATGGCAGGTATTAGTTCATCTAAATGTATTGTTGCAATTAACAACGATGCAGATGCTCCGGTTTTCGAAAGCTCAGATTACGGAATTGTTGGCGATGCGATGAAAGTTTTGCCGGCACTTGCTGAAGCAATCAAAGAAGCAAAAAATAAATAAACTAAACGGGGCAAATTGCCCTGTTTAGTTTTTCAATATTTTGGTCGAAAATAGACACGTGTGAAAATAAAATTGAATACTTTTGACTTACTACTTTTACATTTGACTAAAATCAAACCTAATGATAAAACAAATTTTATTTGCCATTTCGCTGTTAATTACACTGGGTGTTTTTACATACACCTCGCTAAAATTAATTGCGCTTTTTAAATTAACTAAACCTGCTTTTGCTGTTAAAGATCTCGGGAAAAGAATTGCTGTAACTTTAAAAGTTGCTTTTGGTCAAACAAAAATTATGCGTCGCCCTGTTATTGGATTTATGCACGCTTTGGTTTGGTGGGGATTTTTGGTAATCCTTGTAGGGAGTATCGAAATGGTAATCGACGGGTTATTCGGAACTGAACGTGAACTTGGATTTCTTGGAATTGCTTACGATATAATTTTTGCTTTCGGCGATATCTTTGCACTTGTTATTGCTTTATTAATTGTTGCTTTTCTATTTCGTAGAATAGCAATGAATGTGAAACGTTTCGGGGGTGTTGAGATGAAACATAAATCGCACGTTGACGCAAACATTGCACTGTCAATTATTTTATTTCTGATGATTACTCTTTTGGGAATGAATACTTTTTATCTGATTGATGCAGGTTTGGCAGGCCATGAAATAATAGGTATTTATCCGGTGAGTCAAATATTTGCATCTTGGTTTGGTGGGATGTCGGCAGAAACTGCTCATTTATTTCACGAAGCAAATTGGTGGGGACACATTCTTGGCATTTTCTTTTTTGCCAATTACTTGCCCTATTCAAAACACTTTCATGTTTTTATGTCGGTTCCAAATGTTTTCTTCAGCAATTTAAATCCGCTGGGAAAAATGACCAATATGGAAAGTATTACCAAAGAGGTGAAACTGATGATGGATCCAGATGCTGCTTTTGCTGAACCTACTGAAGGCGAGGAAGAGGCAATAGAACGTTTTGGTGTAATGGATGTGGAAGATGTGAACTGGAAAAATTACATGGACTCGCTGGCTTGTACGCAGTGTGGACGTTGTACTTCGGTTTGCCCGGCCAATTTAACCGGAAAGCTACTTTCTCCTCGTAAAATTGTGATGAATGTTCGCGAGCGTATGAAAGAGAAGGGCCCGGCTTTGGTTAAAAATGGAAAAGACTGGACAGATAATAAAGCACTGCTCGGTGATTATATTACTGCCGAAGAATTGTGGGCTTGCACAACTTGTAATGCTTGTGCACAGGAATGTCCGATTAATATAAATCAACCGGCTATTATTCTCGATATGCGCCGTTACATAGTTATGGAAGAGTCGGCTGCCCCGGCAGAACTAAACTCTATTTTTTCGAATATTGAAAATAATGGTGCCCCGTGGCAGTTTGCACAGGATGATAGAATGCTTTGGGCAGACGATATAACTATGAACCAGATGTAAAAGGATTTGCGCAAGAACGTCATTACTAATTTATTTAGGAATCTGTTATTTTTAGTTAAGATAATGAAACAAGTACTGTATGACGTTTTGAATGAGGACTGATTAATAATATAAAGATTTATCATTGAAATAGCGATATTAAAATAATTGCAAAGGAGGATTACAAGACTTGTTGAGAATGTATTCAAACTTCCGGCTTCCGTCTTCGGTCTTCCAACCAAATTCTTAAAAATGACAACACAAATAAAAGTGGAAGTGCCGTTAATGGCTGACTTATTTGCGAAAGGTGAAAAACCGGAATACCTTTTTTGGGTAGGTAGCGCCGGAGCTTTCGACGATAGATATAAAAAAGTAACACAGGCTTTTGTGAAAATACTTACTCATTTAGGAATAAGTTATGCTGTTTTGGGAACAGAAGAATCATCAAGTGGTGATGTTGCCCGCCGTGCCGGTAACGAAATGCTGTACCAAATGCAGGCATTAATGAATATTGAAATACTGGAGGGTTACGAAGTTGAAAAAGTGATTACCTGCGACCCGCATGTTTTTAATACATTCAAAAATGAATACACAGATTACGGTGCAAAATTCGAAGTAATTCATCATTCTCAATTTCTGCAGCAATTAATTGATGAGGGAAAGCTGAACTTGGATTCAGATGTTTTCAAAGAGCAAAAAATTACCTACCACGACCCTTGTTATTTGGGACGTGCCAATGGCGAATACAATGCACCGCGCAAAGTGCTGGGAGCAATTCCTTCAAATTTAATTGAAATGAAGCGAAATAAAAGTTTTGCTTTGTGTTGTGGCGCCGGCGGTGGACAAATGTTTAAAGAGGCTGAAAAAGGCGACAAAGAAGTGTTCATTGAGCGTACCGAAGATGTTTTAGAAACCAATGCAAATATTGTCGCAACTGCTTGTCCGTATTGTATGGTAATGATGACCGACGGATTAAAATATAAAAATAAGAATGAAGAGATAAAAAATTACGATATTGCGGAGCTTGTAGCCATGTCGTTGAAATTATAAGAAAATTAATGCAAAAGTTGAATAGAATCATGATATGTTTAACCCCATCCTTTAGGTTGGGGCATAACAAATGAACCACTGGAGTCAATCCGATTTTTGACATTTTTGTAATTTGTTAGTTACAAAAATCTCAAAAATCGGATTTGTAGGCTACGTTATTGCGAAATCCCCGCCCTAAAGGACGGGGTAAAATATATCACAGAATCAGCAATGATATTAAAACAAATCAATAAAATATAATATAATGGAAAAGTTAGTTAAAGGTGGTGAATTTATGGTCCAGGATCTTGATGCAAAGGATATTTTCATCCCCGAAGAATTTGACGAAGAACAACAAATGATTGCAGATACCTGCCGCGATTTTTTGGATACTGAAGTAATGCCAAATCTCGACAGGATTGATAAACAAGAAGAAGGTTTTGTTCGTGGTTTGTTCGACAAAGCAGGTGAGCTTGGTTTGTTAGGTATTTCGACTCCTGAAGAACTTGAGGGTTTTGGACAGTCGTTTGTTACGTCAATGTTGTCGAGCGAAGTGATGGGCTCGGCATATTCGTTTGCAGTAACTTATTCTTGCCACACTGGTATTGGTTCAATGCCAATCCTGTATTTTGGAAACGATGAACAGAAAACGAAATATATGCCCAAATTATCGACAGGAGAGTGGGCTGGTGCTTATTGTTTAACTGAACCGGGAGCAGGTTCCGATGCCAATTCAGGAAAAACAAAAGCTGTTTTGAGCGAAGACGGGAAACATTATATTCTGAATGGACAAAAAATGTGGATTACAAATACCGGCTTTGCCGATGTTTTTATAGTATTTGCTAAAATTGATAACGACCGTGTTTTAAGTGCGTTTATTGTTGAACGCGATTTTCCGGGTATTAAATTCAATCCTGAAGAAAAGAAACTGGGGATAAAAGGTTCGTCAACCCGTCAGATTTTTTTCGAAGATTGTTTGGTCCCGGTTGAAAATATGTTGTGGGATCGTGGAAAAGGATTTCGTATTGCGCTCGATATTCTTCATATGGGACGTATTAAATTAGGAGGTAGCGTACTTGGTGCAGCTAAAATGGCCGTTGACCAGTCGGTGAATTATTCAAACGAAAGAAAGCAATTTGGCAGATCCATTTCAACTTTTGGTGCCATTAAATATAAATTAGCCGAACAGGCAATTCGAATCTTTGCCAACGAATCGGCTGTGTATCGAACAAGTCGCAATGTGGATGAATTTATTGAAGCTCATGCCGATACCCTGACAAAGGAACAGGCAATTGTTAAAGCTTTTGAAGAATATGCAATTGAAGCGGCAATCCTGAAAGTTTATGGCTCAGAAATGCTGGATTATGTTGTTGACGAAGGTGTTCAGATTCATGGTGGAATGGGTTATTCGGCTGAAATGCCTATCGAACGTGGTTATCGCGATTCAAGGATCAACCGTATTTTTGAAGGGACAAACGAAATTAACCGTCTGGTAACCATCGATACATTAAATAAACGCGGCGCGAAAAAAGATTACGATTTATACGGACAAGGCGAAGCAATTATTGCTGGACTGGAAAATCTGAATGGCTGTAGTTGTTGTGAAGAAGGTTACTATGAAAACAAAATGGCATCGATCGAAAATTTTAAATCGATTGGCAAAATGTTATTAAAAGCAGTGTCAGAAAAATTTGGCCGTAAAATGATGAACGAACAGGAAATTCTCACCAATATTTCGAACATTGTAATGAGAATTTATGTGGCTGAATCGGTAGTACTTCGTGTAAAAAAGAAAGACGAGATTCTTGAACAAGATGCTGCCTTAAACAAAGATATGCTTGAAGTTCTTGTTTATGATACTGCGGAATATATCCGCAAAGAGGCAAAAGATTGTGTTAATTCGTTTATCGAAGATGCCGATGAAAATAAACTATTTATGAATGGAATTTCGCATTACAGTTGTGTAAAAGGTGTAAATGTAAAAAATGCACGACAGCGAATTGCAAATAAAATGATTGAAGAAAATAAGTATTGTTTTTAGGAATAGTACTGAATAGTTAAAACAAATTTGTTTTACTGGATTGAATTGTAATGGGAAATAAATTCAATTTAGAACCTGATTTTTAAAATATTTTATTGAATTACGAAAAGCCATCTTTTTTTGAAAGGGTGGCTTTTTGAGTTAATCATACCGGTTTGTGTATGTGTAATGTGGGATTAGAAGTACGAAACTTTCAAACACGCACGGAGCCAATTCGGTTATTTAATATTTCATCCGCCAGCTGGCGGGCCGTCAATCGTCAAAGATGAATTGGCGGTGTTGCCACAACGAGCCGCAGCCCAAAAAACCGCTGAAACCCACGTTACATATGACACTTTGTTATCTGCTAGGCTTTATTTATCTTTTTAAATTACTCCATTTTCCATTAAATCTTTTCGAGCTTCTGGTGTTAAAATTACAGACATAATATTGACTCTATTTGAATCTTTATATCCAAGCTCTTTTCTTAAATCTTTTACGAAATCATCACCATCCTTTAGAATATTGAACTTATCAGTTTGTCCTTGACCTTCAATAAGTTTTGTGTCAAACTCTAAATATTTTCTAATAATCCTTTCACTTCCCCAATTCATCAATCCTTTTTTAAAAAGGAGCATTTCTTGTTGAGCTTTTGGAGTTAATCCTTTGTTCCCCTTTTTAATATTGAAGAGCATTTCAAAATACGAATTGTAGAAGTGTTCAAATACTTTTTGTTTTTCTTTTAAAATATGCAAATCGTATTCTCTCTCTTGCGCCTTTTTATTGTTAATGCTAACAGTCAACACAGAAGTAAATGCAGCTACAATTAGAGCAACAATTCCTAAAATTGAGATTTTAGATTGTAAATTTTCCACATAGAAAATGCCCCAAACAAGAAACCCTATTAAAAGTAGAAACAGAAAAATCATCCAAATTTTAGAAAAAATATCACTAGTGTCCGACTAAAATAATAAAAAGAAGGTACTCCCTTTCGGTTTCCC
>JABGRN010000027.1 GCA_018648265.1 Prolixibacteraceae bacterium | reverse complement strand
TTATGTCATTCTATTATGAATTATACATATATTCCGTGCTTCAGGATGACGTTCTTAACTTACTTTTGCACTAAATGTTTATTCGTCATGCTGAACTTGTTTCAGCATCTCTGTAATTATCTCATTATGCCTAATAAAATTAGGTGAACTCTCAGGATGACATTCTAAATAACAACACTGGTTAGAACGTCATGCCGAATTCATTTCGGCATCTCAGCTGTCATTAAATTATTATGCCCAATAATTTTGGGTGAACTCTCGAAATGACATCTGCTATAAAGAATATCCTATTATTTTTTTCATTCCATTTTCATCAATTTTAAATTGAAGGATTGATGAACCGATTTTAGGATCACCCACAATTTCAACTTTTATATTTGGGATTTCTTTTTCGAAAGGTGCAACTACAGTTACAAATCGAATTTGTTCTGAATCATTTTCCTTTTTTAAACGATACCGAAATGCTGGCCGGGGTTCTTTTTTTGTATAAACAAATGAAACCCAACCTTCTTCCTCTGTAAGTTCTAATCCATTTTGTTTTTGCGTTTGAACAAAAACATTCCAGCCTTCTTTAAAATCAGATTTAACTGAAAATTCTTTATCATTAAAAACTGCATCGCCCGGTGCCAGTTGGAAGTGAATATCCACATCTCCAATTCCGGTTCCAATCGCTTCGTCAACAATTATAAAATACTTTTTATCGACAAAAAATACAGAGCGCCGATGTGTTAGATTTTCGTAACCTGCATTTTCAACAACTAATAAATCGAGGTTTTCTCCGGGTTGCCATTTTAATAGTTTGGGAGCATATTTTGTATCTTCTCCATTTAAGGTGAGTGTTTGGTGAACTTTGGTTTGGCGGAACCATTTTCTACCTTCCGGGTTTCCGCTATAAATATAACTACCTGCATCGGGCATTAAATTTCTACCACCTGCATATAAAGCAAAAGTTCCGTTATCTGGCTGACTGTGCCCTCCCCCATCCGGGCCACATTTTAGAACCAAACAAATTGCATCTTTATCCCAGCTACTACGCAAAGAATACAAACCACTTTCTTTTAAAGCAAAAGCAGTTTTATTAGGTTTAATTCCTTGTTCTCCTTCCGTTGCTAAATACAAAAAATCATGGCGGGCAAATTGTTTCGACCACTCTAAAAACTTATCAGAATGCTGACCCGGAGTCCCAGCCCAGGCATCGCCAAACTGTGCGTTTGTTCCATCTGGAAGGCAAAGTTTCATTGGCACTTCACACATAAGCTCAATCATTTCTAAGTACGATTCAGGAAATGCATTTTCAATTCCATTCAATTTAGCTAATTCGTAAGTTCTAAAAAACCAACGAATGCAGCCCAAATGATATCCCATTGCCAGTTCTCGTTGGTGTCCGTCGGGATAAACCTGGATATTAATTTCATTATTTAATCTTCGGAATGCTTCAGTTTTCCATTTTTCTGAATCTACAAATTCAGGAAAGTTGATTGCGATAAAAGCCATTCCTTCGGCTTCCATTAAACCCCAGTTACTTCGGCTGCGGTATTCGGTCATTAAAAATTCGGCATGGTCGTACATACTGTTGAGAAAAGCAACCAAAACTTCGGGTGTAAAATGTGGCGACTGAATAAATTGATGGTAAAGTCCTGTCCAATTGTAACCCCGAATACCGGTTTCTATTGAGCGCCAGGCATATTTATGATCTTCGTTGTTTGGATTTTTGCGAGTCCAGTCAATTAGTTGTTCACACCACTCTTTAGCATATTTTTCATCGCCGATTTTTGCATAAACCTTTGCCATTGAATTCCAAAAATACATTCGGTTGAGTTGCCACACCCATTCGTTATCGGGCACCGGACGTGAACTCCAGTCAATATCTTCGCCACAAAAATGAGATGGGTAAGCTGGCTGCCCAACAAAAATGTGTTGAAGTGCGTCGTTTGCCCATTTTAGATCTTTATCGGTAACAATTTCTTTTTTGGTAGTTAAGTTAATTGGGTGTTTTACTGCTGTTCGGTTTTTGTAGTAATTAAGTAATTCTTTGGCTGATTTTTCAGGATTCTCAGCAAAAAGTGTTATTTGTTCCAATCTATTTTCAGGTAAATTAATTCTGGATAGAAGTTTTTCAATTTCAGACGAATTTCCCTTTTGCTGTGCGAATCCATTTTCAAAAAGAAAACAGAAAAGAATAATCATCAATAATAATTGCTTAAACAAAGATCTTTTCATCTCATTATAATTTTTTATTTTAATGGTATTCGATGTAACTCGCTGAATAATGATTCTCCAGTGTGCAAAATTTGCCATGCTCGTTTCATTGGTCTGTTTTAAATCGGAAAAACAAAAAACTACATTTAATTATTTTAAGTACTTCACGTAATCTTTGCTGTTTTTGCGTAAAATTTCCAGGAGATTGTTCTCGCAAAGAACGCTAAGTTGAAACACGCAAAGTAAAATTATCTAAAATTTCAATTGAAAAAACAAAGCCGCATCCGTCAGCTGACGAATAACGGCTTTGCATTTATTTGCTTATTTTTTATACCGAATTTTCTAATTCTAGTATCCAGGATTTTGTCCAAGCTCTGGATTTTGAGCAATTGCTCCCAGTGGTAATGGCCACAAGTAGTGTTTGCCTTCGTCGAAAACAGGCCCTTCCCAGTCAGTTCCAACATACGGAGCCAGATAGATTACACCATCGACCGTTTTGGTTTTGATGGTAGCATCTCCCGCCGGATCAAAACGACCTGAGTTAGCAGCATCCCAGCGCATTCCTAAATCCGGATTCTCGAGTTCCTTACCAAGTTTCCATCTTCTAAGATCATCGTAACGGAATCCTTCCATAAACAACTCAACACGACGTTCTCTTCGGATTTCTACAAGCTCGGCTGATACTCCCCAGTGCGCATAGCGAGGATCCATTGTAGCTCCCATGGTTAAGTGGGGCATACCTGCACGATCGCGCAACGCGTTCACTGTCATATCTAAAACAGCCTGGTCCAATTGACCTAATTCTTCTTTAGCCTCTGCATAGTTTAACAAAGCTTCGGCATAACGCATAATAATTGCAGGTGTACTTGAAGTATTGTATGTTGCATGTGCGGCACCCGATTCATATACTTTACAGATGTGATAACCTGTTGTACTTTTTATACCACCTTCCATACCATCAATACGCGGGTATAGACGTTCGTCATTTTTATTCCAGTCCCATCGTGCAACATCTGCCGGATGCAAAATAGTTTGACGTAAACGAGGATCACGGTTTTCAAAAATATTTTCATATACTTCGTCACCCATGTATAAATCGGACAAAGTGATTGGTTTACCATCGGTACAGAGGTAATCTTCTACAATACTTTTGGTAGCACCACCGTTGTAACCTCTGTGGTAACTTTGAACGTGGTTACTCATCCCAATTCCTGCCTGATATTTCCTGTAATGAATTACTTCAGAAACACCAGATAAATCAAGCATTTTATGCATCGCCTGATAGTCATTATCCGTATCACCTGTTGTATAAAGTGAATAATTTCCACCGTCCATCAATTCTTTCGCAGCATCTGCTGCAGCTTGCAACCAGCTATTTGCATCGCCTGTACCATGATATTTTCTCCATGTTCCTTCCATCAAACAGATCCTTGATTTCATCAACAAGGCAGCACCCCGGTTCAGCCGAGTTGCACCCACACCCCAGTCATCGGGAAGATTAGCACATGCAAAATTTAAATCTTCCATTACATTGGCCATAACATCTGCTTTTGGCGTGCGCGGTCCGTACAACTGTTCTGAGTCGATGTTTAACGGTGCTTCAATCCAAGGTACATTACCGAATTTGAAAGCTTTTCTTGCATACCAAATGCCACGGAATAAACGTTGTTCGGCGAGATATTTATTTACCTCTGCCTGGTTTACTCCATTCTCAAGGGCTAATGCACTACCTTCCATACCAACGGCAATTTCTCTAACTAATCGCCAACCGTCGGAGTGCCATCCATACCAGCGTGCGCCAGTTTGTGCTTCAAATTTCCCGGCTCGAACCTTTTGGTAATCAATGGTTCTTGAGTGGCGAGGTGCAATGTTGTCGGAAAACTCATCGAGATACCAGATGCTAATACGGCTGCTCCAGTAACCGTCCTGGTGCGCTACTAAAAAATCAACATCACGGTCGTCTCTTATTCTGTTATACAAACTATTGTTGAATACTTCAAGGTCGTTTGCTGATGTCCAGAAAGTTTCCGAACTAATCCTATCAAGAGGAAATCTTTCAAGGAATTCATCGTTGCAACTAAAGAATAACAATGTTGCAAAAACTACTAAACAAAGTTTTATAATATGTTTTTTCATCTTTTCTTCTTTTAATAGTTATTAAAATGTAAGTTTCACACCCATCGTCACAAGTTTTTCGAAGTAATATTCTTGCGTATTATTAGTACTGGTTCTATCCGGATATAACGGCTTATGCAAGTTTGTTCCAGTCCAAAGGTTCATACCCGACACATATAACAGTGCTCTGCTCATACCTGCTTTTTGCGTAATATTCTTTGGAATTTCATAACTTAAGGTTACATTTCTCAAACGAATATAAGAGCCATCCAATACAAAACGGGTTTGTGGATGAATGTTCTTTTTGCCGTCTTTGGTTGAAACACCAGGTTTGGCAAAAAATGCATCCGGATTATCCGGGCTCCATGATTCTTCGATATACCATTTTTCTACGTGCCCGGCATTAAAAGGATAAAATGCCTGCCAATTGCCATTAGCTGGCAGGTGATCCCTGAACAATCCCTGGAAGAAAAGGTTCAAAGTCCAGCTTTTGTACTGAATATCAGGTTGAATGCTGAAGGAGTACCTAGCCGTATTATTTCCAATAATTATGCGGTCACCCGGATCATCCAGTGTATTACTTCCTGAATTAATTACTCCATCTCCGTTTTGATCTTTGTACATCATATCACCTGCTTTCCAATTGGCACCTAAGCTTGCCTGATCAGCATGTGCTGCCACTTCTGCGTCGGTTTGGAAGATTCCCTCTGTTTCATACCCCCAAATCTCACCAATTTTTTCTCCAACATAGTATTCTGAAAGAGCGCCCGTTGGGTTATCGTATTTGGTTATTTCAGATTGGTTGTCTGATAATCCAAACAAAACACTATACGACCAGTCCTGGCCAATACGGTCACGCCATGTTGCTGCCATTTCCCAACCCATTGTTTGCAGGTCGGCAGCATTTTGTTTTGGAGCCGATGTACCCAGTACATCAGGATATTCAACATCCATAAGCATGTCTTTGGTGTTACGTGTGTATGCATCAACAGAAATATCCAAACGTTGATTTAATAAGGTTAAATCAATTCCAATATTTCTGGTTTCAACAGTTTCCCATGTTAATGATGGACTTACCAAACCTGCAGCACTTACATAAGGTATTTTTCCACCGGTAAACATATAACTAGACTGTCCCGATCCCATGGTTGCTATGTAAGGATAGTAGTTGCTACCTAACAACTGGTTACCCAAAGTACCATACGACCCACGAATTTTTAAGTTATCGAGCCAGCTGCGTGTACTTTCCATAAACGGTTCGTTAGAAAGCCTCCATCCAGCTGACACTGACGGGAAGAAACCAAACCGATCATCTTTTGGAAAACGCGAAGTACCATCGTACCGGCCGTTGGCTTCAAGCAGGTATCTTTCTTTATAGCTATAATTCAACCTGTAGAATACACCACGTAAAGATACATGCGATCTGCTACCCCATGTTTGCTGGGTTCCGGTAGTTGCATTTAAATCAGTTATTACAGGAGTAATTAACACATTATTTTGTGCACTAATGTATGTATTACGACCCCATTCCTGATTGTAACCTACCATAGCCTTGATATAGTGGTCGGCCCATTGATCTAAGGTATATTCGCCATAAACATTTGCTACATAATATTGGTCGTAATTAGAGTAGTTTCTAATGTAGTCGTTACCACTAAAACCATTTTCGAAGTACATATTTGCAAGGTCGCCGGTATTAGCCACTGCTGTAATTTTGCTGGCCACATCCTGACGTTCGCGGTGATAAGTACTATAAGAGAAATCACCCCTTATACGTAAACCTTTTAATGGAGTTAATGTTACTCCCTGTTTCATCAACAGACGATGTTTTGTTTCCGTATCACGGCCACCATCATGCCAATAAGGTAAAGCATTCAAATCATCCAGCCAGTATTTTCCAATAAACTGCTCATATTGATCACGGTCACCTTGTGTTAAATAATATGGTAAATCAGGGAATGTTACTTTAGCATTCGGATTTACCCTAGCTACAGTGTTGATATTCACATCCCAGTTGTAGAAGTGTGGATTATCATCATGTTCTGCACTCCAGCTAATCTGCTCATCCATACTTAACCAGTCGTTTATTTTAAAATCTGCCTTCATAAGCACGTTGTAACGTTTGTACATGTAATTTTTATCCCTTGGGAGTTCAGCCCAACCCTCTTTATCCAGATAACCAAACGACACATAATAAGCGGCATCCTCTGTTGCACCGGAAATATTCATGTCGTATTTTTGTTGTACTGAGAAATCGGCAATGGTCATACCTTTATAGTCGGTGAAACCATAACGCCTTAGTGAACCTTCGTAAACGCCCCATTCATTTTCAAAAGTTGGATTATCATTCCAACGCTGAAATCCTGCAAGGTAATCGTCATCAAATCTAGTTCCACCCGAAGTATTAGTTTCAGCTGTATTCCATGCTATTGCAGCTTTATAAGGATCTTCTTCCGGATCGATCAAGGCAATCGGAAAAGCAAGTGATTCTTCTGCAGCAAGAGTAACACGCATTTTTCCAGTTTTACCCCTTTTGGTTTCAACCAAAATTACACCGAATGCTGCACGTGCTCCATAAACAGCTGCTGCTGCAGCATCTTTCAAAACCGTAACGCTTTCCACGTCATTCGGGTTCAACTTGTCCATGTTGCCCGGCACCCCATCAATTAGGATAAGTGGACTACCACCATTTATGGACTCGAAACCGCGTACATTAAAATCGGCTGTATTGTTTGGGTCATTGTTTTGAACTGTAATGTTCAAATTTGGGATTGCTCCCTGCAATCCCTGCCCAATTGAAGCAATTGGCCGATTTTCCAACTGTGCAGCCGTTGCCATTGCTACAGAACCCGTTAAATTTGCTCTTTTCTGAGTACCATATCCCACCGCAACTACCTCTTCCAAACCAATTGAAGAAGTTACCATTGTTACATTAAGAGATGTTTGAGTACCCACAGCAACTTCCTGAGATTCCATACCCACAAAAGAGAAAACAAGTGTGGCATTGTTGCTCACACCAGACAGCGAAAACTCACCATCAATTCCGGTAACTGTCCCTGTAGTTGTACCTTGAATAATTACAGCTACACCTGGCAGAGGCAGCCCACCGTCATCTTTTACCGTGCCAGTTACCGTTTTTTGTGCATACGCACCCACACTAACTGAAGCGAAAAAGAAACATAGCATTAAAAAGCTAAGTGCTTTTTTAATTCCATTTTTGTCTTTCATAAAAAATAGTTTTTAGGTTTAAAAAAAATGAATTTTAGAAAATATAGTTTTTAAAATTGTTCTACTCTGTTTTTTCAAAATTGTTTCTTTTTATTATCGATTCCAAAAAATAATAGTCGGCATAAACAATTGGGACATCCACTTCCGAATTATGTGGTTTATGCCCGGTTGAATGCAACAATAAAAATCCCTTGTTCTCGCCAACCGGCGCAAGGAATTTTTCAGAAGAAAGCGATTCCAATATATTTTTTGCTACTTCTGTATATAATTTACCGTCGGCAGATATTTTACCAAGATCAAACAATGCAGCAGCTATTATTGCACCTGCCGAAGCATCGTAAGGTTCATCCGGAATATTAGGGGCATCAAAATCCCAATACGGAATTTCGCCATCTTTAATACCTGGCTTGTTTAATAAATAAGCAGCTATTTTCTCTGCCTGAATTAAAAATTCTGTCATTCCGGTTTCGCGGTACATCATTGTAAAACCATATAAACCCCATGCCTGTCCCCTAGCCCAGGCACTTTCGTGTGCAAATCCCTGATGGGTATGTTTATTTTCTACTTCACCTGTTTCCGGATTGTAATCAATAACATGATATGAAGAATTATCATCGCGAAAATGATTTTTAATGGTTGTTTGCGCATGTGTAATTGCAATGTCTTTAAATGATTGATCTCCTGTTTCGACGGCAGCCCAAAGAAGAAACTCAAGGTTCATCATATTATCTATTATAACCGGGAAATCCCATTTATCGGTATTGTGATCCCAGGAACGGATACAACCAACTGCTGGGTTAAAACGTGTAACAAGCGTTTTTGCCGATTGGATAAGAATTTTTTTGTAAGCTTCATCCCCAGTGTTTTTATAGGCTTTGCCAAAACTGCAAAACATTTTAAATCCCATGTCGTGAGTTTTGCCATTCCACTGTTCTTGTTCCAGGGGAAGCGTGTATTCCAGTGCATATTCTTTCCACTTTTCATCGCCGGTAATTTCGTACAACATCCATAAATTACCAGGGAAAAACCCGCTTGTCCAATCGCGGCTGCGAACTAACTTTAACTCACCATCAACAATCGTCCGGGGCGAGGTTAAAATGCTGTCCCTAACTGGTTCTGAAATTTCAACTGCATATTCCAACTGACGGGTTACGTGATCTATCAAATCAATTTCTAGATCTTTTTCTTTTTGGTTAGAACAAGCAAAAAGAACAAGTAAGATAAAAAAAGTTTTTAGTTTGTTCATCGTTAGTTAAGCGAAACGTTTATTATATAATTAATTGAAAAGAGCCTTCACAAAAAATGGGGAAGACTCCTGTCCTGAAATTAACTAAGGGAAATGTCGATTAAATTGTTTCATCGTTTATTTAAGTTTTAGTTTATATTTCTAAATAGCTATTGAACAATAAAATATATTCTTATAAATACGTATAAAAACTAAATGCAATTTCCTAAAAATGATCATCAAATATTTTACGTTTGAAATTATAAAAATGTTTCATGCACTTTTGCGTTTAGCAATCGATTGCATAAAGCTATGAAATATTATGATAATTGTCAAGTTTTGCTAATGAATTTCTGGCACAAACCAACATACCTGATGGTAAGATGCAATAAATCAATCTATTATAATCAACTGTGTTTTTTAGCATACATTTTGGTACTTTTTATTCTTTTTGATTATCCAAATTCTAAACTATTCCTTATAATGATTCAAGTAATTTGAGTTTTGCTATTTGTCATTTTAAGCCAAAAAAAATACGAATATTAGAAATAAGATAATAATTCTTATTAACACCTCAGTTTATCGGAAGGGTAAAACTAAAGATACTACCTCTTTGCACTTCACTTTCAACCCATATTTCACCACCATTCTTTTCAACAAAATCTTTAACCAAAATTAATCCTAATCCAGTCCCTTTTTCACCTGAGGTACCCGGCGTACTGATATTTGACTCTAAATAAAAAAGGTTTTTTAGAGCATTGGGGGCTATTCCAACTCCATTATCACGGACTGACAGTTCAATAAAATTATCATTTATTTTTGTAAAAATTGTTATTTCCCCATTTGCATTTGAAAATTTAATAGCATTGGAAATTAGGTTTCTAAGGATTGTTTTTAACATTTCCCCATCGGCTAATGCTTGATGAGATTTTTCAACATTGATTTTTAAAGAAATATTCTTTTTTTCAGCCTGGACAGATAGAAGGTTCTTTACTTCATTTATAACAACAAATAAAACCAAGTGCCGTGGATTAAATTCTATTTTTTGTAATTGAGACCGGGCCCAATCAAGAAGATCGTTTAAAAGATTATACGTATCGTTTAAATTTTGATGAATTAATGAAGCAAATTTTTTAGCAGTCAATAAATTATTGTTTTTGATTTCTTCAACAAGGTACTCGCTAAGCCCAAATACGGTACCAATTGGTCCCCTTAAATCGTGTGCTATTATTGAAAAAAGTTTATCTTTGGTCGCATTCGCTTCGTTAAGTGCGTGGTTTTTTAGACGTATTTTATTGTAAAATAAAAATATAATTACTGATATAAAAAATGCCAAAAGGATTCCAATTATCATGATAATTTGAATAGTCCTATCATGCTTAATCTTTAAGGAACTGATTTCATTTTGTTTTTCCAATTCCGCAATCTGACTGTTTTTTATATCGATTTCATAAATCCCTTGCAATTGCTCCATCTTTATACCAGCTGCACCTGAAAGAATTAAATTTTGAATTTCAATTTGTTTGTTCTGATAAAAAATAGCTTTTTCATAATCGCCCAAACCCGAATGAATTTCTACCAACTTTGAATAAATATCTAACTCAAATTTTTTCTGGTTGTTCAAGATGGCTTGCTCCAATCCTTTGTGAATATTATTGAATCCCTCTTCAACGCGGCCTCTTTTAATCAGGCATAGCCCCATGTATTCATAAATACCAGGCCTGCTAGTTAAATCACCAATTTCTTTTTTAATAATCAGCGCTTTATTTAAATAATCTTCTGCCAGCGTATAATTTCCCATATAATAATTTATCTGGCCCAAGTGTTTATAAGTATTTAGAATCCCATCTTTTGATTCGCTTTCGGAATGTATTTTCAAGACATTTTCAATATTTTCAAGCGCCTGATCTAAATTGCCTGCTTCCATATTTAAAAGACCAATTTGTTCAAGACATAAAGCTACACCATTTCGATTTCCATCAATAGAAGCCAACTCCCAGTATGTTGCCAGAGCTTGCTCAAAATTCTTACGCGCTTCTTTCGGAAGATTTAAGTCTGCATGAATTCTTCCCACCAAATAGTCCGCCCATGCATATCCTTCCGTAAAATTGGCTTTTTCATAATTCAGCTTCGACTTGATAATGTACTCGATAGCCCGATCATAAATCCCATTTAACCTGAGAATAGTACCCATCATAGAGTAGGAAGAACCTAAAACCTTAAAATTGTCGGACAAACTGCAAGGCTGAAGTGCATCATAAAAAGACTCAAGCGCCAGAACAACTTTACCTTCATTGTATTGATTTAAACCCCTACGAAACAGAATTTCACCTTTGTACCAATTATCATCAATTGATTCTGAGATAGTTAAAGCAGTATCGTAATATGAGTTTGAAAACCCCATATTGTTTAACGCCAGATAAATCCTCCCTAAAACATAATAAGAGCGCATCTCAAGGGTTTTGTTTCCTTCAATCCGGGCATCCTTCAGAGCCGATTTTGCTAAACTCTCCGCTTCATTTTTCTCATTTTCATGAATATGGAGGGCAAGATCCAGCTTAATAGAGATTTTGTCGGATCCGTTTTCTTTATCCAAAGCAATACGCAAGCTGTCAGTTTTAGTATCGCTCACAACTTCTCCGTATGCAGTTGATAAGATAATTAGTAAATTAATTAATAATAGGATTGGCAAAAGCCGATTATTTGGTTTCATTATCTTTCCCGTTTCAATTATTCCCCTTTTGAATTTTGCAAGATAAGAAAGTTTATACCTAAATTGAGCATTGTTTATCACAAAAATCGATTTGCAATTTTGTCAATGTTTTATACGCCAAATATCATGAAATATTTTCTGCCGGGTTTAACAGCTTGTTTTTTCTACTGTTTACCGGATGTTTGAATAAGTTTTGCGAAGTGGTTAATTTAGGTAATTAAGTAATTCTTTGATATAACAAGAGACAATCCATATTCTTTTTCAAACCGATTTGATTTTACATTTCCAACAATAAAATAACACGCGTAACAAATCCATTTCCCAAAAGTTTTTTAAAATTTTATCTTCATTTAATATTATTATATCATTTTTGTAACGATTAAAAATATATTCAAAATGAAATTAAGAATTTCCCTTTTATTGATAGTTGTCTTTTTTGTTAACCTCACGGTTTTTGGACAGCAAAAATATGCGATAGTAATTCATGGTGGTGCTGGTGTAATGTCGAAATCGAGAATGAACGATGAGCGGCAGGCCGAATATAAAAAAGTATTAAACCAGGCACTTGAAGTAGGAGAGAAATTACTCAAAGATGGTGCAACTGCCACCGATGTTGTTGTTGAAGTTATTCAGGTTATGGAAAACTCTCCACTGTTTAATGCCGGGAAAGGGGCTGTTTTTACCAACGAAGGCAAAAACGAACTGGATGCTTCGATTATGGAAGGGAACAATATAAATGCTGGTGCAGTCGCCGGCGTTAGTAACATTAAAAACCCAATTAATGCTGCCCGGGAAGTGATGTATAAATCGGAGCATGTTTTTTTAAGCGGAAAAGGAGCATCGGAATTTGCAAAACAACAGGGTTTGGAAATAGTAAATAACAAATATTTTTTCACCAAATCGAGGTACGAATCTCTAAAACAACTGCAAAAAAGAGAACGTGAACGGACAAAAAAAGACAACATGGGAACAGTGGGTTGTGCAGTCCTCGATACTCACGGAAACCTTTCTGCCGGAACTTCAACGGGTGGGATGACAAACAAAAAATTTGGCCGCATTGGCGACGCACCTGTTATTGGTGCCGGAACTTATGCCAACAATAACACCTGCGCAGTTTCGTGCACAGGCCACGGCGAATATTACATCAGGCTGGGGTTTGCACGCGATATTTCTGCACTAATGGAATATAAAAATTTAAGCGTATCGGAAGCGTGTAAAGAAGAAATCAACAAACTTTCCGAACTTGACGGAACCGGAGGCGTAATTGCCGTAGATGCAAACGGAGATATTGCAATGGAATTTAACACCGGTGGAATGTTCCGTGGTTTTATCAAATCGAACGGTGAAAAAGAAATTGCTATTTTTAAAGAAAACTAAATTATTTAGAACGGTCAAAAAATGAAATTCCTTTATCCGGCATTTTTATTTGCACTTTTTACAATTGCCATTCCAATTATTATCCACCTGTTTAGTTTTAGGCGGTACAAAACCGTCTATTTTAGTAATGTTGGATTTCTAAAAGACATTAAAAAGGAATCGCAGAAAAAATCGAAATTAAAACAATTATTGATTTTGCTGGCACGTATTTTAATCCTTATTTTTTTGGTGTTTGCGTTTTCGCAGCCATACATTCCTGTTAATAAAAACGTTCAAAAACAAGCCAATCAAACTGTTGCCGTTTATGTAGATAATTCGTTCAGCATGAATGCTTTGTCGGAGCGTGGGCAACTACTTGAAGTTGCCCGTAACAAAGCATTGGAAATTTGCCTCGCACATCCCACCGGAACAAAATTCAAACTTTTCACCAACGATTTAAAACCCAGGCACCAACATTTATTTAACAAAGAACAATTTATTCAACAGGTTTCCGAAATTCAATCCTCTCCTGTGGTAATTCCCCTTTCGTTGGTTTATAAACGATTTGCAATACCAACCCAGGAGGATATTACTAAAAACTCAGATAAAAACCTCTATTTAATTTCCGATTTTCAACGTAGTATTACCGATATTGAAAACTTCACAGACGAAACTATTTTTACCTACTTTTTACCACTGTTACCAAATCAGGTAAATAATTTATACATCGATTCATGCTGGGTTGAAATCCCAGCCCACAGGCTAAACCAGGAAGAAACCGTTTTTGTCAGAATTAAAAACAACTCAAACGAAGATTACCAAAATCTCCCCCTAAAACTATATTTAAACGACTCGTTAAAATCGATAAGTAATTTTTCAGTTTCAGCCCAAAACGAGATCACAACTTCAATGAAATACACAAATAATTCCAGTGGTTCACAATTGGGGAAAATAGAAATTACCGACTACCCTTTTACACACGACAACACCTGGCACATTAGTTACTTTGTTGAACCTCAATTAAATGCCCTTGTAATTTCCAACAACTCTCCCGAATCGAACGAAGGGCTGGCTTATATTTCGTCGTTATTTAAAAACGACAATTACATTCAGTTAGACGAAATGAATGTTCAAAGTTTACAAATAAGTAAACTTGCCGAATACAATACAATCTACCTTCTTAACCTTGAGGATTTCTCAAGCGGTTTTTTAAATGAACTTTCAAAAGTTGTGGAAAACGGCACTTCGGTGGTTTTGTTTCCGGGAATAAAAAATAACCCGACATTTAACAACAACTTTTTATCGAATTTTGGGGCAAACATTGTAAGCGGAACCGACACGACCAGCCAGGAGATTTCGGGAATCGATTTCGACAACAATTTTTACAGCGATGTTTTTAAAAAGAAAGAAGAAAATGCCGTTTTGCCAAAAGTTAAAGGCCACCTGAAATTTGAAGAAAATATCCGCACTCGTGAAACTAATTTACTATGGTTTCAAAATGGGGATAAAGCACTGTCGCACTTGCCTTTCGGAAATGGGGTATTGTGGACTTTCAGCTTTCCACTCGAAAAAAAGAACGAATCGTTTGCCCGCGACGTACTATTTGTCCCAACCATTTACAACATTGTTTTAAACAGTTTACCCGGCCAGCAAATATCATTTACAGTTGGGAAAGATCTATTTTATGATATTCCTAAAAATGAAAATATCAAGCTAAATTCACAAATAGAAATAATTAACAAAACTACCGGGGAAAAATTTATACCGGGGAAAAAAATTACCGATGGTTATGCACGTATTGAATTCGGGGATCAAATTACTGAAGCTGGATATTTTATGGTTCAAAATAATAACGAAATTTTTTCGGCACTGGCATTTAATTACAACCGCAACGAATCTGATTTAAAATATTTCAGCAGTACAGAATTAAATGAGAAAATTGAAATTGCAGGGCTGCAAAATGTTTCGGTGGTTCAAAATACGGATAGAAATTTTTCTGAAATTTTTGATGAAATTCAAAATGGCAAACAACTTTGGAAATTAAGCATTTTGTTGGCACTATTTTTTATTTTGATTGAAGTTTTAATTATCCGCTTTTGGAAATAATCGCGTTGATTTCTATTCATTTAAATAATGCTTTTTAACACCGTAAGTTTTTTTGAAAATATTATCTAAAATTGTAATTCTGTACCAAATTAAATTGATTTGAAATGCCAAAATTGACATCACAGGATTTTATGGCCAAAGAAGATAAATTTGGCGCACACAATTATCATCCCTTACCAGTTGTTTTGGCAAAAGGCGAAGGTGTTTTTGTATGGGACGTTGAAGGCAAAAAATATTTTGATTTTCTTGCCGCGTATTCCGCGGTAAACCAGGGCCACTCACACCCTAAAATTTTAGATGCACTGGTAAACCAGGCAAAAACACTGGCATTAACATCCCGGGCTTTTTATAACAATGTATTGGGCGAATGGGAAGAATACATGACCAAATTGTTTGGCTACGATAAAATGCTGCCAATGAATTCAGGTGCCGAAGCCGATGAAACGGCATTAAAACTAATCAGAAAATGGGCGTATAAAGTAAAGGGAATTCCGACAAACGAAGCCAAAATTGTGGTGTGCGACGGTAATTTTCACGGACGTACAATCACGATCATTTCTATGTCGTCCGATCCCGATGCATACACACACTATGGACCTTACACACCAGGTTTTGTAAATATCGCGTACAACGATTTGGAACAGCTTGAAAAGGAATTACAGGATCCGAATGTTGCAGGTTTCCTTGTAGAACCAATTCAGGCAGAAGCAGGTGTTTATGTACCGGAAGATGGTTACCTGAAAAAGGCGGCCAATTTGTGTAAAAAACACAATGTCCTTTTTGTTGCCGACGAAGTTCAAACCGGTTTAGGCCGAACAGGTAAAATGCTGGCCTGCGACCACGAAAATGTACGTCCCGATATTCTAATTCTTGGAAAAGCCGTTTCGGGTGGAATTTACCCGGTTTCGTGTGTTCTTGCCGACGACGAAATTATGATGACCATAAAACCCGGAGAACATGGAAGTACTTACGGCGGAAACCCAATTGCCGGTAAAGTTGCCATGACAGCCATCGATGTAATATTAGAAGAAAACCTGGTGGAAAACTCCATGCGAATGGGTGAAATATTCAGACGTGAGATGGAATCAATCGATTCTGAAATGATTAAAGAAGTCAGGGGAAAAGGATTACTTAATGCAATTGTTATAAAATCTGTAAAAGGTACTTCAGCGTGGGATGTGTGTTTAAAATTAAAAGAAAACGGTTTGATTGCCAAGCCAACGCACGAACATATAATCAGATTTACACCTCCGTTGGTAATTACTGAAAACCAATTAATGGAAGCCGTCGAAATTATTAAAAATACTTTTAAAGAAATTGGATTATAGAGAAAATTAAAGGAACCGTTCTTCAAAAGAAAAAACGGTTCCCTTTTTTGCCATCCCTATTTTTGTGCAAACTTAGCCTGACCTTTTACACGTTTTCTTACTACCTCGTAATTGGGTTCGTACGAAATAACCGAAACTCCTTGATTCATAAAACCACCAAACTGTGAGACCTTTTCAAAACTATAATTTCCCTGGATTAAATCAACATTCATAAACGGCAAACATTCATTAAAATCCCTACCATAATTTTTCAAAGCACTCAGAAAATAAAATGCAACATCGTAACCCTGCATTCCAAAACTGTTTGGTTCTGTATAAAAATTATTTTTAAATTTTTTAAAATAACTAATCGTTGAAGGCTTTTTATATTCAGTCCAGTATGGGGCAATGTATTTTAGTTTCAGGTTATGAAAATGCTCAACATCAATGCTTCTGAATTGTTGATAGCGATTGGAACCAACCAGGGTTATCGAATATTCAGAAGCGAGGTTGTTAATGTTTGAAATCGCCACACTCAACTCACCTTCATTTGACGATGGAATAAATACCACATTCTCCTTTTCGTGCGAAAGAATACTTCTAAAACCAAAAGGGCCCTCGGTTTTAAAATCGTACACGCTAAAACTAACCCCGTTTAAATGACTTAAAAATCCTGAATTATAAAATTTCTCCTTTATTAAATTAAGCAATCGTTCTTCTGAAGTTCCTTTATAATCCCCGGTACTAAAAACAATAAAATTACTATTGAAATATTCATCAGCAACCAATTCGGCTGTTTCATCGACCAAATATCCACGAACCGGGTTCACCTGATAAAAATATGGGTTACTTCTTATTTCATCAGATTGTGAAGCCAATGGCGAAACCAATGGAATACGGTTTTTAGCAGCAATGGCCGCAACCTCGGTTTGTACATTGCCATAAACCGGTCCAATAATTAAATCGGTCTCCAAAAAATCTTCCGAATAAATAAATTTTCTGATTGAATCGGCACTTTCCTGGGTATCGAAAACATTTAAATTAATTTTCATTCCAACACTTTGCAACGAATCAATTGCTAGCAAAACCCCTTCGTAAAACTGAAGAAAATTTTCGCTGTTTCGATAAAAACCTTTAAACAAATCTTCCGGTTCTTCTTTTACAATCAACGTATCCGGTTCTTCTACCAAATTTATTTCCAAACTATCAACAAGATCCAAAATTTCAGTTTGTTTATTTAATGTGTCGTTGGCTTCTGCAAAAAATGGTAAAAACAAAGCAACCGTAAAAGTTTGGTTTGCAAATATTCCAAAATCACCAGGTTTACAAGCTTCGGGGATTTCCAGCGGTACTTCAACTTTATAATATTCGTTTAAAAATCGAACAGAATCAACATTATTTACTTCAATAAACTGAGCAATTTTTTCTTTCTGTTTTAGTGGAATTAAGATAGTTTCACCAAAAACCAGGTTCCGTTTTTCGAGCACAGGATTATACTTTTTTATCTCAGGAATTTTCAAATCATATTTTGCTGACAGACCATACAATGTTTCACCTTTCTCAACTAAATGTTTTTGAAACGCATCATCGTTCACAGGTTTTGCCTGAGTTTCTGAAACCTCTTTAACCGGAATTCTAATGATTACACCTGCAGGGAAACCAGTTTCTAAAACAGGATTTAACTCTTTTAGCTCACCTACTGAAACACCATATTTTCTCGTAGTCCCATACATCGTTTGTCCTGATTCAATAAGATGTTCAAAATAGTTTTCTAAATTTTCTTCTTTCAGGTTAACTTCAACCTGAGCAGTTGTTTCATTATTTTGTTTAGGCAAATAAATTTCTGAACCGGCTTTCAGGTTTTTTGCATCGGGATTAAAAAACAAAATTTCGCTTTCCGAGACATTGTACTTCTTTGAAATAGAATAAAGGGTTTCACCGGGCAATACTTTATGAACCAATAAATCACTTTTTAATGTAATTTCTTGTTGCGGCTTTTGAGTTTCAATTTTTTCAGATATATTTTTTTGTTGATCTGCCCAGCGGGGGATCCGAATTTTTTGTCGTTTTTTAAAACGCTTAACTTCAGGATTGTAAGCATAAATTTCTTCAACAGTTATCCCGTATTTTTTTGCAATAAAATAAGGGGTTTCTTTTCGTGATTCGATAGTATGAAAATCAAAATGGCTTGGATCGCCTTTTAGATAAACCGGCTTTTGTTTTAGGTTTACATTTTTGTTATATGGTATTTTCAGGATATCCCCTATTTTTAAACCATCCACAATATCCGGGTTATTTTCAACCAGTGTCAAACTGTCCGTTTTAAAATTCCTTGTAATTGAATAAACTGTCTCACCGGTACGTACCTCATGCAAAACGAATTTTTCGCCCCGAATAACCACAATCTCGTTTTCTTTTAACTGTTGGGCAATAGAAACCCCTGAGACCATCAGAATGATAAAAATCAAAATTGAAGCCTTAAAAACCTTCATTTAATAGCGGATTTAAATTTCGTTCAAAAATAATAATAAAAGATCAACCCTTGTTTTTTAACGATTTTATTTGAAAATAATTTTAACAAGCAGTGTAATCAGTTGTACTTTTTTTTGACTTCTTGTTAACAAGTACTTCTTTTTCACAAATAAAGGAATGACTTTTACCTGTAATTTTTACTTTTGTTTTTGAATTATTGAATTCGTCTAAATAAAATTAAATACATGCAGGATAAGATATTAATTCTTGATTTTGGTTCACAATATACCCAGTTAATTGGACGAAAAATTCGCGAGTTAAATGTGTACTGCGAAATTCATCCCTACAATCATTATCCCGATATTGACGATTCGGTAAAAGGTGTTGTACTTTCCGGCAGTCCTTATTCGGTGCGAGATAAGGATGCGCCAAAACCTGATTTATCGAAAATAAAAGGGAAAATACCTGTATTGGGAATTTGTTATGGGGCACAATATATGGCACACTTTTTTGGCGGCGAAGTTGCACCGTCAAATTCAAGGGAATACGGAAGGGCAAACCTTGGATACATCGACCACGATTGCATTTTATTTAATAATATCAGTTTGCATTCGCAAGTTTGGATGTCGCACGGAGATACAATTGTGCGGCTTCCAAAAAATTACAAAGTTATTGCCTCGACCGAAGATGTAAATTATGCAGCATACAAAATTGATGACGAAATTAGTTATGCAATTCAGTTTCACCCTGAGGTTTACCACACAAGCGAAGGCAAACAACTACTCGAAAACTTTGCGGCAAACATATGCGGTTGTCAACAAAACTGGACACCAGATTCGTTTGTTGATACCACGGTTAACGAACTCAAACAAAAACTGGGAAACGATAAAGTAGTTCTTGGTTTGTCGGGCGGCGTGGATTCATCTGTGGCTGCTGTATTACTTCACAAAGCAATTGGCAAAAACCTGACTTGCATTTTTGTTGACAACGGCCTGTTACGAAGAAATGAGTTTGAAGAGGTTTTACATTCATACAAAAATATGGGTTTGAATGTTTTTGGGGTCAATGCCAGAAAAAAATTCTGGGATGATTTGAAAGGGATAAGCGATCCGGAGCAAAAACGGAAAGTAATAGGACGAAATTTTATTGAAGTTTTTGATGAAGAAGCGCACAAAATAAAGGAGGTAAAATGGCTGGCACAGGGAACGATTTATCCCGATGTTATTGAATCTATTTCGGTTAACGGACCTTCGGCAACCATAAAATCTCACCATAATGTTGGCGGGCTCCCCGAAAAAATGAAACTTAAAGTGGCTGAGCCTCTTCGTCTTTTATTTAAGGATGAAGTTCGCCGTGTTGGAAAGGCACTCGGTATTAAACAAGAATTGTTAGGACGACATCCTTTTCCAGGCCCGGGGTTAGGGATTCGCATTTTAGGCGATATTACTCCAGAAAAAGTTGAAATGTTGCAGGAAGCAGACGCTATTTTTATTAAAGGTTTAAAAGATTGGGGATTGTATGAAAAAGTATGGCAGGCAGCCGTTATTTTATTGCCTGTTCAATCGGTTGGTGTGATGGGCGACGAACGGACGTACGAAAATACAATCGTATTACGGGCCGTAACTTCAACCGATGGGATGACTGCCGATTGGGTACACCTGCCCTACGATTTTCTGGCTAAAATGTCGAACGAAATTATTAATAAAGTACGTGGAATAAACCGTGTAGTTTACGATATCAGTTCGAAACCCCCGGCTACAATTGAGTGGGAATAGTATAAAGTTAAAAGTCAAAAGTTTAAAGTTTAAAGTTTAAAATATATTTTAGAACATATAAAACAACTTGAATTCGTTTGTGTTAAATTCAGTACAAAAAGTTCGCATTGTTTAGAAATAATTAAATAAGAAAATATTATGCAAAAAATACCAGTTGGAAAACTAAAAAATATAGGCCTAAACCTGGTTCTGGTTTTTACCTTATTAATACCATCTCAATTTATTACTGCTCAGGAAGTGGTTCAAAAAAACCAGTTAAAATTTGGCCGGTTATTAAGATTAGTTGATGGATATTATGTTGATTCGGCAAATGTTGAAGAATTAACCGAAAAGGCAATTGTCCATTTACTAAGTGAACTCGATCCACATTCAGTGTATATTTCAAAAGAGGAAGTCAAAAAAATGAATGAACCTTTAAAAGGTAATTTTGAGGGCATTGGGATTTCGTTCAACATATTTAAAGATTCACTTTTGGTAACGACAACTATTCCGGGCGGTCCGTCAGAAAAAGTGGGATTGCGGGCTGGCGACAGAATTGTTGAAGTTGACGGGAAAAATATTGCAGGGATCGAGTTAAAAAACAGCGATGTTTTTGATTTGTTAAGAGGTGATAAAGGTACCAAGGTTGCCATTAAAGTACTAAGAAAAAACTTTGGTGACTTGCTTGATTTTACTATTGTCCGCGATAAAATCCCAATTAACAGCCTCGATGCATCTTTTATGTTAAATGAGTCAACGGGGTACATAAAACTTAACAAATTTTCGGCAACTACTACCGACGAATTTGTAACAGCAATAAATCAATTAAAACGAGAAGACCTTAAAAACCTGGTACTCGATTTACGTGGCAATGGTGGGGGGTACCTTAATTCTGCCATTCAAATTTCGGATCAGTTTTTAAAAGACGATGAATTGGTTGTATATACCAACAGTGTTAACGAAACAAAAAGAGATTACAAAGCAACAGCAAGGGGAACATTCGAAACCGGCAATTTGGTAGTTTTAGTTGATGAATCATCAGCTTCGGCCAGCGAAATTGTTTCGGGAGCAGTGCAAGACTGGGATCGTGGTATTATTATTGGCAGACGTTCGTTTGGCAAAGGATTGGTACAAAAGCCCTATTTCCTTACCGATGGTTCTTTAGTACGTTTAACTACTGCACATTATTACACACCCAGCGGAAGATGCATTCAGAAAACATATGAAAATGGCGTGGAAGAATATAGGATGGATTTTCAAAACCGGTTGAGCCATGGCGAAATGTTTAATGCCGACAGTATTGCATTTGCCGACTCGCTACAATACAAAACCATAAATAACGGACGTACAGTTTTTGGGGGCGGAGGTATCATGCCCGACATTTTTATCCCGATGGACACATCATCGCATTACCAATATTATAACCGGTTAAGAAGAAACAACATTGTATATAATTTTGTACTTGATTTTGTGGATTCTAACCGCGAAAAATTGAAGAAAAAATTCACACAGTTTGATGAATTCAATAAAAATTTTGAGGTTACATCTGAAATGATAAATCAGATTGTTGCCAATGGTGAAAAAGAAAAAATTGAAAAAGACGAAGAAAGTTTGGCCTTTACAAAAAAATCGATGATTAGGGAAATAAAAGCACTAATTGCGCGCGATTTATATTCGCGCAACGATTTTTATAAAATATTCTATCAGGATGACGAGGCCATTTTAAAAGCCCTCGAAGTAATTGAAAATCAGGAAGAATATAATATTTTATTGGTTTCATCAGAATAAAAACAAATGACGGGATTAATTCTGGAATGGCTCTTGAGCAACAAAATTGAAGTGCTGGGAGCCATTCTTGGTATAACTTACATTTTCTTCTCAATCAGGCAAAATATTTTAACCTGGCCAACCGGGCTTTTAACTTCGGCACTTTATACAATTGTTTTTTTCCAATCAAAATTTTATGCCGATATGGGGCTACAAATATATTATGTAGTCATTAGTATTTACGGATGGTATTTTTGGTTAAAAGGGGCAAAACCTGAAAATGGAAAAACTGTTCCGGTAAGGAATCTAACTAAAAAACTAAGCTATAAACTTGTTATCGTTACGGTCGTAATTTATTTCGTTCTGCTGACTATTTTGCTCGAATTTACTGATTCCGATGTTCCGTTTATGGATTCGTTTACCACTGCCCTGAGTATTGTAGCAACCTGGATGCTGGCAAAAAAATACATCGAACACTGGTTAATTTGGATTTTTGTTGATTTGTTTTCTTCCGGATTATACATTTATAAAAACCTGTGGCCAACAGTAATTCTATTTCTTGTTTATACAACAATGGCATATTTTGGATTTAAAGAATGGAACAAAAATTTAAAACAACAAACAATTGAGTAAAACTCCTAAAATAGTTGTTATTACTGGTGCAGAATCAACAGGCAAAAGTACAATTACCGAATTACTCGCCCAACATTTTAATGCCCCGTACATTCCCGAAATTGCCCGCGATTATGTTGAGAACTTAAATAGAAAATACAATTACAGCGATGTTGAAAATATTGCAAAGAGACAGGTCGATCAATTAAATGCACTAAAAAATTCAAACCACCCTTTTATTTTTGTTGATACATGGCTAATAATTACAAAAATATGGTTCGAAGTGGTATTCAACAAAATTCCTTCGTGGTTAGAAAATGAAATTCGAAATACAAAAATAGATCTGTTTTTAGTTTGCGATATTGATCTTCCGTGGCAAGCTGACCCTGTTCGTGAAAACGGGGGTGAAACCAGATTAATTCTTCATAAAAAATACCTGGAAAATATTAAAAATTATAATTTTGATTATAAAATTGTAAATGGGAAAAATAAGGACCGTTTTGAAAATGCTTTATTACATTTGAAATCGTTTAGCTAATTTTAAACCTGCTTATATAAAATATAACTTTTTAATAACGATTAAACCTTATTGATGATAAATATCGGGCTGAGCAGAACCGAAGTCTGAAAACCTGCAGTTAACGAGTTAACCAGCTAATAAAATTAAAATAAGGGACGTTACTTTATGAAAGTTTGAAATTAACGGGTTCAATTAAAAAATCTTTGAAAAAGACTTAATTATGACAAGCCAGGAATTTGAAAACAAAATAACCCGAACTATTGAACAATTGAGCGATCCAGCATCGTACAATGTAGTTTGCCACGAACACCGTTTAGGCGAACCACTCCCATCGATTGTAAAACTTAGTAAAATTATAGACATGGTACGCGAACTCCTTTTCCCGGGGTATTTTGGGAATACCTCGTTGCGACCAAATACTGTAAAACATTACATGGGAGTTTATGTTGACGAACTTAACGGGCTTTTAAGAGAAGAGATTTTTGCGGGAATGTGTTTTGAATGTCGCGATAAAAAAGTACAGGAAATGGAAAAACACTCAGAAAAAGCAAAAAGCATTGCACTTGAATTTATTGCGCATCTCCCTGAAATCAGACGCCAACTGGTTACCGATGTTAACGCTATATTTTTAAACGACCCCGCAGCACGAAACATGGGAGAGGTAATATTTTGTTATCCGGCAATCAGGGCAATTACAAATTACCGAATTGCGCATCAACTTTTACAACTGAAAGTTCCGTTAATACCACGTTTTATCTCAGAAATGGCACACAGCGAAACTGGAATAGACATTCATCCGAGGGCACAGATTGGAGAAAGTTTTACCATCGATCACGGCACTGGTGTGGTAATCGGTTCAACCTGTATTATAGGAAAGAATGTTATAATTTACCAGGGGGTCACACTTGGCGCTAAAAGTTTTCCGCTCGACAGCGATGGAAACCCGATAAAGGGGATTCCACGCCACCCGATGGTGGAAGACAATGTAGTTATTTATGCCGGAGCAACAATTTTAGGAAGGATAACAATTGGCAAAGGCTCGGTAATTGGCGGTAATGTTTGGGTTACACGCAATTTGCCCCCTAATTCAAAAGTAGTTCAATCGCACCCAAGGGAAACAGCTTTTGCCGATGGGGCAGGAATATAAATTAAACACTAAATCAAAAACATTGAAAAATTTTCGTCTGGTGGCCAAAACCTCTTTTGGCCTGGAACAAGTACTAGCCAAGGAGATTGAAACAATTGGCGGAAGTAATATTACCACAGGTAACCGTGCAGTTTTTTATGAAGGGGATCTCGAAATTATTTACAAATCGAATTATTTATTGCGAACTGCCTTGCGGGTTTTAAAAGAAATTGAATTATTCCGGTTTAAAAATGTCGATCAGTTTTATTTAAAGTGCAAGGGAATTGAATGGTCGAAATATTTAAAAATTGAGCAGAATTTTATGATTAACAGCACGGTTGTGCATTCAAAAGATTTTAGCAATTCAATGTTTGCTTCGCTAAAAGCAAAAGATGCCATCGCCGATTATTTCAGGGAAAAAACCGGGAAACGACCTAATGTTAACACCGAAAATCCGGAAATTGTAATCAACCTCCACATCAATCAGGATTCCTGTACAATTTCGCTCGACAGTTCGGGGGAATCGCTCCACAAAAGGGGGTACAGGATAAAACAGGGCGAGGCTCCTTTAAATGAAGTTTTGGCTGCCGGTATGATTTTTCTTTCAGGTTGGGATGGTACTACCGATTTTATCGATCCAATGTGCGGATCGGGAACTTTACCAATCGAGGCAGCCATGATTGCACAAAATATTCCGGCAGGTAAATTCAGGAAAAATTATACTTTTGAAAACTGGGCCGATTACAACTACGAAATTTTTGAAAAGGTAACCGCGCCAAAACCAAAAAAAAAGTTTAATAAAAAGATTTATGCTTCCGATATTTCGGGAAGTAATTTATTAAATGCCCAAACCAATGCACGACGGGGTTTGGTATTCAACAAAATTATTTTTCAAACCTGCGATTTCAAAGATTTATCGATTACTGCCAATAATGCAACAATAATGATTAACCCGCCTTACGGGGAACGTTTAAAGCATGAAAATATAGACGAACTTTATGCAATGATTGGGGAACGCCTAAAACACCGGTTTGCTGGAAATTCTGCCTGGATTTTAAGTGCTTCGAGAGAAAATTTTAAAAATATCGGGCTTAAAACTTCAAAAAAAATAGAATTGTACAATGGGTCGCTGGAATGCAGGTTTAATAATTACAAACTTTTTAGCGGCAAATTATCAGGTTCTTGAACGCCGGATTAAAATAAGCGATTTGGAAATTGCAAAACATTCCATTCAAAACTTTGGAAAGTATTACTTATAATTTTTAATTCCAAATCAGTTAGAACAGACCAAATTTTTCGGGATAATTATTTTTTTGATTTCAATTTTGTCCAATCCTTCAAAATCCAATAGATTTATTGCAGCCTAATTTTTTTATCCAAACAGAGAAATAATTTCTTCCTGGCTAACTTTCTGAAAAGGATTATTCGAGTTAATAAATGTATCAGCCAATGAACTTTTCCGCTCTTTTAAAAGCTGAATTTTTTCTTCGATTGAATTTTCGGTAATAAACCGGTAAACAAAAACATTTTTATCCTGCCCAATGCGGTGCGCCCTGCTAATGGCTTGGTTTTCGGCAGCGGGGTTCCACCACGGATCGATAATAAAAACATAGTCGGCCCCGGTAAGGTTGAGGCCCACCCCACCCGCTTTTAAAGAAATCAGGAATATACGATTTTCCGGATCCTCCTGAAAATGGCTGATTATTTTTTCGCGTTTTGTTGTTTTACCTGTCAAAAGGCTGTATTTCCAATTCTCTAATTCAATTTTTTCTTTTAATAATTCGAGATGTTTTACAAACGACGAAAAAATCAGGACTTTATGATTTTCAGCAACCAAATTTTCCAACATCCTGAAAATCTCCTGGAATTTTCCGGACTCAATTTCTGTTTCAGTTTCAAGTAACATCGGATGATTGGCCAGTTGACGCAATTTTGTCAAACCCTGAAGAATAATCAGCGACGATTTTTTCACCCCTTCCTTTTCAATATTTTCAAGTATTGCATTGCGAACTACCGATTTTTCATGCTCATATTTCTTTCGTTGCACATCGGTCATTTCGCAAAAATATACTTGTTCCATCAATGGCGGAAGGTCTTTTGCCACTTCCATTTTTTTACGTCGCAGAATAAATGGTTTAATCATTAATTGCAGTTTATCTTTCTGCTCCTGATTATTGAATTTTTCGATAGGAGTAATAAAAACTTTGCGAAAGAAAGAACTGTTTCCCAAAATACCTTTATTAATAAAATTCATTTGCGACCACAAATCCGACAAAGAATTTTCGATAGGCGTCCCGGTTAAAACCAGCCTGTGTTTTGCCTGCAATTCCATTATTGCTTTGTAAGTTTTCGACGACGAATTTTTGATAAACTGACTTTCATCTAAAATCAAATAAAAGAATTCGGTGGACGATAATATTTTACTATCGTTTCGAACTGTACCATATGTAGTTAAAATAACATCGTAGAATTGGGCAATTTTTTCCAATTCTACAGCTTTTTTTCTTTGTGTCCCAATATATTTGTAGGTTTTTAATCCGGGCGTAAACTTTCTTATTTCGTTTTCCCAATTATGGATCAACGATGTAGGTAATACAATTAAACTGGCTGCTTGTTGCATTTCCATGGGTTCTTTTTCGGCAAATAAATCAAGCTGATTATTTTGCGCCACAGGATTACTCACCTTTATCACCTGTTTTGAGCGTTTCAACTTTAATAAAAGGGCAAGTGTTTGCAAGGTTTTTCCCAAGCCCATATCATCGGCTAAACAAGCACCAAAACCATTTTTCTGCAACCCAAACATCCAATTGTAACCCTCATTCTGATAACTTCTTAAAGTAGCATTCAATTTATCGGGCAAATTAACAGGAACATTTTCCAGGTTTTGCAATTGCTTCATCCGCTCCACAACCGATTTGTCAAACACCTGTATTCTTTCATTCAGAAGCATAAAATGATGTTTTGCAAGCTGAAGCTTATCTCCCTGGATCTTCGCGTGCAAAATCAAATTTTTAAATCGGGCAAACCACTCTTCGGGCAACACAGCCGTTTCTCCGTTGGGCAGCACAAATTCCCTAATATCATTTAAAATAAATTTTTTCAGTTTAATAAAAGGGATGTTGAATTCGCCAAATTTAACAATGGCATGCACATCAAACCAGTCGCCGTTAATTTTTGCACTTAATTCTAAACTTTGGTTTCCTGTAAAAAATACCTTCTCCAATTTTTCCTGTAAAATCCTGATTCTTTTTTTTTCAAAACGGGGCTTATTTTTAATAAGCCAGTTTATCAAAAAATAAAGTGCGTTTTCATTTTCCAGCAATTCCAACCCGGGCGGCGAAAAATAACCGTTGTTCTCTTCGAGTCCACTTTCCGATAAAAACTGTAAGATATTTTTTTCCCATTCAAAATCACGGTTCACTTTTACAAAAACATAATCGTTATTTTCATTTTGAATTTTTACTCCAGTTTTCCTGTTCGAATTTGGAAGGAATTTTTCGTCGCCATATAAAAATGAAAGCAAAAGACTAGGTTCGGATTTTAGATTTTTTTCAAGGCTCAACACTGCTTCTTTTTCAGTATCTTCTTCCAGAATTCTAAACCCTGAAGCCCGTACTTCAAAATCGCGCACAGCTTTCAAAACAAAACCAGCATAGTATTTTTCTTCCATTGAAACAGGAATAGTAATATGGCTTTTTTCAAAAAAAGGCTGTAATTTTTTTGCCGTTAACTTTTCAAAAGCAATTAACTTGCTCCTGTGGATAATCAAACATGGATCGTTGGAAATTACCCTGATATTTTGATTTTGCAGAACTAATTCTTTTTCCTGCAAAAACACATTTAACCGATAGTGAGTTTCTATTCCGGTACGTTCGAAATGAAAAACCGGGCGTGCAAAAAAAGATTGTACATCAATCTCATCCTCATCATACAGATTAGAATATTTTTCTTGCTTTTTTAACAAACGCACCGGGTTCGACATTAAAATAGTAGCCACCTCGAACAAACAACTTTCGATAAACGGTTTTATTTGTTTTATTAAATAATCAGATTTGAGCTCGGAATAAAAAGCCGAAACATTGGCAGCCCGCGAAAATTTTTTCACCAGCTTATCATCGCTGTATTTCTCAATAATCGCAACCAGCTCTTTTTCAAAGGGCTTAAACTGATAATCGGTAGAATTAGTTAAATCGCGCTTTTTAACAATCCTTACAACTGTAAAAAACTGTTCTTTTTTCTGGATGAGATAAGGAACAAATATACTGCCTAAAAATCTGTGTTCGGTTAAGGCGATAATAAATTCAAGTTCGGCCATTTAGTTCCTGCGTTACAATACTTAATCAAAAAAATATTTATTCTCTGCACAAAACATTAAGAATAAAAAAAACACAAATATACACAGGCTTCTTTAACTTTTTAGGATGAAATCTCTTTTATTGAAAAAGCTGGTTTGTAACAACGACTAAAACAAAGTTTGAATTTTAACCAGAAGCAAGCTAATATTTCAAATAATTCTACAAGAAATTAACCTATTCACCTCGATTACAGTTGATTGATTAAACACTAAATTTCGAAACTACCAACGTGGATTCGTTATTGTATTGGTCGTACTATTTTTTCTCAAGAAACAGAAATTTGGAATGAAAATAAACTAGCGGAATATTTGCAAATACAAAAGGTTAAAACTACATTTGAAACGAATAAAACGAGTTCTTTGAAGAGAAAAATATATTTTCCGCATTAATTTATCAGTTGGTAAACTCAACATAATTTTTTTACCGGGTAAGCTCTTTATGGTTGCTAAAACAGGCCTTGTAGTTCCGTCAATTGGCGGGATGAGTCGAAAGACCGGTGGAAGTTTGATCGACCGGGCACTCAAATCTTGTCTTACAGGGGTTTTACACAAACGGAATTGATGCGGATTTTTTTTACCTCTTCGTGAACCTCCCAACCAACAAATTCAATAGTAACAAAACACTTACAAACAACGAAATACGGGCAATATAATCGCCGTATCTTACGTAAAATGTTATTTCGTCGTTAGCATTTATTTTCCCGTTTATTGCATCTTCAAACCACCATTTTGTAGGCTGAAACACATCGCCCCGCTGATTTATAAAACACGAAATACCAGTATTGGCTGAGCGTGCAATACTCCGGCGCGTTTCAATTGCCCGCAAACGGGCAAACGACATGTGCTGTTTGTAACCGGGAGTATTTCTCCACCAGCCGTCGTTGGTAATTATAAAAATCAGCTCTGCACCTTTTTTTACGTAATCAGTAACATATTCACCAAAAACCGATTCGTAACAAATTACCGGTGCTACCTTCATTCCATCTTTCGAAATAAAATTAGAAGCTTCTTCCTGCCGCCCTAAACTACCGGTGGTGCCGCCAATATTTATAACAATATCACTCAGAAAACCCAAATATTTCATAAAAGGCATTTTTTCTACTCCAACCACAAGTATTGATTTATGATAAACCTGGTTTTGCCCGTTCCTATCTATAAAAATTGCAGAATTAAATACATCATAAATAACTCCGTTTCTCGTACGCGCCGTTGAAGTGGCATTTTCTTTATTCGGATAAATTCTACTGGCAGTAACTCCAAATACCAATTCAGCTTTTGAATACTTCTGTAAAAAATTTGTTAAGCGGATTTGCTGGCCATTGTATTGCAGCCGATCAACATCCCAATCGGGATATCTTTCAAAAATTGTTTCAGGACCAATAATAAAGTCGGTATTATTGTCGGCTTTCGATTCAGATAATCGTAAAAACTTATTCAATTTTTCATTTTCAGCTTCTACATCATAATTTTCAGAATACGGATCAATGTTAGGCTGCACAATAACAATGTTTTTAGGATTCTCCTTTTCAACATAAGAAAAGTAAGTTGAGAATGAAAATGAAAGGGGCACAATTAAAAACACCACAAAGGCTGCAACCGGATAAATAGCTTTTTGAAGGAGTATATTTTTCTGAAAATTCAAGACAATTTTAAAAACAAAAATATTCATCATCAGTATCCAGAGAGTGCCTCCCAATGTACCTGTAAATTCGTACCATTGAATCATTTTTACATTGTTTGCAAAACCGTTTCCAAGGGTTAACCAGGGCCACTCAATATCCCAGTGAAAATGAAAATACTCAAAAGAAATCCAGAATACAATTAATGCAAGGTAAGCCAAATTCGATTTAAAATTTCGTCGTGCGGCATGGGCAAGCCACCAAACCAACGACATTAAAAATGAATTAACAAACACTGCCATCACTGCCCCAACAAATGTTGCATGCGACACCCACCAGGTTGTTAACATGTTCCAAATAATAAAAGCTAAAAAAGTATGCCCCCAAAACGACACACTTCGGTAATTTGCTTTCTTTTCAACAAAAAAATGATCGAGAATAAGTAAAGGTAAAAATGCAATAAAAAGTGTCCATCCCGGAAATCCAAGCCAGGCCAGACTCAGTAAAATCCCTGAGGAGATTGACAACAAAAACCGATAACTACGTTTCATTTAAGGTATTTATTTTATTGGCGAAAATGGCTTTTTTTCTTTTTCGTGAGCGTTCGAAAACAAAATCAATTTTCCCGATTACCAGCCCACCCCACCATGCCTGGTTTACAATTACTTGTTTTCCAATTTTATTTTTTTGAATAATTGGTTCTTCAAGATAAGAATGTGTGTGCCCTCCAATAATCAAATCGGTCATTGAGGTTTCTCCGGCTAAAACAAGATCGCTTACAATGTTTTCGCGATAACGCAAACCCAGGTGCGAAAGGCAAACTACCAGATCACATTTCTGATCCTTTTTAAGAAATGTTTCCATCTCGGCAGCTACTTTCAGGGGGTCGGTGTAAATAGTATTTCCAATATTATTATCACTTACCAATCCTTTCAGTTCTATTCCTAAACCATAAACCCCTATTTTAATTCCTGACCGTTTGAAAATTTTCCATCGAGGAAATTTACCGGCAAGTATTGTGTCAGAAAAATCGTAATTCGAATTTATTAATGGAAATTCTGCATTTGGCAGCGGTTCCAAAATTCCGGAAAGCCCATTGTCAAATTCGTGGTTTCCGATAGTACCAGCATCATAACCGGCAGCACTCATTACATCCAGCATCAGGTCGCCTTTAAAATAATTGAAATAAGGTGTTCCCTGAAACATATCACCGGCATCAAAAAGTAATGTATTAGGATTTTCGAGCCTGCTGTTTTTTGCCAACTCCGAAATCCTTGCTATGCCACCTTTTCCGTTATATCGCTCATTAGTTCCTGTAAATGGTTCGATATGACAATGCATATCGTTTGTATGCAAAAAACTAATGGTAACAAAATCATCATTGGCTAACAATTCAAAGGGAAGCGCACCTAAACTAATCCCAACCGATCCGGTTGCAATATTGCGGATAAAATTTCTTCTATTCATTAACAATCCTCCCATCAAGTTTTGCCGTTATCACTTCACCTTTTTCCTGTTTATCTTCCAAATATGAAATTATAACATCACGTATTTTTATTCGACTATTTGCAAATTCAACACGTTTTGTAAACACCTCAAAACCGTCTCCCCCATCCGCAACATAATCGTTGGTAACCAACCAATATTTAGAGTTGCTTTTTAGTATGTCTCCTTTAATCAGGATATTCTCGGCTTTTTTGTTTGAAATATTAAATCGTGCACCTGCAACGCAACCACCTCCTTTTTCGGCAATAATATTTAAAAATTCCTGAATTTGATTTCCAGTCAACTGAAGAAATACCATCTCATTTTCGAAGGGCATCAATTCAAATATTTTACCCACTGTAATTTCACCCTTCGGAAGGAATGACCGTATTCCACCATAATTAAAATAGGAAATAGCAGGTTCCTTTTCCAATCCCAGCTTAACGAATTCTTTTTTCCCTTCTTGCAATAAAAGATCTCCCAAAAAATTGGTCAGGAAACTTTCGGGCCTGCCTTTTTGCATCTCCATTTCGGAAACAGAAATCACCCGGTCCATGTCTTTATCCAGGATATTTTTGAAAGGAAGGTACAACTGCACAAGCTGATGATCCAAATCGTTTAAACTCTCTGAAACAGAAATATTTTGGGATTCGATAGTTGCCGGCAAATACTGCGTTTTACACGAAAACAGAAGTAAAGCACAAGTTATCAACAATGTGTGGGTGATAGATCGTCGCATTAAAAAAGATATAATTAAAATTTACAATTATTTTAGCACAAACTTAGTTATTTAATCTACAGAATTGCAATTACATGTTTGGTTCAAACTTACAGATAAAAAATTTGAAGACCATTTTTTTAATATTTTTTTTAGCTACAATCGTACTCCCCGGAATGCTAAACGCCCAACAAAAAGAGGTGGTTGCAGAAAAGGGTGACGGGATTTACCGCCTTTTAACAAGGCATGGACTTTCGATTTCGGAACATACAAATGCATTTATCGAACTGAATAAAAATCTTTTAGGAAAAGACAACACACTTGTTTCGGGTGTAAAATATAAACTTCCCGGCGCAGTAAAAAATACTCAGGCAAAAAGTAATATAAAAACTACAAGTTTTGAAATTTTTGGTAAAAAATATGCCGATGTCGAAATTACGGGCAATGATTTAAACGGGGCCATTTATTATTTAATGGCAGGGCATGGCGGACCAGATCCGGGTGCCGTAGGAAAATATAACAACAAACAATTGTGTGAAGATGAATACGCCTACGATGTAACCCTGCGACTGGCACGCAAACTTATTCAAAATGGAGCTACTGTTTATATGATTACGCGCGACGGGAACGATGGAATACGCGACGACAGTTATTTACCAGCCGACACCGATGAAGTTTGCTATCCAAAACTTACAATTCCACTTAACCATATCAGAAGGTTGCGGCAACGAACCGAAGCAGTAAACAAACTTTACAAAAAACACAAAGGATCTTTTCAGCGAATGATTGCAATCCACGTAGATTCGCGTAGCCGGGGCGAAAATATTGATGTATTTTTTTACCACGATAAACGCAGCGACACGGGTAAAAGATCTGCTAAAATCCTGCAAAAAACATTTCAGGACAAGTACAACGAACACCAGCCGGGACGCGGATACCATGGAACAGTTTCAACCCGGAATTTGTATGTGGTAAAAAATACCTGGCCGGTTGCTGTTTATATCGAATTGGGAAACATAAACCACCAACGCGATATTCAACGTTTCATTATTACCGACAACAGGCAGGCAGTTGCCAATTGGCTCGCCCAGGGTTTGAAAATCGATTTTAAGACAAATAAATAAGTTCCAAAAAACATAAATTTTGCTTCTTCAATTTGTTAAAAAACCTAATGTTTAAACAACATTCGCTACTTTTACAAAAACTAAAACCGACCATTATGAAATATCCTATTTATTTATTGTTTTGTTTTACCTTTCTATCTATTTCCTGCAAGCAAAAAACAAACGTACCCAAAAAACCAAACATCTTGTTTATTTTTGCCGACGATCAAACCTATCTGGGTGTTAATGCCCTGGGTAACAAAGAGCTTATTACTCCAAACCTCGACAAACTTGCACACTCAGGAGTTACATTTACACACACCTACAATATGGGTGGTTGGAACGGAGCAGTTTGCGTTGCCAGCCGCGCAATGTTAAACACTGGGCGGTTTATTTGGAAGGCTAACAAAGCAGAAAAAAATTATCAGACAATGAAAGAGAGTGGTCAGTTTTGGAGCCAGATGATGGAAAATGCCGGATACGATACTTACATGACCGGAAAATGGCATGTAAAACAAGGTGCTGAAACCATTTTTCAGAACGTTTCCCACATCCGTCCGGGAATGCCAAAAACAGTTCCTGAATCGTATAACCGGCCTCATTCGCCAAAAGATACAACATGGCTTCCGTGGCACACAAAATATGGCGGTTTTTGGGAAGGGGGCAAACACTGGAGCGAGATAATTGGCGACAATGCAATCAAATACCTCAACCAATCAAAAGAAAGTGAAAACCCATTTTTTATGTACCTGGCCTTTAACGCGCCCCACGATCCACGACAATCTCCAAAAGAGTTTGTAGATATGTACCCACTGGAAAAAGTTGCTGTGCCACGGTCGTATCAGGAATTGTACCCATACAAAGACAGCATTGGTTGTGGCCCTGGCCTGCGTGATGAAAAACTGGCACCATTTCCTCGAACCGAATATTCGATTAAAGTTCACCGTCAGGAATATTACGCTATTATTACTCACATGGATGAACAAATCGGGCGCATTATTTCTTACCTGAAAGAAACCGGGCAGGAAAAAAACACCTACATCATGTTTGGTGCCGACCATGGATTGAGTGTTGGAAACCATGGATTGGTTGGCAAGCAAAATATGTACGACCACAGTATGCGTGTTCCTTGCATTTTAGTTGGGCCAAATATTCCGGAAAACGAAAAACGGGAGGCTCAGATTTATGTACAGGATTTAATGGCGACTTCGCTTGATTTAGCAGGAATCGAAAAACCAAAATATGTTGAATTTAATAGTTTAATGCCACTGCTAAACAGGGAAGTGCAAGAAAGTCCGTATCCGGAAATTTATGGAGCATATATTAATCTGCAACGAATGGTCCGTACCGATGAGTTTAAAATGATAATTTATCCAAAAGCACATAAATTACTATTATTCAACATAATTAACGATCCGGACGAAATGATTAATTTAGCTAATAATCCAGAATATAAAACCGTAATTATAGAATTGGCCGAACGTTTTAAAAAGCAACAAAAAATTATGGATGACCCACTTGATTTGCACCCGTATTTTCCGGAATTGTTTTAGTCAGGAAATTCGATTATCAAAAGAATTAATACCAGGAAAAATTATTCATCTTAAAAAGAAAGAGCCCTACTTTTTTGTTTGAAAAGGTGAACACAACAATAATATTTTTTTGTTCGGTACTAATTATATTTTTACCACAATTATTTACCTGATATATTTTTTCTAAATAAGTTGGTTATTTATTAGGCATGGAAAATCAAAATAATTAATCTGAAAAATTTGGTTAGATTTTGTAGTTTTGATAAAAACATAGAATGAATAATTTGAACATTAAAATATATCAATCAAAGGATGGACAGACAGAAGTACAAGTAAAGGTTGAGAAAGAAACTGTTTGGCTATCACAAAAACAAATGGCTCAATTGTTTGACAAGGACACTGATACTATCGGACTTCATTTAAAAAACATTTACAAATCAGGTGAATTAGATGAAATTTCAACAACCGAGGATTCCTCGGTTATTCAACTTGAAGGAAAACGAAATGTAAAAAGAAATATAAAACTATACAATCTTGATGCTATTATTTCTGTTGGATATAGGGTAAATTCAAAACGCGGTATTCAATTTAGAATTTGGGCCAATAAAATATTGAAGGAATACCTTATAAAAGGGTATGCACTTAATGAAAGAAAACTAAGTGAGCAAAATAAACAACTAAAAGACCTTCAAAACTCTATTATGCTACTTGGAAATACACTGAACTTCAACACCTTGTCGAGTGATGAAAGTTCTGGATTATTGAAAATAATTTCCGATTATGCTTATGCACTGGATATCTTAGACCAATATGATTATCAGAGTTTAAAAATACGAAACACGTCTGGCAAAGAGACATATAAATTAACTTATGAAGAAGCAATAAATCAAATTCAGATAGTAAAAAAAGCACATGGAAACAGTACATTGTTTGGAAATGAAAAAGATGATTCATTTCAAAGTTCTGTAGCGACAATTTATCAAACTTTTGGTGGAAATGATTTGTATCCAAGCATTGAAGAAAAGGCGGCAAACCTATTATATTTCATTACGAAAAATCATTCATTTTCGGATGGGAACAAGAGAATTGCTGCTTTCCTGTTTTTGTATTTCCTCGAACGAAATGGAATTCTCTTTGACAAAAATGGAAATAAAAGAATAGCAGATAACACATTGGTTGCACTAACTTTAATGATAGCAGTGAGCAGGCCGGATGAAAAGGACACTATGACAAAAGTAATAGTTAATTTAATAAACAAAAATAATTAACATTTGATATTTAGCCTGAGTTATTCTGAAAATATAGTATCAATCTAAATACTTACAGTCAATTTTAAAAGATTTTTGAAATGAATTGTAAAATAAGATTAGGTCGTTTAAGTACGGCAATCATTGTGTATGGACTAATTTTATAAAGCGACTGAGTAGTAATACAGTACAACCCCAAAGTTTTAAAAGTAGAAGACCACCAATGAAAATAAAGAATTTTGGGAATGCAAAGGGTAAACTATGAAGGATTATATGAACCTACCCTTGTATTCCGGGGAAAAAAAGCCGCACTTTTTTGTTCAAAAAGTAAGCATACAATAATATTTTTTTGTTCGGAACTAGTTATATTTTTACACAATAATTTACCTGATATTAATTTTCAAAATAAGTTCGTTTTGATTATCCATTTTTATGCTGCTTTTTTATTTGTTTTTATAATAACATTATTATAACTTTGTACTGCAATACCATTCCTGGTATTGTGTGTTTGGGGTTTAACATTTAAAGGGTGGCTATTGAGCCGCCCTTTTTCATTTAAACAGTAAAAATGAATAAAAATCATTTAATACTTTTTGATGGCGTTTGCAACCTTTGTAATAGTATGGTAAATTTCATCCTGAAAAAGGATAGAAAAAAAAAGTTTAGGTTTGTTGCCTTACAGTCGGAAACAGGTAAATATTTAATTGATAAATTCGATATTCCCCCGGCAACAGATTCTGTAATTTTTATTCATCGAAATCAAATAATTACAGAATCGGATGCAGCAATTAAAATTGCCGGACTTATACCCTTCCCGTGGAAAATGGCTGTAATTTTAAAAGTTGTTCCAAAAAAGTTTAGAGATATGGTGTACAGATGGATTGCCAAAAATCGTTACAAATGGTTTGGCAGAAAAAATATTTGCCGTATTCCAACGCCAGAAGAACTTAAGTTTTTTCCTGATATTACTGAATTAAATCTCTAATTCCCCGGCTTCAAAATCTTTAAACAACTTCGAAAGGGTTCCCAACCAAAGACTTAACCTTTTTACCGCATCAGTGGTTTCGTCGCTCACATCTTTTTTCTGCATTTTTAATAAAAGATAGCCGTAAACAGCATCGAGACAAAGATGAATATCGTTTGTTGCCGATTTATTTTTTTGTTTAAGTTCGGTAATTAAACCAGCGATACCTTGAAATGCCAGGACATACGTTTTTTCCACACCTGTTTCAAGCAGTTTTAAATGAAATTCGTTAATATCAGCAATTTGGTTAATAAGAAACTGCAAATGACCCTTTTCCCTGACACCCTCCTTTTCCATCATTAAAGCCAGGTTTTTGTACCATTCTAAAATTTCGATTGAAATTTTTTCATCAACATTATACCGCGAAACCAGTTGTTTCTCTATTAAATTCTCATCGAATTTAAAAGCCCGGATTAAATCTTCTACTTGAAAAAGGTATAAAATATATCCGGCAATATTTTCTTTTCGTTTCTTTTTTGCTTCTAGCATAATCGATTTTAATTTAAAGTTTAACCCTGTTTCAAAGCTAAAATTCCGTGTCTTGAGTCATTCAAAAAAATATTATTCAAAAAAATCTTCAAGTTCCCTTCTATCTTTTTTTGTTGGCCGGCCTGTTCCACGTTCGCGGGCAACCCATTTCATATTTTTCTGCATTTCCAACAATTCCAGTTCTTCGCCTGGTGTAACATCTTCTATAAAATCGACTGTTAGTTTTGCAGACATTCGTTTTTCTACCAAAGCCAAAATTTTATAACTACGGGTAATGGGAGCCTTTCTTACCTTTAAAATTTCACCAGAATGAATAATCCTCGATGGTTTTACAGGTATTTCCCCAATTGAAACATGCCCTTTCCTACACGCTTCGGAAGCCTGGCTGCGGGTTTTAAATACACGGACTGCCCACAACCATTTATCAACCCTAACATTTTCGACCATGTTTTATTTTCTTTTGTTGAAAAAATTCATAGTACGTTCAGTGCCAATTGCACCAAAACTTTTGATTATCTCGATACAAACATCAATCTTAGCGGGTAGTTCTTTTTCTTCTTCCCTACTCCAGTCACTTAAAACATAATCGACCTGGAAGCCTTTGTGAAAATTATCCCCAATCCCAAAACGCAAACGGGCATAATCATTCCGTCCAAGTATCTGATTAATATTTGACAATCCGTTGTGCCCACCATCGCTTCCTTTTGCCCTTACCCGGATAGTACCAAATGGCAGGGCAATATCGTCAACCAGAACCAACAAATTTTCAATGGGTATTTTTTCTTTCTGAAGCCAGTAATTAACAGCTCTCCCGCTTAGGTTCATAAAAGTAGTTGGTCTCAACAAAATAAATGTTCTTGCTTTAAACTTATATTCTGTTACAAAACCATAACGTTTATCGCTAAAACTAATATTGGACGCCCCGGCGAGAGCATCCAATATTTGAAAGCCAATATTATGGCGTGTATTTTTATATTCTGATCCTATATTACCGAGACCGGCAATTAAGTATTTCACAGAATTTTATTTTAATTTTTTTCTTCGCTGGTTTTTTCTTCTGCTTCAGCCCCTTCTTCACCTTCTTCGCCTGACTCTTCTTCATCAACAGTTGTTTTTGCAAGTCTTGTTACATTTACTGCCAGAACAACGTTCGATTTACTATTGAGGAATTCAAGGTTTTCTACCGATATTTCACCCACTTTAATACTTTGTCCGAGTTCAATTTTGCTTACTTCAATATCAATAGTATCAGGAACATCTTTCGCTAATGCTTTAACTCTAAGCCTCCTTAAATTGATTTTCATTTTCCCACCTGCTGTTATACCTGGGGCTAATCCCAACACATTTATTGGAACCTCAATTTTAATAGGCTTGTCATCAGAAATCATTAGAAAGTCAACGTGAAGGACCTTCTCTTCAACAGCATGCCATTGAATGTCCTGCATTAGGGCTTTGTATGTTTCACCATTAATTTCAAGATCGACTAAAAATACACTTGGTGTATAAATTATTTTTCGCAATTCGCTAAATGGTACAGCAAAATGCAATACCTCTTCCCCTCCGTACAAAACGGCAGGAACAATTTCCTGTGCACGAAGTTTTTTAGATTCTTTTTTACCCAGGGCTACTCTTTTCTCACCCTTTACAACTACTGATTTCATTTTTAATATTTTTAAATTAATAATTATGGTACTTAGCCCTTCCCTACTTTTCGGGACAAACAACATGCATAATTAAAATGCGACTGCTTACGGAAAAAGCGGTGCAAATATATAAATTACCTGTAATATAACGAACTAATTGACTGATTTTTATAAACTCTTTCAATAGCCTCGCCCAACGCCCCAGCCACAGAGATATATTTTATTTTATCGCAACCATTTTTAGGTTGAATAGAATCGGTAAAATAGACCTCTTCCAAGGCCGAATTTTCAATACGTTCAATGGCAGGGCCTGAAAGTACACCGTGAGCTGCAAAAGCCCTGACACTGTTTGCACCTTTTTCTTTTATCAGGTTCGAAGCTTTGCTTATCGTTCCGGCGGTATCGATCATATCGTCAACAATTATCACATCTTTTCCGACAACATCACCAATTACGGTCATGCTATTAATTTCGTTGGCTTTAGCTCTTGTTTTATGACAAATAACCATGTCGGTCTCCAACATCCGTGCATAAGTATTTGCCCGCTTGGTTCCTCCAACGTCGGGCGATGCAATAACAACATCTTTTAGCCCCATTTTTTCGATGTAGGGAACAAACATTGCCGAGGCATATAAATGATCAACCGGAACATTAAAAAATCCTTGAATCTGGTCAGCATGTAAATCAACTGTAATAACCCTGTCGACTCCGGCTACAGACAAAATATCGGCAAAAAGCTTGGCACCAATCGAAACGCGTGGTTTGTCTTTTCTGTCTTGCCTGCCGTAACCAAAATATGGGATTACTGCAATAATTTTATAAGCACTTGCCCTTTTTGCAGCATCAATCAATAACAACAATTCTAAAAAATTATCGCCTGGTGGGGGTGTTGACTGAACGATAAAAACGTGTGAACCACGAATTGTTTCCTCGTAACATGGTTCAAACTCACCATCGGCAAAAACCGGACATGAAGATAATCCAAGTTCAATATTTAAACTGGTGCAGATTTTTTTAGTTAAATGCAATGTGGCCCTGCCGGAAAAAATTTTCAAGGAGTGATTTTTATTGCCCATTTCAATAAAATTATTGTGAATTGGATTTGTCGCAAAGTTAATAAACTTTGCCCTTTTATTTTTTTGATGTTAACAAATTAGGACATTTTGTTGAGAATACCGTCATTTTTACGACTGGTTTACACTTTCAATAAAATTGAGAATATCCTCTTTTCCCTCTCCCGTTTCTGCCGAAGAAATAAAATAACCAGGCATTGTTTCCCAAGTTTCAAACATTTTTTCCTGATATACTTTCAGGTTTTTTTCAAGCTCTTCCGGCTTTAATTTATCGGTTTTGGTAAAAATTATTGAAAACGGGATTTCGCTAATCCCAACCCATTCCATAAATTCAAGATCAACTGCCTGAGGTTCATGCCTCGAATCGATAAGGACAAACAAACAATACAAATTTTCGCGTTGTAAAATGTATTTTCTGAGGAATTTTTCCCATTTCTTTCGTTCGTTTATTGGAACTTTCGCATAACCGTAACCAGGCAAATCGACCAGGTACCACTCTTCGTTAATAATAAAATGATTTATTAATCTCGTTTTACCTGGATTTCCAGAAATTTTGGCCAGCGACTTTTTGTTGGTCAACATATTAATTAACGACGATTTCCCTACATTAGAACGCCCGATAAATGCGTATTCCGGTTTATCGGGTACGGGGCATTTTTCAATTACCGAATTACTAATTAAAAAACGGGCTTCTTTTATTTCCATCAATGCAAATATTTAAATATATTTTATTAGAAAGAATTTGAAAAATACAACTATTTAATATACACTTCGAGAGTCTTAACCTCTTTTGAAAGTGGCTTTAACCTGAACGTTTCTAAACTGGCCGGGATTAAAACGGTTTCGCCTTTTTTTACTTTTTCTATTCCTTCTTCGTGTTCTATTTCAAATTCACCGTCCAAATTAATGTAAATAACAAATGAGTCGAGTTGATAATAATCTTTTTCAATAGTTTGCGAAAATTCTAAAATATTACTTGTAAAATACTCACAACTAACAATTTCTGATGTTTTATTTCGATCTGTTTTATACCTGGTTTTGTATTCTTCAAGATACGAAAAATCGATTGCATCGAGCGCAAGTTCGGTATGCAGTTCGCGTCCATTTCCATTTTCATCTTTCCGGTTATAATCGAAAATACGATAAGTTACGTCGGATGTTTGTTGAATTTCGGCTACAAGAATTCCTTTACCAATGGCATGGACCCGGCCGGCTGGTATAAAAAATACATCTCCCTTGTTTACCTTTTCAAAACAAAGTAAGTCTGTTAATTTTCCCTTGTTAAAATATTCCAGGTATTTCTTTTTGCTTACTTCCTGATTAAACCCTGAATTAATAAGTGCTCCTTTGTCGGCATCAACAACATACCACATTTCTGTTTTTCCGTAAGCATTGTGCCTTTTTTTCGAGAGTTCATCATTGGGATGAACCTGAATCGAAAGATCTTGTTCTGCATCAATAAATTTAATTAGCAGCGGGAATTCAATACCAAATTTCTTGTAAACTTTATCGCCCACAAGATCGCCCATGTAAATTTCGACTAAATCCTGCAGGCTATTTCCGGCCAAAAAATCATTGCCAACCACCGAAATATGTCCTTCAACACCAGAAACCTCCCAGCTTTCGCCGCAATTCGGAAGGTTTCCAAAGTCCTTATTTAACACTTTCTGTAATCTATCCCCCCCCCAAATTTTTTCGTGATAAATGGGTTTAAATTTTAATGGGTACAAACCGTTCATAATAAATTAATTTATGGTCATTTGACGTTTAGTCATTGGGTCATTGGTCATTTATTGTTCATTTCTTTACTTTTTCCTGCTCACTGAAAACTGAGACTGAGACTGAATACTGAGACTAAAAACTGACATCAAAATAAATAATCAACCGCAGCCCGACTAATTGTAGTTTCGCCGATACGTTTTACCACCTTCAAATGTTCGGGGTGAACCCGGTATTTGTTTAAATCTTCATGCGTTTCGAAATGAGAAATCAAAACAATATCAAACCCATTGGTTTTTAGTTCGTGGTTTGTGCCCACTTCAATATATTTCACTTCACCAATTTTATCTTTTAAACCCTCCAACAACGATTTTAGTTCAATAATAATTTTTGCCTTTTCTTCAATCGGGTATTCATTTAATTTAAAAAGTACGACATGGTTTATCATAACAATCAAAATTTGTATCTTGTAATTTTATTGCTGCGAAATTAATCTTTTCTGAGCGGTACAATTCGATATTCAGTTTAAAATATTAAAATATAACAATTAACTAAAAAAACTATGCTTGTAATTGGTATTGCAGGAGGCACTGGTTCGGGTAAAACCACTGTTGTAAAAAAAATTCTGGAGCAATTTCCCGAACGTGAAGTCGCCATTTTATCGCACGATTCATACTACATCGACAATAGTCATTTAAGTTTATCTGAACGAAGGAAAAAGAATTTTGATCATCCCGATTCGATTGAATTCGATTTAATGATCGACCATGTAATTAAATTACAAAACGGGCTTCCGATTAACGAGCCCATTTATTCATTTATTACTTGCACGCGTTCCCCTGAAACAAAATTAGTTAAGCCAAAAAAAGTAATAATTATTGAAGGGATTTTGTGTTTAACAAGTAAAGGCTTACGCGATTTAATGGATATAAAAGTTTTTGTTGACTGCGATTCAGACATCAGGCTTTCGCGTGTTATCCGCCGTGATATCCTGGAGCGTGGACGAAATGTAGAGCAGGTTCTGGCACGTTACGAAAAGACGGTCCGCCCAAGCCATCTGCAATTTATCGAGCCCACAAAACGGTTTGCCGACATAATTATCCCACAGGGGGGAATGAACCTGGTGGCAATAAATATTTTAACCAACCATATTAACCACACTCTTAAAAATCAATAAATGCTTGAGTATTTAAATATTGATGAGGTACTTTTTATCGACATAGAAACAGTTCCAATCGCTCCTGAATATAAGGAGCTTACAGAAAAATGGAGACAATTGTGGGAACATAAAATGCAGTTCAATATCGGCAATGGTGAAACTGCCGACGATTTGTACGAACGGGCTGGGATTTATGCCGAATTTGGAAAAATAATCTGCATTTCGGCTGGTTACGTAACACAAAAACAGGGTGAACAATTTTTCAGGGTAAAATCGTTTTACGACGACGACGAGAAAAAACTTATAAGCATTTTTTTTAATGCCTGGGATAAATTCTCGAGGGCAGGAAAAAGAAGGCTTTGTGCTCATAATGGCCAGGAGTTTGATTATCCGTACATAGCCAGGCGGGCACTGGTAAACAAACTGACACTGCCAAAAATCTTCGACATTGCCGGATCTAAACCCTGGGAAGTTAAAGAGCAGTTAATTGATACGCTCCAGCTTTGGAAATTTGGCGATTACAAACACTACACATCACTTTCGTTGTTATGCGAACTTTTTAATATCCCAACTCCAAAAGACGATATTGACGGCAGCCAGGTGGCAAAAATTTATTGGGAAGAAAACGACCTCGACAGAATAATCCGTTACTGCGAAAAAGACACTCTTGCCGTTGCCAATTTAATTTTGAGATACAAAGGGAAAAACATTATTAAAATGGAAAATATGGAGATAGCTTAGGAAATAAATGAATGCGAAAGTGTGAAAATGTATGAATCTAAGGACGTTTTCTCTTTTTACTTTTATCCTAAAATCCGAAGTTTTAAAGCGATCAGTATTTCATCATCCGATCCATTTCCCGTTTTGCATCGTTCGATTTCAACGTTTCCCGTTTGTCGTAAGTTTTTTTGCCTTTTGCAAGTGCAATTTCCAGTTTAGCAAATCCCTTATCAGTAACAAAAAGTTTTACGCAGACTATTGTCAAACCAGAATTTTTAACCTTTTTTTCAAGTTTCAGAAGTTCTTTTCTGTTAAGTAACAATTTCCGGTCGCGCTTGGCAATATGATTATTACAGGTTCCCATTTCGTACTCTGCAATGTGGAGGTTTTTTACATACAACTCACTGTTGAAGAACTGGCAGTACGAATCGGTAAGGTTTACTTTACCATTCCTGATTGATTTAATTTCGGTGCCAACCAGTTGAATGCCGGCCACAAACCGCTCAATCAGCTCGTATTCAAAAGTTACCTTTCGGTTTTTAATACTAATATTCGAATTTTTAAAAGCCACCTTTACATTTTATGTTTCAAGATTTGGAACAATAAACTTTGCGCTAAAAATACAAAAAACTTAGACACTGTTTAAAACGCAAAATAAAAAATCAGGATTTAATAAATTCTTTTTTATCAATAGCCACTCTAATAAACTTGTATTTAACTGTGTAAATAATTAAAAATAAGTTGTTAACAACCTTGAAAGAACAATGCTTAGAAAACCAAACACAAAGAAATTCACCAAAATAGCAAACAAAATAAAGCGGTTTTGTTTTTCTTCGGGAAACGCCAGCAGTTCTTTTGCACCAATCCAGAAAATATAAAAACCATAAATTCCCAAAATATCAATAACGTATAAATATGGAAACAATCCGGTAATTACAGAAACCAGCAAAAACGGGGTTAACGAAAAAACTACAAGTTTTCTTGAAACCGCAATATTTTTTATTCCGCCAAATGTTTCAATCAGTACATTTGTTAAATACACCGCAATAAAATATTGTAAGGCAAATAAAACAATTTCGCGAACAGACTTCAAAATTGCATAAGCAAAATAAAAATCGGCACTCCAAAGAAACTCACCAACAAAAACTACAATTGCAATTATTAATAAAACCGGGAAAAGAAAGCCTGATAAAAGTTCAAACTGACTTTCCTGTTTATTCTTTTGTTCTCTCCAAAACCCTTTTGGGTTAATAATAATTTCTTTGATCTGGTTAATTATTTTTGAAAATGAAATATCCATTCTTTTTTAAATTTGAGTACAAAAATAATCTAAAATAAATTTCAGAAAGAATAATTCTATTTACAATTTTCTTTTTCTCTCTTGAAGTAAATTTTGTAAGGCAAACATTTCGTCGCGAAGACGGGCGGCCTCAATAAAATCGAGCTCTTTCGCTACAGCTTTCATTTGTTTTTTTGTTTTTTCGATTGTTTTTTCCAATCCGTCCACACTCATATATTGAACAACCGGGTCGGCAGCCACATCGGGGAGGGCCGTTCCCCCTTCATAATCCTGCTGACTATCGCTGCGATATTCATAACCAATAATTTCGCGGGTTGGTTTAATAATTTGAGTTGGGGTAATATTATTTTCAGTGTTGTATTTTAATTGTTTCTCGCGGCGGTAATTTGTTGAATCGATAGTTTTTTGCATCGAATTGGTAATTTTGTCGGCATACATAATTACGATCCCATTCAGGTTTCGTGCAGCCCGTCCGGCAGTTTGGGTCAATGAACGTTCCGAACGCAAAAAACCTTCTTTGTCGGCATCTAATATTGCAACCAACGAAACTTCAGGCAGATCTAAACCTTCGCGTAAAAGATTGATCCCAACCAAAACATCAAATTTACCTTTTCTAAGTTGTTCCAATATTTCCACCCTTTCCATTGTATCGACATCGGAATGAATATATCTGGTTTTTACCCCCATATTAACGAGGTATTTCGACAACTCTTCGGCCATCCTTTTTGTTAAAGTAGTTACTAATACCCGTTCGTTTTTTTCGACCCGAAGATTAATTTCGTGCATTAAATCATCAATTTGATTTGTGCTGGGCCTAACGTCAATCAATGGGTCGAGCAGCCCGGTTGGCCTGATTATCTGCTCAACAACAACACCTTCGCATTTAGTCAGTTCGTAGTCTGCCGGGGTGGCACTCATATAAACTACCTGCCCGGTTAGGTTTTCAAACTCCTCAAATTTTAAGGGCCGGTTGTCCATTGCCGCAGGCAGCCTGAAACCATATTCAACCAGATTGATTTTCCTCGAATTATCGCCTCCATACATAGCCCTGATTTGTGAAATAGTTACATGGCTTTCGTCGATAACACATAAAAAATCTTCAGGAAAATAATCGAGTAAACAAAAAGGCCGTGTTCCGGGAAGCCGTCCGTCGAAATAACGCGAATAATTTTCAATTCCCGGACAATATCCCAGCTCACGCATCATTTCCATATCGTATTCAACCCGTTCCTGAATTCGTTTTGCCTCCAATGGTTTCCCGATCTCCTTAAAATAATCGATCTGCTTAACCAGATCATCCTGAATTTGCCTAATTGCCGATTTCATACGTTCTTTGGTAGTGACAAAAATACTTGCCGGATAAATAATAACTTCATCCATCATTTCTTGCACATGCCCGGTAAGTGGGTCGAACCCGGAAATGGTTTCTATTTCGTCGCCAAAGAATACAATACGGATAGCAACATCGGCATAAGCCGGATAAATATCAACTGTATCTCCTTTCACCCTAAAATTGCCACGTTGAAAATCAACCTCACTACGCGAATAAAGTGCATCGACCAAATGGTGGAGCATAGCATTTCTCGAAACTAATTGCCCAACTTTTAAAATTGAAATATTTTCGTGAAAATCATCGGGATTGCCAATTCCGTACAAACACGAAACCGACGAAACCACAATCACATCTCTCCTTCCCGAAAGAAGTGACGAGGTAGTACTTAAACGCAACTTTTCGATATCCTTGTTTATGGAGAGATCTTTTTCGATATATTTATTAGAAGATGGCAGATACGCTTCGGGTTGGTAATAATCGTAATACGAAACAAAATATTCAACAGCATTATCGGGAAAAAACTGTTTCATTTCGCTGTATAACTGTGCTGCCAGGGTTTTGTTATGGCTAAGGATTAGAGTTGGCCGTTGCACATTTTCCATAACATTGGCAACGGTAAAAGTTTTCCCCGACCCGGTTACCCCGAGCAATGTTTGAAATCGTTCACCACTATCAACACCTTCGGTAAGTTGTTTAATAGCTTCGGGTTGATCGCCCGTGGGTTTATATTCCGAAACAACTTTAAATGCCATCGTTTAATACGTTAACGTTCTAACTTAAAATATACCGGAAAATGATCGCTGATCCCACCGTAATAATTTGGGCCTCCGTAAGTGCGATTGGGTGAAATTTGTCCATCCCTGTTTTTAAATTCCATCCATTCCTGATGAAAAACGAAGCCCTTTTTCTCTTTACATTGAAAACCTTCATCGTCGAGCAAACCTGCAGAAACAACAATATTGTCTAACATATTCCAATTTCCACGATAATAATACGATCCCTTTTCCTGCTGATCATCAGGAAACATCAGGTTTACCAAACCCGCAGAATCAGAACCAGGAATTTGAGCGCCTAAAGTTTCAATTAAACTTTTATTATCTGGCTCGTCGTTCGTGTCGCCCATAACAATAATATTTGCCCCCCGATTTTTCAGTAATACCGAATCAATTTTACTTTTTAACAAGGCAGCCACAAAAACCCGTTTTGCTTCGGTTTGGTCAACTCCCCCAATTCTTGAAGGCCAGTGATTTATAAAAATATGAAACTCTTCCCTGTTTTTTGTTTTTCCTTTTACATAAAGAATATCGCGGGTTTTGTAATCCGGTTCATCGGGAAACTTTACGTTGATCGGAAAATTTTTAATCACCCTAAATTCATCGGGACGATAAACCAGCGCACAATCGATTCCACGAAAATCGGGACTTTCGTGGTGCACAATTTTGTATTTCCCTTTTACAAGATTTCCGGTATTAACTAAATCGGCCAAAACATTTTTGTTTTCAACTTCGCACAAACCAATTATCTCAGGCAAATCATTTTCATTAATCGAACTCAGCACTTTCGAAATATCTTCCAGCTTTTTATCATAGCGTTCCTGGTTCCATTTTTTTTCACTTTCAGGAGTAAATTCTTCATCGCTTTTTCCCGCTTCATCCTGCAAATCAAACAGGTTTTCAACATTATAAAAAACCAAAGTTAAATTCCTTCTGACTTTGTTTTTCTCACTTGTACACGAAAATAAAAAAGTAAAAAGCATAGCTGTTACAAGAAAATTAAGCAGATGAGAATATTTTATTTTGATTCGTTTCATTTCTTAATGTTATTTTATTGAAAATTTAAAAATACTAATTAGAGTATATCTTTATCTGAATTCAAAAATAGATAATAAAAATCTCAATTAGCAAGCCAGTCTTCGACTACGCTCAGACCGACAGTCGCCCAGAGCTGAGTGGAAGGTTTTTTGCTAAATTAAACGGCATTAATTTGAGTTTTGCCATTTGATGTTTCATTTTAAAATTTGCCTTCTTTACAGTCAAACTCCAGTAACTATATTTCTTCTCCTATGGTAACTTCATAAAAATCGGTTACCAAAGTTGACATCATTCCGGCTGCATCTGCCGCCTGGATTCCTAAATCACCATCTTCAAAAACCTGGCAAAATTCCGCATCAACGCCTAATTGTTCAGCGCATTTAAGAAATGTTTCGGGATGCGGTTTTGAGTACACAACATCTTCGTTCGATACCAAAATATCGAAATATTTTTCGAGACCAATTATTTCCATTGTTTTCCATGCCAGTCGTTTGTATCCTCCTGTGCCAATTGCCATTGGCAACTTTCCATGGTATTTTTTAGCTAAATGAACAACTGGAACAATTGGTTTCATTTTGTGCATCATTTTTTCATACTCACGCTCTTTAAGATACCCGATTTCTTCGGGGTTCATTTTAGTTCCAAATAACTCGTTTAATTTAATAATGGTCCCCACTGCGGGAATCCCGGCGAGGGTCGCAAAAAGTTCGGGTGTAAAATTAATACCATATTCTGCCAGAATATTTTTATAAGCCATAAAATGTACCGGCATGGTGTCTGCCAGGGTTCCATCGAGGTCAAAAATCAAGGCTTTTGCTTTTGGATCAACTGCAAGTTTTTTCACATGTAAATATTTAAAATCAGTTTCAAAAATAATAATAATTACTTAGGTGCAGGGCACAATAATTTAATCCTGGGCTAATGCACATTTCGTACCGTATTAATAGCCCCGGTTTTTATGATTTTGAAATAGATATAAAAAATATTTTCCGGTTTTGCTTGCACTTCTATTTTTTGCCGTCAGATTTATCTGAAGGATATTTGAAATTACCAGCATCAAGGGGTTTTAACCCAATTAACTAATTAAGGGCTAAAGCCCTTCTTTTTTAATTCATTTGCACCTGTTGGCTAAAGCCAAACGGCAAAAGATAAATTGTTTCTACACAATTAGTTAAGGTCCGCCATTAAAACCCGGTTAAAATCAAATGAATTTTGTAAACCTGAATTTACACGTAAAACAGCAGGCACAAAGTTGATGTTTCAAAAGTAATTTGCAGGAATTGTTTACTTACGAATAGAATATTATAATTGCTTTTGGACCCCCTAAAATCCCCCAATTTAAGGGGACAACTCCTCCCCTTTGGGGAGGTCGGGTGGGGTCGTTTGATTACAAATTGAAAATTCAATTTGTAATGTTAAACCTTTTGAAAGGCCCCGGGAAGAAAAGCCCACCCACACCGTCAGGATTATGAAACTTGTAATTTCTGCTCATTGATTATTTATTATATCAATAAAGTTAAGAATATGGCACGGTTTAAGAATATGGCACGGATTGCAAATCCGCGCCAACGGGGGGGCTTGACATTCCAACGTCAACACTAAAATCAGGGAGTTGGAAACTCCCTGTCCCAATGGCGAATTGGAATTCGCCATACCCAGAAGCAAACCACCACACCCGAAAAAAATCGACCGCTTCGCGGCAAAACAAATAAATCAAATAGACAAACGAGTTCCACTCGTCCCGATAGCGAGCCTGTCCCGTACCAAGGTCAACGATTTTTTAAAGGTAGATATTATTACAGTATAAGAGATAAATTATCTACTATCCTCATTTTATAATATGCAAAAGTAATATTTAATATGGCGACATATGTGCTATAAATTCGTATTAACGATTGAATAACCCTGCATGATTAACTATTTTAAGCTAATATTGGTGATTTTATTGATGTGATTGGGATATTTTTTATAAATTTATATCGCCATAATATAAATTACATTTTTATGAAAACTAACAAGGCAGCTAAAACTTTTAAAGGTTCCATTTCATTAACGGTAGGGTCAACTGATGCAATTGCCTGGAAATTTACGATGTTGCTGGAAGCCGCATCGGCAAACGAAGATAGTATCGAAAAATTAGCCAGGAAGTATGGTTACACACGGGAGCATTTTTATAAGATAAAAAAACAGTATGAAGAGGGTGGATGTTTATCCCTATCTGACAAACCCAAAGGCCCCAAGGTCAATTATAAACGTACAGATGAGATAGAAAAGCAGATAATCAGGCACCGCTTTTTGGACCCAGAGGCGAACAGTGAGGTTATTGCCCAAAAGATGAACCAAACGGGCCATGCTATAAGTCAAAGGAGTGTTGAGCGTACGATCAATACATATGGCCTTCAAAAAAAGGGCTACATAAGACAACTAAGAAAGATGAGGGAGTTGTAATAATTGAACAAAAAATCAAGCGCAGTAACCGCAAGAAGACATTAACACCCCAGACGAATGAGCGAGAATTTCGAGAGGTGCTTGCAAAAAAAGTATCTGGCACAACCGTAGGCCTGTGGTTGTTGGTTCCTGCGCTATTAAAATTGGGGGCATGGGATATCCTCAAAAGTTGGACTGGCAAAATGGATACAGATATAGAGCCACGAATAGCACTCCAACTGGTAAATGAATCTGCCTTGTGTGTTAATCGCGTGAGGAGAAAAAGTTCTTTGAACCATCAAGGGTTTCAATTGCTCAATGGGATGAGTAGGTTGGTTTCAGATGAGCAGGTGCATCAATTGTTGAATGCACACACCTTACGAGAGTCCCGTGATATGATGCTCAATCTGGGAATCCAGCGTAAACTTTCAGGACATTATCAGGGAGAGATAATTGCAGTTGATCCGCATAGGATAATCAGTAGTTCAAAGCGGACAATGCCTAAAAAAAAGAAAAAGCCCGATATGCCCTCGCAAAAGATGCTTCAAACTTTTTTTTGCGTGTCGGCAGAAACAGGGCAACCAATAATGGCATTTATGTCATCAACGGGTATGCCAACAACAAGGGCAACATTAGACTTAATAAACGCAACTGAACAGATAATAAAAACGCCATCTCTATTAATAGCGGATAAGGAGCATTTTACAAATGAGCTATTTGAAAAAATATCAAAGCATCATAATTTTGATTTATTAGTCCCTGCCCAAAATACACGGCGAACAAAAAATATTCTGCAGGCACTTGAATATGAAAGAATAAAAGCAGGGTTTGCGATTGCAGAAACAAACTTCAATTTTGATGGGAAAAAGACAAAACACAGGCTTATTGCAGAACGACTGGGAGAAAAAAAGTATGGTTATAGTTCGTTTTTAACCACGTCAAGCAGGAATGCGCAAACGCTTTTGTGTAAAAATTATGATGAACGTTGGAGTGTGGAAGAGTTTTTTAGATTTGAAAATGACATGGGATTAAACCGGGCTTCGACATTGAATCTTAATATCAGGTATGCCAACCTGGCAATGGCAATGCTGGCTCAAGCAGCAACCTATGAATTAAGAAAGAACCTAACACACGATTATAAAACATGGGATGCCAGACATCTTTCCAACGAAATTTTAGCTTGGAATGATGGTGATGTGAGAGTTAAAGACGATACAATTATAGTTACATTTTATGGCCCATCTCAATACAGAAAAAAAGAGGAATATATTGATTTGCCCAACAAATTGCTAAGCCAGGGGATTAATCCCAAAATTCCCTGGCTCTATGATTTTAAACTTGACTTTAGATTCAAATAATGTAAGATGAATTACTGTAATAAAATCGTTGTACCAAGGTTGGGAGCGTATCGGGATAGTCAAAGTTCACTTCGTTCACCTAATCCCGAATACACCGTACCGAAAACCCGTGCTCCTTGAAGTCGTAGTACCGGCCCACATCTGAACCGCGGTAGTGCAAGTGCCGGGTCCACGCGTGTGAACCTTCCTCCTCCGTAGCACTCCACCAGTAACCGTGGTCGCCAACCTCGCTGAAGCTGCCAGTGCTGCCACGGTAGCCGCCCTGAAGGGCAGAAAAACCGCTGCTGTTGTTACTTGCAGGGTCGTTGCCTGGTGAACCGGGTGTGGCGCTTGCACTCCAATTGCTTGTTGTTGCCAATGATTTTGCAATGTCATCGCCACTGCCTCCATAACCATACCCGTTTGCAATCAAATAATCCGACAGTTCTGTCCACTCGGCATCGCTGGGCAAATGCCAACCAGTTGGGCAAACACCTTGCACTCCGCTTGGGTTGGCAGTACTGCTTATTGCTCCATTCATAGTAGCCGGCCAGTTGTATAAAACTCCATAAGTACTGTAATGAGCGGTTGCCTTGGCTTCGGCTACAACTGTTCCATCATAATCATAAACATAATAATACGGGCTTGTTTCTGAGCCGGTGCCAGGACCAACTACACTTGGCAAATATTTCAGGTTCTCTGCCATCCATATTTGGTTGCCTATTTTTACAACATCATAATGATTGCCGTCACGAGTATCAATAAAGCCATTATTTAGTACATCTGTAGTTTCTTCCAATGCTTCTATTCTTGCCAATAAAACATCTACATACGCTTTTGTAGCCGGTTCGTAATCTGCATCGGGTGTAAACAGGGTAGTATTATCCAATTCAAGTACATTACTTTTTAAGGCAAGCGATGATAAGTCCTGGTCGCCGGTGTTTGCGCCGCTGGTATTTTCAATAACAACTTTTTGGGCATCGGTCACATAATTTTTGTTGGTGCTGGCGGAAATGTCGGCGGTGGTGGCATCGGTACCGGCAGTTACTAATCCTTTGTCATCGTAGGTGATTTTAGTTTTTGTATCTCCTGTAATATTTGTGTTTTTATCTACTTTGGTGGTAATGGCGGCTGCGTTATCGTCAATTCCACTAATGTCCTGATCGCCTGTGTTTGTTCCGCTGGTATTTTCAATTACTGCTTTTTCTGCATCATTAACATAGTTTTTGTTTGTGCTGGCGGCAATGTCTGCGGTGGTGGCATCGGTTCCGGCAGTTACCAAACCTTTGGCATCGTAGGTAATTTTGGTTTTTGTTGCACCAGTAATATCGGTGTTTTTATCTACTTTGGTGGCAATGTCGGCTGCGTTGGTTGCAATTTCGCTGATGTCCTGGTCGCCGGTGTTTGTGCCGCTGGTATTTTCAATTACAATTTTTTGTGCGTCGGTCACATAATTTTTGTTGGTGCTGGCGGCAATGTCGGCAGTGGTAGCATCGGCCCCGGCAGTTACCAAACCTTTGTCATCGTAGGTAATTTTGGTTTTTGTTGCCCCCGTAATATCGGCATTTTTATCTACTTTGGTGGCAATATCGGCTGCGTTATCATCAATCCCGCTAATGTCCTGGTCGCCGGAATTTATTCCGCTGGTATTTTCAATAACTGTTTGTTGGGCATCGGTAACATAGTTTTTGTCGGTGCTGGCGGCAATGTCTGCGGTGGTGGCATCGGTCCCGGCGGTTACCAAACCTTTGGCATCGTAGGTAATTTTGGTTTTTGTTGCACCCGTAATATCTGTGTTTTTATCTACTTTAGTGGTAATGTCGGCTGCGTTATCGGCAATCCCGCTGAGGTCCTGGTCGCCGGAGTTTGTGCCGCTGGTATTTTCAATTACAATTTTTTGTGCATCGGTCACATAGTTTTTGTTGGTGCTGGCGGCAATGTCGGCGGTGGTGGCATCGATTCCGGCAGTTACCAAACCTTTGGCATCGTAGGTAATTTTGGTTTTTGTTGCCCCCGTAATATCGGCGTTTTTATCTACTTTGGTAGCAGTAAAAGCTGCATTGTATGCAATCCCGCTAATATCCTGGTCGCCGGTGTTTGTTCCACTGGTATTTTCAATTACAAGTTTTTGGGCATCGGTCACATAATTTTTGTTGGTGCTGGCAGCAATGTCTGCGGTGGTGGCATCGGCCCCGGCAGTTACCAAACCCTTTGCATCGTAGGTAATTTTGGTTTTTGTATTTCCTGTAATATTTGCGTTTTTATCGACTTTGGTGGTAATATCGCTTGCGTTGCTTGCAATCCCGCTGAGGTCCTGGTCGCCGGTGTTTGTGCCGCTGGTATTTTCAATAACAACTTTTTGGGCGTCGGTAACATAATTTTTGTTGCTGCTGGCGGCAATGTCGGCGGTGGTGGCATCGGTCCCGGCAGTTACCAAACCTTTGGCATCGTAGGTGATTTTGGTTTTTGTATCTCCTGTAATATTTGTGTTTTTATCTACTTTGGTGGTAATATCGGCAGCGTTATCATCAATCCCACCGATGTCCTGGTCGCCGGTATTTGCGCCGCTGGTATTTTCAATAACAACTTTTTGGGCATCGGTCACATAATTTT
>JABGRN010000002.1:109222-176596 GCA_018648265.1 Prolixibacteraceae bacterium | reverse complement strand
TCCCCTTTTAGGGGTTATCTCAAAGCCACGTCCTTTGGGCGTGGTTGTTTACTAAATAAAGATTTGATGCCAACATTTCAAACAACTACATATTTTTTATTAAACTAAACGCACAAGTAATTTTTCGTTGTTAATTTTTATTCTGGTTTCCAGGCCGAAATTCCATTCAGAGCATTTCCATTTTTGTCGAAAAGGCTGCGGCCATTAAAATGCACTTTTGATTCCGGAATATCCAGGCCATCGGGTTTCCAATAATACACCGCCTTCATTTTTTGATATTTTTTTAAAATGTCAGCCAGTTTTACCATAAAATCGAATTGCCCCTGTTCCGTGGGTGGAAATGGTTGCACATCTAAAACCCAATTTGCTGGTTCGGGGTAAAATCCGTTTGCGTAATAAGCAGTCTCAACCAACACTAAATCTTGTTTGTAATTTTCCGTGAGAAAAGAAAGGTTTTCTTCCAACTGCTCAAAAGTTCCGTGCCACCAAGGATAGTAACTTAAGCCGATTACATCGAATTCAGCTCCCCGTTGAATAATATTTTTATAGAAATTATCCGATTCCTCCAGGTTGCCCCCGGTCGCTGCGTGAATTAGAATCGGAATGTCCTTTCCATTTTTGGCTTCTTTTACGCCGCGGATTCCAGCATTAATTAATATTGATAAATTATCCCAATTGGCAACACCATCGTCTAACCAGAGTTTTCCTTGTGGCCATATCATTCCATTATTAATTTCGTTGCCTATTTGCACCATTTCAGGCAAAACATCTTCTTTTTCCATCGCTTCCACTATTGATTTAGTATAATTAAAAACGCTGTCGGTTAAAATTTCAAAGGGCAAATTTTCCCATGCAGCTGGTATAAATTGTTTTCCCGGATCGGCCCAGGTATCGGAATAATGAAAATTCAACAAAATTTTGAATCCGAAATATTTAGCTTTTTTGGCTAGTTCGACAGTATATTTTAAATTGTTACAAACCGGTCCTTCCATATTTGGTGAATGGAAAATACGCAAGCGGGCCCAGGTATATCCGTTGTCTTTAAAAATTTGAAAACCTTGGTTTACCTGATTATTGACTTTGTACACGCCCCCGAACTCTTCCATTTTTTTCATTATCGAAAAATCCCCGCCAATTTCCAAAATGGTATCGATATTTTTGTTTTCGGTTGATGTCTCTTTTTGGTTACACGATAATGTAAGTCCATAAATAAGGACTAATAATCTTATTATTTTCATATGATTATAATTGTTTGTTTATTAAGGTATCATATGGAACTCGCTTATAATCATCCTCCTGTTTGCAATAAATTTTACATGCTCGTTTCATGTGTTTATAATTGTTAGTTGTTAATGGCAATCCTTCAGCTGACGGAGAACTCGCGTAATAGATCATCTTCCTGTGTGCCAATATTTGCCATGCTCGTTTCATCAGCGATTTAATTTTTTTAGAAAGATAGTATTTTATGAAAAAAGGCCGGATCCTGAGCCAGCCTTTTTTCAAATAAATTAAAATTGAATTTTAAAAGTGTTGTGTTAATGCTGATCTCCACCAATTGTAATGTTCCGATTCTAATTCTTCGACTGAAGGAAATCTGTAAAAAAGATAATGGTTGAATTCTCCAATAAAAAATCCGTTTTTTATGGTCCGGTACGAAATATCCCCTTGTAAAAAGCGCAATACAGTTTTGGTTACTTTTCCTTTTGTATCATTCAATTTAACCAGGCAATCGCGCAAATGATCGGGATTTGGATAGGGCAGGTTATAAATTGGCGCATTTGGATTGTGAGCCAACTCATTTAAAAGCAATTCAACAAAAACTAACTTTGGTGTTGAAACAGGTTTGCTCGTATCAGTTAAAAACTGCACATATTCGTTGGGCAAAAGTTTACTTGCAACCCTCGTGGTTATCGGGTTAAATTGCTGATACATGTGAATTTCATCCGATTCAATCTCTTCATATTCAGATGAGTGCAGTTCCAAAACTTTACCATCGTCAGTAACAAGGTACAAGTTTTTTAAGGCTGTCAGGGGAGTTTTTTCCAGTGCGCGATAAATATAACAAAATACCGAGCGTTTTGGCTCTCCGTTTGGGTAAGGAACCAATTTCGATTCAATATAATCTACCGGGAGTTTGTTTAATTTATTTGGGTCGAGTTCAAAGAAAATGTTTTGGCCGCGGGTACGTTTTTTTGTTCCAACCGACAAATAATTTCCAAATTCGAATGGTGCTAAATGCGATACAATTAGCGATTCGGGTGTAAGGACCAGATAATAATACTTTTTCATGGCTGTAGATTTTAGAGTTGATTTAAAGTTACGGCAAATATTGAATTTTGTCAATGGCAAAACCCTATTTTTTTCTACTGAAAAGCGCAATCTGCTATTTCCAATTCAAAAATTGGATTGCATTTTAAACTATTAAACAAGCTTTTTTACTTATTTTAGTACTTTGTTCAAACTAAATTTTATTCACGATGAGCCGTTTTTTTATTTTAATCTCAATAGTTTTTTTATTCATCCTTTCTTCTTGTAATAAAAATATTGTTACACTTGAAACTTTGCTAAATGAAATGGTTAACAAATCTTCGTTAACATACTTCCCCGAAAAATCATACAAATTACGCCAGTTTAGTAGTTACGACCGCAAAAGTATTTTACCCGAGAATAAAGACTGGTGGGCAAATGCCGATTATACACAGTTTATAAGAGAAGAAGAAAATGAAGGGCGGCGCGAATTTGTACTTTTCGATGCAGAAGGCCCGGGTGCAATTGTTCGTTATTGGATGACTTTTGCTGGTGATGGAGCCTCGGATGGTACACTGAGGATTTATATCGATAACGAGGAAAAAGCTGTTATCGAAGGAAATGTTTTGGAGATTTTAAGTGGCGAAATATTAGCCTCGGGGCCTTTGGCAAGTTCGGTTTCTCCGGAGACAGAATACGAGCGACGGGGGCATAATTTATACTTGCCAATCCCGTATTCGCAAAATTGCAAAATTACTTACCAGTGCGATGTTGTGAAATATGAAAATAATAGATGGAGGCCAAGTATTTATTACAATATTAACTACCGTACCTATGAGAACAAAGTTGAAGTGGAAAGTTTTTCAAATGAGATTTTAAAGAAAAATAAGGAATTAATTAATTTAACAGGGTTGGAGTTGTTAAAAGAACAAACGGTTAATTTAAAACAAGAATTATTCGATGTAAAAACCCTGGCCCCTTTGGATGAATTGGTTTTACAAACCCAAAAAAATGGACAGGCAGTGAATTACATTAAAATATTATTGGAAAGCGAAAATAAAGAACAAGCATTGCGTTCAACTATAATGTCGATTTCTTTTGATGGAACCGAAACTATTTGGGTTCCGGTTGGTGAATTTTTTGGAACGGGTTATCAGATTTTTCCGTCAAAAACATGGTACACAAAAGTTGAGGAAAATGGGTTGATGGAGTCGTTTTGGTTAATGCCTTTCAAAAATGATGTTAAAATTAAGTTTGCAAATTACGGCAACGATGAAGTAAAAATTGATGCCAAAGTGAGTTTTGAAGATTATAAATGGAGAAATTCTAGTATGTATTTTGGGGCATCGTGGCATGAACATAATCAAATACATACTGCAAAAGATCCGGCTTTAGAAAATCATGAGTGGCATTTCGATGTTAATTATGTGGATGTAAAAGGGCAGGGTGTGTATGTTGGCGATGCGCTTACTGTTTTTAATACTGTTGATGCCTGGTGGGGCGAGGGCGATGAAAAGATTTTTGTCGATGGCGAAAGTTTCCCTTCCTGCATAGGAACAGGAACCGAAGATTATTATGGTTACGCCTGGTGCCGGCCCGAAAAATTTACACACCCGTTTATTGCACAGCCTTCAGGAGCGGGGAATTTCCATCCCGGAATGACAGTGAATTTGCGCTACCGTTCGCTTGATGCAATGCCATTTCAAAATGAGCTAAGTTCGAATATTGAATTGTGGCACTGGGTAAAAACGAAAATGAACTTTGCAATGACCGCTTTTTGGTATGCAAAACCGGGATTTCAAATTAACGTAAAACCTGATATTGAAAATGTAAAACTTCCTGTTGCTTTAAAACGCTCCGATATTTATGAACCTATTGTTGATGAAACCGGTAAAATTGAAGGCGAACATTTGGAAGTAATTTCTTTTGATTCAGTAATAGCGAACACTCAATCGGGGAATTTTGGATGGAGTGGTGAAAGTCAGCTTTGGTGGCGAAATGCAGAAATTGGTGATGAATTGATCGCTAAATTTCTATTAAATGAAACAGGTAAATTTCTAATAAGTACACAATTAACCAAAGCCGTTGATTACGGAATTATTCAGTTATCTATTAATGGTATTCCGGTGGGTAAAAAATTGAATTGCTTTAATGAAACTGAAGTTACACCCTTCGAAGTTGAATTAGGAACAATGATTTTAAGTGAAGGTGAAAATATTTTTTCAATTAAAATTCTAGGAACCGACAAACTTGCCAAGCCCGGAAATATGGTTGGGATTGATTATTTGAAATTTGAAAAAACAGATTAAAAGATCACTGGTTTATCATCGGGAAAAGTTTTCTTATTTCTTCTTCTGATGGCCTTCTTCCATATTCACAAATTTCAAAGGCCTCGGCATATTCAATTGATTTTGTTTTTTCTTCTCCATACCATTTTGCCAGCGACTGTTTAATTTTGTCGTTTAACCGTGGTTTTCGCCAGTTCTTTAACCAATCAATTCGGGCTTCCTCGGTTTCCGGGACTTCATCCAACCTCCCGGAAGTCCAGGGCAGCCACTCAAAAAATTGTGATTTGTGTGCCGACATGGCATATATTTTCTGGTCTAAAACCTCAGAAATATCAACTGCAATATCTGCTTGAAACGGGGTTGGTTTTTGAAAACGGTCTTCAGTATATAAAAATACTGGATTTCTTTTTAATGGGGGAGTGTCGGGTGCGATGTTAGGCACGATTACCATGTAGGCCGCATCCTGAATTAGAATAGCCGTATTTCGGTGGTCGGGATGATAATCGTTTGGGCGAGGCCCAATAACAATATCAGCATTCCATTCGCGGATTAACCTGATTAAATTTAACCTGATTTCTAATGTTGGCATTAATTCTCCGTCGTGATTATCTAAAACAATATATTTTACGCCAAACCTTTTTCCTGCCTCCTGTGCTTCTGCGGTTCTTATTTTTGCCAATGCTCCACCACCTTTTTTATGGTGCCCGGCGTCACCGTTTGTAACAGAGACAAAAAGTACATTGTGCCCTGATTCTGAAAACTGAATTGCAGTCCCTCCTGCGTCAATATCGCAATCGTCTGGGTGTGCCCCAATAACTACAACATTTATTTTTTCTTGTGCAATAGCGAAAATAACCATAAGTCCAAAAAGGAACGATAGGAAAATGTACTTTTTCATAGTGATTGTTTCAAATAAAATATTTCGATAAAAGTAAGGTTTCATTTTGAAAAAAAAAGAAATGATTTTTCAAAATAAAAATTTAAAAAGTAAAAGGTTGATTATATACTCAGTTGTTAATTTATTTTAAAAAAATAAGGTAGATTATTGAATTATTATAAGAAATGTGACATAAGTCATATAAATAAATGTTGAGCAACTTATTTTTGTCCCTGTTTAATTTTGTAATTATTTAAACTGTTGTTAATTGGTTTAGATATTAAAGAATTTATAAGGACAATTTTGAAATAGATAATGAATCAATAGAAATATATTTTTTGTGAAAAAATGTTAATTCGCATTAATTTTTTATAATTTCGTTATCGAATTGAAATTTACGAGTGAGTTATTAATTATTAAAATTTAATCTATGAAAAAAATTGCGCTAATGCTTTTTGGCATTGCCTTTTTAGGCGTGCTTTTGGTTGAAGCACAGGTAAAAAGTATTTCGGGGACTGTAACAAGTTCTGAAGATGGTACTTCGATACCTGGGGTTTCAATAGTTGTAAAGGGTACTACAATTGGTACAATCACCAATATCGATGGTGTTTACCAGTTGGATGTCCCGAATGATGCTCAAACCCTTGTTTTCTCTTTTGTAGGGATGAAAACAATTGAGGCACCAATTGTTGGTACTTCGGTTAATGCAACATTAGAACCTGATTATATAGGTTTAGATGAAGTGATTGTAACGGGTTATGCAACCCGTGGTAAAAACGAAATTACCGGTTCTACTGTTCAGGTTTCAGGCGACCAACTAAAAGATGTTCCGGTTACTTCAATTGACCAGGCACTTCAGGGAAAAGTTGCAGGTATGACAATCAATACTACATCAGGTACCCCGGGTGCTACTCAACAAATCAGGATTAGGGGTATCAGTTCTATTTCTGCAAGCAACGATCCACTTATTGTTATTGACGGGGTTCCTGTTATTCAAGGTAACATTTCCGGTTCAACAGCTAGGTCTTCATTAAGTTCGCTTGCAGCAATCAATAGTCAGGATATTGAATCAATAACCGTTTTAAAAGATGCTTCTGCTACATCGGCTTATGGGGCAAGGGGTTCTAATGGTGTTATTGTAATTACCACCACCAAAGGTAAAGTTGGTGATACTAAATTCAATTTTTCTGCCAATTATGGTTTTCAGAATAAAGCTGTTGATGGACGCGAAGTTTTAACCGCAGCCCAACGCGAAGAACTTTATTTGGAAGGATTGATTAATTCTTATGGTGCTGACGAGGGATTTTCAACACCAGACGGAGCTTTTGCATGGGGTCTTGAAAATGGTTTTGGCGGAGCTGGCAAATTACAGGATTGGCGCGATGCCGGAAGACCTGAGGGAGACTGGGGCAATGCAGTTTTGAATGCGAATGCACCTACTTATAACGTTAACCTTTCGGCATCAGGTGGAGATGATGTATCTTCGTTTTATGTTTCATTAGGTTATATGAATAATGAAGCTGTGGTTATTGGAAACTTATTTGAAAGGACAACTGCTCAGTTGAATTATACAAGGAAAATGAGCAAGAAATTAAAATTTTCGACAACTAATACAGTTTCTTATACAAACCAGGATAAAATTTTCTTAGAAACTTCGGCATATTTTGCAAATCCGCATATCCTTAAATATTTTATGCCACCAACAATAGAACCATACAACGCCGACGGTAGTATTGCTACTGACTATAATTCTTCATTGTATAATATCTTGTTTCTTCAGGAAAATGATGTAACCTGGAATCACATGTTACGTGGTATGTCGAACAGTTTTATTGAGTATGAGATAATTGAAGACCTGAAATTTAAATCTGTTGTCGCATTTGACTTTATTCTTGGCCATTATAAGAATTATTCCAATAGGATTCATGGCGATGCTTATCAAGAAGGTGGTTCTTCTTTTGCGAGTATTGACCAGGATTTTAATATGGTATTCCAAAACTCTCTCGATTATAGTATAACTTTCCTTGATAATCACCGGGTTGATTTTAAAGCTTTGGTTGAATACCAGAAATTTAAATCATGGTATCTCGATGCTTATGGCGAAGGTTTTGTAACCGACGGGCTTACCAACGTTTCTTCTACTGGTGGTAATTGGGATGCTGCTTCGAACTTTTCCGACTGGGCAAATTTATCATATCTTGGTATGGCAAACTATAATTATATGAGCAAATATATTGTTGATGTTACTTTCCGTAGGGAAGGATCATCAAGATTTGCCATGGACAAGAGGTTTGGTAATTTTGGTGCCGTTGGTGCGGCATGGAATATTAGTGAAGAGGATTTTATGGATGGCTTCTCAAAAATTGATAACCTAAGAATAAGGGGATCTTATGGTGTCAGTGGTAACTCTGGCGTAGGTCTTAATGTATACCAGGCACTTTTATCGTTTGGTGCTGATTATGGTGGATTAGGTGCTGCATTCCCAAGTGGATATGGAAACCCGAACCTTACTTGGGAGAAAAATAAGAATTATGATATTGGTATTGATTTTGCCGTTTTTAATGGAAGAATTGATGGTCAATTATCTTATTACAATAAAAATACTTACGACCTATTACAGGCGGTTCCACTTACCCGGACTTCAGGGCATGGAAGTATAACCCAAAATGTTGGTAGTATGGTAAATAAGGGATTTGAGGGTATATTGAACTTTGATGTTGTCCGTTCAAATGACCTGAATGTGAGCCTGTCAGTTAATTTTGCTACACTTAATAATGAAGTTACTGAGTTAGCTAATGACGCGGCCGGCGAAGATCTTAATATTACTGGCGGATCTACAAAAGTGGAAGTTGGACATACATACAACGAATGGTTTTTAAGAGAATGGGCTGGTGTTGATCCCGCAACAGGACTTCCTGAGTGGTTTATTAACGAAACAGATGACGATGGAAATATAATCGATTCGGAAACAAAAACCGGGAATATTAATGATGCTGAAAGAGCTTATACAGGGAAAAGTGCAATTCCTACCTTTACCGGAGGTGGTGGAATCCACATCGACTTTAAAGGTGTTTATATCGATGCCAATGCTTATGTTGCCATGGGAAATCAGATAATGGAAAGTTGGGATCACTATACCTGGGATAATGGACGTTATGCAACAGATTACTTTAATGGTGTTGCCGAGCTTATGACCAGATGGCAGAATCCGGGTGACGTAACCAATGTTCCTAAAATACAACATGCTTACCGTCCGCAACTTGCTGTTAATACTTCAACAAGAAACTTGTTTGATGGTGACTACTTTAGGCTTAAAGATTTGGTTTTAGGTTATAACATACCATCTTCAATTACCGATTTGGCAAAATTGGACAGGGCTTCAATTTATGTCAGGGGAACCAATCTTTTCACTTATGCATTTGACCCAGACATGAGAAGAGGTTTTGACCCTGAAACTAATGCTGACGGTTTCACAGGGCTTGAAACGCCGCCGATACAATCTATAGTTTTTGGTGTAAATTTAAATTTCTAATATAATGAAAAAGACAATATATTTATTTATTACAGTTGTACTACTGGCCGGTATTTTTTCTTCGTGTAAAGATGAAGCCCTGGAGCCAACTCTTGCTCAATCAAAAGCAGTTGAAGGAAGTCTTAATACCCAGGAAGATGTTCTAGGTATATTATACGGTGCATATAACCGAATGACCGGTAGTGGATATTACGGAAGGGATTTTATTATCTGGGGTGAAGTTAGGAGCGATAACTGTTACTCAAACGGAAACTCAGGTAGATTTGTTACTGATGCCAAAATGGATTATACCGATAATTTTGGTGGGCATTGGTCTGAAGCTTATACGGTAATTGCTTCTGCAAATATTGTAATTGCCCTTGATCCTGCTGAACTTGAAGGTGATCTTGCAGTAATTCAGCATTATCAGGGACAAGCGTATGCAATAAGGGCATTAGCTCATTACGACCTCTTGATTTATTACGGGCAAATGAATACCGGCGGGACTTTGGGTATTCCTTATATTGAGGAATATAAAGGAGATGAGCTTTATCCTGCAAGGGGTACTGTTGCTGAAAATAAGGCTAAAATTATGGCAGATATTGCAACAGCCATTTCTATGATGAACCCTGCTCAGGATGACAATTCAAAAGAATTGTTTACAAGTTATGGTGCGCAGGCATTAAAAGCCAGGGTAGCTACTTATTTTGGCGATTGGGATGATGTAAAATCTGCATGTGGTGTTATTATCGGTTCGGGTAATTATGATATTATTCCTGGTGATGATTATGCTGCTTCATGGTTTGTGGATGGTGCCGCTAACTCAATTCTTGAACTTGCTTTTAGTTCTACCGACAATGCAAACATAAACGGTTTGCAGCAAATTTACAGGGGTGGTGCTTATGGCGACGTAGAAGGGCTTGCAGATTTGTATAATGCCTTTGATGTTGGTGATGTCAGGGCTGCCCCGGATATGATTGGCGTTGACCCGGATGTTGCTACAAGGTTATATACAAATCTTGGTAAATATCCTTCATACGATTATTCCGATAATATTCCAATTTTCCGTTACGAAGAGGTAGTCCTTAACTATGCTGAAGCATTGTTAAAAACGGGAGATGCAGGAAATGCCTTAACACAGCTTAATTTAATAACAGCTGAAAGAAATGCTGTTGCACATACAGTAGCTGACGAGAATACAGTCCTTCTTGAAAGAAGGAGGGAGCTTTGTTTCGAAGGTTTAAGGTTTCACGACCTTGCTCGTACTGGAAGGGATATTCCTTTAGTTGATGCATTTTTACAAATTCATGGTGGCCCGGCTTGGGGATCTTATAATTTTGCTTTCCCAATTCCGGTTGGGGAAATGGATGCAAATGCAAGTATGGTTCAAAACACTGGTTATTAGAAATTATTTTTAATACATAAAAAACGGGTTGTCATTTTGGCAACCCGTTTTTATTAAATGCTTTTTTAAATCTTCAATCTTTTCCAATTTTTTCTTCAATTCTTCTAACTTCTTTTTTGTTTTTCATTTAATCCATTGGGAATTGGTTGAACAGGAAAATCAAAATTCAAAAGTTTTTGTTGAATTTGTTCCTCTATTTCTTTTATGTCAGGAAATTCAAATTTATTCTGATAATCATTTATTGAGTCCATTTTAACACTGAAATAATTCATTAGTATAGAATCAGAAAAGTAGTAGTTAAAATTTTCTTCACCGGATGGATAAATATCAAAATGGTTTGGAAAAGCAAATTCTCTATTTTAGAAGAAATATTTCAATCAAATTTATGTTCATCTTCATCAAGCCCCAAACCTTTTTCGTATTGTTGCAATGCACGTAAACTCATTCCCATATTCGAGAAACCACCGTCGTGGAAAAGGTTTTGCATGGTTACTTTTTTTGTTAAATCCGAAAACAAGGTAATTGTATAATCCGCACATTCTTCAGCCGAAGCATTTCCAAGTGGCGACATTCTTTCTGAAAAATCAAGTAAGCGGTCAAATCCTTTAACTCCGCTTCCGGCAGTGGTTAAAGTTGGCGATTGCGAAATGGTATTAATCCGAACATGTCTTTCTCTCCCGTAAATATAACCAAAGCTACGTGCAATCGATTCAAGTAACGATTTGGCATCGGCCATGTCGTTGTAACCAAAAAATGTACGTTGGGCAGCCACATACGAAAGTGCAACTACAGAACCCCATTCGTTAATGGCATCTAATTTTTTCGCAGTTTGTAAAACTTTATGAAACGAAACTGCCGAAACGTCGAGCGTTTTATCAAGATAGTTATAATCTAAATCGCTGTAATGACGTTCTTTTCTAACATTTGGCGACATTCCAATGGAGTGTAAAACAAAATCTATTTTACCGCCTAAAACTTCCATCGACTCAATAAACAAATTGTTGAGGTCTTCGACTTTTGTAGCGTCTGCCCCAATTACAATGGTGTTTAGTTTATCTGCAAGCGATTTGGTTTCACCCATTCTCAAAGCAACCGGAGTATTGGTTAAAGTCAAAGTTGCACCTTCTTCATGTGCACGTTCTGCCACTTTCCAGGCTATTGAATCGGGATTTAAGGCTCCAAAAATTATCCCTTTTTTTCCTTGAAGTAAATTATTACCCATGCTTTAATTAAAAATTTTTTTCGAGTGCAAAGTTAATTGATTTAAATAAAACTAAAAGGTATCCGAATAAATCTAACGGATAACATTCTTTTTTAACTTTCAAACTTGAATATTGTTCATTTTAGTTCAAAAAATAGCTTGTGGAATATCATCAAAAAACCCTTGCCAAAGTTTTAGAAGTTTGTAAATTCAGCGTTTTTAAAAATATTATATGAAACGAACAATGTTCATTTTAGTTCTCGTATTGAATTTTCTGCCAAAAATAAATGCACAGGATGAAACAAAAGTTTTAAAAGCTTTTTTCGACGAAGCTTTAACTGATCAAACGGCGTATGAAAATCTACGTTATTTGTGTAAAAATTATAATGGTAGAATTACCGGCTCGCCACAAGCTGAAGCAGCAGTTGAATTTACTTTTCAACTAATGAATGATATGAATTTGGACAGAGTTGAAAAACAACCGGTTCAGGTTCCTCGCTGGGTGCGCGGCGAAGATGAAACTGCTTCAATTCAATCGGCAAAATTTGGATTTAAGGATGTTCCTGTAACTGCTTTGGGAATGTCGATTGGAACTGGAAAAAACGGTCTTTCTGCAAAAGTTATTGAAGTTCAAAATTTCAAACAACTGGAAGAGTTGGGTAAAGAAAATATTGATGGTAAGATTGTTTTCTTTAACCGTGCCATGGATCCAACAATGATAAATACTTTTGGTGCGTATGGCGGTGCTGCCGACCAGCGGACACGAGGTGCAGCGCGGGCGGGAGCTTTTGGAGCTGTCGGAGTTCTTGTTCGATCGTTAACCACTTCGCAGGACGATTTTCCACACACCGGGGTAATGCGTTACAACGATACTGTTCAACAAATTCCGGCTGTTGCTATAAGTACAAACGGAGCTAATTTGTTAAGCGATTGGCTAAAAAATGATCCGGATCTGAATTTTAATTTTCGTACTACCAGTTATGAATTACCGGAAGTAACTTCACATAATGTAATTGGCGAAATAAGAGGCTCAGAATTACCGGAAGAAATTATTACAATTGGCGGACATCTCGATGCCTGGGAACCCGGTGAGGGTGCTCACGACGACGGTGCAGGTTGTATGCAAAGTATTGAAGTTTTAAGGTTGTTTCAAAAATTGGGGATTCAGCCGAAAAGAACAATCCGGGCAGTAGTGTTTATGGACGAAGAAGTTGCACAACGTGGAGGGAAAGAGTATGCCCGGCAGGCAGCCTTGAAAAAAGAGAATCACTATTTTGCTTTGGAGGCCGATCGTGGTGCGTTGATGCCAAGAGGATTTGGTGTTTCAGCTCCGGATGAAAGATTGGAAAAGATTTTGGCTTTAAAAGAATATTTTGAACCTTACGGAATTACCCATTTTAAAAAAGGCGGCGGTGGTGTTGACATTGGCCCACTTAAACAATTCGGGACTCCACTTTCATCTTTTGTTCCCGATATGCAGCGTTATTTCGATTTTCACCATTCGGGAAACGATACTTTCGAGCAGGTGAATTTTCGTGAGTTTCAGATGGGAAGTGCCGCAATTGCATCTTTTATTTACCTTATTGATAAATATGATTTGTAGATTAACTTTTCATAATAAACATTTTAACAAAGCTTTAACACTCTTTCTGAAAAGAGAAAATTACTTTTACATCAAATTAAAAAAATCATAAAAATGAAGAAATCTTTACTTTTAATTTCAGCAATAATTTTGGGATTGAATTTAAATGCCCAGGAAAATACTTCCGGTACCGTTGTTTACGAACAAGTAATGAAATTGGACATAAAACTGGATGGCGATGCAGCGCAGTTTGCACACATGATGCCAAAAGAGAGAAAATCGAATAAAGTTCTATACTTCAACGCGGAAGCAACTCTGTTTGAAAATGGTAAATCAGCTGAAGACGAAGATGTGTCGATGCATTCGGGCGGGGCAAATGTAATGATTAAAATGGAAGAGCCTGAAAATAAAGTCTTTACAGATTTGTCAAATAATAAACAAATTGAGCAACGCGAATTTATGACACGTGTTTTTTTAATTGAAGGTGAAGTTGCAAATCAATGGAAAATTACCGGCAATCAGAAAATGATTTTGGATTTTCCATGTCAAGAAGCCGTTATGGAAAAGGACAGCACAAAAATGATCGCATGGTTCACTCCGGCAATTCCGATTTCTGCAGGCCCATCAAATTATGGTGGTTTGCCCGGATTAGTTTTAGCTGTAGAATCTGAAGATGGAAAACAGACAACTTTGGCTACCTCGGTAGATTTTTCTCCTTTGGCAGACGATATTCTGCAAAAACCTAAAAAAGGGAAAAAAGTTACCCGCGATGAATTTGACAAAGTGGTGGAAGAAAAAATGAAAGAGATGGGTGGCGAACAGGGTGAAGGTCGCCAAATGATGATTCGGATTCATAGATAGTCTTAAAAAAAAAGGTAGTTTTCTTACTGACACAAAAAAAACCAATTTGTATGAAATTTTTATTTACAGCAATCTTTTTAAGTTTTGCCTGGGTAGGATTTGCCCAATCGTTCTCTTTAACCGGCGACGTTTTTGGCGACGATGGTTCACCAATGATTTACAGTTCAGTGGTTTTATTAGATCCTGCCGATTCAACAATGCAGGCTTTTGGGATTACCAACAAATCTGGAGAGTACGATATTAAAAATATTAAAAAGGGTGACTATTTGATGCAGGTTGCTTTTCTGGGATTTGAAACTCTATACAAAAACATTTCCATTCCGGTACAAGGAAATAAACTGGTAACCGTAGTTTTAAAAACAAAATCGGTTGATGTTGATGAAGTGAAAGTAACTGGCGAATATGTTCCCTTGGCGATTAAAGGTGACACGGTTGAATACAATGCCGCTGCTTTTAGGTTAAAGCCCGATGCGGTTACTGAAGATTTGCTGAAAAAATTGCCCGGAGTTGAAGTCGATCGTGCAGGGAATATTAAAGCAATGGGCGAAGATGTAGAGAAGTTGTTTGTTGATGGTAAAGAATTTTTTGGCAACGATCCGAAAGTAGCTACAAAAAATGTTCCTGCCGACGCTGTTGATAAAGTGCAGGTTTACGACCGTAAATCGGAAAATGCAATGTTTACCGGAATTGACGATGGAAGCCGCGAAAAGGCTATTAATTTAAAACTAAAGGAGGATAAAAAGAATGCATTTTTTGGCGATGTTATGGCTGGTGGAGGAACAGGAGAACGTTGGCAGGGGAGTGCAAAAGCGTATCGTTTTACCGACAAAATTCAGGTGGCGGCGTTGGGAATGGCGAACAATGTAAACCAATATGGTTTTTCGTTTAACGATTTTATGAATTTTAGTGGCGGTGTTGGGAAAATGATTCATGGTGGTGGTTCTGCCAAAATTAGTATCAATAGCGATGGCAGTTTCCCGATTAATTTTGGGGAAGCAATTTCCGGATTAAATACTTCGGGAGCAGGCGGTGCAAATTTTTCATATTCAACCAGTCCGAACGATCGGGTTTTTATTAGTTACCTGGGAAATGGCTCAAAAAAGGAGTTGGATGAAACCACAAAAACGTGGAATTATACAGGTGATAAAGATTATTTTCAGGAACAAAATCTGGATGAAACTGATAAAAATGGAGCACACCGTTTTAATTTTGGATTGCGACAAAGATTAGATACCACCCAAAATATTTTAGTCGATGGAAATTTCTCATTAACAAATGGTGATAACAATCGGCTGGCTTTTTCGGAAAGTTCTTCAGATGAGGTTTTAATAAATACTTTACTCAACCAGAGCACAAATATTTCGGACCAGATTTCGGGAAGTGCGAGGGGTTCTTATACAAAAAAATTGAATCACGGAAAATCGAATTTTAATGTTGGAGGTGATCTTTCGCTGTCGAAAAGTTTAGCCGAAAACCAAATTTTTACAGAAACAAATTATATTGAACCCCAAAATTTAATAGAAAGAAATATTATTCAGGACAATGAAAATGAGAGTTTGCGCTATTCTGTAAACACTTCGTTCACTCAAAAAATTGGAACAGGAATTTATTTAACTCCTGAATTAAGTGCAGGTAGATCCATCGAAGATTTATTTAGGACAGATGTGATTTTACCGGGTCCAAATAAGGTTAGAATTATTCCGTATGACAATATTTTTCAAAAAAAATACAGTTGGTTTCGACCAAAATTAAGTTTGAAAAAGGTTGCAAAGAAAACTACTGTTTCACTAACGCTGCAAGCTGAGAGCGGAAATATGGTAAATACTTTAAACGAAACTACTGAATCGGACAATAGTTATTTCTATTTGCTGCCAACCGTTTGGTACGAGTACCAGTTTCAAACTGGTCGTAGAATTATGGTGCGTTATGGTTCAAGCGTAAACACTCCAGGTATTACACAACTTCTCCCAATTGAAAACAACATAAATCCGCTTTCTATTTTTTATGGAAATCCTGATTTAAAGCCGGAAGTTGCACATCGACTTAATACACATTATATTTTATTCGACCAGTTTTCATTTACATCGATAATGGCAAATTTAAGTGCAACATACACCAACGATAAAATAAACTGGGACAGAACAGTTGACGAACAACTGGCAATGGTAAACACTTTGCAAAATTTCGATTACGATTATAATGTGCGGGGAAATGTTGATTTTTCAACTCCAATTCGCCGTTTAGGAATGAAAGTTCATTTGAATGTTGAGGAGAGTTGGAACAAAGGTTTGAACTTAATTAACAAAGTTGAAAATGAGTACACCAGTTTAAGTCATCGGGCGTCGTTTAGTATCGATAACCGTAAAAAAGAAAAATGGGATTTAAATACTGGAGTAGCCGTCACAATAACCGATTCAAAATATTCAATTCAAAATTCATTGGATAACACTTATTTCGATATGTCGTGGTTTGGCGAAATACGGTTTACACCCAACGATAGCTGGAATTTTGAAGTTAGCTCCGACATTACCAATTATACCGATAAAAGTTTTGGCGAATCGCTAAGTGTTCCGTTGCTGGGAGCAGAAATCAGTCATTATTTCTTAAAAAATAAGCGAGGTACTTTGGCTTTAAAAGGTTTCGATTTGCTTAATCAGAATCAAATTATACAACGTTTTGGCGAGCTAAATTACTTACGTGAGATTCGCTCAAATAGTATCGGCCGTTTTCTTATGCTTTCGTTTACGTACCGTTTAAACAAATTTGGAAAAGAGTCTGGCGGAATAGATATTAAAATGAAAAGATAATTTCATGTTCAGGCAGTTAAAACTGACGGTAAAGGAAATTACTAAAATTTAAATTTGTCTTATTTTATCCTTTGCCGATGGTTGAAACCAACGGAATTAATGGATATAAAAATCACAATCAATGTTATCTTTATCTAAACTCATTCCAAATAAATTTGCTTTTTTAAAAAATCAATCTATATTTGCCTCAAGCAAAGTCGATAAAATGAATTTAGAATTTAGAAATACTTCTTTAAAAGCAATAGCAATCAGCTTTTGCGCTCAATTCATGTTGTCGTTTTTTTCTATGCGTATGCGCTAGCCTTCTTTCAATAGTTTCTGTTGGCAGAAGGCACATTTATCACAAACATTTTTTTCATTATCAATTTTTTTAAAACATAATTTTATGGCGAATAGAGTTATTCGTTTGGGTGGAAGTCATATTGGCAACTCAAAATCAGTACATAATTTAATTCAGTTTTTGGCAAAAAGTAACGAACGGAAATTCGTTGTGGTTTCTGCAATTCCCGAGTTATTAAACGAAATTGAAGCAAGCATTTTAAATGTTTTTCAGCAAAATATAAATATCGACAAGTTATTGGCAAAACTTAATTCATTTTTTACTGAAAGAACAAGGATAGAAATTTCGGAAGACTACCAAAATTTGGTAGAACAGCTCACCAATTTATTAAAAGGAATTGCGTTAATTGGCGATTATTCACCATCGCTAAAAGATCAGGTAATAAGTTTTAGCGAAAAACTTTCGGTAGAAATTCTGAAAACACAATGGAATTTGATTGCACCAGAAGTTAAGATAATTTGTCTAAAAGAAATAGAACTTTCAAGCACCTCCGATTTTGGAAATGCAACTTTTCTTTCCGTTAACAAAGAGAAAATCGATGAACTTTCTGAATCTGTTTTTATTGTCCCGGGTTCTTATGGAATTGCTGAAAATGGGAAAATTGCAAGAACCGGAAAATCGGCAGCAGATTACACCGCAGCTTTTTTAACCCATGAACTGGGTGTAGAAAAACTGGAACTTTGGGACTTGGATAATGATTTTCAACGAGCCGACCCAAAAATTGTTTCCAATCCTCCAAATATTAAAAGACTAACTTATTCTGAAGCCAGTGAATTGGCATATTTTGAACATTACTCTTTTCACCCACGAGCCGTTGAACCGCTGGAGCATAAACACATTCCAATTCAGGTAATTAATTCATCGACCTCGGATGGCTTGGTAAAAACAATTATTAATACTGAGACTTTTATTGAAGACCAGATTGTAAAAAGTGTGGCTTGTTCCGACGATATTTCATTGTTGAAATTAAATGGTCCCGGAGTGGGTTTAAAGCCTGGTATTTTGGCAAAAGTTACAACTAAATTAAATGACGCCGGAATAAATATAAAATCGGTGATTACTTCGCAAACATCAATAAATCTGGTATTGGCAGAACAAACCGGCAATAAAGCTTTGGCTTTTATTCAACAACTTGGCTTTTCCGCAGTGAAAGAAATTTCTATTGAAAAAGAAGTTTCGCTTATTGGAATTGTTGGCCATGGGATGCAAAATAATTATGGCGTTTCTGCGAAAATATTTGGTGCTGTTGCCAACAATAAAATCAATGTTTTGTTAAGTGGATCAGGAGCTTCCGACCTGGTAAGTTACCTAGTTGTAAAAAGCTCAGATAAAGAAAAAAGTGTTCGTGAAATATATAATGTATTCTATTAATTCTTTTTCTTTCATTCTCCCCTAGGGGAGATGTCCAACTAGTTGGACAGAGGGGTGAAAGACTACCAGCCAATAAAACTATAAATTGATTATTCATAACTCAAAAAAATAAATAAAATGACAACAAAAAAATTAAACTTCGAAACCCTGCAACTTCATGCAGGACACCAGCCCGATGCAAGCACAAATTCTCGGGCCGTACCAATTTATCAAACTACTTCGTATGTTTTTAACGATTCCGACCACGCAGCCAATTTGTTTGCGCTTAAAGAGTTTGGTAACATTTACACCCGAATAATGAACCCGACCTCCGATGTTTTTGAGCAACGCGTAGCTGCACTCGAAGGCGGAGTGGCTGCTCTGGCAGTTGGTTCCGGGCACGCTGCACAGTTTCTGGCTTTTAATACCCTTTTAGAAATTGGCGACAATGTTGTTTCGTCGCCCTATCTGTATGGAGGGACCTACAATCAGCTAAAAGTTTCGTTTAAACGGCTGGGAATAGAAGCACGGTTTGCCGATGATTTAAATGTCGATTCGTTTGAAAAATTAATTGACGAAAACACAAAAGTCATTTATTTAGAAACTATTGGAAATCCCGGATTCAATATTCCAGATTTCGATGCGATTGCTGCATTGGCGAAAAAATACGACATTCCGTTTATGGTTGATAATACTTTTGCCGGTGCAGGTTACCTTTTCCGGCCAATTGAACACGGTGCAAACATTGTTGTTGAATCGGCTACAAAATGGATTGGTGGTCACGGAACCAGCATTGGTGGTGTTATTGTTGATGCCGGAACTTATAATTGGGGCAACGGAAAATTCCCGGGTTTTACCGAACCATCAGAAGGATATCACGGATTAAAATACTGGGATGTTTTTAATTTCGATAGCGATTTTGGAAACATTGGATTTATAATAAAAGCACGTGTTGAGGGTTTGCGTGATTATGGTGCTGCGATTAGCCCGTTTAATTCATTCCTGTTAATTCAGGGTTTGGAAACATTATCTTTACGCATGGATCGTCATATTGAAAATACGCTTGCTTTGGCAAAGTGGTTGGAAAAACATCCGAAAGTGGAAAGTGTAAATTACCCCGGTTTGGAAAGTCATGAATCGTATGAAAATGCAAAAAAATATTTGCCAAAAGGAGCTGGTGGTGTTTTATCGCTTATTGTAAAAGGTGATAAAGGATCCGCAAATCTGGTTGTAAACAACCTCGAATTAGTTAGTCATCTTGCAAATGTTGGCGATGCAAAAACTTTAATTATTCAGCCTGCTGCAACTACGCATCAACAGTTGCCGGAAGAAGCTCAAATTGCTGCCGGTGTTTTTCCTACACAATTAAGAGTGAGTGTTGGTTTGGAACACATCGACGATATTATTGCCGATTTCGAACAAGCACTTGGTAAAATTTAAAAAAGACTCACCAAAAATGTTTTAAATTGGATAGAAATATATTAATCGGTTCTTCTCTTTCCTCCCCTTTTGGGGGAGGTTAGGTGGGGGCTTCTAAATAAAAGATATGCCTTTAAAAATACCAGATCAATTACCAGCCATTGATTTACTTCAGCAAGAAAACATTTTTGTGATGAATGAATCTCGCGCTGCGCATCAGGATATTCGTCCGCTTAAAATTATTATTCTGAATTTAATGCCCCTGAAAATTTCAACTGAAACTGATTTGTTGCGTTTGCTTTCAAATTCGCCACTTCAAATTGAAATCGATTTTATGAAAATAAAAGGGCACACTCCCAAAAATACACCTTCGTCGCACATGAAATCGTTTTACAGGAACTTTGATGAATTGAATGGTAGAAGGTACGATGGAATGATAATTACCGGCGCACCGGTTGAACAATTGGAATTTGAGGAGGTGACTTACTGGGACGAAATGAAACAGATTCTCGATTGGGCAGAACAACATGTAACTTCTACATTGTTTATTTGCTGGGCAGCTCAGGCAGGATTGTATCACCATTACGGAATCCCGAAATATCCGCTCAAGAAAAAGATGTTCGGTGTTTTTGAACATACACTTTCTAACCCAAAATTACCTATTTTCAGGGGATTTGACGATCTGTTTTTCGTTCCACACTCGCGCCACACCGAGGTTAGAGCCGAGGATATTGAAAAGGTTGACGCACTTCAAATAATTGCGATTTCTGAAGAAGCCGGTGTAACAATTGTAAAAGCAAAAAGTGGAAAGCAGCTTTTTATAACTGGGCATTCTGAATATTCACGAAATACAATTGATACCGAATATAAACGCGACAAATCAAAAAATCTGCCCATAGAAATTCCCCGTAACTATTATCCTGAAAACATTCCTGAAAATGCACCATTAATGCGTTGGAAATCAACCGCAAATTTATTGTTCTCAAATTGGTTAAACTATTACGTTTATCAGGAAACTCCTTACAATCTGGAAGAAATACAGTAAAAATCACAAGTTCTGTGTTGGTGGCTTTGTATTTCTCGCAAAAGAGCTTTTAATCATTTTCGTATTTTAATATCGAACACCGATTCACGATTTTTGAATAACGAAATATTTGGATAAAATCAGAAATCATCATTCGTTAATCGATATTCATCATTCATTTTAAGATAGCGAATTCCGGCAAAACCAAAAGAACATGACCAGTAAAGCAAGTGGTTTTTTAAGTAGAAATAAAACATGATATTTTCTGGAAACTTTTAATATTCCTTTTTGTTTTGTAGATTGATACAATTAATAATTACGAGATTCATGTCAATTCGTTTAAAAACTAAAACTATCAGGAGGAAAAATTATGAATGTTAAAAAACTACTTTTAGCTGCTTTGGCAGTATTTGTTACTTTTCAGGTGCTCGATTTTGTAATTCACAATTTAATTTTGTCAGCCGATTACGAGGCGAGCATGGAATTATGGCGCCCAAATATGATGGATTTAATGTGGTTAATGTACATAACAAGTGCTTTGTTATCCATCGTTTTTGTGTATGTTTTTGCAAAAGGATATTCGGGAAAAGGAATTATGGAAGGCATCCGATTCGGATTGATTTTTGGATTTATTGTTTCAGTTATCGGAATTTTAAACCAGTACATTGTTTATCCCATTCCGAGCGACTTAACCATAAAATGGATTATATTTGGATTAATTGAATTCTTGGTGGCTGGTATTGTAGTGTCACTAATTTATAAACCTAAATAAAATAAGAATGAAACAAATTATTGTTATTGTAATTGCTGCATTTATTTTGGCAGGTGGAAATTTAAATGCCCAAAATTATGATTCAGTTTCCGGGGCCACCCAAAAAGCAGATGGAAAAAACATGACTTTTGAGCAATTTTCAGAGGCTTTAAAATTAGAAAGCAAAACAGTGTTCAGTACTGTAAATGCTGATGGAACGCCAAACGTTGCTGTTTACATTCACGTTGAAAGTTTAGGCGATAATATTATTGCAGCGGGATCGATGGCAGATACCAAAACCACGAAAATTAATATTCTGGAACGCAAACAGGCAGTTATGCTTTTAATTCTTCCCGATAAAACAGAGGATGGTTTTGATGGTGCAAAAGTGGTTTTAAAATACATCGACGACAAAGAAAAAATAGCAGATCTTCGTTCAAAAATGGAAGAATCAACTGAAAAAACTACATTTTTTACGGTTGAAAAGTTTTTGAATTATCGCTAAAAAAATACTGTTCAATAAAAATATAAGTCCGGTCTTAATTCAAGTCCGGATTTTTTTGTGCCCTTTACTTTTTCCTTTATCATATAAACCTTAATTTTGAAATAGAAATCAAAAAATAAAAATCCATGAAAAAAATAGCAGTTGTTTTAGCCGGAAACGGTGTTTATGATGGGGCAGAAATTCATGAAGCTACATTAACTTTACTCGCCATTGCAAAGCAGGGTGCACAATATCAATGTTTTGCACCTGACATTAATCAGGCGCATGTAATAAATCATTTAACGGGTGAAGAAATGCCGGAAACCCGAAATGTTTTAGTGGAGGCAGCGCGCATTGCACGTGGAAACATAAAGTCGCTGGCAGAATATAAAGCCAAAGATTTTGATGCGATTGTTTTTCCAGGTGGATTCGGAGCAGCAAAAAATCTTTGCACTTTTGCCTTCGACGGTGTTGAATGTACCGTAAATAAAGATGTTGAAAAGGCAATCAGGGAAACGGTAGTTGCTGAAAAACCGGTTGGGGCACTTTGTATTTCGCCCGTTTTAATTGCTAAGGTTTTGGGCGATGTAGAAGTCACAATTGGCAATGATGAAGGTACTGCCAATGCCGTTGAAACTTTAGGTGGTACTCATGTAAATACCAATCATGGCGAAATTGTTTACGACGAGAAATACAAAGTGGTAACAACTCCATGTTACATGCTCGACGCAAGTATCGACCAAATTGCTGATGGTGCTGAAAAAGTGATTCAGAAAATTCTGAAATTAGTTTAATTGCAGTTTTAAATTGTTCTGTGCTTAGTTTAACTAAGATGTTTATTACGGTTTGAAAATTACATGGGTTAGGATTATAAATGAAATTCGTTAGTAAGCACCAAAAAACAAACTACAAATATCAATTAATACTCAATGTTCAAAATACTAAAACCCAAATTAGTATATAAAAAATATAATCGATTAATTAGGTGTAAGTTTTGAAATTTGAATATTACAGTTTGAAATTTATTTGTGATTTGTTGATTGATATTTGTTATTTCAGAAATGTGAAGAATTAAAGTAGCTGCAATGAAATTGCATAATTTTAATCAAAATGTAGGATGATGAACCCGATTCCATTTATAGATATTCACACACATCCTTTTCGAAATGAAACGGAGACAGTTACTGTGCAAAACTTATTTCCTGGTGATGGATTTGCAGCTTTTTCAGGGCGTAATTTTTATTCGGTTGGATTGCATCCCTGGCATATTAAATCGCCCGATGAAAATAACGAAAAACTGATTATGGTGAAAGAAGCACTTGACTTTAACCATGTAATTTTTGTTGGGGAATGTGGTTTGGATAAAAAGGCAATTACAAATTTCGAGGAACAAAAAAGAGTGTTTGAAGCGCAGGCAATTATGGCTGAGGAGTTTGAATATCCTCTAATTATACATTGCGTAAAAGCGTATAATGAGGTCTTGGAATTGCATAAAAAACTAAAACCGGCAATGTCGTGGATTATGCATTCTTATAACGGGAATATTCAAATCACTCAACAAATATTAAACAAAGGATTTTTATTCTCGTTTGGAGAAAACTTGTTTAAATCAAACCCAAAAACGGTTGAATTATTTCAATTTCTACCCTTGAATACTATCTTTTTTGAAACTGATGAATTTGATGGTGAAGTAGAAAAAATGTATCAAAAAGCGGCAGAAATTAGAGAAATACCAATTGGGGATTTGAAAATGGCTGTTTGGGAAAATTTTAACCGAATTGAAAAAAGGTGGGTTGGACGATCGTGAGAAAAAGATGAATAAAATGAGAATATATTTTAAGTCGATGATTTTATGGATTGGTTAGTACGCACCGAATTACTTTTGGGAGAAGAGAAGTTAAATAGATTGAAAAAATCAAATATTTTGGTTGTCGGACTTGGCGGTGTTGGGGCCTACGCAGCAGAACAATTGTGCAGATCGGGAGTTGGGAAAATGACCATTGTTGATAGCGATGTTGTGGAAAATTCAAACAGAAACAGGCAATTATCTGCACTTATAAGTACTATGAATAAACCCAAGGCAGATGTTTTGGCTCAACGGTTTTTGGATATAAATCCAGAACTGAAATTAATAGTTGTAAAGGATTATATTCATGATGAAGAAATATTGGAACTTTTAAAAAGTCAACCCTTTGATTATGTGGTTGACGCAATTGATACCTTAACTCCAAAGATTTTTCTTATTCAACATGCGTTACAACTGGAACTAAAAGTGGTGAGTTCAATGGGTGCCGGAGGAAAATTAGATCCATCTTGCATTCGGGTGTCGGATATTTCAAAATCGTACAATTGTAAACTGGCCAGAATGCTACGAAAACGATTGGGGAAGTTTGACATTAAAACAGGTGTTCAGGTCGTTTTCTCTACTGAAAAAGTAAATGAAAAAGCTGTTCGTTTGGAAGAGGGGCAGAACAAAAAATCAACTGTAGGAACCATTTCATACATGCCAGCTATTTTCGGTTGCTTTTTAAGCAGTGTAGTAATTCAGGATTTAATTCAAATTAAATTAAAAAACTAAGGCGTTGCATGTAATTAATCGGCATAATAAAAAGGGATTGTATTTTCGAAAAAAGAAATTGTTGGCTTTCGGTTTGATTATTACAATTTTAGATTAACTTTGTATCGCTAATTTTAAGATAGTTAAGAAAATATTTATTTTTTGGTTTTAGAATTAGAAAGTTGGTCTTTTTTTTATTGGCTTTTAACAATCAGGATACAGTTTTTCCTTCTTGTTTTTTCGAGGTTTTTATTGGTGATTCAAAATTCCAAAAAATTTTTTATTAAGTAAATCCCGGATGCAAACAATGCAAAGGTTTTTCGGTTTTTTGTGCAAATAGGAAAAAGAATTTATTAATTTTTTAAATAATTACAAATGAACATTTATGTTGGAAATCTTCCATTCAGTATTGGCGAGGAAGATTTAAAAAAGATTTTCGAAGAGTATGGTGAAGTAGCTTCTGCTAAAATTATCACTGATAAATTTACAGGTAGAGGTAAAGGTTTTGGTTTTGTTGAAATGGATAGTGACGACGATGCCAAAAACGCCATTGAAGAACTAAACAATGCCGAAGTTGGTGGCAGGAACATCAAGGTAAACGAATCACGCCCACGTTCAAACGATGGTGGTGATCGTCGCGGTGGCGGTGGCGGTGGTTATAACCGTAGGGATCGTTATTAATAGTTTTATGCAAGGAACTGTTAAGTGGTACGATGCTGTTAAAGGTTTCGGATTTATCCAAACCAGCGAAGACCAAGACGTTTTTGTGCATCGTTCAGGAATTAAAGATGCTCATCTGGGTTTGGAAACAGGCCAAAAAGTTGAGTTTGAAACTAAAGAAAGCGAGCGTGGTACTGTAGCTTTTAATGTTGAAAACATTTAAGTAAAAGATAGTCTTAGATTAGAAGGATTCTACTTTTTGTGGAATCCTTTTTTTTTGATTTTTAATAATCTTTAAACGGCCCCTGTGGTTCTGTATTTACCATTTCAATTTGTTGCGTAATAAATCTCTTTTTTATTTCATTAATATTTTCGGATAGCTTTTCTAAGTCATTTTGTTCTGAAATATTTCAAGAAAAAAAGTTAAGCTAAGTTCATTTTAATAAAAATGAACAGTTTTGGAAACTGTTTAAAAATTAACCGTTCATTTAATTAATGGTCTTTTTCACTTATACTTAGTTGAATTTTCCTTAAAGAGTTGGTCTTATTGTTCATTATATCGTTTATTTTAATTGAATTTCACGAATTCCCTTCGGTCATTTCTCGCAAATCCGTCTTCCCGATTACTTCGGGATAAGTTGTCTTAGTAAAAAATACATCATGAATTACTCTAAAAAATAAAACTTAAGCAGTCTCTTAGTTTTTATCTCATTTTTGTAGTTTTGGATTTTATTTTTTTTGCACATTATTAAAATTTTGAAACTTAAGTTGAAAATATAAAGTAATTAAATGCAAAATATTACAATTTCATTGGAATTAAAAAACAAGGTTCCTGGTTTGGAACTTTCCTGTATAGAATGCGATGTTCAATTTCAACAAAAAAATGAAGTTCTTTGGAGTGAAATTCAGCAAAAAATTGTTGAAATTTCTGCGAATATAAAGATTGAACAAATCAGCAAGATTTCAACAATTTCTGCTTCACGAAAAGCTTATAAAGCTTGTGGGAAAGATCCTGCACGGTATCGTCTATCGGCAGAGGCACTTTTAAGAAGGGTAATAAAACGTAAAGAACTTTACCAGGTAAATAATGTGGTTGATTTATTAAATCTGGTTTCAATTTCAACCGGGTTTTCAATTGGAGGTTACGATGTTGAGAAAATTAATGGAGATGTAGTTTTTGGGATTGGAGAGAAAGAAGAGCCCTATTCGGGAATTGGAAGGGGAGAATTAAATATTGAATTCCTCCCGGTTTTTCGCGATAATTTGGGTGCTTTTGGTAGCCCAACAAGTGATTCTGTGAGAACGTCTGTTTCAAAACAAACTAAAAGATTTTGCATGATAATCATTGATTATTCATCTTCTTCTCAATTAAAAAAAGCAACTGAGTTGGCAAGCGGTTTATTGGAAAAGTATGCAAATGCCACAAATTTTGAATTATATAGCGTTAAATAAAATGAAGCAACTCAGTAAATTTTTGCTTAAAATATTTGGTTGGAAGACTGTTGGTGGAGTGGCTCCCGAAAATAAATGCATAATTATAGGAGCTCCTCATACCAGTTCCTGGGACTTTGTAATTTCCTCGTTATACTATCGCGCTGTTGGTGGAGTTGCAAATGTACTCGTTAAAAAAGAACTTTTCTTTTGGCCAATTGGTGGTGTAATTCGTTCAATGGGTGGAATTCCTATCGATCGTTCAAAAGGTGCAAATGCTATCCGACAAACCATAAAGTTATTTAATGAATCGGAATATTTACATCTCGCTATTTCACCAGAGGGGAGTCGTAAACGAACAAAAAATTGGAAAGCTGGTTTTCATATCATTGCAAGCGAAACGAAAGTTCCTATTTATCTGGGAAGTTACGATTGGGGGAAAAAGGTGGTTACTCTCGGGGTAAAATTCGAAATTACAGAAGATTCGAAAGAAGACATAAAACGTATGAAGGATTTTTATCGCGAAAAGGGAATTCAGGGCCGTTTCCCGGGACAATTTACAACTGAACATTGAATTTTACCGATATTGGTTATTGTATAAAATATAAAAGCTATTATCTTTAACTTGCTTCCATTGTAGGACTAATTAAATTTAAATTCAACCAAATGAATAAGAAATTTTATTTGATATTAGTAATTTTTGTAATATCAGTTACAACTGTTTTTTCACAATACACTCCATTTTATCAATGGACACTGCTTCCTCAAAATCAGATGGATGAAATAGTTGGTGAAACTTCGGGTGAAACTTCTTTGCATCATGCTATCGAAATGGTAGGTTATCAGCGTAATCGCCCGGCAAGTGAGTATGGAAAAGGTACATTCAGGGAAGGAAAATATGTTCTCGAAAAATTGATTGAATATGGAATTAACGGAGCGCAGATTGAGCGTTTTGAAGGTGGTCAAACCTGGGATGGTATAAAAGGTGAATTGTGGGAAAGAAGTCCGAACAAAAAGAAACTGGCTGATTACGATGATATTGCATTGTCGCTTGCCCAGGGAAGTAAACCGGCAGATGTCGAAGCTGAACTTATTTGGGTAGAAGAAGGTGCTGAAAAAGATTTTGAAGGTTTGGATATTGAAGGAAAGATTATTGTTACTTCGGGTTTTGTAAGCCGGGTACATAATTTAGCGGTTCAAAAAGGAGCAGTTGGAGTTGTTGGTTTTGGTTCGAGCCGTGAACTTAAAGCTCCGCTTGCAATTCCTTCGAGTGGAATAAGAGGGGCAAATGCAACTTTTGGTTTTTACCTTACCCCACGCGAAGGGTACAAACTTCGCGACCGCTTAATACGTGGTGAGATTATAAAAGTTCATGCTGTTGTTGAATCAGAAATGTTGCCTTACGACTTACAGATTCCAACTTGTGTGCTCCCAGGAACCGATCCAAATGCCGGAGAAATAATTCTCTCGGCCCATATTTACGAAGGATATACAAAACAGGGCGCCAACGACAATGTTTCGGGAAGTGCAGTAATTTTAGAAGTTGTCCGGGCATTAAATCAGATGTTTGAAGATGGCAGGTTGCAGCGCCCCAAACGTGGAATCCGTTTTATCTGGGTCCCTGAATATTCTGGAACTGCTCCGTGGGTAAATGCCCACAAAGATTTAATGGAACAGACTTTATGTAATATCAATCTTGATATGGTTGGATTGCACCTTAAAAGTAATAATTCATTTTTTAGTTTGATGAGAACTACTTTCGGAAATCCACATTATATTAATGATGTAATGGAAAATTATTTCGTGTATATGGGTGAAGTAAATAGGGAGATTCTGGCAAATCGTAGTGCTGAAAAAATTGCAAACCAAATAATTGCACCCAGTGGATCTGACGATCCGTTTTATTATCAGATTGAACAACATTACGGTGCTTCCGACCACGAAGTTTTTAACCATTGGTCAACGCATGTCCCTGGAGTAATGTTCATAACCTGGCCTGATTTATATTATCATACTTCGGAAGATATCCCCAATAAACTGGATCCTACACAAATGAAGCGTGCTGCAATAATTGCCGCAGCCGGTGCTTATACAGTTGCCTCAGCCGATGAAGAAATGGCAGTTTCCATAGCAAATACTACTTTTTCGTACGCCTCAAAAAGAATGGGAATAGAAATAGCCCGTGCTTTGGGTGAACTAAAAAAATCAGATAAAGAGAACTTTAATACTGAGTGTAAAAAGGTTTTGGGTTACCTTGAAACAACTTATAATAATGAATTAGCAACTGTTTTGTCAATTTCTGAATTGACTCCTGAAAGTGAAAAACTTCAAAATCAGTTGGATGTATTAACAACTTCTTTAAAACAAATTTTTAATTCAAATAAAGCGGTTTTGGATGGACAAATGGAAATGACGGCTGCAAAACTTGGTGTAGAAATTCCTTCCTTTAAACTTACTCAATTGGAAAAACAGGCCAACGAATTAATTCCCATAACAACCAATGAACTAAAACAAAGTGGTTTTAGGGTTGAACGTTCTATTCGTGAATTGCCAGAAGAAACAACAGTGAAATATCCATATCGGAATATTGCAAATTCAACAGAATTGTGTGCACTAATAAATGGGAAAAACAGTGCCTTGGATATGAAAAAAATGTTGGATACACAATACAAAAATGAGTCGGATTTACAAAGTATATTGAATTATCTGGAGTTGCTGAAATTAAAGGGATTGGTTAGTTTTTAGAGGTTTTATTTTGTTGTTTGGACAAATAAAGAAGAGAAAAAAATATGGAAACAGTAATATATCAAAATGGACTTAGATATTCGGAAAAGGAGTATAAATTGGAAGTTGAATTTGAAAAATTAGTTGTCAATAATTCTAAGACATTTTTCGGGGAGAAAACGATTTATATAGATGCAAAAAAGAAGATTGATAATAATTCGCTAGGTGGAGTTATTCCAGACGGCTTTTTATTTGATTTTTCTGATAGAAAAAATCCCGAGTTTTATCTGGTTGAAGTTGAATTAGCAAAACATAGTTTTTTTGGACATATATTTCCCCAAATCACTAAGTTTTTTGCGTTTTTTAAAAACCCCTCAAGTCAAGGGAAGTTAATTGAGAAATTATATTCAATATTTGACAATGATGATGGATTACTACAAGAATTGAAAATTAAATTAGGGAAGAAGGAGATTTTTAAATTTCTAAAAGACACAATTGAAAATAGTCAAAATATTTTGTTAATAATTGATGGAGAGAAGAGAGAATTACCTGAAATTACAGAAACATATACTGACACTTGGGGGAAAATGGTCAAAGTTGCTATTTTAAAAGAGTACAAAACAAACAGAAGTAAAAGTAACTCAATTTTTACTTTATCTCCAGACTTTGAAAATATTGAGAATTTTGATCTTGTTTTTGAAAATCAGGGCGAAAAGAAAGAAAAATCTGCCTATTCAGAACAATTTCACATAGAAGATATCAATGACGATACATTAGCGATTTATAATGAATTAAAGGCAAAACTATTAGGGAAAATGCCATTATTGAATTTTAATTCTCAAAGGTATTACATTTCACTTCGTAAGAAAAGGAATTTTGCATTCTTGAAAATTCGAAAAAAGAAGATTGGAATTATTGCAATGTTAAAAGAAGAAAAAATACGAGAGAAAATTAAAAAGCATGAAGTAACAACACTCACTGAAAGTGTTCAGAAATTTTATAATGGACCTTGCGCAAAGATTGAAATTACTGATAATAAAAACTTGGATGAAATTATTGATTTATTGTTTGAAATCCAGAAATGACAAAAAAACAGCCTCCAAAAAGCTATATCTAACAAGGGTTTTAGTTGTAATTGCCAAAGATTTCTCTTTCCAGATCGTCCAAACCAAAGTTTTATACAATAGTTTTTACTCTGCTTCTTCCTGAAAATCCTGCTGTTTTTGTTGATAGGCTTCAAACAATTCTTCCACTTTTTCTGGATTTTTATCAGCCAGATTTGTTATCTCAGTAGGATCGTTATCCAGGTTATACAACTCCCAATCTTCGTTATTTGCTTTTACAATCTTCCATTCTTTTTGCCGGAACATCCGAAAACGATCAGTCCAGCCCGATAAAAAGAATTCAGGTTCTTCTCGTTCTCCACCCTTAAGTATTGGCATCAGGGAACTTCCGTGCAATGGTTGTGGATTTATTTCACCTAATTTATCTGGATAATTTGTTTTAGCAGCTTCCAAAAGGGTAGGGGCAATGTCAACAACGTGCCCTTGTTTGTGTGTAATTAAACCTGGGTTAACTTTTTCGGGCCAGCGCAAAATAAAATGTGTGTGTGTTCCGCCTTCGTGTCCGTATTGTTTAAAATAGCGAAATGGTGTATTACCAGCATTTGCCCAGGCAGCACACAAAGTACGGAAACCTTCAGTAACGCCCGGTGGGTAATCAAAATCGCGGTTGCTGTCGTAAGGGCAAGATCCATTATCGGAAAGATAAATTACAATTGTATTGTCGGCAATTCCTTTTTCATCTAAGTAGTTTAATACGCGGCCAATATTTTGATCCATACAATCGACCATTGCCGCAAAAACTGCCATTTCCAAATCAAGTTCATCTTTTTCTGTTTCATCTAAAATTTCCCAGGGGCGGTATAACGGAATTTTTGCCCTGATTTCGTCATCTCCAGCAGGATGCCCCCGAAATTTATTGATGTTGGCACTTGGCGGACTTAATTGAATATTCTCAGCAATCAATCCTTGATTCTTTAATTTTGAAGTTCGTTCTTCCCTTATTTTATCCCAGCCTTTTTTGTATAAACCACGGTATTTTGCAATATCTTCAGGTCGGGCCTGCAAAGGATAATGCGCGGCTCCATAACCCAAAAAAAGGAAAAAAGGTTGTTCCTTTCCAACCGGTTCGTCCATCCATTTTAAAGCATTTGTAGTAAGTGCATCAGTTTTAAAGAATGGTTTTTTTTCGTAATAAATTTCATCGACACCAACTGAATCACCATTTAAAAAAAACGGATTTACAAATTGTTTTGAAGGAGGTTCAAAAAACTCGTTCATTGCTTTAAATGTGAGCGACTGGTCGAAAATATTTTTAGCGTAAACATTTTTAGGCACCCATTTCATAAAGTGTTCTTTACCGGAATGGATTACGTAATATCCCTGGTTTTTGAGAATTTGAGCGAAGTTTATGGAATTTTTTCCACCTTCGTATAAACCGGTAAAAAGCGATGAACGCGAAGGTTCGCATTTCGACATGTTGTAAAAATTAGAAAAACGAATCCCTTCGTCAGCAAGCCGATCAAGATTGGGTGTTTTAATTTCCGAGCCAAACGGACCAATATCGGAGTAGCCAATATCGTCGCCCAAAATCACAATTATGTTGGGTTGTATTTCAGGTCCGGTTTGTAACTGGATGAAAGTGAAATAAACAGCAAAAATAGCAACAACTATTGCCGCGAAATAAATATATACTTTTTTCATTTTTCAGGTTGATTTGTGGAAATGTAAATTTAGTAATCTTTTGTCGTTTTTCTGTTGTTGTTGTTTTCCGTTTTACAATTTATTCGACGCAAGAAATTTTTCCAGTTGACCAATTCCATCGTTTAAATTTTTTCTTGCAAAACCAATCCTGAAATAATTACCTTCAAAACCATAAACTGTAGCAGGAAGTAACATTGTTTTTTGTTGTTCAACAAGATCTTTGCAAAATCGTGAAACAGGAATATCTACTTTTAGTTTTGTGAAAGAAATTGTTCCTGCAACTGGCGGTTTCCATTCGAACAACTCTTTCCGTCTTTTGAAAAATAAGTCAAGTAGTTGCAAGTTGTTAGAAATAATTTGAAGGTTTCGTTTAATTATTTTCTCTTTATTTTGAAGGGCAATTATTGAAAGAATTTCGCCGGGTGCATTGTTGCAAATAGTTGTATAATCTTTAAATTCTGAAATTTTTTGCATCAAATTTTTGTTTTTTGAACTGAGCCAGCCAATTCGTAAGCCCGGCAGTGCGAAACTTTTAGACATTCCAAAAAGTGAAATTGCATTTTCGTATAAATCAGAGGCGGATGGAAGTCGGATATCAGAATTATATTCAAGAAAACGGTACATCTCGTCAGAAAAAAGAAGGGTATTATTTTTTCGGCATAACTCAATAATCTCTTTAAATTCTTTTGCTGAAACTGTTGCGCCGGTCGGATTGTGTGGGAAATTTATAACTACAAGTTTTGTCTCTTTTCTTATTAAACTTTTAAGTTTCTGTAAATCGAAATGCCAGCCATCTCTAATTTCGGGTTGCCATTTTGAAATTTCGCAACCCAATGAATTTGCAATTTCATAAAGTGATTGGTAACCTGGAAAAGTAGTTACAACATGATCCCCTTTTTCGAGAATACAATTCATGGCAACAAAAATTGCCTCTTCCGGAACCATTACATTTATTTGATCTGGAGTTATAGAAGAGTGAAGCTTTGCAATTTCATGTTTTAAAAGTGGGTGACCGGTTGACTCAGTGTATGCCAGCTTAAGGTTTTGCCACAATTCCAACGATTCTGTATCAGCCATTTCTAAAATATCGGATAACAAAAGTGGCTCGCAGTCTGAACTGCTTAATAAATATTTAGCTGAAAATTCGTGTTTGGCAAAATAGCGTTCAAGTTCGAATGGTTTTATTTTCATGGATTATGTTTAAACCAGAATTAAATTGACAGTTAATTTTAATGTTTGTATCGTCATGAAAAATTTTACTGTCCCAGTTCCTTTTTGATTTTCAATTCAATTTCCTCGGTCAGCTCTTTCGGATCGCGACCAGCCGGATCAATTATTGGTAAAACAGTGAGTGATAACCTGACTCCAAAAGATAGTGGAAAATAACCTTTTTTCTTTAGTTGACTATTGCCATCGATTACTAACGGAACAATTAAGGCTGATGGTGAATAGCGCAGCAAAGATGTAATTCCTGCACTCTGAAAACGTTTCATTTTTCCGTTTTTGCTACGTGTGCCTTCGGGGAAAATACTTGCACTGTAATTTTCCTTTTCGATATGTTTGCCCAATTTCATAATTTCAGTAATCGATTGTCTCGGATTTTTACGATCGATAAGGGCCGACCCACCATGACGCAGATTATAAGAAATGCTCGGAATTCCTTTCCCCAACTCCTTTTTCGAGACAAACTTTGGATGATGTTTTCGAAACCCCCAAACGATGGGGGGAATGTCGAATGTATTCTGATGATTGGAAACTATTATTAAGGGGCGGTTTTTTGGTAATTGTCCGAAGCCGATAAACCGAATCCGGGAACCTAAAATAATAAAGCCGTACACAATAAAAAAATTCATAATATCAACCGATTTTTTGCGAAGTTCATAACCTCCAAAAAAGCGGCAAACAATCTGAATTGGATGAAATACGACAAGCAGTAATCCAAAAAACAGTAAATATACCGGCGATAACAAATAAGAAAGTACAATCTTCATTTTATATCAATTGAGTAATAAAATGTAAAAAAACAAAAAATATGGCAGAATTTAGTAGTTTTAGAAAAGAGAAGAAAGTTGTAGTTCAATGTAAAAATCTATTTTTGAAAGCTTAGGAATTAAATAAATTTATGACAGGAATGGAAAGAACTGCCAATTTAGAGTTCATAAAACTTAATCTTTACGTTTTAAACTTAGTATCTGATTTTACTATTGAGTGACGCCAACATTATTAACCTTAATAATTGCTTATCAGTGAATCATACGGTATTTTCATTTTATCGTGAAGATTTCTAATCATTTTTAAAGTCAATTTTCTTTTCCGGCTAAAAATTTCTGAAACCCGGCTTTTATACCCGATAATCTCAGCTAATTCCTTTTTAGTCATGCCCAATTGTTCCATTCTAAATTTAATTGCTTCAATAGGATCTGGTGCTTCAATGGCGTAATGGTCGTTCTCATATTTTTCGATAAGGATAGTTAACAGTTCTGCTTCGTCGCCTTCAACAGAATCAATAGGTGCATGAAATATTTCCTCAAGTCTTTTTAAGTATTTTGCATATTCTGTTTCAGTTTTTATTATTTTTATGTCCATAGCACTTAAATTTTATTTGCGTCAATTTTATTATATTCTGAATGAGTTCCGATAAACCTGATGAAATACCCAATGCCGCTCATAATTAATGTCAACTACCAATCTGTACAAATTTCCACAAATATTAAAAACTACCCTGCCCGCTTTTAAAATGCTTGCTTTTGGATACTCAGATTTAATTTCTGAAGGATTATTCCAGGTTGCCTTTGAAGCTTCCTTATACCAGGTTTTAAGTTGGTGTTCAGAATTATTGTGTTTTCCCCAAAATTCTCTAAGAATCTTTTTTGCGACAACCCTCATTCAAAACATCTTTTGACAAAGATATACCAAAATTACCAAAACGGTAACTTATTATGAATATTATTGTTCGAAGCACTACTCTGAATTTTAATTAATTTTTGAAATCGTAACATTATTCGCTTGTACTGTTTCGCAACATCTCAGCAATAATTGGTCGTTTAGTTTTTATCTTTTCCAGGTCAAGATCCAATCCCAAAGGATCTAAAATCCCAGCAAAATATTCGTAAATTCCTTTTACATCTTCAAAAGGAATTAGAAGCGATTCCAGGGCTGTCGATCCGTTGTTGTCCAAAATACTTTTATCGGCACCTTTTTCAAGTAATAATTTAACCATTTCGGTGTGGCAAAAGAATGCAGCAACATGAAGCGGGGTTGCCCCGTCGTTCTTTACAAAATTTATTTCGGCGCCAGCTTCTATTAATGCCCGGGCCACCTCTGTTTTACCAAATGTTGCTGCCGTACTTAATGGACTGCCTCCACCATCCGGTTCTTTTTTATTTAGATCGGAACCAGCTAAAATATTTTGCCTGACAACTTCAATGTTTCCCTGCAAAGCTGCCTGGTGAAGATCAATGTTGATGTTATATTGAGTTGATTGCCAACCTGCAGATTGTCCCCCTTGTCGGTAATCTGCCTGTTTTGCGAAAACAACAATGGAAAGTATTGTAGCCAGAACAAATACTGTTGACGCCAGTTTCATTGAAATGGTTTTTTGAAATATGCTTTTGTATGCATAAACAATTATGTTGCTGACTATAAAAGTTAATATTGTTAGAATAAGATATTTCACATAAACGGGGATTTGTATATTTACCAGGGACAGTGCAAGAATTCCCAAAACGATAATGTGAATAATGTAAACCTGGTACGAATTTTTATTCAGGTGTTCCATAATTTTAAAGTTCTTGTTCAAACTAAATTGGAACGCGTAAATAAAAATGTGCAGGAAGCTTAACATGGCCAGCATCGATAAAATGTAGTAAGCCAATCTATCTGCATGTTCTGAGATAAAATAGTAATTACGATTGACATCAACTAAATTATAGAATAGGTTTAAGGCTACAATTGTAAAACCGGTTAAAGAAAATGTCAGAACCACATTAGATATTATATAAAGCTTTTTGTTTTTCTTCTGCGATTCGAAAACATTGAGTTTATTACACAACGATCCCAAAAGAAAAGCAAGAAAATATACCAGTAATCTCTCATTCTGAAAATCGAGAAGTGGCGAAAGTGTCCATCCTTTCAAACCGATAACAGAAATAATCATACTATAAATAACCCCAATTATAAAAACCAAAACCACTCCTGTTTTTAATGAGATTTTTATTGACAATAAATTCGTTTTATATAAAATCAGATAAATCACCTGAAATATAAATAACACAGGCAGAAACCACAACCAGTTTTGACTTGGATTATTGGCAAAAAAACTTAAGTCTGTTCCTGCTCTTTTAAATAGATGGAAATAGGTAAACCATTCTTCCTGTGGTAATCCCCTTGAAAACAGAAAAATTGCTTTGTAAGCAGGAATAAGCGTAAATACTGCAATTATCCAGGGTACAAATATTCTTATAAACTTGGTTTTTAAAAAGTCAAGGCTGGATTTGTTTTTTACTGAATACGGAACAAAATATCCCGAGATGAAGAATATTATAAACATCACAAAAAGGTCTAAATACATTCTTATTAAACCTATTGAATTGTTTTTCATCGGGTCACACACAATCCATGTGTTTTCTAAAACCGATTCGTAAACAAGTCCGGCGTGTAATACAACTACCAAAAAAATTAAAAATGTTCTAAGGTTGTCTAAAAAATAAATTCGTGTTTTCATTACAATTTTCTTTAATATTTCTTCACTAATTTGTTGGTGTAAAGTTCCCTTAAACAATGATGCAGAGCTAATAATTTATGCTTTCAATTTGATAAACTTTGGTGAAGCGGTTGTAATTATGACGCAAGTGTATAAATTATGACGCAAATGATGAAATGACGGAGAGAAAAAAGTGTTAAAAGTTATTTGTATCTTTTCAGAGAAATATTCCGTATTTCGATTATATTTTTAAAACGATGCAGGAATCAAGTTTCATAGAAAACGATTTTTTAAACAAAGTTACCGGGATTGTTGAGGAGAATATTTCAAGTGAGCAGTTTGGGGTTTCTGAGCTGGCAAATGAAATTGGAATGAGCCGTTCGAACCTGCTTCGAAAAATTAAAAAATTAACAGGTTTGTCGGTTAGCAAATTTATCCGGCAGGTACGTTTGCAGCGGGCAATGGAAATGTTGAAACAAACCACTTTGAATGTTTCGGAAGTATCTTATCAAGTTGGTTATAGCAGTGTCTCTTATTTTATTAAATGTTTTGGCGAAAATTATGGATACCCTCCCGGTGAAGCCGGAAAAAAAATTGTGCAAGAAAATGAACCGGTTCAAACCGATGAGTCAAAAAGAAAAAATTGGATTGTAATTCTTGGAGTAATTTTTAGTATTGTTTTGCTGGCAACTATCTTTTTTATTTTAATTAACCCGTTTGCATTTAAACAAAATGATCTCGAAAAATCGATTGCGGTTTTACCGTTTATAAACGATAGCAATGATTCTAGCAATGTTCATATAATAAATGGATTAATGGAATCTGTTCTTAATAATCTCCAAAAAATTGAAGATTTGAGGGTAATCAGCCGGACCTCGGTTGAAAAGTACCGTAACAATCCTAAAACTATTTCTGAAATTTCAAAAGAGTTAAATGCAAATTATTTTGTTGAAGGAAGCGGCCAGAAAATTGGTGATCAGATTTTACTAAATATTCAATTGATCGAAGCTCCAACCGATAGGCATCTTTGGGCAGAACAATATAACCGGGATGCAAAAGATATTTTTAACTTGCAAAAAGAAGTTGCAAAAAATATTGCAGATAAAATTGAGGCCATAATTACGCCTGAAGAAGAACAGCAAATTAACAAAACTCCTACTGACGATCTTGTAGCATATGATTATCTCTTAAAAGGGCTCGATTTAATGTATAAAGGAGATCGGGAAAATTTGGAAGAGGCCATCGAATATTTTCAAAAAGCGATTGAACAGGACAAGGAATTTGCCCGGGCACACGCCGGAATTGCCATTACATATTATTTTCTGGATGCGACACGAACTGAAAAAAAATATTCTCAACTAATTAATAATTATGCTGATAAAGCACTATTACTCGATTCGCAGTTGCCCCAAAGTTTGATTGCAAAAGCATTATTTTACATCAATAATTCTGAATACGAACAGGCTGTTTCTTATCTTGAAAAAGCATTGGAATACAATCCGAATTCAGCCTTAGTTATTAATATCCTGGCCGATTTTTATACGAGTCATATTCCTAATACAGAAAAATACCTGGAATATGCTTTGAAAGGAATCAGATTGGATATTGCAGCAAATGATTCAATTACTGCAAGTTTTATCTATTTGCATGTAAGTAATGCCTTTATTCAGACAGGTTTTACAGACGAGGCTGAAATGTACATTAACAAGTCGTTGGATTATGATCCGGAAAATTTGTTTTCGGAGTATGTAAAAGCCTATATTCTGTTTGCGCGAAACAAAGATCTCGATCAAATCAAAGAATCTTTAATTAAAACACTTAATAAAGATTCAACAAGATTGGATGTAATATTGGAAGTTGGAAAAATTTGTTATTACATGAGAGATTATGAAAGTTCTTATAAATATTTTAATAAAATTATAGCGATAAAGGAAGCTCAAAATCTGAATATTTTTAGAGGGGAAAATGCAAAAATCGGTGTTGTATTATCAGAAATGGGACTGATTGAGAAATCTGATAAATGTTTTAATGATTATAAGGATTATGCTGATGGAGATAAATCGATTTATAAACATGTAAGTTTAGCAGTGTATTATTCGTATAAGGGCGACACGATAAATGCTATCGAACAATTGAAATTGTTTTCACAGCAAGACAATTATCATTATTGGGTAATTTTGTTTTTAAGAAATGATCCTTTAATCGATAATATTAGAGATCTGCCAGAGACTACGGAAATACTTAACGATATAGAAACCAAATTCTGGAAAAACCATAATCAAATTAAGGCTTCATTGAAAGAGAAAAATTTACTTTGATTTTATTGTTTACAAAATTTATTTAATGTTAGTTACACCAAAAACTGGAACAAATCTCGTTTTTCATTCAAATATTCATAAATAAAACCATTCTCTTCCATTCTTTCAACAAGCCCGTTGTAGTCCTCTTTTTTCTGAACTTCAATGCCAATAACTGCTGGCCCTTTTTCGCGGTTGTTTTTTTTTGAATATTCAAAATGAGTAATATCGTCGCTTGGGCCAAGTACAATATCGACAAAAGTACGCAGTGCTCCGGCACGTTGTGGAAACCTTACAATAAAATAGTGTTTCAGTCCTTCGTAAAGTAACGAACGTTCTTTTATTTCTTCAGTGCGGGTAATGTCGTTGTTACTGCCGCTAACAATACAAACTACGTTTTTGCCTTTAATTTCTTCCCGGTAAAAATCGAGTGCTGTAATTGAAAGCGCCCCGGCTGGTTCAATTACAATTGCATCCCTGTTGTAAAGTTGTAATATTTTTGTGCAGATTTTACCTTCAGGAACTGTAATAATATCATCGACAACTTGTTTGCAAATTTCAAAAGTAATCTCACCTACTTTCTGAACGGCAGCCCCATCAACAAACTTGTCAATTTTTTGCAACTCAACAACTTTCCCGGCTTCAATCGATTTTTGCATCGACGGTGCCCCGGCCGGTTCAACCCCAATAATTTTAGTTTGCGGACTTATTTGTTTGAAATATGCACCAACTCCTGCAGCCAGACCGCCACCGCCAACCGGAATAAATATAAAGTCGATACTTTCTTTGGTGTCTTGCAAAATTTCCAGTCCAACAGTTGCCTGCCCTTCAATAATTTGTCGATCGTCGAACGGATGAATAAAAGCCATTCCTGTTTTTTTGCTGTCTTGCAGGGCAGAAATATGTGCATCGTCGTAAGTATCGCCTGTTAAAATAATTTCAATAAACTCCTTCCCAAACATTTTTACTTGCTTTATTTTTTGTTTTGGAGTGGTTGCAGGCATATATATTTTGCCCTTTATTTTGAGTTTTTGGCACGAGTAGGCAACACCCTGAGCATGGTTTCCGGCACTGGCGCATACAACCCCGTTCTTCAACTCTTCGGTAGAAAGATGTGCAATTTTATTAAAAGCTCCCCTTAATTTATACGATCGTACTATTTGTAAATCTTCTCGTTTTAAAAGAATATTTGCTTGAAATTCATCCGAAAGATTTAAGTTTTTTTGCAAAGGAGTTTGAAGAATAACATCATTCAAATTAATTTTTGCCTTTGTGATATCCTGGAGTTGTGGGAAATATTTGACCGTCGAATTCATATTAACTTTTTTGCAAAGATAATCTTTCTTGGTAGAGGCAAATTCAATATTGTTGGTTCATTTTGGGTTAAATTTCAATATTTACCCGGTGACGGAAAGTCATCGGGTAAAAGTTGTAAAGAAATAATCGAATTGGTATGTGCAGAATAGAAATTGTTAGGTCGCTTATCTAAATAAATTCACCCGGTGACGGAAAGTCAACGGGTGAACAGAGCGCTGTAAAATTTCTGCTATTCTTTGTACCAATTAATTTTTCGGGTAAAAAACATTAGCAAAGCCAATAACACGAATAATCCAACACTTCCGGCAAGGAGTGCGTACGATTCGAGTTGAAGCAAAATAAATATAAACGAATAACTCGCTGCAAGGGCCAGTGCAATAGCAATTGAGTTTTTTAATTTCAACATAAAACTCCTTGAATATAGAAACACCAGTATTAAAACCGCAGATGTTGCGATAATGTAGGCAAGGTTAAATCCGAGTTGTTCTGAAATGGAAAGTAACAGCAAATAAAAAATAGTGATTGCACTGCCAACCATAATGTATTGAAAGGGATGAATCCTTTGTTTCGAAAAAACTTCGTACATAAAGAAAACGATAAAAGTGATAATAATTATGAGGACCGCATATTTTGCGCTTCGTGTGTTTTTTTGGTAGTTATCTGCAAGGGTTACCAGCTCCACTCCAAAATCGGCACTATGAATTTCAGAATTGTTAGTACCCGACAGACTTTCACCGTTCGACCACCGTTGGGGAAAATTCCGGTTGAAATGCAGTACTGTCCAATCGGCCGAAAATCCTGTGTCATTTATTTCCCGGTTTTTAGGCAGGAAATTTCCAACAAACCCAGGATCGTTCCATGGAGATTCAAGGTGAACTTCTGTTTTTTCACCAACCGGTGTAAACATTAAACTCTGACTTCCTTTTAATTTTAACGAGATTTGAAAATTACCACGGAAATTGTCAGCCGAAATATTGGGTAGCGAAACTGAAATTCCACTTTCACCGATTACCGACTTATTTATTCCCGGCGCAAATGTAGTTCCCGAATTGTTCCACTTTAGTATAACTTCTTCGTTAATTCCGCGTAAATCGTTTATTGCCAGAAGTATTTGTGCATCTTTCCATTGAATGTCCTTCTCATCGATATTAAAATCACTAAAATCGGGGAGTTCGAAATTCCCTGATAAATTAATATCCGACTCGTAAACAATTACATCGTAAATACTCCGGTAAAGTTTTTTGGGATTTATTTTACCATTAATATTTAATTCTTTTGGAAGAAAAGTAGCCGTGTGAATAACTTCCTTGTATTCTTTATTCCGTTCGTTATAAACACTTTTTGTGTACGGAACGGTTAAAACCGGTCCTGTAATTTCCTGGTTGTCTGACCATTTCGACATGACCTCACTGCTCGCTTCATCCGCAGTTAAACTACGTTCGCTAATTAACGACAGAATCATCAATTTCGGTATCATCAGAACAAGCACTAAAAACCCGATTGTAAAAAGTTTGAAAGATAGTTTGCGGTGGAAGTTTAATCCCATACGGTCTAAAATGTTTCCCTGATTTTCTTTTTCCATGATTTATATTTTTCTGTTAAAAAGTACTTTGAATTTCAAAGTCGATAGATAAAAAATTATTGTTTGTTTTTGTTAATTATACTTTCAAGTGCTTTTAAGTGTATATTAAAAGCTTCTTTTCCTGCTGATGTTATTTTATACTTTGTATTCGGTTTCCTTCCGATAAAAGATTTATTAACTGAAATATACCCCGATTTTTCCAGTGCTTTTAAATGGCTTGCGAGGTTTCCATCGGTAAGTTCGAGCAGCTCTTTTAAATTGTTAAAACTTAGATTTGAGTTTACCATTAATGCAGCCATTACCCCAAGCCTCACTTTATTGTCGAAAGCTTTATTTAATTGTTGGATAATGTTTTTCACTTTACCTGATTTTTAGTCTCTTTTTGTAGGAAAATGAAACCATAAACAATATGGACAATTCCAAATCCAGTTGCCCATAAATACAAACCAAAGTCTGAGAAAATCACTGCAATCAGCCCAATAACAATTTCAATGATTCCTAAACCAAGGATTTCCGGGCGGGTATATTTTGCCGCGTTTACAAGAGCGAGGCCGTAGAATATTAAAAAACATGGGATAATAATATCGTAGTATCCCCGAACGGTTAATGTTAATATCATAACTCCCCCGGTAACGAGTGGAATTAAAAGGTTAAACAGAAGTAGTTTTGATCCGGGGCCCCAAATCTGCTTTTGTTGTTTACGGGCCTTTTTAATTGTTAATAGAAATATTGTTAATAGTGAAAGTGTTAAAACCGATAATCCCAGAATGGAAAGCAAAATGATTTTATCGTTTACATTTTCGGGTTGACCACTTGCAGGAATTTGTGTATCGATAATCAGGGATGCAAAAAAAGCCCCGATTAAAGCATAAATCCCAACTAAGATTCCCGATAATCCACTCAACGAAAGGAACCGGCTTGAGCGTTCCATTATTTCGCGGATATTTTTTAGTTCTCCTAAAAGCTTATCTTGTTCATTCATATTAAAAGTACTTTGAAATACAAAGTAAAATAATAAAAGTGTAATTTCCAAGAAAGATTACTTTTTTTTATTGTAACGAGATTAAATTCCTTATGCCAATTTTTGTGCAGTAATAGAGTTTATTGTTTAATAATGTGTAATTTCAACCTGAAAATTGAATCCCATGAGAAGCTTTATTTTTATTTCATTATTACTTTTTTTATTATTTGGATGTAATACAAATAAACCAATTAACATTTTGATTTTAAGTGGAAGTAACAATCACGAGTGGAAGGAAACTACGCCTTTTTTAGTAGAAATGTTTGAAGTAAATGGGAATTTTAAAACAGATCTAACAAATAAACCTGATACATTAAATTACAATATCATTAAAAATTACGATGTTATTTTGAACAATTGGAATTCGTGGCCTGAAAATGATCTTCGTTGGAACCCGGAATTGGAATCAGGGATTTTAAGATATTTGAATGAAGGTGGTGGCTTGGTATTTTTTCATGCTTCAACTTCGGTGTTTTACAAGTGGCCGGAATTCAGGGAAATAACAACTGCTTCGTGGGAAGAAAAAACCGGTCATGGAAAAAACGATACTATTGAAGTTTTTATAGAAAACAAAACCCATCCAATAACGAAAGGAATAACTGATTTTAAAATTTTTGATGAATTGTGGATAAATGCCCGTGAAAATGAAAGTTTTACAGTGCTTGGAACTGCTACAGATAAAACGCAAAAAGCAGCGGGTAGTAAAAACCAGCCGGCTATTTTTGTAAAAGAGGTGGGAGATGGTAAGATTTTTCATACGATTCTTGGGCACGATATTGAGGCGATGAATAACGATGGATTTAAAAAATTGTTATTACGTGGAACAGAATGGGCCGCCATCGGAAAGGTGACCTTTGAATAAACAGGTGAAAAACTATCTAACTCAATAATAATGAAAAAAATAAGCAGAAGAAATTTTATCGGAAAAACAATGACTGGAGTTGCCGGTGCAATAGTAATTCCAACAATTTTACCATCGTGCGGAACTTACAAAGGAGCCAACGATCGTATTTTAATTGCTCATATCGGGATGGGATCGCGTGGTCAGTCGGAAATGAGAAATTATTTTGTCCCTCTGGAAACTTCCTATTCAGTTGCTACTTGCGATCCTTTCGAACAGAGACGAAATGAATCGGCGGATTATATAACTAAAACATATAAGGAAAAAGGCGTGCAAGCTCCTGATTGCATGGCTTACAACTATTTTGAAGAGATTCTGGAACGTGATGATATTGACGCCGTTCATATTACAACACCCGACCACTGGCATGTTGTTGGGGCTATAAAAGCAGCCCGGGCAGGCAAACATATCATGCTGGCAAAACCACTCGGATTAAGTTATCCGCATTATAAAATTCTTGAAAAAGAATTGATAAGCAATAATGTAAAATTTCATTATGGCACTCAACAGCGTACAATGAAACATATGCAATTGGGAATTAATATGATTAAAGATGGATTAATTGGTGAAGTTGAGAATATAGAAGTTTGGGCACCTGGTTATAATCCTGTTGAATCGCCGGTTTGCAACGAAGTTCCTGTTCCCGACGATTTTGATTTTGATAAATGGACGGGACCGGCCCCATTAAATTCTTATTGCCCGGAACGTGTTACCAACAACAGTTCCTGGTTTCAGTGGGATTATTCTATTGGATTTTTAGGTGGCTGGGGTGCGCATCCTTTAGATATAATGATTTGGGGAATGAAAGAACAAATGAGTGGGAAATATACTTGCGAAGGTACCGGCGGGTTTTGGAAGCCCGGAGGAATGTATAATAATATTAGGGACTGGAATGTAAATATTGAATACAATTCAGGCGTAAAATTACACTTTGTAGATACCGATTTTGCAATGCAAAATGATGTGCTTCATTATCGAACAATAAAAGATAGTAATGGAACAACATTTTATGGTTCAAAAGGTTGGATTTCGTTGAGCAGATCTTCGGCACAATCAAATATTTCTGAAATAGACCAAAAATTAAACGATTTTCCAAAAAATAATAATGGGTCGATTTTGAGCGAAGAAAATACGATGGGGCAACTTTTTGTCGATGTCGTTAAAGGAAATGTACCTGAGGCTTGTCCTTTGGAGGAGGCCATTCTTTCTGACTGTGTAAGCCACATGGGTAATATTGCGATTCGCACAAACAGAAAAATTACCTGGGATCCGGTTAAAGGTGAAGTTGTTGGTGATGCAGAAGCAAATAAATTGTTTGTGAGGGAAATGCGGGAACCTTATAGAATTTAAGGGTGTGGCGATTTCCATATCGCCAATTCAAATAATGCGAGTTGGAATTCGCATCTTAAAAAAGAACCATTCTCTGTAAAAAGAACGGTTCTTTTCTTTTGGTTTGGCAATTTACAAATCGCCATTAAAATTTCCAAATCGGAATTATTTCCAAAATTGCTAATACAGAAAATGCGAATCGGAATTCGCATCACCCATTAATTTTTTTCAATCCAATTTGCGATCCAATCCCCAACCTCTGAAGTTTTATAAGCTTGCTCTTCAGCAATATCCTCGGTAACAAAACCTTCGGCCATTGAAGCTGCCACAGCATCGCGGATAAGTTTTCCTTCTTCTTTTAAATCGAAGGCATATTCAAACATCATGGCAGCTGAAAGAATAGTTGCAATTGGGTTGGCAATGTCTTTTCCGGCAGCTTGTGGGTACGAACCGTGGATAGGTTCAAAAACAGAAGTGTGAATTCCCATTGAAGCTGATGGTAAAAGTCCAAGTGAACCTGTAATTACACTGGCTTCGTCGGTTAAAATATCGCCAAACATATTTTCGGTAACCATCACATCGAAATTTTTTGGCCACTGAATAATTTGCATGGCTGCATTATCAACAAACATATATTCTGTTTTAATATCCGGATAATTGGGTTCCATTTCTTGCGCCACTTCTCTCCAGAGCCGAGAGCTTTCTAATACGTTTGCTTTGTCAACTACAGTTAATTTTTTATTGCGTTCTCCTGCAAATTCGTATGCCAGTTTCAGAATACGTTCGATTTCTACCCGAGCGTAGGTACATGTATCAAATGCAGTATTCCCGTTGTCTTTTCTGCCTTTTTCGCCAAAATAAATACCACCTGTCAACTCGCGGATACAAACAAAATCAGCTCCTTCAACCAGTTCGCGTCTAAGTGGCGATTTGTGTAATAACGATTCAAAAGTTTCAACCGGGCGTATGTTTGCATACAGTCCAAGCTTCTTCCGCATTGCAAGCAAACCTTGTTCGGGGCGTACTGTAGCCTTTGGATTATTATCGAATTTTGGGTCGCCAATGGCACCAAAAAGTACTGCATCCGATTTCATGCATAATTCGTGGGTTGTGTCGGGGTAGGGATCACCCACCTGATCGATGGCTGTGGCACCGGTTAACGCGTATTCGTATTCTATGTCGTGATTAAATTTTTTGGCAACAGCTTTGACACATTTCATGGCCTGTTCAACTATTTCAGGTCCAATGCCGTCGCCTGGTAAGATTGCAATTTTAAGTTTCATTTATATATTTTTATCAAGTTCAAAAAGTTGTACTAAATTCGATTTTATTTTTTTTACGAGGATAGGATTTGCCTCGCCTAGTTTTCTTTTTATCAATTTTTTTGGTATTGTAGTTAACCTATGTAACTTAATGATTGAATCAGTAATAAGCCCTGTTTTATCAAATGACTCTGTTTCCTTTTCAATAAGAATATCAAATAACTCATCCTAATTTTTAACATTGCTAGAAATAAAAGCAACAATAATATGTTTAAATTTTCCGATTTCGGGAGTTAAACAAATTACCGGTCTAACTTTAGATGATGAAAAATCATCAAATGGAAATGGAACAAGAACAATACTATTTTTAATCATTTTTTAATGGTTCACCATCATTTAACGAATAGATGTTTTCTTCCGGTTCACTTAAAAAATTAAACGAAGGGTTTTGAGAGTTGGAATAAAGCCAGATTTTATCATCATCAATTAAATCTTCTTCATCGCTGAAAAGGATCAATACCCTTACATTTTTATTTCTTTTTTTTAAAGGTATATCAATCTTTAACTGGCCTTTATTATTCGTTTTTGTATTAATTTCAATAGCTTTCATTTGGAAAGTTTGTTCAAAATTACGTCAATTTAATTAATCGAGCAACATATTATTTTCACGAAATATTACTTAATATTTTATCCAAAAACCCCGGTTTATGTTCCATTTCAATAATATTTAACATTCTGATTGTAGCTTTAATAGCCGCAGCATTTTGGTCTAGATCTAAGCCCCTTGTTTTAAACTCGCGGCTGTTTTTCCATGTAATTACTGTTTCAGCTAAAGCATCCGTTCTTCCGCCTGGTGGAATTGTCACAACATAATCGATAAGTTTTGGGAACTGTTTACCCAGCTTTTTGTAGATTTTTCGAAGTGCCTTTACAAATGCATTATATTGCCCGTCGCCATCGCAGAACTCTTCATATCTTTTTCCATCAATTTCGAGAGAGACATTTGCAACCGGCCTCAAACCCATGGTATGATTTACCGAGTAGTTAATTACTTTGATTTTATTTTCGAAAAAGTCATTTTCTAAAACGTCAGCAACTATGTACGGTAAATCATCGTTTGTGACAGTCTCTTTTTTGTCTCCAAGATTAATAATTCGTTGGGTAACTTTTTTTAACGATTCGGCATCCAATTCAATTCCCAAATCTTCCAGGTTCTTTTTAATATTTGCTTTTCCCGATGTTTTACCCAGCGCATATTCCCTTATTCTTCCAAAACGTTCAGGAATTAATTCATTAAAATAGAGATTATTTTTACTGTCGCCGTCGGCATGAATACCGCTGCACTGGGTAAATACAAATTCGCCTACAAGAGGTTTATTTGTTGGAATCCTGATTCCTGAAAAGGATTCAACCAGGCGTGAAACCTTGTTTAATTGATTTTCGTTTACGTTGGTTTTCATTTTCAAATGGTCTTTTATGGTGGCAATTACACTCGAAAGTGGGGCATTGCCGGCTCGTTCGCCAAGACCATTTACGGTGGTGTGAACACAGCGCATCCCTGCTTTTATTGCATGAAAAACATTTGCAATAGCAAGGTCGTAATCGTTGTGTGCATGAAAATCAAAATCTACGTCAGGAAACGATTCAATCATCTCTTTACAGAAATCGTAAGCTTCATCGGGGTCGAGAATTCCCAAAGTATCGGGTAACATAATTCGTTTAATATTTTCATCCTTTAAATTAGAGATCATAAAATGAACGTAATCTTTTGAATTGCGCATTCCATTCGACCAATCTTCAAGATAAATATTAACTACAATTCCCATTTCGTTGGCATTGGCAATTACTGTTTTAATATCTGCAACATGCTGATCAGGTGTTTTACGTAACTGTTCGGTAACGTGTTTATGCGAACCTTTGCAAAGTAGATTTATTACTTTTCCGCCAGCGTCTTCTATCCATTGCAACGAAATTTTATCGTCAACAAAACCTAAAACTTCAACTTTTTCAAGATGGCCTTTTTCGGCTGCCCATTTCATAACACGCTGAGTACCTTTAAATTCACCTTCCGAAACTCGTGCCGATGCAATTTCAATCCGGTCAATTTTCACATCTTCAAGCAACACTTTTGCCACACTGAGTTTTTCACCCTCACTAAATGAAACTCCCGATGTTTGTTCACCATCGCGAAGCGTGGTGTCCATAATCGTTAGCTGTTTTCCATTTATTTCTACTGTTTTTCCTGTCATAATAATTTTTCAGTCTGTCTGTTAAAAATTGCCATTTCGCAAAAAATCATTTATTAGTTAACAATTGAAATGGCAAAAATCCCAAATCTCAATTTCCAAATCTCAAATAATTTTCAAAATTCAATTTTCAAAAGGTTGTTCATGTTTTTTGTTTATTGCTTTTTGGTATTTGTAATTTGATAACTTACGCTTTATTCTGTTTCAAATGCAGCAATCTTATCTTTGATTTCAACGAGGTAATCAATGTCGTCGAGCCCGTTTTGCAAACAATGTTTTTTATACTGATTTATTTCAAAATCAACGATTTCACCAGTTGCTGAAATGGAGAAAGTCTGTTTTTCCAGATCCACAACAAAATTTGTATTTGAATCGTTTTCAATCGCATCAAATATTTTTTGAAGGAATTCAGGTGTAACAACAACCGGTAAAAGACCATTGTTCAAAGCATTTCCTTTAAAAATATCGGCAAAAAAACTTGAAACTACTACTCGGAAACCATAATCGTAAATTGCCCAGGCAGCGTGTTCGCGGCTCGAACCACTTCCGAAATTTTTAGCACCCACCAATATTTTACCAGAATATGTTTTATTGTTTAACGGGAAATTTGCTTTTTCACTTCCATCTTTTTCGTAACGCCAATCGCGAAAAAGGTTATCACCAAATCCTTTTCTTTCTACCGCTTTAAGAAAACGAGCCGGAATTATTTGATCCGTATCTACATTTTCTATTGGTAAAGGAACCGCTGATGATGTTATAATTGAAAATTTATCGTATGCCATCTTTATGATTGATTATTTATTATTGTTGAATTATTATTATTGTTGAATTATTATTTGAGATAGTTTTTACTTTTTTCTTGATTGTATTGTTTTTCTTGATGAAATGAAAATTGCAGTGAGTTCTTTTGCTTCTTTCATTAAGGGATTTGCAATTTCATCTGAAATGATTTTCTCATCTAACCCAAATTCTATCCAAAAATCACATTCATCTACCTCTTCAATAACTATTGATAATTTTGCAGCAAAAGAAGCTGTTGAATGAGCTAAGTTTACAGCCCTGTAGTTTGCTGCTACCGACGTTGAACATCTTATTAGCTGGCCTTCAATATGTGAACCTAATTTATTTTTAGGAAGAGAAATTGCAACTTTTACACATTTATGTGCAAAAATTTTAGTTCTTCTTTTTAACTCATACTTGTCCATAATTCATCAATAATCATTTATAACTAATAAATTAAAACATTCTTCTTGGATCGCTGATAACGCCCGAGATAGCCGCCGCTGCCGCAGTTAACGGGCTGGCCAATAATGTTCTCGCTCCCGGACCTTGTCTGCCTTCAAAATTTCGGTTTGATGTAGAAACTGAATATTTGCCTTCTGGAATTTTGTCATCGTTCATTGCCAAACAAGCTGAACACCCAGGTTGACGCAAGGCAAAATCTGCTTCTTCCAAAATTTCAACAAGTCCTTCTGCACGAATCTGGTTTTCCACCTGTTTTGAACCGGGAACTAACCATGCAGTTACGTTTGTCGCTTTTTTCTTTCCCTTTACAAAATTTGTAAATTCTCTAAAATCTTCAATTCTTCCGTTTGTGCAACTTCCCAGAAAAACATAATCAACTTTTTTCCCTGTCATTAAATCACCTGCCGAATATCCCATGTATTGAAGTGACTTTTCGAAAGTTGTTTTATCGCTTCCTTCCATTCCTTCAGTTGTTGGAATATTTTGGGTAACTCCAATTCCCATTCCCGGATTTGTTCCATAAGTAATCATCGGTTCAATATCGGCTGCATCGAAAACAAGTTCAGTATCAAATACTGCACCTTCATCTGTTTTTAAATTGGTCCAACTGGAAACAGCTTTTTCCCAATCTTCTCCTTTTGGAGCAAACTGTCGCCCTTTAATATATTCGAAGGTTGTTTCGTCAGGAGCAATCATTCCACCACGGGCACCACTTTCAATACTCAGGTTGCAAAGTGTCATTCGTCCTTCCATCGAAAGATTTGTTATTGCCGAACCAGCATACTCTATAAAATGCCCGGTTCCACCACTGGTCGAAATTTTTGAAATTATGTACAACGCAATGTCTTTTGCAGTTACCCCTTTTTCTAACTGGCCATTAACCGTAATTTTCATTTTTTTGGGTTTTGGCTGCATAATGCACTGACTTGCCAAAACCATTTCTACTTCGCTGGTTCCAATTCCAAAAGCAATAGCGCCAAAAGCACCGTGAGTAGAAGTATGACTGTCGCCACAAACAATTGTCATTCCCGGTTGGGTCAGGCCCATTTCTGGTCCAATTATATGAACAACACCGTGTCCTTCTGTTCCTAAATCGTGATGTACAATTCCGTGTTCAGCACAATTATTTTTCAGCATTTCAAGCTGATGACGAGAAAGTTCGTCTTTTATTGAAAGGTGCTGGTTGATTGTTGGCACATTATGATCTGGAGTTGCTGTTGTTTTATCGGGGCGAAAAACTTTCAATCCACGGTTTTTTAATCCCAGAAATGCAACCGGACTTGTTACTTCGTGAATCAGATGCCTGTCGATATATAAAACATTTGGGCCGCCTTCAACCTTTTCTACAACGTGAGCATCCCAAATCTTATCAAATAATGTTTTTGCTTCCATATTTTAATGAAACTTACTTTAAACTTTTAATTAAAAACTATTAACTCAATTTGCCACCGGCAATTTATTTATTGCATCTAAAAATGCTTCCACTGCGGCGGTAATAATATCGGTATTTGCGCCAAAACCATGGAATATTGTATTATTGTAATCTACCTGCATGTGTACTTTGCCAATGTCATCGCTCCCACGTGTAATAGCCTGCACCAAAAATTCTTCGATTATAACCTGGCGGTGGATGATCTGCTTCACAGCTTTTATTGCTGCATCCACAGGTCCGTTACCCGATGAAGTTGCATCAAATTTTTCGCCGGCAATATCCAATCTTACAGTTGCCATGGGCATAAGTTTTTTACCGGTAACTACTTGCAAAAAATCGAGTTTAATACGACGTTCCTGCTGAGTTGCATCGCCAACGAGCAAAGCAATATCGTCGTCGCGGATATCTTTTTTCTTGTCGGCCAGATTCAGAAATTCTTCATAAACTTCGTCCAGTTTCTCTTTTGATAATTCAAATCCAAGTAATTCTAAGCGGTGTTTCAAAGCCGCACGACCACTTCGGGCGGTAAGTAAAATAGCCGATTCGTTGATTCCAACATCTGTTGGATCCATGATTTCGTAATTCTCGCGGTTCTTTAAAACGCCATCCTGATGAATTCCCGATGAGTGTGCAAATGCATTTCTTCCAACAATAGCTTTGTTTGGCTGAACCGGCATATTCATTAAAGTAGAAACCAATCGGCTGGTTCCATAAATCTTTTTAGTGTTTATTCCTGTATCGATATTTAACACGGCATACCGACTTTTTAATATCATTACAATTTCTTCCAAAGAGGTGTTTCCGGCTCGTTCTCCAATTCCATTAAGTGTAACTTCCACTTGTCGCGCACCATTAATTACACCGGCAAGTGTGTTTGCCGTTGCCATTCCTAAATCGTTGTGGCAGTGGGTTGAAATAGCCGCTTTATGAATCCCTTTTACATTATCGACCAGGTATTTTATTTTTTCACCATATTCTTCGGGCAAACAATAACCTGTTGTGTCGGGAATATTTACTACGGTTGCACCAGCTTTTATTACAGCTTCAATAACGCGTGCTAAATATTCATTCTCAGTTCGACCTGCATCTTCGGCATAAAACTCAATATCCTCAACATACTTTTTTGCATATTTGACGGCTTCAACAGCACGTTCAAGAATTGCATCGGGGTTAGAATTTAATTTATGATGAATATGAAAATACGAAGTTCCAATGCCAGTGTGTATTCGTCCTTTTTTAGCATATTTTAGCGATTCGGCAGCAACGTCAATATCTTTTTGTACTGCGCGGGTCAACGAACAAATAGTTGGCCATGTAACCGCTTTCGAAATCTCAACCACCGATTCAAAATCGCCGGGGCTCGAAATTGGGAATCCTGCTTCAATTACATCAACTCCCAAATCCTGCAATGCTTTGGCAACCTCAATTTTTTCTACTGTGTTCAACTGGCAACCCGGAACTTGTTCCCCGTCCCTTAAAGTTGTGTCGAAAATGTAAAGCCTGTCACTCATTTTGATTTATTATTAGTTATTTATTATTATCTATTTTTGTCATTAAAATTCAATTTTCAGCTTCTGCCTTCTAACTTCTCCTGCATGAAAAAAGCCACCCTCTTTATGAGAATGGCTTTATATTTTACAAATATCTTTTAATTACACACCATTCTCATTTCTTCTGGATTAGAAGAATAATACCTAGAAGAAGGCTAAGAATTGATATGTTAATTTTTAATTTCACTTTGTTTACTTACGATTTCATGCAAATATGAAGATATTTTTTTAAAATGAAAATAAAATGATGTTTTTATTAATAATATTTTAATATAAGATAAGATTGTCTGAATATTGTAGCTTTTGATAAAAATTACGATTCGCTAATTCTTGAAAGGTTTTTTTATATTTACGAACCAGAATGGGCATTTCGCCTTTGGAATCTACCACACAAAAAGATAGAATTCTTTTTTTTCAAACCAATAATCAGTAATTTTAGCAAAACGAATTTACATTGTGAAAAGAGAAGTTTCTAAAATCTCAGAACAACATTTCGATATCTTAGTAATTGGTGGTGGAATTACTGGGGCCGCAATTGCCTACGAAGTAGCAAGTCGTGGTTTTTCTGTTGCTCTTTTCGAAAAAAATGACTTTGGGGGGGCAACTTCAGCCGCTACTTCAAAAATGATTCACGGCGGTTTACGTTATCTTGCAAAAATGGAATTTGGATTGGTACGTGAATCGCTAAGGGAAAGAAGGGTTTTAACCAACATTGCACCCAATTTTGTTCATCCGTCGAAATTCATTTTAACAACTTATAAAAAAGGGAAAACCACGGCCTGGATGTTAAAAGTTGCAATGGTTTTATACGATTTTTTGTCGTTCGATAAAAACCGGCTGTGGGATACAAGTAAAAAGATGCCCCTGCATAAAAGTATGAGAAGAGATACGGTTTTAGAGTTGGAACCAAATGTAAAATCAGACGGATTGCAGCAATCTCAAATGTACTTCGATTGTTTCAGTTGTTGCCCCGAACGGTTAACCCTCGCATTTGTAAAATCGGCAGTTAAATATGGCGCGAAAGTGTTAAATTATGCTGATATCAAAGATTTCATATTTGAAAAAAATAAGGATAAAAAGAAAATAACCGGTGTAAAAGTTTTTGATAAAGTTACAGCAAATGAATTTAATGTTTTCGGAAAACAGGTAATAAACTGTACAGGGCCATGGGCCGATATTATTATCAATAAGGTGCTGGGAAAAATGTCGACGATAGAATTACGCCGTTCGGAAGGAATTCATTTAATTACAAAAAAAGTGGTAAATAAGCATATCGTTACTGCAACTACAAAATCGGGCAGGCATTGTTTTGTTGTGCCTTGGCGGAATTACACTTTAATAGGTACAACCGACAAAGAATTTATCGGTAACCCTGATGATTATCGTGTTTCAAAAAATGCTGTTGAAGAATTTTTGGCAGAGGTGAATGAGGTTTTTGGGAATGAAGAAAAACTGAATTATTCTGATGTTAAATTTGTTTATGGTGGTTTGCGTCCACTTGTCGAAGATCAAACAGAAGATGTTTACGAATCGTCTCGGAAATACGAAATTGTAGATCATGTAAAAAATGGGATTTCAGGATTGATAACAGTTGAAGGTGGAAAATATACAACGAGCCGTAGTTTGGCTGAAAATGTTGTAAATATTTTGTTTGAAAAAACAGGTGCTAAAAAAGTTCCTTCCCTTTCTGCAAAACAATTTCTGGTAGGTTCTGAAATTGAAAATTGTAAGGATTTTATAAGCGAAAAATCCAAAAAATATCCTGGTTTGGATAAATATCAAATTGAATTTCTGGCAAAAATGTATGGCACTGAAATGGATACCGTTTTACAAATTGGAGAGCAGAAAAACCGGATGCAAAAATTAAATAATGATGGCGAAATAGAAGCTCAGGTAAGTTATGCCATTCAAAACGAAATGGCGGTAAAATTATCAGATATTTTTATGCGTCGGACAGGGTTGGGGACTTTAGGGCATCCCGGAGATAAAGTTTTAACAAAGGTTGCTAATTTAGCAGCTAAAGAATTAAAATGGACAAAAGAAAAACTGGTTGATGAGATAACAGAGATGGAGGAAATATTCAGAATTCCGTGATGGGATGAAGTATTAAGACACAAGATATTGAATGACAGACAAAAATGAATTTCAACCAAAATGGAGAGAAACTGAACCCAAACGAGGTTCGTTTAGATCGATTTTTAAATACGGCGATCCAAAAGGATTTAAACACCCGAACCGACGTTTGTTTGAGGAGTTAAAAAGCACATTTAATTTAACTGATGAAGATTTTCGAAAAAAGGAAACTACGGGCGATGAGTTGGTCGATGTAAAAATAGATTCGAATTTATCAACGGATCAAATCCTTGAGTTTAAAAAAATAGTTGGAGAAGAAAATATTTCATTAAAAGAATACGACAGGTTAAAATTCTCAAGCGGACAAACCCTGGAAGAACATATGAAATTGCGTCGGCAGTTGGTTGGTACGATTTCTGATTTAGTGGTTCATCCCAGAAAAAAATCGGAGGTTCAGGAAATTGTAAATTATTGTAACGTAAATAAAATACCGGTTTATGTTTATGGAGGAGGTTCATCGGTAAATTTTGGTGTTTACCCCGAAAAAGGCGGCGTAACTTTGGTGCTTTCAACGCACATGAACAAAGTAATTGAAGTAAACGAAACCAACCAGACAGTTAGGGTTGAAGCCGGAATTATGGGACCTCATCTTGAAAATATATTGAACAACGCGAAATCTAATTTTGATACTTCGAAGAATTTTACTTGCGGCCATTTTCCGCAATCGTTTGAGTATTCCACAGTTGGAGGCTGGATTGTTACGCTTGGTAGTGGACAGCAATCGTCATATTACGGCGATGCTGCCGATTTGGTTTTAGGAGTGGAAGTTGTTACTCCGACCGGGATAATAAAAACGTATGATTTTCCTGCTACAGCGACCGGACCAAAAGTTCTGGATGTATTTAAAGGAAGTGAGGGAACATTTGGAATAGTTATAGAAGTTATCTGGAAGATTTACCGTTTTATGCCAGAAAACCGGAAATATTTTGGATTTATTTTTAAAAATTGGGAATCGGCGGTGAATGCAAGTCGTGAAATTAGCCAGGGCGAATTTGGGCTGCCGGCAGTATTTCGAATTTCAGATCCCGAAGAAACACATCATGGTTTAAAATTGTATGGAATTGAAGGAACCGCATTTGATAAATTAATGAAATTTCGTGGTTACAAACCAATGGAACGTTGCCTTTTTATTGGCACTTCTGATGGTGCTGCAAGTTTTACCAAAAATGTAAAACAGCAAGTGAAAAAAGTTGCCCGAAAAAATGGTGGAATGTATTTGACTTCTTTTCCTGCAAAAAAATGGGAACCCGGTCGGTATCGCGATCCATATTTAAAGGAGGATTTAATGGATTTTGGAATTCTGATCGATACACTTGAAACAAGCGTGAAATGGGACAATCTGCATGAAGTTCATCAAAAAGTTCGTGAATTTATTAAATCGCGACCACAAACCATTTGCCTGACTCATGCTTCTCATTTTTATGTACAGGGAACAAATTTGTATTTCATTTTTATAATAAAAGAAAGCGATTTAAAAGCGTATCGAAAGTTTCAAAAATCGGTTATTGAAAAAATTGAGGAAAGTGGTGGTACATTATCGCATCATCATGGGGTGGGGAAGATGGCCGGTTATTTAATGGAAAAACATTTGGGCAAAAAACAGATGGAAGTTTTACGGGCATTAAAAAAACATTTCGACCCGAATAATATTATGAATCCCGGTGGTCAACTTGGACTTTAGTTCTCGATAGCTTCTAATTCTTTTTCTTCTTCACTTTCAGCAGGTTCACGTTTAAATATGTCGTGTTTTGAAATTGGCCGTAATTTTATTTTCCAGTCAAAATCACTAAGTTTTTTATCTTTCTCAGTTAACTCTAAAATAGGTTTTAACTGACCCTGTGGTGCTTTAAAAAAAACAATTCTGTGTATCTTCCCTTCTTTAAACTGAATGGATATTTTACTGCTTTCGGAGCGGTTTAATCCAATAATATTTTCTTCTTCCCTGGCATAGTACAAAGTTTGCCCGTTTCCATCAACAGTAATATTATTTATTTCGTTTTCAACAATGTAACCAATCATGTTCTTCCCTTTAATCTGGTCGAATTTTCCTGAATCCTGGTTTGAGATAATAAAACTATTGTTTGTTAAGTGCAATTCGTCAGGTGTGTCAGAATTTTGTTTCATTGCAATAAGATCTGCACTTAGCTGGTGAATTTCGGACCAGATTACCGGATTATAATGAAATTGAATGACTGAATCTTTTGTAAAGTACGCCAACGAGTCGCAAACACCTTGAAAATCGGAGCGATAAAAACGGACTCCATAAAATGCAGTTATTATTTTTTCACCCTCAATGGTGTCCGGGGCAGATCGTAAAGTGTCGGCATGCATAAATAGTGTATCTTTTTCAGAATACATTATTAACACTGCTGAATCGGAAACAGTTGCCATTTCAATCGACTCATTGTAGATCGCATTAATTCCTTTTACAATTATTTTGTTTTCAAAATCTTCAATTTGAACTGATCCGACCGCGTTTCCATTACCATCTTCTTCGTTGTATTTTATATAATTTGCTTTTAGAAGTTGTTTGTCGTTAAACACCGATGCATTTTCTTTTAATTCTGCTTCACCCGTTTTTGTGTCGTACCAGCCATCTTCGGCATAAATTGTATTTGCTGAATCGCGTATTGTGGTTGGTCCAACGATAAACATCCGGCTGGTTTCAGTATTATAAAATAGTGTGTCGCTGTGAAGTGTGTAATTTTCATTAAACCCTTCAACATCTGTATAAAAATGAACCAGATTATCGTCAACAAAGTATTTCCCGACAGTGCTGGTTAAGGTGTTTGTACTGTCCACAATTGTTCCGCTGGTATTGTAATATCCAATTTTTGCTTCAAGGTCGTAGTCCAGTGTGTCGGTAAAAAGTGTGGTTGTTTTACTTTCTAAACGTACATTTTTTATTGCACGGGCAAAACTGATATCGCCGTTGTAAAATACTTTGTTTGCGTACAAATGCATTGTGTCCCCCTGATTAACATGCACATTCCCGAAAGCGTCAACCCTGTTTGTACCGGTGTATGTGTAGGCACTGTCGCAATACAATAAAATATCGTTATGGCGAATTAAAACAGTATCAATTAATCTTTGTGCATTTGCTGCAATTTTTTCATCTGCCTCAAGCGAACCAGCCCTGAGAATCTCAATTTTTTTCTTTTCCTGCGAAAACGAAATTGAAGAGATTAAAATCAGAACAAAAAAGATTTTCAATTTTAAAAAACCGAGGATCCGCCTAATATTGAAAAAGCTTGAATGCATTAAAGCAATTTTTCTATAATTTCGTCAACCGAAATATTTTCAGCTTCAGCCTTGTAATTTTTAATAATCCGGTGCCTTAAAATTGATGAAGATACGGCTTGTACATCTTCAATGTCGGGCGAGTATTTCCCGTGAAGCGCGGCATGTGTTTTTGCCCCCAAAACGAGATATTGCGATGCCCTTGGTCCTGCCCCCCACTTAAGGTATTGGTCTGAAATGTCAGCGGCCATGCCATTTCCAGGTCTTGTTTTAGCTGCCAGGTTAACAGCATATTTTAGAACATTGTCGTTAATTGGTATTTTTCTGATTAAGTCCTGATAATAGATAATCTCCTTTCCCGAAATTACCGGGTTTAATTCTATTTCGAGGGTTGATGTAGTATTTTTTACGATAATAAGTTCATCTTCAAATTTCGGATAATCTAACCAAACCGAAAACATAAATCGGTCGAGTTGTGCTTCGGGTAAAGGATAAGTCCCTTCCTGTTCAATTGGGTTTTGGGTTGCCAGCACAAAAAATGGTTTATCGAGTTTGTATCTTTGCCCGGCAGCTGTAATTGCCCTTTCCTGCATAGCTTCCAGCAAAGCCGATTGGGTTTTTGGTGGAGTCCGGTTAATTTCGTCGGCCAAAATAATATTCGAAAAAAGCGGGCCTTGAATAAATTTAAACTGGCGGTCTTTGTCCAGGATTTGTGTGCCAATAATATCGGATGGCATCAAATCGGGTGTAAACTGAATGCGGTTGTATTTTAGCCCTAAAATTTTTGCAATAGTTGTAACAAGCAGTGTTTTTGCCAGGCCGGGGACCCCAATCAATAATACATGCCCACGACTAAACAGTGAGATTAATACCTGGGTAATTACTTCATCCTGCCCGTAAATAACTTTGGTAATTTCACTTTTTAATTCATCGAATTTGGCACGGAGCGCGTCTAACGCTTCCACATCGTTTTTATAGTCCATCTGTATTTATTTTTAGCTTGCGAAAAGGGATAAATTATTTGACCCAATTATCAAAATTGAAATTGCACCGGGCATAGGTATCATCAATCCGGATGTACGTTTCTGCCTGCCGCTCAGAAATCCAATTCTGTAAAACTTCTTCTTTTTTTGTGGCAAGGTACATGGCTGCTAATTGTTGGTAATCGTTTTGCATGTTTGCTTTATGACTTTCAATTTTATTGATCAGTTTCACCGTTTTATAAATAGTTTGCTGATTTTCCGGATCTACCGTTACAAATGGGTTTGAAATTTCATTAACATTCATGGTAGTCAGTATTTTGCTTGCGTCGCTATCTAATTCTTCAACGGTAAATTTCGACGACATTGTTGCCCCGTTAATTGCGACCCCTCCATTATTTCTTGTGTTTTTATCAAAAGAAAACCTCATGGCTGCCTCATTAAATGGGATTTCATTTTTACGGATAATGTTTGAAAGGCTATCTAATTGTTCGAAAGCTTTTTCTTTGGCCTCAACCGTAACTGTGGGCTTCATTAGAATATGACGCGTATTTACTTTATCGTCTCTTTTATCTATTAGTTGAACAATGTGATAGCCAAACGAACTTTTTACTACATTCGAAACTTTATCTCCTTTTAAGTTAAAAGCTGCTGTGGCATAAGTTGGATCTAACTCAGCTCGTCCCAAATAACCTATTTCTCCACCAGCACGGGCAGCAGATGGATCTTGTGAATACATAACCGCCAACATGGCAAAACTCGTTCCGTCTTCAATTCTTTTTTTGTATTCGCGTAGCGTTGCTTTTACCCGGTTCTCTTCTTCCAATTCAATTTTTGGGGGGAATGTAATTTGCGCGTATTCGTATTGTGTAGGGATGGTCGGTATTTCCTCCTGTTTTAAACTACGAAAATGAAACCTAACTTCTGAAGGGGTTACATTAACATTTTCCACAATTTTATTTCGCATTTGCGAGCTAAATAACTGGTTGCGTATTGCCTCCTGCATTTCTGATTTTATCAGGGCAATTGATTTTTTGAAATAATCTTCAACGGCTTTTTCGGTGCCAAAATGAGCAATATACGATTGCAGCTGCGCATCCATTTGTTGATTTACCTGATTGTCGGTTACTTCAATTAAAGTATCCAGTTCAGCTTCGGCAATCAACAATTTGTCGATCAGAAAGTTTTCAAGGATTTCGCATTTCATATCGCCATCGGAGGTTATTCCCTGTGCTTGCTGGTCGATGTGCATCCGTTCAACATCCGATTTCAGGATAATGTTGCTACCTACAATTGCAACAATTTGATCCACAATTTTATCTTGTGCAAAAGCCATTGTCGAAGTACAAACTGCCAGCAACAATATTCCTAATAATTTTACTGATTTATTTAATTTCATTTGATTCCAGATTATGAATTTTAAATTTATTTTTTCTGATTCCTTCTCTATAAACATTGTCATCTATTTGTTTCAGGAACTCAATTTTCCTTCGGTTTAAAATTAAATTTTTTATGTTTTCAGCCACATATTCCATCGGGGCTGTTTCATTCTTCAATTTATATTCGTGAATGCAGGCAAGGTAATAATAATTTGAATCATTCAATTCAATCGTATTATTCCTGATTAAAAATTGCCCGGGATCTTCAAAATCCTGTGGGATATTTTTCATTACCATTTCAAAATCAACCCATGTGTCCATAAAAATGTCGAATCCCTTGGCATATTGCAGGCAATATTCACGAAGCTCGCTTATTCCTTCTTCAGATGAATTGCTGCAATAAAGTTTTAATTGCCCTGGATCGGCTAATTCAATAGGAACTTTTACTAAAATCGCTTTTACTATGTTTTTATTCAGATTGAAATTTTTAACATTGGCCCTGTAATATTCCCCGATTTGTTCTTCGTTTACCACAGTATCCATCCTTTGTTTCAAAAGTTCGTTTTTATATTTGTAAATGATTATTGAATTTTTATATTCCTCTAATTCAAGTGTTACGTTTTTTTGGTCGAGCGAAAGGTTTTCTTCAGCTTTTTGAATCAGCAATTGTTGTTTAATCCATCTTTTAATATAGTCATCAGCCATTAAAGTGCTGTCGTTTTTATTAAGCCCGTTTGGTATAATTTCTTTAAGGTCTGTTAAATATAAAGTTTTGGTACCCACTTCGGCCACCGAAATTTGCCCTGTATTTATCGAGTTTGAACAACTTAACATTATGCAACAAATAGTTACGAAGAACCCATATTTTAATATAATTTTATGCATCGGGTATTAAATTCAGCAATTTTTTATTCACTTTAACGCGGTACTTTCTGCGTAATTTTTTTAGCCATATTTTTTCCAGATAGTTTTGATAATCAGAAATATATAATCCGCGTGCTTCATTTAGGTTTTTTGCTTCGGGTGGGATTTTGTCGCCGCGGATAAAAGTGACTTTACCGTTAAAATGTTCTGGTTCGGGGCCATTCCAAACAAAATAGTCAACAATTGGGTGGCTGCCTTTTTCCCACGCATTTTCGTTAATAACCACCATTTCGCCTTCTTTGTTTAACTGGTCGATCACTTCATCGCTTGACATCCCGGCAGCATAATACTTTTCGGCGGTTTCCCTTAATAACGTATCTTTACAAATAACGATGCTGCCTTTAAACCGTTCTTCCCACAAATATTCACCCTTATTTTTATCGTAGAATTTTTTAAGTCCGGCTGAATCTTGAGAAGCAAAATTCCAAATTTTATCTTCTGAAATATTAAAAAGTAAAATCCCGTCGTGGTATTCCTGCATTAAATACCTGAAATCGGGATATTTATCCTCCAATTTAGAATCTTCGAGTTTAGTGATTTCATAATCAACCCATTTATTGAAATTGCCGGCATAAGTCCCGGTTTGAATTTTTTCATTTTGAAGGAATGAATTAAAATCCGCAATATTGAAATTTTTATTATCTATTATAAAAAGCTTTAAATGTTTGTTTTCAAGGTCATCGCCAATATTTTTATTTTTTAATATTTCTATATTTTTCACATTTTCAACAAAATTGTATTCCGATTTTAAATTATCGATGAAGGCTTGTTTGCTATAAGTACTCCTTGCCGGATCTTTTTTGATTTTGTTTTCAATTTCAGCTTTCGAATCTTCAAAAGATGCCACTTGCCGCTCGTCGAGTTTTTTTATGATGTGGTAACCAAATTGGGTTTCCACAGGTTTTGTAAAATCTCCTTTATTTTTTATGTTGAATGCCGGCCCGGCAAATTCAGGAACCATCCTGCTTGACGAAAACCATGGCATTTCGCCATCTTGCTCGCTCGAACGTTTGTCGTCGGAGAATTGTTTTACCATTTCTGTAAAATCGGCACCATTTTCCAGTGCTGAATAAATTGAATCGATTTCAGTTTTTAGTTTTGCTTTTCCAGGGGCGGTTATTCCTTGCGGGAACATTTTCATAATATGGGCTACTTTTATTTCTCCGCGGTTTTTTCGAATGTCGTGTACTTTAATTAAATGGTACCCGAATGAACTTCTGATCGGCTCAGATATTTCATTAACCGCTGTGTTAAATGCAGCTTCTTCGAAGGGGAAAACCATTTGAAAAGCTGTAAAATACCCCAGGCTTCCACCATTCGATTTTGCCGACGGATCGTCTGAATATTCTTTTGCCGCTTCGTTGAAATCTTTCCCTGCAAGCAATTCTTCCCTGATCTTTATTGTTTTTTCCAATACTGCTTGTTCCTCTTCGATTCCGGCACTTTTATCGAGCTTAAAAAGAATGTGACTTGCGTTTACCTCTTTCAACATCCTGTCGTACACTTCGTGTACCATTTCTTCGTTGAACTTGATATTGGTTAAATAAGGAACAGCCAATTCTTTTCGATAGCCTGCCAATTCATTTATAAAAACAGTATCTCTGTCCATTTTTAAACTCTCGGCTTCTATTACTTTAAGTTTAAAATTTATAAAAAGTTCAAGGTACTCTTTTGGCGATTTCCTGTCTGATTCGTTAAAAAGGTTCTGGTTGTTTTTTTTGTAAATGCGTTCAAATTCAGCTCTGTCAACTTTAGTTTTTCTAATTGAAAGCAGCGTTTCATTTTCCTGGGCCGAAACGTTTAAAATTGAATTTAATAAAACGACTATTAAAAGGATAATTCGATTCATCGTATTTTTTATATTTATTTATATCAACATTTTAACCTGAATAGTTTTTTTTTAAAAATTACTACTCAAAATAATAGTTTTGTCAGTTAATAATGGTTACGGTATTGTTTAATTTTTTATTGACGAATGCTGTAATTGGGTGCTTCACGGGTAATACTAACATCGTGAGGATGACTTTCCTGGACACCTGCCGATGAAATTCTGGTAAATTTTGCTTTTTGCAACATCTCAATGTTACCTGCTCCACAGTATCCCATTCCGGCACGCAAACCACCAATTAACTGGTACAGCACCTCTTCAAGTGTTCCTTTGTAAGGAACCCTGGCTGCTATCCCTTCTGGCACAAGTTTTTTAATATCTTCTTCCATATCCTGGAAATAACGATCTTTCGAACCTTTTTGCATTGCTTCGATAGATCCCATCCCGCGGTAAGATTTAAATTTTCTACCCTGATAAAGAATTGTTTCGCCTGGTGATTCTTCCACACCGGCAAACAAACCGCCTGCCATTATTGAATATGCCCCGGCTGCAATTCCTTTAACAATATCGCCAGAATAACGTATCCCACCATCGGCAATTACCGGCACCCCCGACCCTTTAATTGCTTCTGAAACACTGTAAACCGCCGAAAGTTGAGGAATTCCAACACCGGCAATTACGCGGGTAGTGCAAATGGAGCCCGGGCCGATCCCAACTTTTACGGCATCGGCACCTGCCCCTACCAAAGCAGTGGCAGCTTCCGCAGTTCCAATGTTCCCAACAACAATATCTTTTTCAGGGTATTTTGTTTTTATTTGTTTTAATAGCTCAAGCACACCTTTCGAATGGCCATGAGCCGTATCGATGACCAGTGCATCAACCTGGGCTTTAACCAGTTCGTCAACCCGATCCATTGTATCTGCGGCAATCCCAATTCCTGCTGCAACCCGTAAACGGCCCTTTTCATCTTTGCAGGCCAGCGGTTTATCTTTCGCTTTTGTAATATCTTTATAGGTAACCAGGCCAATTAATTTGTTATTTTGATCAAGAACAGGTAATTTTTCGATTTTGTATTTCTGAAGAATATCCGCTGCACTTTCAAGGTCGGTCGATTCTTTGGTTGAAACCAAATTATCTTTAGTCATAACCTGTTCAATCGGGCGATTCATATTTCTCTCGAAACGCAAATCCCGGTTAGTTACAATTCCCACTAAATACCCTGCATCATCAACAACGGGGATTCCACCAATTTTGTATTTCGACATTAATTTCAAAGCATCGGCTACCTTTTTTTCACGGGTAATTGTAATCGGATCGTAAATCATTCCGTTTTCCGCCCGTTTAACTGTTGTTACCTGATGGGCTTGTTCTTCAATCCCCATGTTTTTATGAATAACACCAATTCCACCTTCCCGTGCAATTGCAATTGCCATTTTATATTCGGTAACCGTATCCATTGCTGCAGAAACAATCGGGGTATTTAAAGTAATCGAGCGAGAGAATTTGGAAGCAAGATTTACTTCGCGTGGCAAAACTTCTGAATATGAAGGAATTAAAAGGACATCATCGAAAGTTAAACCTTCAAAAACTACTTTTTCAGAAATAAACGACATATGATACTTTTTTAATATTTTTATTAATGCGCAAAACTACAAAAAAATAGCATATCCCTATTGATATTTTTAGTGCTGACAACGATTAGGGCAATAAAAATTGTTAAACTTTAAAATGATTTCTTAATTTGTATTAATGGAAAATTTCAAGCAAATATTAACCCGGCATTGGGGATTTTCAGATTTTCGGCCCTTGCAGCTTGAAATTATACAATCGGTTGCCAGTGGAAAGGATACTCTGGGCTTGATGCCGACGGGAGGTGGAAAATCTATTACATTCCAGGTATATTCGCTTTCTCAAAAAGGAATTTGCATTGTAATTACCCCTTTAATTGCCCTGATGAGGGATCAGGTTGAGAATTTGAATAAAAGGGGAATTAAAGCGCTGGCTATTCATAGTGGAATGTCATCGTTTGAAATAAAAATAACACTCGATAATGCAGTTTGGGGCGATTATAAATTTCTTTACATTTCTCCCGAACGCTTAAATTCGGAAAGGTTTAAAGAACGGTTGGCACAAATGGACGTAAATCTTGTAACGATTGACGAAGCTCACTGTATTTCGCAATGGGGCTACGATTTCAGGCCCAGTTATATAAATATTATTCAAATAAAAGAGATTTTGCCCGATGCCAAATTCCTGGCATTAACAGCAACAGCAACATTAAAAGTAGCCGATGATATTCAGGAAAAACTTGCATTTAAAGAAAAGAATATCCTGAAAGTGTCGTTTCAAAGGGAAAACCTAAAATATCTGGTCAGGCATGTTGAAAATAAATTAGGGTACTTGTTGCAAGCATTAAAAAAGGTTTCAGGATCGGGGATTATTTATGTGCGGAGCAGAAGGGGAACCCGGGAAATATCTGACGAATTGAGGACAAATAAAATATCAGCCGATTTTTACCATGCAGGTTTGAGCAGCCGTGTTCGAAATAAAAAACAAGACCAGTGGCAAACTGGAAAAACACGTATTATTGTTGCTACAAATGCTTTTGGGATGGGAATTGATAAACCCGATGTAAGGTTTGTTATTCATGTTGATTCGCCAGATTCGCTGGAAGCATATTTCCAGGAGGCTGGCCGGGCTGGCCGTGACGGAAAAAAAGCTGCTGCCGTTTTATTGTTTAATAACACCGATAAAACAAAACTTAAAAAACATGTTGTTGTTACTTTTCCTGAAATCCCTTCAATTAAAAGAATTTACCAGGCGCTTTGTAACCATTTACAAATTGCTGAAGGCTTTGGTAAATCGCAGATTTTTGAGTTTAATTTGCAAAATTTTTCGCAGGCATTTAAGTTTCAACAGGCAATGGTTTACAATAGCCTAAAAATTTTACAGCGCGAAGGTTATCTTGAATATACAGCAGAAGTCGATAGTCCGTCGCGTATTTATTTCACTGTTTCGCGCGATGATTTGTACAAATTTCAGGTGGCAAATTCAAATCTCGATAGTTTTATAAAATTGATTTTGCGCTCTTACACCGGACTTTTTACAGGGTACGTTTATATCGACGAAGAACTGTTGGCAAAAAGGGCATCGTTGGAATCAGACCAGGTTTATAACTTTTTAAAACATTTGCGAAAGTCTAAAATTATTGATTATGTGCCACGAAACCAGAAACCATTTATTTATTTTAATAAAGAGAGGATCAAAATCGAGCGGTTAAAAATTTCAAAAGAAAATTATGACACTCGAAAGCTGGAATTTTTAAACCGGATTAATTCGGTTATTAACTATGCCACAAATTCTACTACTTGCCGTAGCCAGATTTTATTGAAATATTTTGGCGAAACCGGTTCAAACCGATGTGGGCAATGCGATGTTTGTACTTCGATGGAAAAGTTGGAAATCAGCACTTTTGAGTTTGATAGAATTAGTAATTTGGTAAAGAAAATCTTAGATACACCTTGTACATACGAACAATTATTGTTTAAATTAAAAGGTAATCAGGAGAAAATGAGACAGGTTGTAAAGTGGTTGCTCGATAATAAGAAAATAGTTTACCGAATTGATAATAAACTGGAATGGATGGGAGAGGGGTGAAGAAGGTTATAGTATTCAGTCGCAGTATTCAGTCGCAGTATTCAGTCGCAGTATTCAGTCGCAGT
>JABGRN010000002.1:0-109122 GCA_018648265.1 Prolixibacteraceae bacterium | reverse complement strand
GTCGCAGTATTCAGTCGCAGTATTCAGTCGCAGTATTCAGTCGCAGTATTCAGTCGCAGTATTCAGTCTCAGTCTCAGTCTCAGTTTGTTTTCACCGGTTGACTTTTGGTTCACCCGGTGAATAATTTAAACAGTTGCAGTTTTAGTCGCAGTCTCAGATTTCAGTTTTAGTCGTAGTTTTAAATCTCATTCTGCCAGCCAGTCAGCATTAATAATTGTCATATTAGTTTTAAAAATCTTTTTTACTTTTACACCGTTTTTTATTGCTTGTTGAAATGAGTGAAGATATTTTAAATAAATTAGTTTATTCGAAAAACGTTGTAGAGTTTGTTACCGTGGCAAATGAATACTGCGTTACAATTGAAAAAGTAAGTAATTTTAGTGTCGAAGAAAACCTTCAAAAATTGCAAAAAATATTGCCATTACTCTATTTAAAAGCATCGTTGTTGCCAAAAAACGAAAAGGTGCTTGACGATGAGCTTGAAAAGTATATTAGTGAATTGGACTACAATGTTTTACACCAAAAATGGGCGCAGGTATTAAAAGAACACGACAGTTATTACGAAGTTTTTGACCCCGGTATCCAGTTTGGAAATGAAACGCTTACCGCAAGTATTTCGGAAAACCTGGTAGATATTTATCAGGATTTAAAAGATTTATTGACGGCTTACAGTATTGGTAACGAGGATGTTATGAATGATTCGTTGTTTGATTGCAAATTACATTTCGAAGATTTTTGGGGACAAAGTTTGGTAAATGTTTTTAGGGCAATTCATATGCTGGTGTATAGCGATGTTGATTTTACTGAAAACGAAAAAGAAAACGATATTCAACCGGGAACCGGAAGTCCAAAATGGCTCGATAACTTCTGGGGATCGGAAACAGATGAAGATACAAAAGATGTTTAAAGAAAGTATAACAAAAGAAGAATTGACCGATTTGCCATTAAAATGGTTTAAAGGTGAGATTGTTTTGGTTGATACCCTGGAAAAGGTAAAATATGCTGCAGGAATCCTTAGCAAACAAGCGGTAATTGGGTTTGATACCGAAACGCGTCCTGCTTTTAAAAAAGGAGTTATTTATAATGTTGCCCTTTTACAGCTTTCAACTTCAAAACAAGCGTTTTTATTTCGATTAAATAAAATAGGTTTACCTGCTGAAATACGTGATATATTTGCAAATCCGGAAATTATAAAACCAGGGGTTGCAATCCGTGACGATATTAAGGGCTTAAAAAAATTTAAGAACTTTAAAGCGCAGGGTTTTATCGAATTGCAAGACCATGCTAAAGAGCTTGGAATCCAAAACTTCAGTTTAAAAAAATTAACGGCCATTGTTTTGGGTTTTCGTATTTCAAAATCGCAGCAGCTCTCGAATTGGGAAGCAGATTCACTTACCGAAGCGCAGCAAATTTATGCTGCCACCGATGCATGGACGGCATTGGAAATTTTCGAAAATTTCTCAAATAATTAAACCGATGACGGAAAATTATACCAAAATTGTCCTTAAATCAGGGAAAGACCAGTCGTTAAAACGGTTTCATCCCTGGGTATTTTCAGGTGCAATTAAAAAAATCTATGGGAATCTTATTGAAGGCGATTTAGTTTCGGTTTATTCAAATAAAGATGAATTCTTAGGATTGGGGCATTATCAGATTGGAGCCATTGCAGTCCGGATTATTTCGTTTATTGAGGTGGTCCCTGATTATGATTTTTGGAAGAAAAAGATTGAAAATGCCTGGAATTACAGAAAGTTATTTGGTTTTGCAGATAATGAAGAAACCAATGTTTTTCGTTTGATTCACGCCGAAGGAGACGGAATGCCGGGTTTAATTGCTGATTTTTACAACGGGACTGTTGTATTGCAGATGCATTCGATCGGAATGTATTTAATTCGGGAGGTTATAGTTAATATACTTAAAGAGGTGTTAGGCGAAAAATTGAAAGCTGTTTATAATAAAAGTGCAAAAACGCTTCCTTTTAAAGCTGAAATTCAATCCGAAGACGCATATCTTTTTGGGGGAAATAATGAGAATGAAGTTTTGGAACATGGCTTAAAATTTAAAGTTGATTGGAAATTGGGCCAAAAAACTGGCTTTTTTATCGACCAGCGCGAAAACCGCTTACTGGTACAAAAATATTCTCAAAACCGCGATGTATTAAATATGTTTTGTTACACCGGTGGATTTTCGTTTTATGCTATGAAAGGTGGGGCGAATTTGGTCCATTCGGTAGATTCATCAGCAAAAGCAATCGATTTAACCAATGAAAATGTAGAGCTTAATTTCCCAAACAATCCTCGTCATCAGGCATTTTCAGCCGATGGTTTTGAATATTTAAAAGAGATTCAGGATAAATACGATTTAATAATTCTCGATCCGCCCGCTTTTGCAAAACACCGGAATACCCTTCCGCAAGCATTAAAAGGTTATAAACGAATAAATACGCGAGCTTTTGAACAGATTCGGCCAGGCGGGATTTTGTTTACATTTTCGTGTTCGCAAGTGGTTTCGAAAGATCGTTTTCGTGAGGCTGTGTTTTCTGCTGCTGCCATTTCAGGAAGGAATGTTCGAATATTACACCAACTTTCTCAACCAACTGACCATCCGATAAATATATACCACCCGGAAAGCGAATATTTGAAGGGGCTGGTTTTGTATGTTGAATAATTTAAACATTCTGTCGCATTCTCGGTTTCCAATAACAAGTAATTATCATCTAATAATTTGTAAAGAATTTAATTTTTTAAGATATCCGGCATGTTGTTAAAATGGTAACAAATGCTGGTGGCTAATTTTTAATTTATGCAGGGAAAACAACTTACAGAAAAATATAACACCCAATTTTCAGAAAGAACAATTGTTGAAAAAATACAGGTTCTGGTTGAAAACCATGCTGGCAAGGTGATTTTTACAACTAGTTTTGGTTATGAGGATCAAGTAATTTCTGATATAATTTTCAAAAATAATTTAGATGCAAAGGTTGTTACATTAGACACAGGCCGTCTTTTCCCTGAAACATATAAGGTATTCAGAAGCACTCTTGAAAAATACAAAAAGCCAATAAAAGTTTACTTTCCACCTACCAATGAGGTTGAAAAACTTTTAGATGAAAAGGGCCCGTTTAGTTTTTACGAGTCGGTGGAAAACAGAAAGGAGTGTTGTTTTATAAGAAAAGTGATACCGTTAAAACGTGCTTTGTCAGGTAACGAAATCTGGATAACCGGAATTCGTTCATCTCAATCGGACAACCGCAGCGAAATGCAGGAATTTGAATGGGATCCCGTAAACGAGATTGTAAAGTTCAACCCCTTAATGGGCTGGAGCATTGAGCGGACCATCGAATATATAAAAGAAAACCACGTTCCGTACAATGTGTTGCACGACAAAGGTTTTGTGAGCATTGGTTGTGAGCCATGTACACGGGCAATTCGCCAGGGCGAAGATATCCGTGCTGGTCGCTGGTGGTGGGAGCGTAGCTCTAATAAAGAATGTGGATTACACTCTTTTGAATAAAATAAAAATTCCTTCCTAACCTAAACTATTCATAAATTTATCTATTCCTAACTCAAACTGCTTTGAATAAAGAGAATGCTCGATTCTCGCTTTTCAAAATAGCTAAGGCTATTTTTGCGAGGCTCAACTCTGTGCTTCCCTTAATTCTGTACATTTTGAATTCTCATAACGAAAAACTCATGAATAATTCAGGCTAAAGACGAACTCTTCTTTTAATTTCTGATCTGGCAATTTTCCTTGTCCGGCCTAAAAACATTTCATGTAAATAATCAATGATATTTGATTTGATAGAGAATTTATTTTCATTTTTTTGGTCAGTTTATGTGTGAGGATATTACTTCAGGATGGCACATCATACGTAAATTATGAACATTGATAATGCCTGTTGAATATTTATTATATTTGCTTTTCACTAAAAAACCATAGACTATGCCAAGTTTTGTAATCAATGAAAAGTGCGATGGCTGTAAGGCTCAGGATCGAACTGCCTGTCAGTATATTTGTCCGAACGACCTGATGGTACTGGATAAAGAATCCAATAAAGCATATAACCGTGCTGTTGATATGTGTTGGGAATGTTACAGTTGTGTGAAGATTTGTCCAACGCAAGCAATCGAAGTAAGAGGTTATGCCGACTTTATGCCTTTGGGAGCAAAAGTGCAACCCATGCGAAGCACCGATTCCATTATGTGGTCGGTTCAATTCAGAAATAAAAAAATAAAACGGTTTAAATTTCCAATCCGCACTACACCAGAAGGAAGTATTGAACCAGATGCAGGATTTTCCACAGGAACAGAAGACTTAAACGATTCTCTTTTGAGAACTGAACCTGAATCGATAGGCACAGACCTTTACAAAAAATAGATATTTCATTTCTAATAAGCAGAAACTGTTTTGATTAAAAATTCAAAATCAACCTTCTGTAAACTAAAACCAATAAAATGGACATCGACAATTTCGAAACCGTAATTATAGAAACCGACTTATTAATATTAGGTGGTGGTATGGCCGCTTGTGGTGCTGCTTTTGAAGCTTCTCATTGGGCAAAAAAGCACAATAAAAAAGTTACCGTTGTTGACAAAGCTTCGATGGAGCGCAGCGGAGCTGTTGCCATGGGACTTTCAGCCATAAATTTATATTTGGGATTAAAGAACGGGAAAAATACGATTGAAGACTATGTAAAATATGTGAAGAATGATTTGATGGGGATCGCCCGTGATGACCTTGTGGCTAATATTGCCCGTCATGTCGATTCTTCGGTTCATCTTTTCGAGAAATGGGGACTCCCTATTTGGAAAGATGACGATGGAAATTATGTGAATGAAGGCCGATGGCAAATAATGATCCATGGCGAATCTTATAAAAATATTGTTTCTGAAGCTGCTAAAAATGCTTTAAAAGAATTGGGTGATAACGGGCAATACATTGAACGTGTTTTTATCACTGAACCAATTATGGATGGAGATCGTTGTGTGGGTGCTGCGGGTTTTAGTGTGCGCGAAAACAAGTTTTATATTTTTAAAGCAAAGTCTGTTTTGGATGTAATGGGCGGAGCTGTTCATGTTTTCCGTCCACGCTCGGTGGGCGAAGGTTTGGGCAGATCATGGTACCCTCCGTTTAATTCTGGTGCCAGTGCCTATTTTACGTTAAAAGCAGGAGCAGAAATGACCTGTCAGGAAGTTCGTTTTGTTCCGGTACGTTTTAAAGATTCTTATGGTCCTGTTGGTGCATGGTTTCTTTTGTTTAAATCGAAAGCAACCAATGCCAAAGGTGAAAATTATATGGAAACCCGAGCGGGGGAACTTGAAAAATGGGCACCATACGGCACGGCAAAACCAACTCCTGCCAATCTCAGAAACTACCTGATGATGTTGGAAGTGGAAGAAGGGAATGGCCCAATTTATATGAAAACCGATGAAGCTATTAAAGAACTGGTAACAAATATCCCTGATGCAAAACAGGCCAAACGCAAAATGAAAGAACTTGAATCGGAGGCCTGGGAGGATTTTCTTGACATGACCGTTAGCCAGGCTTTAAATTGGGCGTCTCACAATATAATGCCCGAAGAAACACCCTCTGAAATTGCAGCTTGCGAACCTTATTTTATAAGCTCACATTCAGGTGCATCGGGTGCATGGATTAGCGGACCCAAAGATCTGGCTCCCGATAGTAAATTTTGGGGCTATGCAAATATGACGACTGTAAAAGGTTTGTTTGCAGCAGGTGATGCCAGCGGTGCATCCTCTCATAAGTTTTCATCCGGATCGTTTACCGAAGGACGAATTGCAGCCAAAGCAGCACTGGCATTTTGTGTTGACAATGAGGAAATCAAACCATTTGACGATGAACGGATTGAAGAATTGAAAAAAAATATTCTGCAACCGCTTCTTACTTTCGAGCAACATAAAGATTATGCAAATGATGTGGATGTGAATCCAAATTTCATCAAACCTAAAATGTTTATGTTCCGCCTTCAGAAAATTATGGATGAGTATGCCGGGGGTGCCTCGGTTGGATTTAAAACATCGAAGGCATTGTTGGAAAAAGGGCTCGAATTTTTACAGTTTATGAAAGAAGATGCTGAAAAATTGGCTGCTTCCGATTTAAATGAACTCATGCGTTGTTGGGAAAATGTTCATCGTATGTGGCAGGCAGAATCGCACCTAAGAACTGTACTATTCAGAGAAGAAACACGTTGGCCGGGTTATTATTTCCGCACCGATCATCCTGAAATGAAAGCAGAATGGGAATGTTTTACCAATTGTAAATGGGAGCCCGAAACAGGCGAATGGGAGATGTTGAAAAGAGAGATTGAAGATTTGAAGTAAGTGTGAGTAAATAACTTTTTATCTACATCTTTTACTGAACCAATACAAAACCCAATGGGAAAAACCGATTCAAATAAACCAATCTTAGTTGTCGGAGGTGGAATTAGCGGTGTTACGGCTGCTGTAGAACTTGCTGAAGCAGGAAGGGAGGTTATTTTAATTGAAAAGCAAGCATATCTGGGCGGCAATGTAATTAAGATGAATAGTTACTTTCCCAAACTGTGCCCACCTTCATGCGGTCTCGAAATTAATTTCAGGAGGATTCGACAAAATCCTCGCATTAAATATTATACTTCTTCAACAGTAGAAGGAATTTCCGGAGAAAAAGGTAATTTTTCTGTTCGAATAAAAACTTCGGCTCAGTATGTAAAAAATAATTGTACGGTTTGTGGCGACTGTGTTAGCGTATGTCCGGTTGAAAGAATGGATGAGTTCAATTACAATCTTTCAAAAACAAAAGCTATTTATTTACCACATGAGATGGCTTTTCCGATGAAGTTTACCATCGATAATGAATATTGTAAAAAAGAAAGCTGCAACAAGTGTGTTGAAGTATGTACTTACAATGCCATTGATTTTTCGGTTGAGGAAAAAGAAAATGTGTTGGATGTGCAGTCTGTTATTTTTGCCACAGGATGGCATAATTATGATGCTTCAAAATTAGACAACCTTAACTATTTATCTTCCGAAAATATTTTAACAAACGTTGAATTCGAAAGGCTTTTGGCCCCGAATGGACCTACCGAGGGCAAATTGTTAAAACCATCGGACCAAAGCGTACCAGGCGAAGTTGTTTTTGTACAATGTGCGGGTTCGAGAGATGAAAACCATCTGCCATATTGTTCTGCGGTTTGTTGCTCTGCGTCATTAAAACATGCTTTAACTATCCGGGAGAAATTACCCGATTGTAAAGTCAAAATATTTTATATCGATTTAAGGGTTTCCGGTCGGAATGAAGACTTCCTGAATAAAGTGAAGCAGGAGAAGAATATTGAACTGATAAAAGGCAAAGTGGGTAAAGTTGAACTGAATCACGAAAATAATAAACTGGTTGTTGAAGCTGAAGATATTCAAAATGGAATTAAGTTGAAACACGAAACGGATATGGTAGTACTTGCTACAGGAATTGAGCCGCACAACCTTCCACTTGATATTAATACGAATTCATGGGGGTTTTTAGCCAATGGTCAAGAGAAGGGTTTAGTTGCTGTATCGTGCAGTAAAAAACCAATGGATGTTTCATCATCGGTAAAAGATGCAACGGCGGCAGCTTTAAAAGCTATTCAATAATTAAAAATCCAATGCAAATTTTATAATTCAATTAGTACATAAAAACATTTCAATTTTGGAAACTAAAACAGGCGTATTTATTTGCTCAGGATGTGAAATCGGGAATTGCATTAATGCAGAACTTACCCGCAATGTTGCCACCGATGAATACAAAGTGGCCAATGCAGTTATTCATCCTGCTTTATGCTCTCCCGAAGGTTATGATTTAATTCTTAACAATATTGCAGAAAACAAACTTGATGCGGTGCTTATTGCAGCTTGTTCTCCAAGGGTAAAAACAAATGTTTTCGATTTTAATGAAAATATACTTCTTGAAAGGGTAAATCTGAGGGAACAGCTTGCGTGGTGTTTCGAGCCAAACGATGAAGATACCCAGATGGCTGCCGATGATTATCTTCGAATGGGCCTTGCAAAAGTGAAAACCATAAAAATACCCACTCCTTATATTGCCGAAAATATTAGCTCTCAGATTCTTGTTGCCGGTGGAGGCGTAAGTGGCATGTCGGCGGCAATTGAAGGTGCAAAGGCAGGTTATACTGTTCACCTTGTAGAAAAAGAAAACACTCTGGGAGGCAAGCAGAAAGATATGTACAAGCAATATCCTTCAGAAGCACCTTTTAATAAACTGACAGAACCGGTGTTGGGAAATATGCTGGATGAAATTAAAAAATACAACAATATTGAGGTTTATACTTCTACCGCTATTCAAGAGATAAACGGGGAACCCGGAGCATTTGATGTGAAGCTTCAAAATGGAAGTGTACAAGAATTGAGAGTCGGAGCTGTAGTAGCTGCAATGGGTTGGAAGCCTTATAATCCAAATAATTTAACACATCTGGGTTATGGAAAATCGAAGAATGTAATTACCATAGTTGAGTTTGAGAAAAAGGTAAAAGAGAACCCCGATCTTAAACTACCCAAAAATATTTTATTTATTCAATGTGCCGGATCAAGGGATAAAGATCATTTACCTTATTGCTCATCATACTGTTGCAGCACATCGTTAAAACAAACAAAATACATCCGCGATCTGAGTCCAGATTCTTCGGTATTTGTTGTTTATAAAGATATCAGGACTCTGGGATTAGGTGAAGAGTTTTATAAGGAAGTTCAAAAAGACGATCAGGTTTTTTTTACCAAAGGAGAGATTGATGAAGTGTTTGTTCAGGAAGAGAATATTGAAATTAAGGTGAAAGAAACCCTGTTGGGAGAAGATATTTCTTTGTCGGTGGATTTGGTAATTTTGGCTACCGGAATGATTCCTGCCAGTACCGAAGATTTAAACCTAAACTATCGTCAGGGAAAAGGCTTACCTGAATTGAAATACAATTTCTCCGATTCTCATTTTATCTGTTTCCCCTACGAAACCCGCCGAACCGGTATTTATGCCGCAGGTAGTGTCCGGTCTCCAATGGATATTAGTGCGTGCCTGGAAGATGCTTCGGGAGCAATGTTCAAAGCCATTCAATGCATTGAAGCTACAAAAAGAGGTGAGGCAGTTCACCCCCGTTCCGGCGACAAAAGCTTTCCTGAATTGTTTATGGACAGATGTGCCGATTGCAAGCGCTGTACCGAAGAGTGTCCTTTTGGGGCTTACGATGAAACAGAAAAGGGAACACCGCTTCCTAATACAAGTCGTTGCCGACGTTGTGGAATCTGTCTGGGTTCCTGTCCTGAGAGGATAATCAGCTTTTCAGATTATTCCATCAATAGTATTTCTGCGATGATTAAAGCCGTAGAAATTCCTGATGAATTTGAGGAGAAACCAAGGATTTTGGTTTTTGTTTGCGAAAATGATGCTTATCCGGCCATGGATATGGCTGGTATAAAAAGATTGAAATACAGTTCATACGTAAGAGTTATTCCGGTACGCTGTCTTGGCTCAATTAACAAAGTATGGATATCCGACGCCTTATCGTGCGGATACGATGGCATATTACAAATTGGTTGTAAACCCGGCGATGATTATCAATGCCATTTTATCCACGGTAGTGAATTAACTCAAACCCGTAGTGAAAATTTCCAGGAAACATTACAAAGTATGATGCTTGAACCTGAACGTATTTCAACCGAATTTGTTGAAATTACCGATTATCATAAAATCCCAGAGTTAATAAACAATTATGTTGAAATCATTGAGGATATAGGACCAAATCCTTTTAAGGATATGTAGCAAATATAAAAACCGCATGAAGAACATTTCTCCAGATATCGATTTTAAAAAAGAGCTTAAAAGAAACAGTGGATCTTCTTTAAACGAATGTATTCAATGTGGTACGTGCTCGGCGGTATGCGCCCTTGCTCCTGCCGACAAGCCTTTTCCCCGCAAAGAAATGATTTGGGCAGCATGGGGATTAAAAGACAAGCTGATTGCAAATACCGATATTTGGTTATGTCATCAGTGTGGCGATTGCAGTACCTGGTGCCCGCGAGGGGTAAATCCGGCAGATGTGTTGTCCTCATTAAGACAAATGGTTTATAAACACAATGCCCGTCCGGCTTTTTTAGGGAAAATCGTAAGCAATCCAATTTGGCTTCCAGTAGCGATTATTATTCCTGTGGTTATAATTGCTGGCATTGTTTTTATGGCCGGTACACTCACCATTCCCGAAGGTCCGGTGAATTATTCAAAGTTTTTTCCACATGCATGGTTGAACAGCTCTTTTACGCTGATTACTGTTCTGGTATATGCGATGGCTTCTGTGGGTGTCGTTAAATTCAGGAATGATCTTAAATCGAAGTTTCCGGATGTTAAACCCAAAATGAATTTTGTCACAAGTCTTTTTCAGCTTAAAAAAGAGGTTTTATTTCATACAAAATTTGGGAGTTGCACAACAAATAAATCAAAGCGGGTTGCACATTTCCTGATATTTTATGGATTTTTATTGTTGTTGCTTGTTACCGTATATGCAATTATTGCAGCAGTTACACATAACTATCCGCTGAGTATTACAAATCCGTTTAAAATTGTCGGCAATATTGCATCGGTGATGCTAATGGTTGGTTTAAGCATTTTTATAATTGGCCGTTTGTTTAACAAAAAAGTGGCAGGAAACAGTAATTATTCTGACTGGCTGTTGCTGATTTCAATGCTTTTGTTAACCATCTCCGGTGTGGTAGTTCAGTTCGCGCGATTTGAGAATTGGGATTTGGCCTATCATTTCTATTTTTTCCACCTGGTTTGTGTGTGGTTTGTAATTATTTATTTGCCCTACACCAAGTTTGCCCATATTATTTACCGGCTTGTTGCGCTAAGTTTTGCCGGGGCGATTGGTAGGAAGTAAATGGAAAAATTTTTGACTTGTTTGATATTCAGTATATTAAAAAGATACAACATAAAATAAAAAGGAGAACAAGAGAAAAATTAAAATTCCAAACACCAGTAAAATTATTTTATGCATCTTTAAATTAATGAGCTGTATTTGTAACATGAATCTACGAAAGGGGATTAAATATAAAGTTTGATATTGATTATTATGATTTATCAGTCAATTGCCAGACAGGTTTGTAATTAGGTAATTGTTAGTTGTCAATTTTTACCAGAAAAGACATGTACATTGGAAATAGGATAACATAAATAACAATTGTATGCCAGCTTAAAAGAGAACCCAAAAACGATAAAATTACTGCAATATTAAAAAGATAAAATACTAAAATGCTAACGCACAAAGCATAAGTTTTCCAGCCCTTCTCTGCAACCGTCTTTTCGCTGTCAAACACAACTTGTCCCGGAGAATTTCGGGATGCTTTTTTGTCGCCGCACACTTTTGTGCTGATTGATAGAATTGTGCTAAAAGAAAATAGTATTTTAGTGAATTAATTTAAAAACCTCGGAGAAAACCAAAATATGAGCCTGTTTCAAAAATCAGTTGAAAAGAAATATTTAAACGACCTTGATTCGACTTTAATCGACAAAAAATACGCTGATTTTCAAAACTATTTTGGTAATTCTGAAATTCAGGAAAACATACGTAATTCAAAAGAGGAACAATTTCAGGAAGGATTTTTACGGGAATTGTTTGTTTCGATTTTGGGATACACTTTAAATCCGCACGCCAATTTTAACCTGACCACCGAATTAAAAAATATCACAAACAGTAAAAAAGCTGACGGTGCAATTTTAAAAGGTGAAGATGCAACTGCCGTGATTGAATTAAAAGGAACGGACACCACCGATTTAGATAAAATTGAAACTCAGGCATTCGGATATAAAAACCATCATCCGAAATGCAAATATGTAATTACTTCGAATTTTGAGAAACTCCGGTTTTACATTCAAAATGCGGTTGACCACGTTGATTTTGATTTGTTCAATCTATCAAAAGAACAGTTTTCGTTAATGTGGCTTTGTTTGGCAAAAGACAATTTGTTAAACGACTTACCTTTAAAAATTAAGGAGTCATCGGTTTTACAGGAAGAAAATATTACCAAAAAATTGTATTCTGATTATTCAAAATTCCGTGAGGCGATTTACAATAATCTTGTAAAAAATAATCTCGAAACCGATAAACTTTTACTTTTCAAAAAAACGCAAAAGCTGCTCGACCGTTTTTTATTTATCTTTTTTGCTGAGGACAGACTTTTACTTCCACCAAATTCAATTAGCGAAATTGTTAAACAGTGGACAACTTTAAAAGAAGACCTCGACGAATATTTCCCGTTATACACTCGTTTTAAAAAGTATTTCGGTTACATGAACACCGGTTTTAAAGGGAAGAAATACGACATTTACGCTTATAATGGCGGACTTTTCAAACCTGATGAAATTCTGGATAACATATCAATTGACGATGATATCTTGCATGAACATACTTTGCGGCTGAGTAATTATGATTTTGAAACCGATGTGGATGTAAATATCCTCGGGCATATTTTTGAACATTCGCTGGGGGAAATTGCGGCAATAGCCGCAAAAGCAACGGGGCATGCCCGGTTGTCTTCCGAAAGGAAACATGTTTCCGTTCGGAAGCGTGACGGCATTTTTTATACCCCAAAATACATTACCAAATACATAGTTGAAAATACGGTTGGAAAACTCTGCGGAAAAAAACGAGCTGAACTCGAAATTATTGACGAAGAATATGCAAAAGGCAGAAAAAACCGAAAAAAGGAATTGGTAAAATCGCTCGACAAAAAACTGGATGATTACCGAAATTGGTTGTTGAGTTTAACCATTCTCGACCCGGCTTGCGGTTCGGGGGCGTTTTTAAACCAAGCACTGGAATTTCTGATAAACGAACACCACAAAATTGATGAATTGCGCGGACAGCTTTTGGGCGGGGCAATTTTGTTTCCCGACATAACAAACGACATTCTTGAAAAAAATATTTACGGTGTTGACCTGAACGAAGAATCGGTTGAAATTGCAAAACTCTCGCTTTGGTTGCGAACTGCGCAAAAAGGACGAAAACTAAACACACTCAGCAACAATATAAAATGTGGAAACTCGCTAATTGACGACCCCGAAATTGCCGGAGAAAAAGCCTTTAACTGGCAAAATGAGTTTCCTGAAATATTCAAAGAAAAGAAGAAAAAAGCCTGGCATATTACAACAGCAATACATAATTCGAGATATTCGCAACGGATGTTCGATTATCATATTAAAACGGATGATGCAAACTGGCTATCTGAAAATGATGAAGTTGTGATAACCGAAATTATTGCAGAAATAATAAAAGATGATAAGCTGAATGTAGTAGAATATAATATCTGTGGCGACCACCTGCACCTGCTACTGGTGTGCGAAAAAAATGAACTGACGAAAATAGTAGGGAAAATAAAAGCTGTAAGCGGCAGACGATATAATATCGAAAAAGGAATAACGATACCCGCTGCTACGAGTAGCACAACAAGGGGATATGTCCCCTTGTCCGTTACCGATACCGATACCGATATCGGTATCGGTACTGGAAAGAAAAAATATAATTCCCTCTGGACGCAGAAATTCGGAAAAAGCAAAATAAAAGACCATAACTACCTGAATAATGCAATAGAGTATATTCGAAATAACAGGACAAAGCACGAACTGCCGAAAAGTATAAGAATAGAAAAAATAAAAGAAAAATTTATATGCACTAAAGAACACGCATTTCGAACCGAATACTCCGGCGGTTTTGATGTTGTGATTGGAAATCCGCCGTATGTTCATCTTGAAAAAATAAAGGAAACTTCAATCGCACTTAAAAATGCGGATTACGAAACGTACCACAGTCAGGGTGATATTTATTGTGTTTTTGTTGAAAAGGGAATGGATTTATTAAAACCAAAAGGTTTGATTTCTTATATAATGCCAAACAAATGGTTGCAAGCGGGTTACGGCAAACCACTTCGCGAATATTTTCTAAAATACAAAATGTTTGAATTAATTGATTTTGGGGACATTCAAATCTTTGATGGCGCAACAACTTATCCTTGTATTTTTACATCACAAAAAGCAAAATCCGAAAAAGAAATTTCCATTTCAGTTTTAAAAGAATCCAATTCAATGGATTTTAAATTTAACGTTTTGGAAACTGCGGAGATTTTTGAAACCGATTCGTTTAATAGTGAAACCTGGGTGATTTCTTCGCAAAAAGAACAAGCTTTTTTGGAGAAACTGAAAACAAAGTTTGTAACACTCTCCGATTTTATCGGCGGCCAATCGTACCGGGGAGTTTTAACAGGATTAACCGAAGCCTTTTTAATTGATGAAAAAACAAAACAAACAATTGTAAAAGAAGAAACAAATGCAGCGGAAGTAATAAAACCATTTTTACAAGGAAGAGATTTAACCAAATACAATACAATCATTCCAAACAGTTATTTAATACTTTTTGAGAAAGGAAGTACCAGCAAAAAAATAATAAATGAAACCGAAGCTGAAAATTGGCTGCCTTCTAACTATCCTTCTGTTTACAACTGGTTAAAACCTTTTGAAGAACGAGGAAAAAAACGAGGAGACAAAGGTGATCATTGGTGGGAATTGCGGGCTTGTGATTATTACCAAAAATTTGCACAACCGAAAATCATGTATCAAAAATTTCAGGTAAAACCTTGTTTTATTTACGATGAACAAAGTTTGTTTTGCAACGATTCGATGTGGATTATTCCAACCGAAAACAAAGCACTGCTTGGAGTTCTAAATTCCAAAATGGGTTGGTGGCTGATTACAAAATATTGTACACAAATTCAAAATGGTTGTCAGTTAATTTGGAAGTATTTTGGACAAATTCCTGTTCCCGAACTCGATTCACCAGAGTTAACTGAATTGGTTGAACAAATGCTTTCATTCACCCAGAAGCAACAAACAACAACAAATGCTTTCATCAAATATTTAAACTCTCAATTCACAATTGAAAAGTTAAGTAGAAAACTTGAAAATTGGCATGAACTTGAATTCTCTGAATTTATAAAAGAACTCCAACATGCCATAAAAAAGAACAACAAAATTCGCATTAACAATGGGTTGCAACCCATTGTTATGCCCACAAAATTGGATGAGATGGATTGGATGGAAGTGTTTGAGAACAAAAAATTAGAAGCTCAAACCATAAAATATGAAATAGAAAAGACCGACAAAGAAATCGACCAAATGGTTTATGAGTTGTATGGTTTGACGGAAGAGGAGATTAAAATAATCGAGAATAATTAGAAAATTATTATCATGGAAGATATAAGCAAAGAGTTGGAGGCAAAAATTAAATTATTGATTCAACAAGGTAAACCAATTGAAGCTGTTTCTCTGGTTTAGCAAGAATTACAATTGGGGCTGCGAAAATCGAAAGAGATTGTTGATGAATACAGAAAATGATTAACAAAATGACAAACTCAGAAATACTACTTTACCAAACCGAGGACGGGCAAACTAAAATTGATGTCCGGCTGGAAGAAGAAACGGTTTGGCTTTCGCAGGTTCAAATGGGCGAGCTTTTTCAGAAAGAACGCTCGGTAATTACCAAGCACATAAACAACATTTTTAACGAAGGCGAACTGGAAGAAAAGTTGGTACGTGCAAATTTTGCACATACCACTCAACATGGTGCTATTAAAGGAAAAACACAAGTTAAAAATATAAAGCTCTACAATTTAGATGTTGTAATTTCTGTTGGTTACCGGGTAAAAAGCCATCAGGGAACAAAATTCCGACAATGGGCTACAGCACGTTTAAAAGAATATATTGTGAAAGGTTTTACAATGAACGACGACTTGCTAAAACAAGCGGGCGGCGGAAATTATTTCGATGAACTGTTGGCTCGTATCAGAGATATTCGTTCGTCGGAAAAGGTTTTTTGGCGCAAGGTTTTAGAAATTTATTCAACAAGTATCGACTACGACCCATCGTTGGAAATGTCGGTAATGTTTTTTAAAACGGTTCAGAATAAAATGCACTGGGCAGCACATGGAAAAACCGCTGCCGAAGTAATTTACCAAAGAGTAGATTCAAGTCTTCCAAATCTTGGACTTAGCAATTTTAAAGGAACAAAACCAACTAAACAGGAAACGGAAATTGCAAAAAATTATCTCTCGGAATCGGAGTTGAATATTTTAAACCGGATTGTAACAGCATTCCTTGAAATTGCAGAAATACAAGCACTCAACCAAACTCCAATGTATATGAAAGATTGGATTGAACAATTGGATAGTTTCCTTAAAATGACAAAAAAAGAAGTTTTGAGTAATGCCGGAAATATAAGTCATCAACAAGCTTTACAAAAAGCACATTCAGAATATGAGAAATATAAAGAACTCAAACAAAATGAATTGTCGGAAGTGGAAAAACATTTTATAAAACAAATAACTGAGACAACCAAAAAACTGAAAAACAAGAAAGACAAATAATATGAACCCACGCTGCACCGTCCCTTCGCTTTCAGGCACATTGGCAAAACACACAAAGCCAACGCAAAACCAAATTTTGTCAAAGAGCTTTCCAGCCCGTCCCACTCTCAAGCGGAGACAAAGGAACATTGCAGTAAAATTGAAAGATTAGGGTTACTGGGAAGACTAAATCCGGCATATAATAATGTGTCATATGTTATTGGGTAGCAGGTGGTAAATTGAAACATGATTACATTTAATAAAAATATCAGCGGTTTGAAAGTGAAGTGCCTTGAAATGCTCAACGCCAAATACACCAACAGGAATGGGAAATAAACTGGAATGGTGTAATGAAAAATTAAAATATTAACCTTTTGTTCTTTAATAACTTAATAGAAATCCAATGAAAAAGAATTTATTGATCACAACTGTAGTTTTGTTAAGTCTTATGTTAGGTTCCTGCAATCATGAATCAAAATGGGAATCGTTATTTAATGGTAAGGATGTAGATAACTGGACTGTAAGAGGAAAAGCAACTTGGATCGTCAAGGATGGGGTACTCGTAGGTGAAGGAGAAAATGGGCATATTTATGCTTCTCCTGAAATTATTGATTTTGAGTTTAAAGGTAAATTTAAAATCTACAGCACCGGCAAAAATGCAAATAGCGGATTTTATTTTCGTGCAAACCCACCTGCCGACAACCCTGAAAGTTATCCACGGGGTTACGAGGCTCAAATATGTAACACTCAGGATGCCTTTACAGGATGGTTATGGAAACCGGGTACGCCAACAGGGGAAGCTTCTGCTAATCTCACAAAAGATGGCGAATGGTTTGAATACTATATAAAAATGGTTGGCAACAAAATCGAGTTTAAGATAAATGGGCAACTGGTAATGACTTTTGAAGACGACGAATATGTTAAAGGTTTTTTTGCTATCCAATGTCATAATCCGGGAATGGTAATTGAAGCAAAAGAATTATATTATCGTGATTTGAGTAATTTGTAAAAAGGTTCCCCTTATTTGGAGGGGGCAAATTGTAGATTAAAATAAATTCGATTTTTTTAATTAAACATGAACTGAATCAAGGATGCCATTTTTATTGTAATTTTTATAAAAATGGCATCCTTCTATTCCAAGGTATATTTAATTAAGACTTTCCAATACTATTCAAACAAATTGTGATATTGCGCCATATAATAAGGCAATAGAAAAAATGTTCCTTCCTGTTCTGCATTGCCGCCGCCAACTTCCTGAAAAAGTAATTCAAAACCATCTCTGTCTTGCCTAACATGTCCACGTTCATCAACCGGTAAAGCGTATCCATTTATGCCCCAACCCATCGTTGATTTCTGACCCGGCGTTGGATCGAAAATAACATCAAGCCGGTGGGTGTTATCCATTTTGTAACCCACCAAATCAAGAGGAATGCTTTTGAGGGTTTCAAAAATTCCTTCACCCAAAGTAGGAAATTCTTTTAATTGACTTGTGGCTTGTTTTGTAAATCCGCCAGCTTCCTGAAACACTTTTCCTGAAGCAAAAAAACCATCGTCCACAGACTGTGAAAAATTGGTAGCCAAAGCAGCATAAATCGTGTTCCAAAATGCATTCTCCTGTTTACTAATATGTAACCACGAATTTTCGAGCGACGCTCTGTACATAATTAGAAGTTCCGGATTTTCCTCATAATTCATCAATCCGTACATGCTCATCAAACACAGATTATTGTCCCACGGCACAACATTTCCGGGAGGAAAAAACTCTTTTCCGTGCATTGCATTTATATGGTAATTATGCTCATTTCGTAACATTGCAGCAGCCTCATCATATTTAGCATCGCCGGTAACGTGCTTCGCTACATTCAAAAACGACAACATCATCATTGAATTCAAACCACGTTGATCCCATCCCCAGATCGAGTTACAGAATTCAGGCGAAAAATTGCCCCACCGCGTGGCTTTCCCATCGTGATCTTTCAAATAAAATCCATTACGAATAAGGTGATCTGTGATTGCTGCAACAACTTCACGAACAGGTTTTTTTTCAGCCTCGGTTTTTGCAACCAAATCGTAATAAATGCCATAAAAGAAATAGTGCCCCGCAAGTTCATCCGAACTGGTATCGCATTTCCATAAATATTTTCCGTCAGCACTTTTCACAAAACGTGGATTAATATCTTTCCAAAATGGATCGTGTTTCTGTACATTCAAATTCATTTTATGGCTGAATTCCGGGTCTGCCAGCGGTTCGGGCCAGTCAACCGGAACGATTACACGCGCCGGGAAACCCGGTTCGTGGGTAATATCAACCAACCATTTACATGCATTAAAACTACGAACGGCTAATTCTTTGGCCTCATTTTCACCAGTAACAGCATAACGAAATGCCTGTGCCGCACCGTACATCGATGTGTACATTCCATCATTATCAGAAATTCCCGGGGTTGAAGAAGAAATATCGTAAGGAGTTTTCAATTGGTTGGGAGCAATAAATCCTATCCTGTGATGCCTCGACTCTGTTTGCTGTGTAAAATATTTTGCTTTTTCTTCGAAAGTTATCTGTTGTGGAGTTATCTTACCCACGCCTTTGTTTGTTGCAATCCAGGCAGTTCCGTCTTTCTGAATTGCGATGTCGTTTACAAAATCGTTGGGTAACCATCGTAAGCTTGCGCGATAATGAAACTTGTTGTTTTCAAACCTGATTGCACCAATCTCAGTCCCAAACCAAACAATTCCTTCCGAACCGGCAGCTGCGCATGTAAAATTGTTATATGGCAATCCTTCATTTCCCGAAAAAAGTTTCCATTCCTCACCATTAAATCTTCCCACTCCCTGTTCGGCACCAAACCAAAGCTGGTCTTCAGAATCAACAACTAAAGCAGAAACATTGATAGGCGCCCATTTATATTTATCGTCTTGCGGTAGTATTTCATGCCACTCTTTTTTGTCTGGTGAATACATGTACAATCCGTTTTCAGTCCCAACTACAATTTCATTTTTGTATTCTGTTGAAGAGAGAACAATTCCCGAATTTTCTGGAAGGGCTGGAATTTTTATATCGTACTGTTTATTATCAAAAGCAATCGGTTTCCAATTCTTACCATCCCATTTTAATTGTGAATTTTCAAGAATTGCTACCGGAGTTCCTTTGTCTAATACAATAGATTTTACCTTTTCGTCAGGGAAACCATGTTTATTTGTGTGATGAATTGCCACATCTTGTTTAAACGATTTCGATTGAATTGACTGTCCAGAAATAGAAAAAGGGATAATTGCTAACAGGAAAAAAAATAGTTTCATCTTTTACTTGTTTAAAATATCAATAAAATAGTTAAAGTGTCTTTTACAAAGAAACGTACTTCGATAGTTAAAACCTTCTGATATTTAAATCAAAATCAATTGTATATTACCTAATTTTGATTTTATTATTAAAGTATTAATTCAAAATAAATAATAAAAATCTCAATTTACAAGCACCAAAATACAAATAAATCACAATGTCTTAAATCCCAATATTCAAAACTGTTTCGAATATTTGAACATTGATTTTTGGGAATTATTTGTGATTTGAGTTTTGCTATTTGGTGCTTGTTAAAAAAATGACCGATTTAATGGACAGACACTATTATTAATAAAGTTGCTTTATTTTATAATCCCATCAAAATCAATTTTGTTGAAAAATGTGAATATTAATGAAGTATTAGATAAAATTACATAAGTGAGTGAAAAAATAAATATTCAACTTAGTATTTTATTATTAACCAATTATCTCTGTTTACGTATTGGTTAAAAACTAAGTTATTAGAACTGAATATAATTGAATTTTAACTCTTGATTATGACAGAAAATCTGGCAGAGAAACTCAAAAACGGAAAAAACATTTATGGTACTTGCATTATTTCCACTTCGCCAATTTGGTCGAAGGTAGTTGCAAATTCAGGATTGGATTTTGTTTTTCTTGATAATGAACACATTCCGATGGACAGAACCGAATTAACCTTTTTGTGCCAGACCTATTCTGCTTTGGGAATTTCTCCAATTGTACGAATTCCAAGCCCGGATCCTTACACAGCTTGTATGGCAAAAGATGCTGGAGCAGTCGGAATTATTACTCCATACATTGAGAGTGAAGATCAAGTTCGCCAAATGGTTGGAGCAACAAAATACCGTCCTTTAAAAGGCGAACGTTTACAAAATGTATTAAACGGAAACGAAATTTTAGAGCCTGAATTAAAAGACTACCTCGAAAAATACAACGAAGGAAGTTTATGTATTATAAACGTCGAAAGTTTAGTTGCCGTCGAAAATCTTGATGCGCTTCTTAATGTTCCCGGTTTGGATGCGGTAATCATCGGGCCGCACGATTTATCTATAAACATGGGATTGCCCGAACAGTACGACCATCCGGAATATGAAAAAGTGGTAAAAGAGATAATTCATAAAACAAGAAAAAAAGGGTTAGCTGCCGGAATACATTTTTCCGGAAATCCTGAACGACAAATTAAATGGATGAAAGAGGGATTAAATATTGTTTTACACAGCTCCGACATGTTTTTGTTTAGTCAGAAATTAAAAGAGGACATGAATAAAATTAAAGATGCTGCCGGAGATAGTATGTCAAAATCTGGCAACAATAATCTAGCGATATAAATTTCCTTTTAAAACAATTCTGATAATGAAAAATAAAATCATCCATCTTCCAATACTCATAAGTTTATTGCTTTCAATAACGATATCAACCGATGCTCAGTTTCTTGATGTTAAAAACTCAAAAATTATTTGTTTCGAAAAGCAAGACAAATTGGTTTTAAAATCTGTCTCCGTTTTGCAGGAAGAAATTGAAAAAAGAAGTAACATCCTCCTTTCCACTTCTAAAAAATGGCCAAAAAATTCTCAGGCGATTATCGCAATTGGATTAAAAAACAAATTATCCGATTTCCCAAAAGAATACCAAAATGCCATTTCAAAAATGGAAAATATTGGAAACGAAGGTTACAAAATTATTGTTCCCGACAATTCAAAAACTGTTTTAATTATAGGTAATGATTCACGCGGTGTTTTATACGGTGTTGGGAAATTGTTGCGTAAAATGGAAATTCGCAAGGGGCAAATACTGGTGCCGGCAAATCTTAAAATTTCATCAACACCAAAATATCCTATTCGCGGGCATCAGTTGGGTTACCGCCCTAAAACAAATTCGTACGATGCCTGGCTGCCTAAACAATTCGATAATTACATTCGCGATCTGGCAATATTTGGCGCCAACAGCATTGAAATTATGCCTCCAAGAACGGATGATAACTTTACAAGTGTTCACATGAAAATACCAGCCATGGAAATGATTGTGGAACAATCGAAAATCTGCGATTCCTATGGTATGGATGTTTGGATGTGGTATCCAAATTTGGGTTCAGATTATTCACATCCCGATTCTATTAAAAAAGAGCTGGATGAACGGCGCGAAGTTTTTAAAACTTTACCAAGATTGGATGCATTGTTTGTACCCGGTGGCGATCCCGGCGATGTGGAACCTGATGTTTTGTTTAATTGGCTTCGACAAGTTGCAGATCTTATGCATCAGTATCATCCCGATGCGAAAATATGGGTTTCGCCTCAGGTTTTCAGGCCAACCCAAAAGTGGTTCGATGCATTTTATAATCATGTAAATAAAGAGTATTCGTGGTTTGGTGGCGTTGTTTTTGGCCCCTGGGTAAAAACTCCAATTCAGGAAATCAGAAAGATTGTAAATAATAATATTCCCATTCGTAAATATCCCGATATTACACACAGTTTAAGTAGTCAATACCCTGTTCCAAGATGGGATTTAGCGTATGCAATTACTCTGGGTCGCGAATGTATTAACCCACGTCCCACCGATGAGAAAATGATTCATAACGCTCTGGATGAATATGGAAATGGAAGCATCAGTTATTCGGAAGGCACCAACGACGATGTAAACAAATTTATCTGGAGCGATCAGGACTGGAATCCTGAAACAGAAGTAATTGAGACGCTTAGAGATTACACTCGTTATTTCATCGGCCCCGATTATACAGAACAAGTTGCACAAGGAATAATGGCACTGGAAAGAAATATTCAAGGCCCGTTATTAAGTAAAGAAGAAGTTGAAAGAACCTTTCAGCAATGGCAGGACATGGAAGAAAATGCTCCTGCTGAAGTGCTATGTAACTTTCGTTTTCAAATGGGTTTGATACGAGCTTACTTTGATGCTTACCAGTACCGGCGTTTGATTTATGAAACGGAGTTGGAACAAATGGCACTCGAAATTTTATTTTCAGCAAAAGAGAAAGGTTCAAAAGCTGCAATGCAGCAAGCGAGAGAAACATACCAAAAAGCCTGGGAAGCTCCAATTCTACCTCAGCTAAATGAACGATGTCAAGCTTTGGCCGATTCATTATTTAGAAGTATTGGTGCTCAATTGACAATCGAAAAACACCACGCAATGGGCGGGCGTGGGAATTTTATCGACAACATCGATTTACCATTAAATAATGCCATGTGGACATTGGATCAACTTGCAATAATTGAGAAACTACCAACCGAAAATGAACGCTTGCAGGAAATTGAGCAAATATTAAATCGAAATAATCCGGGCCCCGGTGGATTCTACAACAATTTTGCCACTCCAAAAAGCTGGGAAAGAGTTAAAGTTGACGTTTGCCGTACAAAAGATCCGGGTAATCTTGCATCGCCCCGAATAAGTTTTGGTGTTGGATTACAAGGAATAGAATGGGTACATGAAATTACCGCCAAAGGATTTGACGGATCTGCTTCCCCTGTTTCGTGGATGCAACAAATTACAACACTTTACGATCAGCCACTGGAAATTATTTACGACAATTTAGACACAAATAGTTCGTACACCATAAAAGTTTCTTATACCGGGCGTTTTCGTTCGAAAATGAAAATGGTTGCCGACGATATTTTAGTACACGATTTTATTAAAACGGGTATTCAACCGATTTATGAATTTCCAATTCCGATGGAAGCTTTAAAAGATGGCGAAGTTGTATTTAAATGGACTTGCGGAGAAGGAGAACGCGGTTCACAGGTTTCAGAAATATGGATTATAAAAAACTAACTTTTAAAATATACATCATGAATTACAAAAAGTCCTTTATCATTTTGATTTCATTTATTATGCTTATTAGCTGGGGATGTAACACAAAGCCAAGTTCAAATAAAGAAGTATTAAACGAAAACAACCAGCTAACACAAGTAGAAAAAGAACAGGGTTGGGAACTTTTATTTGATGGAAAAACATTTAACAACTGGCGCGGTTTGGGACGTGAAACTGTGCAAACCGACCACTGGAAAGTAGAAAATGGTACCATTCGAAAAGTGAACAATGAAGAAGTACTAAAAGCTACAGAAGAAAAAATTGATGGTGGTGATTTAATGACCATAGAAACCTTTGACAATTTTGAATTATCGTTTGAGTGGAAAATTAAAAAAGATGGAAACAGCGGAATTAAATACAATGTTTCTGAAGAAATCTCAACAACTTATGGAGGCAAACATTCGGCTCTGGGTTTCGAATACCAAATTCTTGACGACGATTCAGAAAAATACAAAGACAAACTAAAACCTTCGCAATATACTGCCGGTTTGTACGAAATGTACAAGGCTAAAAATGTACTTGTAAAACCGTTGGGCGAGTTTAATAAAAGTCGAATTTTACTGGATGGAAATCATGGAGAGCACTGGCTAAACGGAGTAAAAGTTTTAGAGTATGAATTTGCCACAGCCGATTTCGATTCCTTGTTTCAACTGAGTAAATACAACAAGTACCCAGACTTTGAAAAGAAACGTTCAGGACACATTGTAATCACCAATCACAGTGATGATTCGTGGTACCGAAATATTAAAATAAGGAGACTTTCAAAATAGAGATTAAAAAACTGCTACCATGAAAAAGTCTCAAATTCTTTTTGTTTTAAACCGTGGTTTCAAAAATTGTGTGAAAATGGGGCTATCCTTTGCCGTTGGATTTATCCAACGGTTATTGAATTGAGAAAGAGAATTGATTTTAGTCATGAATATAAGATAGTTGGACTAAAGTCCGGTAGTTTGAGTCATTCCAAAATCCGCCCCATAAATGGGACGGCAAAGGATAAAAAGACAGTTTTCATGAAGCCGGTAAAGCATGGTGTAAAAGTCAGAATTAAGCTACCATTTACAAGAATATAACGAATAGCAACTAAGAAAAAATTCAAAAATGAAAAAAATACAATTCACGCTTTTCCTTGTCATTGCCTCAATTATAATGCAAGCACAGGTTACAATAAAACCACCGCCTCAACCCAATTATGAACAACGAATAAGGAATTACATCGACACAATAAAAGTGGTTGACACACACGAACACCTCATGAATCCAAAAGGAATTCCAAATAGCGGAATGTTTGATTTTATGTTACTATTTCATCATTATGCCGACGATGATATTAAATCGAGTGGTATGTCAAAACCAACTTTCAATCGACTTTTAACCGATTCCTTAACCGTTCCTGAGAAATGGGAAATTCTAAAACCTTACTGGGAAAAATCTTTTAATACGGCTTACAACCGAGTAGTTTTATTAACTGTAGATAAGTTGTTTGGAATAAAAGAATTAAATGAAAAAACAGTAATTGAGCTTTCAAATAAAATTCAGGAAGCATACAAAACAGACTGGCTAAACACTGTTTTAAAAGATAAATGCAACATTGAATTTGTTATTAACGACAGTGGCGACCGAAGTTTTGGAGACACTTCCATGTTTCGTTATACACAGCGTTTCAATTATTTCAGGATTGATTCGAAGGAAGTAATAAATAATTTAGCCAAACAAAATAAGGTCACTATTCATTCTTTAGACGAACTGGATAATTCACTTAAAATTGAATTTGAAAAAGCTTACGAAGGAGGAATACTAACCTTAAAAACTACAGCTGCTTATTTTAGGTCGTTAAGTTTTGAAGATGTTAGCAAAGAAAAAGCAGAGAAAGTATTCAACCTGATACAGAAAAGTGAAAAAGCACTTCCTTTTGAAATGGTAAAATCACTTTCGGATTATATGATGCACCGTATGTTGGATTTAGCGGATAAATATAATACACCGATACAAATTCATACCGGACTTCAAGCCGGAGACGGCAATTATATTGAGAATTCGAACCCAACACATCTGGCGAATCTTTTCCTGAAATACCGCGACGTGCAATTTATTCTGTTTCACGGCGGATATCCATTTGGCAGTGAATTGGCGAGTCTTGCAAAAAACTTTCGAAATGTTTACATCGATTTGTGTTGGTTGTATATTATATCGCCCTCGTACAGCGAAAGATACCTGCACGAATGGTTGGAAACAGTTCCTGCAAATAAAATAATGGGATTCGGTGGCGACTACCACAACGTAGAAAGTGTTTACGGCCATTTACTTTTTGCAAAAGAAATTTTAGGAAACGTGTTAATTGAAAAAGTAGAATCCAGATATTTTTCGGAAAAGGAAGCATTAAAAATTGCATCGATGATACTTCACGACAATGCTGTTAACCTTTTCAAACTAAAACATTAAATCAAACAAAAATCAAATAACAATGTCGATAATAAAACATTTTATACAGTATTTATCCGGAATATTACTTTTTACATTACTCCTTAGTTTTACTTTGCATGCGAAGGAAACAAAGGTAAAACCCCGCGACGGTAAACTTCTGCGGGGTGAAAAATGGCAGCGTTTTATTCCAACCGAAAAAGCAGATTTTTATGTGGCAACAAATGGAAACGATAACTGGTCGGGAACAATTACAGAGCCCAATTCAGACAATTCCGACGGTCCATTTGCAAGCATCGAAAAAGCGCAACAAGCTGTTCGGGAATTAAAAGCAAAAGTATATTCGCCCAAAGACGAACCTGTGGAAACTCGTTGGATTGGCTCCCCTCACCCACTTGGAAAAGGGCGCGACATTGTGGTTTATATTCGTGGCGGATATTATTCATTAAACGAACCGCTTATTTTTTCACCCAAAGATGGAGGTGAACGTGTGGAAACCAACTTGCCGACTGGTGCATTTGAATACCACAAGCTAAAAGATTACTACGTAACTTATGCCGCATATCCGGGTGAAAAACCTGTAATCTCAGCAGGGAAGCCAATCTCAAACTGGAATAAAAACGGAAATGTTTGGACCACAAAAGTAAGCGACCATAATGTAGAAATGTTGCTGGCAAACGGCAAACTCCAAACGCTTGCACGCACTCCAAATACTGGTTATTTTACACCACCGAGTGTATCAAAAACTACTGGCGAATTACCATTCAAACCCGGAGATATTCAGAACTGGGAAAACATGGAAGACAACCGGGTAACAATGCTTTTGCGCTGGCACAGCGGACATAACTCTTTTGCCAAAATTGACGAAGAAAAAGGAATTGCCTATTTTAAAACTCCTCAAGATGGAGTTGTTATTGTTCCTCCACGCTACTTTGTTGAAAATGTAAAAGCTTTGTTAGATGCTCCCGGAGAATGGTATTTTGATAAAACTAATAAAGAACTAAGTTTTATTCCCGGGGATGAAATCACCAATCCAAATAATGAAAATATCTATTCTTCGCAATTGGAACAACTCATTTCAATTAAAGGAGAAAAAGAGAAACCCGTGCGAAACCTAAGATTCTACGGACTGACATTTGAAGGTGCTCTGCCCGGAAATAATGCCATTACGCTTGAATATGCCCACGCCTGCGAATTGGCAAATTCAGAGCTACGTTCGTGCGGAGAAGCCGGAATTCGGTTAAACAAAGGATGTTACCAAACCCGGATTTTTGAAAACCGTTTCGAACTTATTGAAAACAGGGTGATTATTGTTGAAGGTGAAGACAAACCTGAGGGTGCCAAAGATATTATTCGCGAAACAAGCATTTCGTACAATCAGATTTACGATTGCGGCGGGGTAAATATTTACGCTGTAAATTCGCTTTACACTACCATTTCGCACAACTACATTACAAAAACCAGAGGTCGCTACGGAATTGATGTAGGTGCCTGGCACAATCTGGAGGAAGCAATCGACGGAAATTATTTGGTTGAATACAATCACCTCGACGATGTACAAAAAGATGCCGACGACTCGGGTGCAATTAAAACTACCGGATTGACTTTTAATTCAGTGGTTCGACGAAATTTAATTCACGATGTGCGCGCCGGATTTTTTAACGATAATGTAGCTTTTTGGTTCGATAATATGTCATCTCAATGGATTTCGGAAGATAACATTTATTACAATCTGGAACAGGGAGAAATGAAATTATGTGCCGCTAATTTAGTTGATAATATTTACCGAAATAACTTCAAAATAGACCCTCCTAAAAACAAGCCGGAGATGATAATTGATGGTGAGCCAGAAATTAATTACAGCAATTTGATAATTAATGCACCTCAAAAAACAGCCTCGGGTGCAGCAGAAACAGGAAGTATAATTAATGTTAGCGCTGACATTTCAAACTCAGGTTCAACCGGGGTTGCATCAATCGATTTTTATCTGAATGGCAAGATTTATGAAAAGAATAAATTCCCTGTAATTCACAACAATACTTCAACAATATATTTCGATGTTCGCATTTACAAACCGGGCGAACACAAAGTAGCTATTGGAGAAACGGAATATCAATCTTTTAATGTTGAAGGAAATACACCGACGATTGTATTTGAAGAGTTGAACCTTTCTCAAAACCGAATTCCTACAGGAGAAAAAATTTCAATTGGTGCAATTGCAAAAAATTTGGAAAATTCGGGGCAAAAAAGTACGATTCAGCTTTTTGTGGATAACAAAGTTGTTAGCGAAACAGTCGTAAATCTGAATACTTTGGAAACAAAAGAAGTGGTTTTCCAATTTATTCCTGAAGTAGGCGAGCACATTGTAAGAATTGGAAATAGTGCTGAATTGAAGCTATCGGTTTATAAACAAAAAGAGCTCACGATTTCGAATAAAACACTAAAAACATACTGCTCGCCAACTGCAGAACCTTCGGAAATTAATTTCGACGTCAAAAAAAATACCTACCGAATAAAAGCAAGTGGTTCCGATTTTTTTCATGCTGAAGATTCATATGCCGCAATTTATGCCGCTGGTGTAAAAGGTGATTTTGTTGCTACTGTTAAAGTTACAGCTTTTGGAAATCGTACACACGAGTGGTTCCGCACAGGACTTTTTGCCCGAAACAACATTTCAAAAAGTTTTGATACTGAACCGGGAAGTAAAGGGTCGGTGCTGATGTTTGGTTCCACTGGTCGCGCGGGAATTCATTACGATGAATTCGGCGACGGCTGCATGCACAAAGCCAGCAGCGAAAATATTCCTGAAAATATTGATGTACCAATATGGATTAAATTGGTACGCCACGGAAATAGTTTTACGGGTTACATAAGTTACGATGGGAAAAACTGGGTTGTGGAGAGAAGCACAAACGACATTCCCGGTTTAAAGGAATCAATCGACATTGGAATGGCAGCGGGTTCGCCCGACAAAAAACAATATTGGGTGGAGTTTTGCGACTTTAAAGTTGAAATTGAAAAATAATAATCGGTTTTTTTAAGTAAAATAATAATTATCAAAATGAGTGAAATGTAGTTATACGTTTTATCAATAGCTACTTAAAAAAGCAATGTTTAGATTGCTTCCTGTAATTTTAATAAAAATCCAATTCAAAACTTTCCGGGTTTCCAAACCCATATCCAATATTGGGATTCCAAACACCAAAGGACCACCCACCTGCCGATGCTTGTGTAAGGTTTGGTGAACCGGGGTTTAAAAAACCATAAAAAGTTTCGTTTCCTGATTCACCGGGCCTGTAATAACGAATTTCGAAATGAAGGTGAGGGCCGCCCACCGTCCCTGAGTATAAATTCCTTGAAATAATTTCGCCCTTTTTAACCTCTTTCCCATTCAAATTTAATGATTCTGCTTCATCTAAATCTAAGTCAACATGAGCAAAAAGGGTAACTATTTTCCCAATCAAATTACCCTTGTCGTCCACTACTTCTTTTTCTACAGATACGTATTGTCTGTATTTATCGGCATCTTTAACTGTTGTTGCAAAACCATCATAAGAGGCATATAAATTCACTTTTGTTTTGTTATTTTCCACATGTAAATCTACTGCCGGATGATGTTGCTCAGTCCATGTCGGGCCTTTTCCTGCACCGAATTTACCAATATTTGGTATTGAAAAATCGGGTGTTAGTCCCAACTCATCTTTTAATGGATGGTGAAATTGTTCCTGATGTACAATACTCAAAAATTTGTTAATATTTTCGATAAAAGAAATCTCAGTATTGGATTTGTAATATGCGGGTGTTATCATATCCAAATTGTTTAATTCAATATCCTGTTTTTCTTCTATAATTATATTTTCATGGCTGCACCCATTAATAAGAGCGAGTATTAAAAAAAATGAAATATAAAAAAACTTGCTATTTTTCATTTGATTGAAATAATTTTTGATGTTTGACTTTACCAATAAGGATTAGTTAAAATTAACCGACTATTTTTTTTATTTTATTGCAGAAAACATTTCATTTACTCAATCAACCTTTTTTTATTTTAACTGAATTAATTTCATTTTCTGCAAATAGCCACAAAGTTTTCAAGCAATTTATGATTGTAAAATTCTGGATGAAACTGGCAGGTATAAATGGGTTTTTGTTTGTGTTTCATCAATTGGTTTTTGCAAGTTTCTGAAGTAGCCAGCAATTCGAAATTTTCAGGCATGGTAATCGAATCGTTGTGCATCTGTTTCGCAATAAAAGTGTTTGATAGTCTATTAAAAATGGGATCAATTTTCATAACCTGAATTTCAAAATCGCCAGATTCGGGTTCCTTACTTCGCAATATTTTTGCACCATATATGAAACCGGTTATGTGGTGTCCGGCACAAATTCCTAATATTGGTTTGTTAAAGTTTTGAATCCATCGAAAGTAGGGGAGGTGGTGTTCAATAATGTCGTCACCATGAGGCGAGCCTGTTAAAATAGCTCCGTCGAATTCATCAAAATTAAAATTCAGGCAACTTTTATATTCAATAAAAACCGAAGCTGAACCGACCTGTTTAATTATTTTTTCGATGGGTTGTACAAATTCGGTAATTCCGGGTTCTGCGTTATTTACTATTAAAATTTTAGACATTTTTCTAATTCCACTTCAAAATTAAATACGATTTTACTGAATTTTTTTAAATTTTACCTTGAAATTTAATAAGAACAACTAATTAACAAGGAAATTGATGAAAGCAAAATGCCGGAAAATAGAAAGAAAATCAAATTATTATGTTTTTACGAATGTCAAAAATTAGTAATATTACTTTGTAGCAAATTGATATGTATCATGTTGCAGACATGTTATCGGTATATTTTCCCGATTGTGTAAATGATTTTTTATCTTCGCGGCAAAATAGATAACGTTAATTAAATATTGAAAAAATGAAAAAGTATTTGGTTCTTATTTTAGGGGTTATTTTGTTTGCCTGCACCCAGCAAACAGGTTATGAAATTAATATAAACCTGGAAGGCGGCGAAGGCCAGATTTTGTTGGAACAACGTGGCACAAGTGCCTGGATTCCTGTTGATACTGTTGAAATTGTTGATGGAGTTGCAATATTAGAAGGCGAAGTTGCTGTTCCGGGAGAGTATTATTTATCGGTATTAGGGCAGCGGGAAAAAACAATAATTTTTGTTGAAAATGAAAAAATGACTTTCATCGGGAAAGTTGATTCACTTTCTATGGCCGATATTACAGGTTCTGCAACTCATGATGAATATAAAAGTGTGGATAATAAAATAAAAAAGATTAGTGAAGAATATATGAAATTGTATCAGCAATCGCGTGAAGTTGCGGCTGCTGGAGATGTGGCAAAAGCAGAAGAACTGATGGTTCAGGTAAATGAGATGTATGAAAGCACTAATGTTTTACAGGAAGATTTTATTATAAATAATCCGGCGTCGTATGCAGCACCATATTTCTTGTCACGGATTCAGCATGGCAAAGAGGTGAAAGATCTTGATGAATTGGTAAAAGGGCTCGATCCGAAACTGGGAACTGTTCAATCAATTATAGATTTAAAAGTACGCATTGAACAATTGAAAACTGTTGCTGTTGGACAAATTGCTCCAGATTTTAAGCAAAATGATGTCGATGGAAATCCTATTAAATTTTCTGATATTTATTCTGAGAATGAATTGACATTGTTAGATTTTTGGGCAGCCTGGTGTGGTCCTTGCCGTGCAGAAAACCCGAATGTTGTGGCGGTTTATAACGATTACAAAGATAAAGGGTTTACTGTTTTTGGCGTTTCACTCGATCGCGAAAAGGAGGCCTGGCTTAAAGCCATTGAAGATGATAATTTAACCTGGTCCCATGTTTCCGATTTGGCTTACTGGCAAAATGCAGCGGCCAAGTTGTATGCTGTAAATTCAATTCCTTCGAGTTTAATAGTGGATAAAACAGGTAAAATTGTTGCCAAGAACAAGCGTGCTGAAGAGCTTCGTGCAACTGTTGCCGAATTGTTAGATTAAGTTATTAACAACATAATATTTTAAAAAGCCTTTCTATCGGTTGATGGAAAGGCTTTATTAATTTTATAGAAATATTACATTTGCCAACTAAATTATGCAGAATCATTTTGGTGAAATAGCAGCTATTTTAACTGCCGTATTTTGGACGGTTACCAGTCTGGCATTCGAGTCGGCAGGGAAAAAAGTGGGATCGCTGGCGGTAAATTTAATCCGATTGGTAATGGCTTTTTTTTTCCTCGGTATTTTTACTTTGATTGCCCGGGGCGTTTTTTTTCCAACCGATGCCACGTTATTTCAATGGAAGTGGTTGGCACTTTCCGGGTTGGTTGGTTTTGTAATAGGAGACCTCTTGCTTTTTCAGGCATTTGTCGTAATTGGTGCGCGCATTTCGATGTTAATGATGGCACTTACTCCGCCATTTACCGCATTTATCAGTTGGCTAATTTTGGGTGAGGTTCTGACACAAATGAACTTGTTAGGAATGGTGGTAACTTTAACCGGGATAATACTTGTGATTCTAAAACGGGAAAAAACTGAAAAGAACGGGGAGATTAGAAAAAAAATAAAATCGAATTATTCTGTTCCGGGAATCTTACTGGCACTTGGTGGTGCTTTGGGACAGGCAACAGGTCTGGTTTTGAGTAAAAAAGGAATGGGCGACTACGATGCTTTTTCAGCTTCTCAAATACGGGTGCTAACCGGGATAGTTGGATTTGCAATTTTGTTCTTTTTTATGAATCGCTGGCCACGGGTTTGGGCAGCATTAAAACATCGCCCGGCAATGAAACGAATTTCGTTGGGCGCTTTTTTTGGACCTTTTCTTGGGGTTTCTTTTTCGTTGCTGGCAGTGCAAAACACGAAAACCGGAATTGCAGCAACACTTATGGCAATTGTGCCGGTTTTAATAATTCCGCCGGCTGTTATTTTATTTAAAGAAAAACTAAACTGGAAGGAAATCCTGGGCGCGGTGATTACGGTTGGCGGTGTTGCTTTGTTTTTTCTTTAGTCCAAACAGATTTTATTTCTCTCTATTTAGTACTTCTTAGAAAACTATATATTTTTCAAGTGTTTCTTAGAAAATGTCAAGAATCCCGACAACTATCGGGACGAAATCTTGAAAATCAAAGAGTCCCGATAAAATCGGGATGACTGTTTTCAAGATGAGCATAACGCTGTTATTGGCGTTTTCTAAGAGACACTATTTAAAAATAAAATTGGAATTTTTTACTAATTCAATCAATTCAAATACTCTCTTAATTCAGAAATTTTCATTTGCCGATCCATTGAAAAAGTGATGCTTTCCCGTTCAACTTTTTTAAGCAAAAAATATGATTTTCGAAAGTAGTCCAATCCTTGTTCCTTATTTGATTCAAGTTCGCCTTGTTCTTTTAAAACAAATGCAACCATTTCAATTTGTTCGTTTGTCAGGTTTTTATCTTTTTCCAGGAATTCAAACAACTCTTCAATTCCCAATGATTCGACATTTTTATCGATTTTCAGGGTTTGATAAAAATATTTGACTTGGTCGAGAGCAGGTTTTGTTTCTCCTTTTTTTCTGTGTCGAAGAATTTTTTGAACGACTTCGAACAGCATCATTATTTGTCTCATCAAGTAATCTTTTTCAATTCCCATATTTTATTTAAGTTGAATGATGTTTGTAATATTCTTTTCTCAACACAAATATCTAAAAGTGTGACCGTCTAATTTTTAAAGATAATGTTTAGTTTTGAGGAAAATTTAAAGATGGGGTATTTCGACGATATTTTTGGTGATCCCGATAGTTTTAGTGATGGTTTGGTGGAGGGACCAGATTATTCTATGGAGAACGGCTATCGGATTATGACCGAAGAATATCTGGTGCGTCGGGGATATTGTTGCTCAAATGGTTGCAGGAATTGCCCGTATCAGCCAAAAGCGCAAAAAGGGAATACTGTTTTGAGAAAAGGAATTAAGGCCTCACCAAGCCCTTCCCAAGAAGGGGAAAAAAAGAAGAATTGATTTTATGTTAATTTAAATTAATGATGGAATGTTTGGAAAAAAACTTCGGATAATATTTATGGGAACGCCAGAGTTTGCTGTGGCAAGTTTAAAGGCGTTGTTTGAGGGTGCTTACAATGTTGTTGGAGTTATTACTGCACCCGACAAACCTGCTGGTCGGGGTAAAAAAATAAATGAATCGTCAGTAAAAAAATACGCCGTTGAAAATAACCTGAAGATACTTCAGCCAGGGAAATTAAAAAACCCGGAATTTTTAGATGAATTAAAATTATTAAAAGCTGATTTGCAGGTAATAGTTGCTTTTAGAATGTTGCCGGAAGTGGTTTGGAATATGCCAAAATTCGGAACGTTCAATTTGCACGGTTCTTTGTTGCCACAGTATCGTGGCGCTGCACCTTTAAACTGGGCAATTATTAATGGCGAAACAAAAACTGGTGTGACCACTTTTTTACTTGACCAGAAAATTGATACCGGGAAAATCCTTTTCAACAAAGAAACTGAAATTGGCGAAAATGAAACCGTTGGTGATGTTCACGACCGGTTAATGGAAATTGGTGCAAAACTGGTGGTTGAAACTGTGGAAGCAATTGCAGGGGGTAATATTCAAGCTGTTTCGCAATCGGAATTAATTGGGAATTTAGAAATAAAACACGCCCCTAAAATTTTTAAAGATGATTGTAAAATAAATTGGACAGAAGAAAGTGAAAGCATTCGAAACCAGATTCGCGGTTTGTCGCCGTACCCAGCGGCATGGACTAATTTGACAACCAATGAATCGGGACAGAAAATTCAAACTAAAATATTTTTTGCCACAAAAATTGAATTATCAACCAGTGCAGAACCTGGTACTATTAAAACTGATGGAAAAACTTTTGTAAATGTAGCCTGTGGAAATGGATGGTTACAAATAACAGATTTGCAAATTGCCGGTAAAAAAAGAATGAAAACCGAAGATTTTTTAAGGGGGTTTAAAAACATTGAGGGACATCGTTTTGAATAGGAGAAAAGTTTTCAGTCACAGTTTTCAGTCACAGTCTCAGTTTACAGTTATTAAACAATATTATTTACTGAAAACTGAGACTGTCCACTGAGACTGAAAACTGCGACTGAAAACTGCGACTGAATACTGCAACTGCGACTGAACACTACCTACTTTTTCTTTCCATTCATTATAAAGAAATAAATTAGAAATCCGAGCGCAACAAAAACCAATAATATTCCTACAGGAAGGACTGCATCGCGGTAGTCGATTAAATCGGGATTAATTACTCGAAGCACTTCAATTAAAATAAAACCTAATCCTGACATTAAAGCTACCAATCCCCATTTTAACGAAGGATATTTGTTAACTTCTTCAGAAGTCGGTGTTGGAGGTTCCAGTATTCCAACTTTTTCGTACTGTTCTGCTTTAATTAATTTTCGTTTTAGCAAATGGTCGGAAATCAGTTTAATGATGTGGAACATTGCAAAAAAGATTACTGCCGGAATTAATAAATCTTCAATCATAATATTTGTTTTTAATTTGAAATTATAAACGTTTGACAACACTGCTTGTGAAAATGTTGCAGTTTGGGTGATTTATTTTGCCAATTAAAATATGGCAACTTATGAAATGGTATGAAAGATGTTTAGTCGAGCCAATTATTTAAGGGCATCTCTAAAAACTCATTTCTTTCAAAAAATGAAGATAATGAATAATATGCAAGGCATAATTTTTTAGAATAGCCGTAGCTATTTCAAAAAATTATAACGCAGTCAGATTGTTTAATATCTTCGTTCCCGAAGGGTTTTCAGAGTTTTTAGAGATGCCCTTAATGTAGTATCATAATACTATTTTGGATCTTGAACTGAAAAATTGTTCGATAAAAAGAAGTAATGATGAGGCTAATAGAATTCCTGCAATACTTAGAGGACCTGTTCCCAGTTTTTCGAAAAACGATTGATAGGCATTTGAAAAACCACTTGTTTTTATTTCAGGTAGTATTTTGGCAAAATCACTCTCTGCTCCCGACCCAATGTTTGAAATAACATAAAATACCATGAATAATACGATGAACAGCAAAACAAAAACCCAGAATCCGTTTCCAAGTATTCGTGCCGATTTAATTTTTTCAAGTTCATAGTTTTCTTCAAAAATTTTATTCATTACCTGAACAGAAAAATCGGATTTTGGCGTTTCCAATTTCATTTCACTAAGCAATGTTTTTAATTTTATGTCTTTTAAATCGTTCATAATATTGTGTATAATTCTTCTTTTAACATTTCATTTAAAATAGTATAGAGCTTTTTCCTGGCCCGGTGTAACTTCACCTTTGCGTTACTTGCAGAGAGTTTAGTGGCCTTACAAATTTCGTTAATCGATTGATTTTCAAAATAATAAAGTAAAACCAAAGTGTACTCTTCACCATTTAGTTTATCTAAAGCAGCCTGGATATATTTTGCTCGGTTCTCTGCAGGAATCCCATCCAGGTCAAATTCCTCTGAATCGTCTTTTATTTCAATATCATCGGTCGATACAAAATATTGTTTCTTTTTCCTGATTTCAGAAATACAATTGTTATAAGTAATCCGGTATAACCAGGTCGAGAACTTTGCTGTTCCTTTAAAAGTGTGTAACGATTTGTACGCTTTTATGAAACTTTCCTGCGCCATTTCTTCTGCATCTTCACGATTTCTAAGAACTTTTAATGCAATAGAAAATACAATATCCTGGTATTTTTCAACGATATACGAAAATTGATTGGTCTGGCCATTTTTAACCTTTTCAATATAATAAATATCGTTTTTTTGTTCCATCTGATACTTTGACGTAAAAAGTAAAATCAGGTTACAAGTTTTTTGTGAAAAATAATTTCTTAAAAAAGTGTAACCACGAAATAAATGTAGCGTCATAAATGCATAAAAACGAATTATTAACAATTTAAATTAAATGTCATGGAAGGAATTTTTGTACCTATTGGATTTTTTTTGACACTTTTCGCCATTTTGTATGTTTATTGGACTACCCGTACTAAAGAACGATTGGCACTTGTTGAAAAAGGAATAGATGCCAATATTTTTAAAAGGGACCCAATTGGAAAAAGATTGGATTTGGTAAAGTGGGGGGTTTTTATGATTGCCCTTGCAATTGGGGTAGCTGCCGGTTTTGCATTTTCGAATGTTATTAACGAAGTTGCCGCGTTCTTTACAATGATTTTGCTTTTTGGTGGATTAGGTTTAATTGTAGCCTATTTTGTTACCAAAGCGTTAGCTAAAAAAGAATAAAATGGTGTTTATGAACTTGAAGACGGATGGGAAATATCTCACCCGTCTTTTTTTGTTATTTATTCTGAATAAAAACGAATTACTTTTTTAATTGCTTCTTCGCAAACCGGGCAAAAACCTTTTGCAATATTGCTTTTCATACGGCAATCGATAAACGGACTGTAAATTCCTTTATTCATGTAACCTCCACCTTCGTAAGCCCCAACAGAATTATTAAATATTGTTTTACGTGGCGTGGGAATTGGTATTGAATCGGAAACCATTTCTTTCCATTTCAAATTAAAATCAACAAGCGTTGTAAGGTTAGGTTCCCAGGGCTCAGTTTTCAGGTTGTAAAAATCTTCGTAAGCCACTGTCGAGTTGTAATATTCATCTCCTAAACCGGCAAAACCGTGACCAAATTCATGTACAAAAACCTCTTTTGTAAGATGGTTGTCGGACGAACAAACCGATACAAAATTATAGAAACCGCCACCACCATAACGTTCTGTGTTAACTAAAATGTAAATATGATCGTAGGGAACAACAGCAGCGGCATCGTAAATAGCTTGCATATCGCTTGTTGTCAGGTAGCGGGGCAAATTGAAAGTATAAAAAGTAGAATTAAAGTAGGTATTTTTATAAATACTCTCTCCCGGGACATCGGTACCGGATTCAATTGATGGCGTTAAAACAGCCTTAACATTAAATTTTCCTTGTTCAGATTTGAAAGGCTCCTCATTGAATAAATATTGGCTTACTCGAGTTGCATCTTCAACAAATTTGTCCATTTCTAAAATTGTGTATCCCTCGGCTAAAATCACTAAATCCACTGTATTTTCTGGATCTCCATTTTGTACTATTTCGACTGATTTTAATGAAGCCGGAATTTCTGACAGAATAAAATAATCCTGGGGATCAATTTCAGTTTTATAAATGGTTTTAAAATTACCTTCCCATTGGCGGGCATCAATTTCCAATCGTATCGTGTTTTTTGGAAAAGGAAAAATAACTGCCTGGTAAAATGTTTTGTCAACTTTTTTTGCTTCTGCTGTGGTTTGCCACTCCTGAAAAAGTGTGCTAAAACCTTTTGAAAACAACAAACTATCTGATTTTAAATCGAAAACCCTAAAACGAAAAGTTCCATAATTGAAGGGATCCAGTAAGTTCGTTTTTGAACCTGCCCAAAAAGGTTCTTGTTTTATTTGTTCAGGATAAACTTTTACCTCTTTATTATTTCCTCCCAATAAAAAATCGAACCGTAAAGATTTACTTTCATAGTATTTGTTGAAATCTACCTGCGAAAAGGAAAAGATTGGGAAAAGCAAAAAAATTAACAGAATCTTCAGTTTCATATCGAACTCATTTATTATTTTTGGCTGAAATTAACAAATATCATTAATTAAGGTATGAGAATTATTTATAAATTTTTACTTGACTACTTTCGGGAATTGGGTGGTATGGATTTCCTTGCCAAACCAACAGCCGCTTTTATTTGTGTTGTTGTAATAATATTGATTGCATGGATGGCACACTTTTTAACCCGAAAAATAATTTTGCGTGTTGTTTCTCGCATTGCTAAACGTACTAAAACAGATTGGGACGATATTCTTGTTAAAAACAAAGTTTTCCGTGGATTGGCTCATTTGATACCGGCTTTGATTTTATTTTATACGGCAGATTTTTCGTATCCTGTTTTACATCAAGAACTTGGCGAATTGGAACCAGCGGCTCTTGAGCTATTGTCAAAAGATTATTATTTTGGATTAACTGCTTTTTTATTGAAAATTGCCCGGTTTTATTTTACAATGATTATTGTTTTTGTTGCCAATTCAGTGTTAAATGCTGCCTTAGAAATTTATAATACTACTACTTATTCGCATCATCGCCCGATAAAAGGATATGTTCAATTAGTGAAAATAATTGTTTTTTTTATGGCTGGAATAATGGTTATTGCTGTATTATTAGGCAAGGATCCAACGGTATTATTGGCTGGCCTGGGTGCTTTGGCAGCAGTGTTAATTTTGGTGTTTAAAGATACAATTCTTGGATTTGTGGCCTCCATTCAACTATCGGCAAATAATATGGTAAATATTGGCGATTGGATTGAAATGAAAAGCCACCGCGCTGATGGAACCGTTTTGGATATAACTTTAAATACTGTAAAAGTTCAAAATTGGGACAAAACGATTTCAACAATCCCGACTTATGCACTCGTTGCAGAGTCTTTTAATAATTGGAAAGGAATGGAAGAGTCCGGGGGCAGAAGAATTAAGCGTGCAGTTTCAATTGATATGGGAAGCATTAAATTTTGCGATTCTGCAATGTTAAGCCGGTTTGAGAAGTTTGATTTGATTCGTGATTATGTTATTCAAAAGGAAAAAGAACTAAAAATATATAATTCAGGCAAAAATCTTTCTGATGAAGATTATATTAGTGGCCGTCACCAAACCAATGTCGGTATTTTTAGAAAATACCTGGAAGTATATTTACAACAGCATCCAATGATAAATCTTGATATGACATTTTTAGTTCGACAGTTAAATCCATCCGGGAAAGGTTTACCCATCGAAATTTATGTGTTTTCAAAAGACCAGGAGTGGGCAAATTATGAAGCTATTCAGGCCGATATTTTTGATCATATTTTTGCGGTTATTCCTGAATTTGAGTTGAAAGTGTTCCAAGAACCGACAGGAAGTGACATTTCGCAACTGAAAGCCGAATTATAAAACTTATTTCAAATTATTGGAAATCTTGATTTAGTTTCAAATTGTTATAGTTGAGGCTATTTTTGGTTCGTTTACTTAATTATTGTAAATAATTCGTACTTTTGCTTGTCGATTTGTAACCAGTAACACATTTTAAAAATATGGAAACTAATGATTATTTAGAGAAAGCTGCCAATATAGACGATCTGGATGAAAAAATATTAAAGTTAATAACAAAAAATGCCCGAATTCCGTTTTTAGAAGTTGCCAGAGAATGTGGAGTTTCCGGTGCAGCAATCCATCAACGTGTTCAGCGTTTATTAAATATTGGTGTTGTAAAAGGGAGCGAATTTATTGTAAGTCCCCAAAAATTGGGATACAATACTTGTGCGTACATGGGTATTTATTTAGATAAAGCTAAATATCACACTCAGGTAAGCGAGGCTTTAAGGAAAATCCCGGAAGTTGTTGAATGTCATTATACCACAGGGCAGTATGCAATTTTTATTAAAATTCAAACCAAAACCAACAAACATTTAAAAAAGATTATAGATGACGAGCTTCAGGAAATAGAAGGTATTGCAAGAACAGAAACTTTTATTTCTCTTGAAATGGATTTTAAACGACAAGTTCCAATAAAATAAAAAAGGCCGGTAACTCCGGCCTTTTTTATTGGATGCATTAATCAGTCATTTTTATAAACAAAATCGTATGATTCATCATGTTGACTAAGGTCGAGCCCAATCTTTTCACCATGCGGAGAAATTCTTAAGGGCACCATTAAATCGGTAATTTTGTACATTAATAATGACCCCCCAAATGTAAATACACCAACAATAATCAGTGCCAAAAGGTGGTATAGAAAAGTGGTAATTTCGCCATGGATTAGCCCCACTTCGTTGGCAAAAACTGCAGTTGCCAGCATTCCAACTATACCACCCATTCCGTGCGCTGGAAAAACATCTAAAGTATCGTCCAGCGTCGATTGGGTTCTTAAAGTAATGGAGTAATTACTAATTAAAGCTGCAATAACTCCAATAAAGATACTCGATCCAACATTTACAAAACCTGCTGCCGGTGTAATGGCAACAAGCCCCACTACTAATCCAATAGCAGCACCCACAGCCGACGGCTTTTTTCCTTTGGCACCATCATAAAAAATCCAGGTTAACATAGCTGCCGCCGAAGCTGTGTTTGTATTTACCAATGCCGAGGCTGCAACTGAATCGGCAGCTAAGGCAGAACCACCATTAAATCCAAACCATCCAAACCAAAGCATCCCCGCACCTAAAAGAATATATGGGATATTTGCCGGTTTAATTTCTTTATTAGCATCTTTTCTTCTTCCCAAAAAAATTGCTCCAGCCAATGCGGCAAAACCAGCCGACATGTGAACTACGGTTCCTCCCGCAAAATCAAGCACCCCCCAATTTCTTAAAAAACCATTTGGATGCCAGGTCCAGTGTGCTAATGGTGCATAAACGAAAATTACAAACAGACACATAAAAAGCATGTAGGCCCTAAATCGGACCCTTCCTGCAAACGAACCCGTAATTAATGCCGGTGTAATAATTGCAAATTTTAACTGGAACATAGCGAAAACGGCAAGTGGAAAAGTTGGTGAGAAATCGGGATGTGTACCACCGCCAACACCACGAAACATAAAAAAGGTTGCCGGGTTGCCAAATAAACCAAAACCTTCCCTTCCAATACTATCACCAAAAGCGATACTGAACCCGACTACTACCCATAAGATACTTACAATTCCCATCGCGACAAAACTTTGTAGCATGGTTGAAATGATATTTTTGGGTTGCACCATTCCGCCGTAAAAAAATGCTAGTCCGGGAGTCATTAATAAAACTAAACCAGTTGCAGTTAACATCCATGCAGTGTCTCCTGGTACAAGATTCGAATAATCCTGGTCCTCCAAACCTGAGGGGATAATTATTCCAAGGATTGCTACAATTACAAGTAAAACCAGAATTAGCCACCAACTACGAGTATTTTTCATAATAAGATTTTTTAAATATTTTGACTGAATGATATTATTTTGTTGTAAAAATATCATATTATAAGATACAATGATGATATAATAGAATATAGTAATATTTAGTAAGATAAATTAACACTTTGATAACAATTGTGTTATTTTAAATACCATTTTAATAAAGATTGAATCTTAGACCAAAATTGTCATAATGGTGATATTTTGATGATTTTTTGTACTTTTGTTGGAAAATTGTAAAAAATGACATTAAGAAGTAATTTAGATGATGTTGATTTTAGGATATTGAATATTATCACCAAAAATGCCCGCATCCCGTTTAAAGAGGTTGCCAGCGAAGTAGGGATTTCCAGGGCAGCTGTTCATCAAAGGGTAAATCGGATGATCGATCTGGAAGTAATCGTGGGTTCAGGTTACAATATAAATCCTAAAAAAGTAGATTTTAGAACCTGTACTTATATTGGAATTTTTTTAGAAAAAGGAGGTTTGTTTTCTGAGGTGGTCGAAAGATTAAAATTGATTCCGGAAATTGTTGAATGTCATTATACTACCGGACAATATGCAATTTTTATTAAAGTGTATGCCAAAGATAACGAGCATTTAAAAAATATATTAAGTGGGCAGATTCAAAAAATTATGGGAGTTGCAAGTACCGAAACTTTTATCTCGCTCGAAGAATCATTTAAAAGGGCAATTCCCGTTCATTCTTAGTTTTTTTGCCGAACTGCTTCGTAAATCATTAATGCTGCTGCTACTGAAACATTTAGCGACTCTATTTTTCCTAAGATTGGAATCTTAAGTTGAAAGTCAGCAAGTTTTAATATATGTTCTGAAATTCCTTTTTCTTCCGAACCCAATACAATTCCCAGTGGCGCATTAAGATTTGCTTCAGTATATAATTTATCTGCTTTTTCTGTGGCTGCAACAATTTTAATACCTGAATCTTTTAAAAACTGAATAGCATTTGGCAGGTTATCAACCCTGCAAATTGGTAGATTGTGAATTGCGCCTGCCGACGTTTTTACAGCATCGGCGCCAATTCTCGCCATTCCCTTATCAGGGATTATTATTGTTTGAACACCTGCACATTCAGCCGAACGGACAATGGCCCCAAAATTCCTGACATCTGTGATTTGGTCAAGAATAAGTATAAACGGGTCAGATCCTGATTCATACAATTCGGGTAAAAGTGTTTCGATGTTATAAAACTCAACCGGCGAAAGTAAAGCCAAAACCCCTTGGTGATTTTTACGGGTTACCCGATTAATTTTTTCAATTGGAACAAATTGATAAGCAATTTCATTTTCTTTTAATAAATAAAAAAGATCTTGAAAAAGTTCGTTGTTTAATCCTTTTCTAATGAGTACTTTTTCGATTATCTTGCCATTTTTAATTGCTTCAATTATTGCACGTGTCCCAAAAATATATTCATCTTTATTCATTACCAGTTTTTTTTAGATTTCCAGTTTTCCAGCTCTTCATGCTCGGTTTCCCAACTTCTCATTGTTTGTTCAAGTTTTGCTTTAAGTTGATCGTAATTGTCAAAAATAGAATGATCATCTAATTTTTCAGACGAAGATAAAAGATTGTTCAATTCATCAATTGAAGCTTCCGTGGCAGCGATATCATTTTCTGTTTTTTCAACCTTTTTTTCTAGTCTTGAAATATTCCTGTTGATATCTTTTCTCTCTTCGAAACTAATTCCGTTACTCGTAGTTTTTTTTTGTCGAATCCCTTTTTCATTAGCAGCTAAAATTGATTTGACTTCCAATTCTTTTAGGGATTCAATTTTCTTTTTTTGAAGGAAATCGTAAATTCCGCCAAGATGTTGTTTTATTTTTTTATTTCTGAATTCATAAATGCAATTCACTAATCCATCTAAAAATTCGCGATCGTGAGAAACGATTAAAATTGTACCTGTAAATTTAGCTAATGCATCTTTTAAGATTTCTTTCGATCGCATGTCGAGGTGGTTTGTCGGTTCGTCGAGGACCAAAAAGTTCACCGGTTCGAGCATTAACCTAATCATTGCCAATCTCGATTTTTCGCCGCCACTTAATACTTTAACTTTTTTGTCTGCATCTTCGCCCGAAAAAAGGAATGCACCCAAAATGTCCCTTATTTTTGTTCGTATTTCACCTACGGCAATTTCATCAATAGTTTCAAAAACAGTTTTATTTTCATTAAGTAATTGTGCCTGGTTTTGAGCAAAATATCCGATTTTTATATTGTGCCCCAATTGCAAATGCCCGTCGTGGATGAGTTCATTCAGAATAATTCTTGCCAAGGTAGTTTTCCCCTCACCATTTCGGCCTACAAAAGCTAATTTGTCACCGTTTTCGATGGTTAAATCTATATCATTTAATACTACGTGGTTCCCATAGTTTTTGCTTATGTTTTTAGCTTTTACGGCAACTTTCCCAGAACGAGGTGCTGGAGGGAAATTTAGTTTTAGGGCGGCATTGTCTTCTTCTTCAATTTCAATACGATCTATTTTTTCCAGATGTTTAACCCTCGATTGCACCTGGACAGCTTTTGTTGCCTTGTACCGAAACCGTTCGATAAAGGTTTCCGTATCATCGATCATTTTTTGCTGGTTACGGTAGGCTGCAAGCTGGACTTCAGATTGTTCTTTTTTCCATTTTACAAATGCCGAATAATTCATTTTTTGATTGGAAATTTTACCGAGCGAAATTTCAATAGTCCGGTTACAAACTGCATCTAAAAAAGCTTTGTCGTGCGATACCAGGATCACTGCTCCTTTGTAATTTTTCAAGAAATTTTCGAGCCATTGAATAGATTCAATATCGAGGTGGTTCGTGGGTTCATCGAGTAAAAATACATCTGGTTTTTTTAAGAGAAGTTTTGCCAATTCAACACGCATCCTCCAACCCCCGCTAAATTCCGACGTTGGCCGGTTAAAATCGCTGCGCTCAAAACCCAGTCCAATTAAGGTTTGTTCCAGCTCGGCTTCATAATTTTCGCCACCCAAAATGTTAAATCTTTCATTAAGTTCGGTAATCTTGTCAAGTTTATTTAAATACCCGATTGAATGATAATCTTTATTGTTTTCAACTTCTTTATTTAATTGTGCAATCCTCTTTTGAAGCTTGATTAATTTTTCAAATGCCAGAACAGTTTCTTCTTTTAATGTGTGAGAATTTGTTAGTTTCATTTGTTGTGGGAGGTATCCAATATTTATATCTTTTGGGATACTCACCCGTCCTGAAGTGGGATTTTCTATTCCTGTTATAATTTTAAGAAGTGTAGTTTTTCCACCACCGTTTTTGCCGATTAGCCCAATCCGATCTTTCTGATTTATTAAAAAACTAACTTTTTTAAACAATTCAAAACCGCCAAAATTTAAATTTATTTTATCTAATGATATCATAAAAGTTTTAAAAGTTGCCAAAGATAACGATTAAAGATGAATTGTTTCCACTTATAATTTGGGTAAAAAAAATACCCTCGCGGGCAATAAAAGAAGAAGGGGAAAGACTGATGGACGCTTTTTGAAGATGATTGATGATTTACAAACCCCTAAACATAAAACCAATCATAAATACAGAAATTGCTTTCCCCTTATAAGTTCTATTTTTTTGAAATAAAACCAACCATTAAATCAATTCAAATATAATATAAAAACTTTCAAATTGCAAAAACAGAAATGGGACAAAGTGGTTTAAGCAAATAAAAATAGGGCCAGTTTTCCCAGAATGGGAAAATATTATTTTTATTGGGAACAGAGTTTTTGAAAGTAACAATTTGGTTTCAGTAAAAAAACTAAATTTGCCGTAAAAAAAGTGGCACGAAACCGGAAGAAACCTTTTTACGAAAAGGTAACAATTGAAGACATTGGCGCAGAAGGGAAAGCACTTGCCCGGGTGGGAGATAAAGTTGTTTTTACAAAGCTGGTGATTCCAGGAGATATTGTTGATTTACAAGTAAATAAAAAACGTAAAAAATACGAGGAAGCCTTTGTAACCAAAATACATAAATATTCTGATAATCGAGTCGAAGCCTTTTGCGAACATTTTGGAACTTGTGGTGGATGCAAATGGCAATTTTTACCCTACGAAAAACAACTGTTTTACAAACAAAAACAAGTTGAGGATCAGATGAAAAGAATTGGAAAAATTGATTTACCCTTAATTGATCCAATTTTAGGTTCTGAGAAAAATACATTTTACCGAAACAAACTTGAATTTACTTTTTCCAGCAAAAGATGGCTTACGAATATTGAAATAAATTCGGATGATGAAATTAGCAATCACAATGCATTAGGGTTTCATGTGCCCGGTTTATTTGATAAAGTAATAAACATTGATAAATGTTGGCTGCAACCTGAACCATCAAACAAAATCAGGAATTTTATTTTCAATTTTGCAATTAACAGGGGGCTTGATTTTTTTGACATTCGTGGACAAAATGGTTTTTTACGCACCCTAATCATCCGTACAAGTTCCATTGGCGAAACAATGGTTATTGTTACCTTCTTTAATGAGGATAATAAAGAAAGAACCAAATTATTACAAGCTGTTAATGATGAATTTCCTGAAATAACATCCCTTTTATATGTAATCAATCAAAAAGGCAACGATACAATTACCGATCAAGAAACTGTTGTTTTTAGCGGACGTGATTTTATTTTTGAAGAAATGGAAGGCTTAAAATTTAAAATTGGGGCAAAAAGTTTTTATCAAACCAATCCTGAGCAAGCTTATAATTTATATAAAGTGGCCCGCGAGTTTGCAGGCTTAAAAGGAACTGAAATAATTTTTGACCTGTACACTGGCACAGGAACAATTGCAAACTTTGTTGCACACGATGCAAAAAAAGTTGTAGGTATTGAATATGTTCCTGAAGCTATTGAAGATGCCAAAGAAAACTCGCGGTTAAATAAAATAACAAATACGTCTTTTTATTCGGGAGACTTAAAAGACGTATTAAATGAGGGATTTGTGAAAAAACATGGACAACCCGATGTTATAATAACCGATCCTCCCCGTGCTGGAATGCATGCGGATGTAGTCCAGGCTATATTAAATATTCAACCTGAAAAAATAGTTTACGTGAGTTGTAATCCGGCAACACAGGCACGCGACATACAATTGTTATCTGGTTCGTATGAAACAAAACGTATCCAACCTGTTGACATGTTCCCTCATACACATCACGTAGAAAATGTAGTTTTACTGGAGAAACTGAAGCTTAGTTCCTGAAATAATCTTGATTTCTTGAAACAAAAATATTTTTTATTTGTACAGATAATAGAAAAAGCGGTTTTAAATGTTTTAAATAATATGTTTAATTTTAGCTATATTGCATTTTTCTGTATCTTGAATATCTTAAAATTCTAAATTCAATTAAAATGAAAAGATTGATATTGTTTCTTATGAGTATTCTTCCCTTGTTAATTGTTGCTCAAAATGATTGTGATTTTTTTGAAAATGTTGCCATTCAAATTGAGAAGACTCTAATAAATACAAGTGAAAGTGATTTTGGCCCTTCGTTCGTAAATAATGAACTTTGGTATTCGGCATATACCGATAAGGAGATTAAGAAAATATCAAGGGGGGCAACAAAAAATATTTTTTACGATTTGTTTGTCTCACCATTCGATATGGCTGGTAACCTTGTGGGAGAAAAGAAAATACAATTTGAAGAAATTAGTACCGGGTATCATGCCGGGCCAGTTTCGTACTGTGCGGCAACCAGGGAGTTATTTGTGACTCTGAGTAACTTCGAGAATCCTGATGTAAAAAATAGAATTTTTCAAAAAGCCGATATTCGCCTAAAAATTGTGATAGCTAAAAAAATTGATGGCGAATGGAAATTAATAGAAGAACTTCCCTTTAATAGTTCGGCATATTCAGTTGGGCATCCAGCCATTTCGACAACGGGAGATACATTGTTTTTTTCTTCAAATATTCCAGATTATGGATTTGGGGGAACCGATTTGTACATGACGACCAGAAAAAATGGTGAATGGGTTGAATTAATAAATTTGGGCGATCAGGTAAATACCAAAGAAAACGACATGTTCCCATTTTTATATAAAAATGACCTGTTGATTTTTGCATCAAATGGAAGAAATGGAGGGAAAGGTGGTTTAGATTTATATTCGTCTTGTCTTGGAGGAAATGGTTTTTCGTCTCCACAAAATATTGCTGATTTAAATACCACAGAAGACGATTTTGGATTAGTTATGCATTCAAAAGGAGAAGTTGGGTATTATGTTTCACAAAAACCGGGAGGAGAAGGAGATGACGATATTTACAAGGTTGTTTTTAATGAAAAACTACTTGTGGAAGATCCTTCATCAAATACAGAATTTGAAATAAAAGGTAAAGTTGTCGATAGTGAAACCCTGGAACCAATACCTGGTGCCTTGGTTCTTTTAATGGAATGCGATGGAACACAATTAGCCAGGACAAATGCTAATCCGGAAGGCGATTTTTCTTTTTTAACAACATCCTCAGACTGTTTTGAGGTTATGGCAACTAAAAATTTATATGAAGATGATAAACAAATAGTAAATGAAGATAATTTTGTTTTATTAAAATTAAAGGGGGAACATTTGCTTGAATTATTGGTTCGGGATAATATAACATTGGAACCAATGCCGAATGTTACTGTTAAATTTAGCGATAATGTATTTTTTGAAACAGATAATAATGGATTAATAAATAGAGGGTTGGCCCGAAATACTAACTATATTGCTACATCCGAACTAGAAGGTTATATGAATGAATCTGTTACATTTACTACCATTGGTAGGCCGTTTGGTACTGTTAAGGAAATATTGAATGTCGAAAAAGTTGAAGTTGGACAGAGATTTACAATGGATAATATTTTTTATGATTACGATAAATGGGATATTCTTCCTGAATCGATAATTGAATTGAATAATTTGGTGAAAATTATGAATGATAATCCACTTTGGAAAGTTGAATTGGGTTCTCATACCGATTCCAGGGGCACTGATTCTTACAATGAATCTCTAAGCCAGAGGAGATCGGATTCAGCCGTTGGTTACATAGTGGCTAAAGGGATTGCTTTTAATAGGATAGTGGCTAAAGGATATGGTGAAACCCAACTAGTTAACCAATGTTCCAACGGTGTTCAATGTTCTGATGCTGAACACCGTAAAAACCGTCGGACCGAATTTAAGATTTTGGGATTGGACGAAAATTAATAGAAATATTTATGGATTTGTTTAACAGATCCACAATTTTCAGGATAAAATGAAAAAAGGTTGCTGTTCAGCAACCTTTTTTATTTATCCAAGATATGTCTTAAGTAATTTACTTCGCGATGTATGTCTTAATCTTCTTATTGCTTTTTCTTTAATTTGCCGGACCCTTTCGCGGGTCAATCCAAATCGTTCGCCAATTTCTTCTAAAGTCATGTCTTGACAGCCAATACCAAAAAACAATCTGATAATATCACTTTCGCGTTCTGTCAATGTTGCTAATGCCCTGTGAATTTCTTTTGCCAGCGATTCCATAATTAGACTACGGTCTGCATTTGGTGAATCGTTGTTTACCAAAACATCTAACAAACTATTATCTTCACCATCCACAAAAGGAGCATCAACAGAAACATGCCTTCCTGAAACACGCAGAGTATCGGCAACTTTTTCAGCCGGAAGTTCGAGCGATTCTGCTAATTCTTCTGGCGAAGGTTTGCGTTCGTGTTCTTGTTCAAATTTCGAAAAAGCTTTGTTGATTTTGTTTAATGAACCTACCTGGTTTAGAGGTAAACGAACAATTCGTGATTGTTCGGCCAGAGCCTGAAGAATCGATTGGCGAATCCACCAAACGGCATAAGAAATAAATTTAAAACCGCGTGTTTCGTCAAATTTTTCGGCTGCTTTAATTAAGCCAAGATTTCCTTCGTTAATTAAATCGGGTAAACTTAATCCTTGGTTTTGGTACTGTTTAGCTACTGATACAACAAAACGCAGGTTTGCCCTAGTCAGTTTCTCTAAAGCCGCCTGATCGCCCTTTTTAATCCGTTGTGCCAATTCAACTTCTTCCTCAACGGTAATAAGCTCTTCTTTTCCAATTTCCTGTAAATACTTATCTAAAGAAGCACTTTCACGGTTTGTGATCGACTTCGTGATCTTCAGTTGTCTCATATAATTTCCTTAAAAAAACGTGCAAATATAGAACATTAAAATTTAATGATCAAGGAGAAATCATATTTAAAAATTTAGTTAATAAATAGTTAAAGGTACTATTGGAAAAGAATTACTCAACTCCAAAAACAAAATATGCTAATTCTCCATTAGAATAGACTCCTTCAACTAAAATCCCTCCTCTCGCATTTCCAATTTCTCTCTTTAAATCATTGACTTCGTAAATGGGTTTTTTGTTCACATTGGTTATAATAAATCCTTCTTTGATTCCGGCATCTTTTAATTTTCCCTTTTTTAGGTTCTTTATTTTTATTCCGTTTTCAATATCCAGATTTTTTTTATCATTCTTGTTAATAGTTTCAAACTCAGCTCCCAACACTGTTATATTGTCTCTAACAATTTGCGTGTCACCGTGTCTATTACGAAGGGTGACGGTAAATTGTTTCTTTTCTCCGTTTCTTATTACAATTATTTTCACATCGTCTCCAGGACGATACTGACTAACTTTTTCCTGGAGCTCGGCCATATTCATTACTTTGTCGCTACCAACATTTATAATTACATCTCCTTTTTTGATACCAGCTTCCTTAGCTGCACCGTTTTCAGTAGCACTTCCAACATAAACTCCCTCCACCTTTTCGAGTTTTAACTCTTCAGCAATTTTTGCGTCAACATCGCCAATAGTTACCCCGAGTAATGCGCGTTGAACTTCCCCAAATTCTTTTAAATCGGTTACAACTTTTCTTACGATCGAAACCGGGACTGCAAACGAGTAACCTGTGTACGAACCCGTCCTGGAAGCGATTGCTGTATTTATTCCAATTAATTTACCTTGCTGGTTTACTAAAGCGCCACCACTATTTCCAGGATTAACCGCTGCATCGGTTTGAATAAAAGCTTCAATCGAATATTGGTCTTCATTAATTCGCAGGTTGCGGCCCAATGCACTAACTATTCCGGCAGTTACTGTTGAAGTTAAATTAAAAGGGTTTCCAACTGCCAAAACCCATTCACCAAGTCTCAATTCATCTGGATTACCGTAAGTTAAATAGGGCATATTTTCAGCCTCTATTTTTAAAAGGGCAATATCTGTCGATGGATCGGAGCCAACTAACCGTGCCTCAAATTCACGTTTGTCGTTTAAAATTACCAGTATATTTTGGGCATTTTCGATTACATGGTTATTTGTAACAATAAGTCCATCATCCGAAAGAATAACTCCTGATCCAAAACCCTGTGCAAGTTGAGGTTGCTGATTTCTTCGCAATCCAAAAAATTCATCGAAAAATGGGTTTCCACTCGACCAACCGCCACCCCTGACTGACTGAGTTGCAATATGAACTACTGCATGGATTGAATTTTCAGCTGCAAATGTTAAATCTGGCAAAACAGATTCTCCATCGGCGGGTAAAGCTGCATATTTGACGGCTTGTTCCTCTTTAATTGTTATTACATCGGTTTTGTCGAAAAAGGTGCTGTATGCCCAAACAGCAACAAAAGCACCAGCTATTACCAATAAAAATGTAAATGTAAATTTTCCTGCTTTTTTCATGGCTAAAATTATTTTTCTTATTTGTTCTTTTTAAAATGTGTTTAAGTAGAACGCAAATATACTACCACTGTTTTCTTTTTTTGAACAGAAACCCTTCATTTTACATATATTAACAACCAAATAGGAATATTGTTAAAAAGATGAAATTGAAATAAAAGATACTGAAATTTTGTCAGATTAAAATACATTATTTATTTATCAGGTACTTTAAACCATTTTGTATCCAGCTCAATTGGAACATAATCGTTTAAATACTTAATTGCGTCTTCAGAATTTTCTGCCACAAAATACAAGTCGCGGTATATTTCTTTTGCAAACATTTCGTTGTAAGTAACTTCGAATTGTTTTAAAAGATATTTAAAGAAATTGTTTGTGTTGATAAAAATAACAGGTTTTGTGTGATATGATAATTGTCGAAGTGTCATTACTTCAAGAATTTCTTCGAGAGTACCGAAACCGCCAGGCAAAGCAATAAACACATCCGATATTTCCCGCATTCTGGCTTTTCGTTCCTGCATGTCTTTTGTTATCAAAACCTCGTGTGCATTTTCGGAAGCCAGCGATCTGCCGATCATCTTTTCGGGAATTATTCCAATGGTTTTTGATCCAGCATTTCTTGTTGCAATGGTAACGGCTTCCATCAATCCTACGTTAGCCCCTCCGTTAACCAAAGTATGATTCCCTTTTCCAATAAGTTGTCCTAAAAATCGGGCTTCCTGAAAATATACATCTGGAATGGCATTGCTTGATGATGAAAATACACAAATATTCATATTGATATTAATTGAAAAAAATAGCTCCGGTTATACGCTTTATTGCAATCGTTCTTAGCCAAGTCGAAGAACTGTCCACTTTGAAAACAGATGTTTCGACTCCGCTCAACTTGACAATTCAATAATTACTTTTAGATAGTTCTTTGAAAATTGAATTAAGCATCAATATTTGCATAAGTTGCATGCTCTTCAATAAATTTTCTACGGGGTGGAACATCGTCACCCATTAACATAGAAAAAATATGATCTGCTTCTGCGGCATTTTCAATAGTTACCTGTTGCAAAGTCCGTCCTTCCGGATTCATAGTAGTTTCCCAAAGTTGCTCGGCATTCATTTCTCCCAAACCTTTGTAACGTTGTGTGTGGACACCGCTTTCGTTTCCGTCGGCCCACTCATTAATCAATTGTAAACGTTGTTGCTCGGTCCATGCATAAGATTCCTTTTTCCCTTTTTTAATCAGGAAAAGCGGAGGAGCAGCAATATATAAATACCCACTTTTTATCAAGTCGTTCATGTATCTGAAAAAGAAGGTCATAATCAGAGTTGCAATGTGGCTGCCGTCAACATCGGCATCGGTCATTATTACGACTTTATGATATCTGAGTTTTTCCATGTTAAGAGCCTTGGAATCTTCTTCTGTGCCTATTGTAACACCCAATGCGGTAAAAATATTTTTGATTTCTTCGTTTTCAAATATTTTGTGAACCATGGCTTTTTCAACGTTCAGGATTTTTCCACGTAAGGGAAGAATTGCCTGAGTTTTTCTGTCGCGGCCTTGCTTGGCTGTGCCACCAGCCGAATCTCCCTCCACAAGGAATACTTCGCATAAAGCAGGGTCTTTTTCCGAGCAGTCGGTTAATTTTCCCGGAAGCCCTCCACCTGTTAATGCACTTTTCCGCTGGACCATTTCGCGTGCTTTTCTTGCCGCATGCCTGGCTTGAGCTGCCAGAATTACTTTGTTAACAATAGTTTTCGCGTCTTTTGGGTTTTCTTCAAGATAGTTTTTAAGCATTTCACTTACTGCCTGGTCAACCGAAAGGCTAACTTCCGAATTTCCCAATTTGGTTTTGGTCTGCCCTTCAAATTGTGGTTCGGCTACTTTTACTGAAACAACGGCTGTTAAACCCTCGCGAAAATCATCGCCACTGATGTCAAATTTCATTTTTGCAAGCATCCCCGATTGGTCGGCATAGTTTTTTAGTGTCCTTGTTAATCCACGCCTAAAACCGGTTAAATGCGTTCCACCTTCAATAGTGTTAATATTATTTACATAGGAATGAATATTTTCTGAAAACGAAGAATTGTATTGTAATGCAATTTCAACCGGGACTCCGTTTTTTTCGGAGCTTACATTAATAACATCTTGAATAAGTTTTGTTCGGGTTTCATCGAGATATTCTACAAATTCTTTTAATCCTTCTTGTGAGTAAAATGTTTCAGTCTTTAAACTTCCATCTTCTTTTACTACCCGTTCATCGGTAATTGACAGTGTTATCCCGGCGTTTAGGAATGCAAGTTCGCGCAAGCGTGCAGCAAGAATTTCGTATTTGTATGATTTTACCAGGAAAATAGAATCGTCGGGTTTGAAGGTGACGAATGTTCCGGTTATATCAGATTCTCCAATTACCTTCGCCTCGTACAAAGGTTTTCCAATGGAATATTCTTGTACCCAGATTTTACCTTCGCGATGTATTTCTGCTTTTAAATGCGATGAAAGTGCATTAACACACGAAACACCAACTCCATGCAAACCCCCTGAAACTTTATACGAATCTTTATCGAATTTACCCCCGGCATGAAGAACTGTCATTACTACTTCCAATGCCGATCGGTTTTCTTTTGTATGCTTTTCGGTGGGAATTCCACGTCCGTCATCTTTTACTGTAATTGAATTGTCTTCATGAATAAATACATCAATATTGTTGCAATAGCCAACAAGTGCTTCGTCAATCGAGTTATCAATAACTTCGTAAACCAAATGGTGCAATCCTTTTTCATTGGTATCGCCAATATACATCGACGGACGTTTCCTTACCGCTTCCAATCCTTCAAGTACCTGGATACTATCGGCGGAGTAGTTTCCGTTATCGCCGTTTGAAGTACCATTTTTTTCTATTTCACTCATCCTTTTTTACTTAAATAAATATCTTTTTAATTCCTTTAAAATAAAATAGTTTCCAAAATCAAAGTAACGTTTACTTTTGAGCGGAAACTAGTTGATTGTCAGGTTTTTATTCTGATTTAAAATTCATATTAAAACCAACGCGCAAATATAATAAAATTAACTAAAGCAAAAGCCTTTTTTAACCGTATGTTAAGCATATTTTTCAACAATTTATTAACCTGAAAATGAGCAATAAATAGTGTGTAACGACAATAAAAAAGGGAAGCTTTTAAAGCCTCCCTTTTTCATAAAAATCCAACAGTTTAAAAAGCATAACTTAAACCGCCCAAAAAGTTGAAACTTTGTACCGGGTAACCAAACCAACGCTGATATTTTTGAAACCCAAAATTATTTAGTTGCGCAAACACCGAAAATTTTTGTGTTATCTTATAATTTGCTGCGAAATTCAGATCGATTGCCGTGCTGAGGTTGTAAGAACTTTGATTTACAAAAGGCAATTCAGTTAGGTCGAAAAAGGGTATTGGACGTGGATCGAAACCGGTTGCATCGATAATTAGTGCATTCCTTTTTCCAACTAAAAATATATCGGATGAAACACTAAGTTGTTCTGTAATTTTATAAGCAAGCGACAATTTTGCATCCCAGTCGGGTAAATTCCAGGCTTCATCTTGTGTTTCTAATTTATAAACGTAATAATTTCCGGAAATTAAAAGATCGAGTTTTTCCGATGATGTATGGAAAATTTCAAGATTAAACTTCAGTAAATCCAAATTATCGTATAAAACATCGAAATCGTTGTCGATTATCGATGGACTTGGCAGTGGCCCGGCGGTTGGGTAAATATATTTAAATAGGTAATAAAGTGGTTGATCGTTTATCATTGAATAATCGACTGCTATTTTGAAATTGGTTTTGGTAGCAAATTTCCCATCGAATCCACCATAAAAATGCAATTTCTCGAAACTGTTTTTTACATCGTGTTGAGGATCAACAAAAGGATTTTCGTAGGCAATTTTAGAATAGTGGTTGTTGATGTAATTTCCATCGACTCCGGCAAAAATATTAATGATTTCTTTAACCGGCGCAAAATTAACCCTGACATTTGGCGCAATTTTGGCACGAATATCAATATCGTTGTCGAGAACAAACCAGGCATTAAAACCTGCCCTGATATTTGCAACATCGTTACCGAGGTAATAAGCTGGTTTCGCTGTTAACCAGGTTTGCTGACTTTTACCAACCATCAATAAATTCCGATTAAAAATCTGATCCGATTGTATAAAAGATGCTCCGGCCTCTAACAATCCCACACCAATATTCATGGGTTTTTTAACATCGGCGGTAAATTGGCCAAAGTGTTCGCGTTGGTCGGTTTTTGTTCCGAAATAATGATATAAAAAGTTAAAGCCGAAAGTCGGATCGTTCTTATTGGCAGTTGAATTTACCAGATTAATGTTTATCCCCCCCTTGGAAAAAGCCTGTTTTGTACCGATGTAATTTATATTTTGATTTTCCTCATTTAATGGAGTTGGAATAGAATCAACGGGATAACCGTAATAATTAAATCCATTGTGATCGAAATTTAAGTTAACCGAAAGAACGGAATTTCTGAATAAGTGTTTTATGAACATTTCCGCCCCGTTTTCAGAAAAAGGCGCATCAACCCTGTTGTCACCTTCAAACCTTAATTTTCCAAGCGAAGAAAGGTGCATTCCATGTAAGCCAAAAATAGTGTTTTTTGTATTTTGGGTATTGAAAAAAAACTCGCCGTAAGGTTTATTGTAATTTCCCAGGCCTGCCCTAACTAAACCATATCCTGTGTCTTGTTTTGGTTTGCTTGCAATCGTTGCTGCTTTTAGTGTGTTAACAGAAAATGTATTGTAAATAGGCTGGCTGAAAATACTGTAATTGAAAGTCGGTTTCTGATGTTCGGCATCATCGATTTTTGGCATTTCATTAATTTTATCTGCATCCGAAATGCTTGGTTTATAAGCCTTAAACACCTCAACTTCCTGCGACAAAGTAGTATCTCGTTGGGCAGCCACTTCAGTGGTAGCACCAATCAGAAGTACAAGAACAATATATTTTATTTTTTTACCGATCATGATCTTTTTTTTAATTGTCGATTAATTTTAATTGTAACGAATTGTCAATGGCTTTTTTCTGTTCGAGTTTTTCGCCGGCTTCAATGGCCGCCAATTTTCTTTCCGCCTCAATTTTAATTCCATCGGTATCGTTTCCATAATTTTCAACCACACTTTTTAAGGTATGTTTGGCCTGGAATTCATCTCCTTTGTCAATATAAATATCAGAAAGTAAAAGGAAAGCTTTTCCCAGCCAAAACTGGTAGGGGGTCCCTTTCGAAATAAAATCCAGAATTTCGTTTTCGGCTTGTGTTTTATTTTCCTGACGGTAGTAAGTTTCTGAAAGCAAGAATTTTGCTTCCGCTCCTTGTTCAAGTTTTGTGTCGTTTGCTACTTCTTTTAAACCGGGTATCGCAAGGTTAAAATTATCTAATTTGTAATACGATTTTCCGGTGATGTAATTTGACTCGCGCACTAAAGCTTCGTTTACAATATCCGATTTTTTCACCTTTTCAGCGGCTTCAATCGCATTGGGGAAACGTTCGAGATTAAAATAACAACGCATTTGGCCGGTATAAGCTTTTAAAATATTCCACTTGCTGTTAGCAATGTTTTCCAGTCGAACGAACATATCAAGCGCCTGTGAATATTGTTGGGCATTGTAAGTTAATTCCGATGAACGTGAAAGTGCAGGTTCACTAAAAATATTATCGGGTTGTAATGCTGCATAAGAATAATGTTCGTTCGATTCAGAGTAGCGCCCTTCCTTGTAAAGAGATTCAGCAAGATAAAAATGGGCATTTAGTGTAAAACTACCATTTGGAAATTGTTGAAGGTATCTTTGTAATTGAGCTGAGGCATTTGGATCGCCAGCCATGTACAGCCGCTCTGCCGACAAATAAGTAAGCGAATCTTGTTCCGATACGGTTACATTGACACCCGAACCAAGCCGGTTGGCATAGGCAAAATAAGCATCGATGTTGTTCATTTCTACGTAGCAGTTTTTAATACCAAGCATTGCCGACTGCGCTTCAGGTGTTCCCCGATAATTTTCAGCTACAATTTGGTATTGGTCAAGAGCCTGCGGATAATCTCCATTGTTGTAATTTATTAAACCCATTTGCAACAGTGCTTTCCGATAATAAATTCCTTGTTGGTGCCTATTGATTATTTGTTGGTATTGTTGCGCTGCTTCGTAATTCTGCCCCAATCTTTCGTGGGCACGGCCCAGTTCATACAAAGCGTCGTCCTGATAATCAGAATCGGGGAATCCTGCCAGCAGTCGTTCCAGATTATTTACTTTTCCTTGTTGATCTCGTTGCAATCCCTGGCAAAAAGCAATTTGGAAAAGTGCATAATCGGCTTCATAAATTTTCATGTTGTATGCTTGCTCGTAGTTTTGTTGAGCCAGGGAATAATTTGTTTCCAGGTAATAATAATCACCCACTCGGTTTAGGGCATCAGCTAATTTTTCGCTGCGTTTGCCTTGCATGGCATTTACATATTTTCTAAAAAGTGAACTTGCCTGTTCATAATCTTCAAGTTTAAAATAGGAGTATGCAAGATTGTATTGCGCATCCTGGTATTCAGGCATCGAAAATGCCCCTGCAGTCCTTAAAAACTGGTTATACGTTGAAATTGAATTATTATAATCGCCTACGCGGTAAAGTGCCTCTGCTTTCCAGAAAAGGGCACTAGCATTTATTTCCCTGCTGTGGCTACTGTTTTTAAGCGAAAGGTCGAAAAAATCGACCGCCTGGTTATAAGCAAGGTTATTAAACAGTTCAAGTCCGCGGTAATAAGTCACTCGTTGATATGCCCTTAAAATTGCAGGGGTTTTTACTTGAATTTTTTCTATAGAATTGATTGCATCCCTGTAATTGCGTGTAACCATAAAAACTTCTACTAAATAACGGTAAGCTTCCGCATTTCTTTCCGAATTTGGATAAGTGGCAATGTAGCGGTCGAAAGCTTTAATTGTTTCGTTAAAAGGCGAATACGAAAGCTCGTAGGTTAGTTTTGCATAACTGAACAGAGCATCTTCTTTTACCCGTTCGTTAAAATCGAATTCAGAAGCTGCTTCAAATGCAATCCTTGCATTTTCTTTTTCATTTAACTGAATGTAACAATCTGCCAGATGGTAATAAGCATTTTGTGCCATTTCATCTTTTCCTTTCGAAGCTTTTTCTAAAAGAGGAGCCGATTTGTCGAAACTTCCTGTGTTGTAATAACAATACCCCAAAAGATAATTGTCTTCCCGTGTTTTAAGGCTTGGATTTTCGTGGTAAGTTTCGAGGTATGGTATAGCGGCAGTATAATTGCGCAAATGAAAATAGGAGTCGCCTACCAATTTCGAAAGTTCAGCTTGGTGCTCTTTTTCAACATCGTCGATAATTGATGTAGTGTAATTAACCACCTCGTTGTATTTTTGCTGTTTATAATAAATGTGGCTAACGTACAATGGAATAACCCTCGAATAAGTTGGGTCGCCGTCTAATTTCGAAAATCCCTGAAGCGACGATTCAAAGTTTTCTTCTAAATACATTATGTGCGCCCAATAATAGGTTGCCGGTTTACTGTACAAACTGTTTTCGTCTTTAATCTGATAAAATTCGGAAGCTGCCAAATCGTTATTGTCAGTCATTAAATGCGAATAACCAGTTTGGTATTGCAGTTTAACGCGTTCTTTGTCAGACACATCGGAACGATCAACATTTCCATAGCTGCGAATAACATTTGGATACTGCTTTTTTTCAAACTGGTAGTCGCCAAGGTTGAACCATGCCCGATTGTTGTACGGACTTTCTGGAAAATCGTTAATAAACTTGTTTACCATTTTACTCCCTGAAGAGTGGCCTGCTTTTAACGCCGAAACCGATTTGAAAAATTCAGCTTCAGAAAACAGTTCTGACTTTTCGTTTACATCGTTCTGAATTTTTTCAAATTGCCTGAATGCGGCATTGAATTTTCCATGCCCAAATAGTTCTTTTGCAATTACTATTTCTTTCTGAACATCGCTGAAGTAAGCTGTTTGCTGTGCATTCAACTGTAAATGAACCAGAATTAACAAGTGGAGGAAAATTAAATTTCTAATTGTCTTCATGCTCTTGTTGTTATCTTTTTTTAACGTGAATCCGTTTTAGGTTTTACGCTTGTTTATTTGGCAATAAAACCCTGAACGAAGGTGTTTTAATCAACAAAAATAGGTATAAACATTTGCTTGTTCGTTGCAAAACTATCTTAATTTCTTAACAAGAAACTGTTTATTTCTTTCGTTTATTATTCAAACCGGATAAAAAAATTAGTTTAATTTCGGAAACATTTATTTATTATGAAGGAAAACAGGGTTGTGGAGTTGATTGAAGCAGATATTTACCAACATGAAAACCGGATACTTTCGAGTGTGGATTTAAAGGTTGATTCGGGTGAATTTGTTTACGTTATCGGTAAAGTTGGTACCGGTAAAACCAGCCTGATTAAAACTCTGAACGCCGAGTTGCCATTATTTTCAGGGAGTGGCCAGGTTGCTGGTTTTAATTTGTCGAGGATAAAATCTAAAGAAATATCATTGTTACGGAGAAAACTGGGTGTAGTCTTTCAGGATTTCAGGTTGCTAAACGATAGGAATGTGTACGAAAACCTGGCTTTCGTTTTAAAGGCCACCGGTTGGAAAAACAAAAATGATATTGATAATCGGATCGGTGAAGTTTTAGAAAGTGTCGGGGTTAGCGATAAATTAACAAAAATGCCACACCGACTGAGTGGCGGAGAACAGCAACGTGTTGTTATTGCACGGGCAATTTTAAACGACCCAATTATTATTCTCGCCGACGAACCCACTGGAAACCTCGATCCGGAAACTTCGGGAGAGATACTTGATTTGTTTATTCAATTAAATAAAGCTGGTAAAACTGTTTTAATGGCATCGCACGATTATGCAGCGATTGCTAAAAAACCTGCGCGTACTTTGGTGTGTGCCGATGGAAAAATTAGCGATTCTGCTAATAACGAAGTCATTATCGATTTTGAATGTTTGCTGGAATCGAATGTGTAGTTTTATGTAGAAATAGTTTATGTGATTTTATCGGGAAAACATAAAGGCGAAATTAACTTAAAAAAAAACTTTAAAAGAATATATACTATTTGTATGTGTAGCAGATTTTTTTTTGCTACAAATTCGAATGACATTTAAAGAAGTTTTGTTTTTATTATTGAAATCGCAAAAATATCCCGTCTAAAATTTTCTCCTCATTTTCCCAGGTTAATTCATTGGCTACCAATTTTAAATTTTTCAGCCATTCTTTTCTTTTTTCAATATCGAAAAGTGCTATTCTTATTTTTTCTGCCAATTCGTTTGGTTCCAGAGTCGATGTAATTTCTCCAATTTGGTATTTATTTACAATGGCAAACATTTCGGGAAGGTTGGTAACCAAAACAGGAACTTGTGCCTGAATGTAATCGAACAATTTATTAGGCAGAGCAAAGTGGTAGTTTAATCCTAAATCCTCTTCGATAGAAAGTCCGAGATCGGCTTGTGGGGTAAGTTTTTCCAGCTCATCAATTGGCAAGCGCCCTGTGAATTCTACCTTATTTTGTAAGTTTTCTTTTTCAACTAAATTCTCTAATTGAGGTTTTATATCACCATCGCCGGCAATTATTAGTTTGGCATTTTCAATAAATTTCATTGCTAAAATGGCTTGTTCCAAACCTCTGCCAATATTTACTGCTCCCTGATATAAAATTATTTTTTCGGAAAATTTTTTTTGAGGGATTTTTTCTTTTGGATAAATTAAAGCAAACGGAATATTCCTGACTACTTTAAATGAGACGCCATATTTTTTTTTGTAAACATTTGCTATTGAATCGCAAACTGTGTACGCATGTTTTATTTTCGGGACTATTTTGCTTTCCAGCCATTCCCAGACTCGCTGTACTTTTGGCCGGTTTATTAGTTCAGGTACTTCGGTGAAATATTCGTGACTGTCGTAAACCAGTGGTTTCTTTTTTAATTTTGAAACTAAAAAATTAGCAGTTAAAGTGTCGAGGTCGTTAGAAAGAAGCACATCAGATTTTGAAAAGAGCAGAAACAAAAATAGCCGGAAATTGAATTCCGCATAAAACAATAGCCCCTTTTTAAACATTAGGTTCAACCGTTTTGTATCGTAATTACGCGAATTCAACGTTATACTTTTTGGGAGTTTCCTGCCAATCAACAAAACCAAAAATCCCATTTTTGTTAAAGTTGTACAAACTTTATGAACCCGGTTATCGGAAACCAAATCGTTGGTTACAGAAACGATAATTCTTTTTTTTACTGCTATTTTCAAGCTATTAAATTAAATAAGGGTAATTAAAGAAACTTCAAAGTTGTGAAAATATTTTGATGTTGTTTGTAGCAATTAGTATTTGTCTGATTAAATAGATGGTTTGTTGTTTACTATTTCTTAAAAAAAAATATTCTAATAAAGAAAATTCTTAAAGTTGACTATCTCGGTACTATAGCCAAGGAGTATTACCCCAACTTTATTTCTGCAAAGAAGCCGAAAGTCGAATTTTCTCTATTTCACCCCATTGTCCCGACAATATCGGGACATCTCCCCTGAAATTCAGGGGAGAATATATAGAACCCCGAAGCAAAGCTTCGAGAAATTATTTGATTAAAAATTCTGCAATTTTTTATAGCACACTTATCAAATACCTCAATAGTTATTACGTTGCCCGCCATTGGCAGAATGTAAAACAGTCTCTAAATATTATTGAAGAACTTTTATCAACTTAACCAAATATAAAGGAATAATGTAATTAAAGAAAGTATCCCCAAATGTAACCTCCAGTCAGTTATCCCTTCAAATCTTGCTACCCCATTCGAATAGTTAATTGTGGTTTTGGCAAGCTTTTCAGGCGAAGTTTTTTCCGTAAATGCCGAAACGGCAAACAAAACGCCGGTTATTATAATTTCGGCCCAAAGTCCACGGTAGCCAAAATTTAGTGTTAATTTATGATGAAGGATTGGAAATACTTCTTTCCCGGCATCGTATCCCAAAAGCTGGTCGATAACAAATATTGTGGCCAAAACAATCCCCACAAGTACTGATGCAGCAGCTCCTTTTAGGGTAACTTTTTTGCTTACAATTCCGAAGAAGATTGCAGGGAAAACCGGAATTACTAAATAAGCCGTAATTGTTTGCAAATATTTATACAATCCCTCCTCATTTTTATATACTAAATACGCAGCTCCAATCCCTAAAAAAGTTACAATTAAAATAATATACCTGCCCATTGAAACCTGTTTTTTTTCTGAAGTATTTGGCCTGAATTCAACTATAAAATCCCGCACAACCAGTGTAGAAACCGAATTCAGTACCGCAATAAGCGATGTAACAAGAGCAGCCATTAACGATGCCAGCATCAAACCACGCAATCCACTTGGTAAAAGTTTATTCAGTAATAATACAAAAGTTTGTTTGGTCTCTTCGCCTTCCAATTCCCCGGGAAATAGTGCAAAAGCAATTACACCCGGCAGCGCAAAAAGAAATATTGGGAGAAGTTTTAGCAAAGTAGCAAACATGGCCCCCCATCTTGCATGTTTTATATTAGGGGCCGAAAGTACCCGTTGAACATTCACCTGGTCTATTCCCCAGTAAAAAATCCCAGCATAAAAAGCGGTAGCTAATATTCCCCAAAAAGGATAGACCGGATCGTCATAAGGTGCTGAAATTTTCATCATTTCGGGTACTTTTTCCATTAAGCCATTCCATCCATCTACTTTGTCTAAACCGATAAAAAGCATTACCGCTGCCCCCCCAATCATTAAAACAACCTGAATTACATCGGAATAGGCAACTGCTGTAAAACCCCCAATTATTGTAAAAGCAGCAACCGTAATTCCAATATAGAAAACTGTTGTCATCACATTCCAGCCAAGAATACTATTCAAAACCAGGGCACCTGCAAACAATGTGAAAGCTAGTTTGGTCATAACACTGATAACCAACATGAGGCCTGAAAAGAACGTACGGGCACGCCTGTTAAACCTCATTTCAAGAAATTCAGGGATTGTGTAAATTTTATTTTTCATGTAATAAGGAAAAAGAATTGCGCAGGCAAAACCCAATGTAATTGCACAAGTCAATTCTACCGAACCTGCTGAAAGCCCGTAACGATACGAGTCGCCCGATAAACCCACCAAATGTTCGGCTCCAATATTTGTGGCAAATAGCGAGGCACCAACAACCGGCCATTTTATCGACCGCCCCCCCAAAAAGAAATTAATACTGTTCTTCCCTGCTTTTTTACGATAAGCCATAAAAAGGCCGAAAGAAAGGCTTCCAACCATTACAACCGTTAAAATAATCCAATCGAGATTAGTTAGCGATAAATTCATAGTTTTATTGTTTGTTTATTTTCACTTCTAATCTTTCCAAACGGTGAATACTCTGAATCATCGATCTAACCGTGTGGTAGTTTATTTTCCAGGAATGCCCCATGTGGGTCCAGATAGGTTCCCCTTTTCGGGTGAGCAAGGCATACCATTCGCCAACATCCTTGTTTATTACTTTGTCGAATACAAAACGGTGAACATTTTTGTATGCTTCCCAATATTTTTCGTCACCAAAAAGGAGAACGCCATCCAACATGCCAATTAATACTTCAGCTTGTTGCCAGAATTCCTTTTCCTTGTCAGAAACGCCACCCGAATGGGGCCCTTCAACATAAACACCACCCAACTCGTAATCTATGCCGTTATTTATGGTATGGTCGAAAATAATTTTGAATGTTTTGGCATACGTTTTTGGATCAATTTTTAGAATCTTAAATGAATGAATCAGCAGCCAGGCAAATTCTGCATTATGCCCATAACAAGTATTGTCGGTTGCATTTCCTTTCTCACCTTCTTCTGAGAAACGGTCCCAGCCCCAAATAATATCAAATTTAATTTGAGGGGCAATTGACCAGTCTTTAAAAAACTGAGGAATACCGGTTTTATACACAGGATGATTTATACGAATATTTAATAGATCGATATCTTCTAACAATTTACGACGGTGTACTTCTTTTCCAGTACACTCATAAAGTGTGGTAAATGCTTCCATTAGGTGCATGTGAACATCAAGTGTTTTTCTGTCGCCACCCGCACTGCCAGGGCCATTTAATGTCCAGTCGCGCTGAAACATTTCCCAATAACCACCATACATCGTATCTACGCAATATTTTTGAATCAGGTCGAAAACCTTTTCAGCATATTCAACACCACGCTGGTCACCAGTTGCCAAAGTATATTCACTTAAAGAATAGATGGCAAAACTATGCCCGTATATTATTTTCTGGTCTATTTTTACCTTGCCTTTCCTGTCCATCAACCAATAAAAACCACCGTTTTCCTTGTCCCACATTTTGTTGATCAGGAAATCAACACCGTGTTTGGCCAGTTCAGCATATTTACCTTTTCCATAACCGGCACGGTGTGCAGATGCAATGGTATAAAGACAGCGGGTTTGGGCAATCAACGATTTTTCATCTTCGCCAGTATCTTTCCCATCTTCGTCAAAATGAGTAATGTAACCCCCATTTTTTTTATCTTTCATGCGGGTTGTCCAGAAAGGTAGAAGTTCATTTATTAAATGGTTTTTGGCTTCGGTTTTTAAAGCAATAATATCATTCTTGTTCATAATACGGTTATTTTATATTTTTGGTGAGCCAATTACATTTGTCGTCATGCTGAATTTATTTCAGCATCTCTATATAAAAAAAGCAGATTCCGAAACAAGTTCGGAATGACGTGCACATTCATTATTTATATCAAAATTTATAAAGTCCAAAATAATTAATTTTCTGTAAGATTCTGGTAGAGTGCCAATAAAAAATCACGATTATCAGCAGTTAAATAGTGCATTTCGCCACCCATTCGGTTAAATGTTTTACAGTATCTTAGATAATAGGCAGGGTTATCCATTGGCGGTTCCCCATCTTTGGCCCAATCCCAATCAGAATCGGCTAAATCAACAATTAGCATAAAATGATTATCGATGTGCGTGCCCTCCTGAATTTCGATATTCTGCGACATGGACAAAGACTTCTCAAAAATCATTGGCGACATAACCGCCGAACCGATCGACATGTAAACACCATTTTCGAGGCGGCTCACACTGTCGGCGTAACTTAAAAAATCGTTTTCTGCAGTTCGGCCAATTGCTGCTCCGTGATTCATCGGATGGTTATAAATTATATCGTGACCGAACATCGGGTGACCGGTAAATGGAATATTATAAGTAAAAGCCGTTTCTTGTACCGAGTATTTTTTAAAAGGATGTGGGATTTTCAAAAACCCCGGAATAATATTGAATTTTTTGATAACACTCGCTAAATCGATAGCTGCCGCGGCAATTTCGGGTTTTTCCAACATTGAATTTTTTGCTTCGTGGTACAAAGTGGATACTTCGGGAATTTGTAGTCCTTCAAAATGAATCATTTTACCAAGCGATTCACCATAACCCACTCCTTCGTAAGCACCTACAATAATGGCAAGATTAATATAAAACCCGGTTTCTTCCCATATCCCAAATTGCCCGCATTCAACATTCTCACGGACATCTTCGCTCGATTCGCCCTGAAATGCAAATTCCCAATCGTGAATAATACCTGCCCCATTAGTTGCTAAATGTGTTAGCCACCCTTCTTTTATTAAGGTAATTAAAGTTGGGGCCATCCCGTTTTTAATGGTATGTGCACCAAAAGTGAGCATAATCGATTTTCCCAATTTTCTTGCATTCCTGATTTTATCGGCAGTTTCTTCAATCAGTTTATTTTCTGCCGGGCCAATACTTTTAGGTTTTTGCGTTACGGGAATATTGTCTCTTTTTATAAAGACCTTGTTTTTTCTTTCCGATAATTTTTTTACTAAAAGCTTATCTCTGTTGAATTTAAGGTGCGGCATGGCTTGGTTAAATATTTAAGAGTTTCAGCAACAACGATAATTGTGAGAAATCGGGAATAATAATATCGGCACCGGCTTTTATTAAGCGGGTACGTTTGCTTTCGTTTAAACTGTGTCGTTTCATTTCGTTGCTGGCAATGCCGATTGAGACTCCATCTCGTTTATGTGTTTCTCTGATTTCCACCGGACCATCTCCAAATACAGCAATTTTCCCGGTTCCCGAGGTGCCAATCATATCTAAAATCCTGTCGAGGACAATTTTCTTTGCTTCCTTGTTTACATCCCCAACGGCTCCGTAAATGCGCCCTTCAAATAAATGATCGTAGCCTAAAATCCGGGCTTCGTTCCTTACATCTTCTTCATCAGTTCCGCTTGCTAAAGTTAGCTTGATCCCTGCTTTATAAAGCTTTTCGAGTAGTAAAACTGCGTTTTTTAGTGTAAAATCTTCGAGGGACAATTCTCCGCGCAAAATCTTTTTCTCACGCTCTTTCACCATGAGCAACAACTCTTCGTTGTAAATTTTTTTGTACCCAAACTCATCCAGTATTTCATTTTCAGGAACAAAACCAAATTCCCTTACCAGTTCAACCAATCCCTTCATTTGGACCAGGGTCTGAATCCCGGTAGTTTTGTCTATAAATTCATTAACCCGTGTTTGTACTTTATGATACAATGCTTCATCCGCATCCTGATAAAGATTCCCCAAAACAGTTTTCATCATCATTGGTGCCATTATTTCCTCCCAGCCCTCGCGCAATGTTGATATTGTTCCATCGTGATCAAAGATTGCATAACGAATATTTAGATTTTCGGGTAAGGTATTGATACACTCAATTTCTGAATTGTCGATGTACTTAGCCTGCCTGATATCTTCTGCGAGCTCCGAACGATAAACAAAGTCAGGATCCAAACCTATCTGTAAAATTTCTTCGGGAGTAGCAGTTCCGGTTTGAAAAAGTTTTTGCACAGTAACTCCGGCAACATAAGTTCCTATTTCAGCTGCAACCTCCATACTGTAACCAGCTGCCAATGCCGTAGCTGCTCCTGCAAGATAACTGTCGCCCGCACCAACTGAATCTATTTTTGATATTATTAAAAGTCCAAAAGAATCAGTTATCCCGTTTTCGTCGATTATCAACGATCCTCTATCACCACGGGTTACAAAAAGTGGTTTTTTAAACCGTTCGAAAAGTGTTTTTGCCGCAGTTTTTACTTCGGAATACAATACCATATCCGAGGGATCTTTTTTAATTCCAGCAAGATTTGCAGCCTCGGTATCATTCATCTTTCGATAAGCACCGTCATAAAAATCGCTATAATTCCGACTATCAACAATAAATTTTTTATCTGGAAATTGTTGAATTAGTTCGACCAGTTTTTGTTTGAAATAGTCGGTATGGATTCCTGAGATTACCTGCTCGTTAATTATTACTAAATCAACCTTATGAATCTCGTTTTTCAAATTCTGAATAAGTTGATCGGCTACCGAATATGAAAGTTGATTGAAATTTCCAAAGTCAATTCTGTTTTGTTCCACATCGGCAACATACGGTTTTGCATAAACGTGTGTTGACCAATTGTCTTGCTGAATTAAAAGATTATTGGTACTAATCCCGGCTTTTTCCATCAGCCCAACCATTGCCGAAGCAAAAGGATCGTCGCCAATAACGCCAAAAGCCCTCACATCTGCAACTCCCATCGCAGCAAGGTTATTGGTTACATTTCCGGCTCCCCCCAACGAATATTTTTGCTGCCGGATTGGTTGAGTGGCATTTCCTGTTTCAACCGAAATTTCACTTTTCGATTCATCGATGAACCAATACGCATCGAGGCAGAAATCGCCTAAAACAGCAATTTTTACTGAATTTATTTCATCCAGGATTATTTGAAGTTTCTCTTTTTTCATCCTATTTTTATTTAATTTTATCGAGATATAACGAAATAAACATGATTCTATCTAAAATTTTTGAGTCTGTCGTTAAAGGCTGAATTCAAAATTCAAAAATAAAAATCTCAATCGACAAGCACCAAGTCTTCAACTACGTTCAACCTGACTGCCAGCCTTAACAGAGTCAAATATTTTTTGCTAAACTAAACGATATTGATTTAAGTTTTATTGGTTTATCCTTCATTTTAATATTTTTCGACTTTATTGATGGAACTAAATGCTGTTGGTTTTGATAAATTATATTAGTTCGTTCATAATATTTTATTTAAAAAAAATGATTCTCAACTTCGAGGCAAAGGATATGGTAAATTGGTAAATGCAATTCCTGTACAAAGGCTGTTCGAGATTCGGGCACATTTATAAGAATATCGCAAAATTCTTTCATTTTCCCTCCTGTTTTACCTGTAAATCCAATAGTAACAAGGTTTTTAGCTTTGGCTACAATTAGTGCATCAATTACATTCTGAGAATTGCCCGATGTACTCATACCAATCAAAATATCCCCTTTATTTCCGTAACCCGTAACTTGCTGTGCAAAAACCAAATCGCCATCAATATCGTTTGCAACTGCCGAAATTAAAGCTGAATGAGCCGTTAATGAGATGGCAGGTAAACCCTGTTGTAATTTTTCTGAAAGATACCATCCCCGGTCACTGGCTACATTCTTCAAATTTGTTTTTAAAATTTGGTTAACAGGACGTTTCACCTCAAAGCTTTTCATTAATTCACCCACAATGTGATCCGAATCTGAAGCACTGCCACCGTTCCCGCAAACCAGTACTTTTCCCCCATTTTCGTAAGAATCAATAATTGCTTTTCCAGCTCTCTCTATTTCATTTTTCAACTCAGCCAACTGACTGTATCGTTTTACAAGTTGTTGGATATGTAAGTTATTTTCCACCTTAAACTTTTCTAAAATTAAACTTCGTTAATCGCCACACAAAGAGCGGCATAATCTCCAATCGAATCTCCTAAAAGAGCAGGTTTTATTTCACAAACCTCAACTGCAGCCGGAATAGCTTCCAAATTAAGAATGCGATCAATATGTGGTTTAAAAAGGTTCACGTTGCGCGAATAAATACTACCAATTACAATACATTGCGGATTTAAAGTATCAATAAGAATTGCAAGCGCTTTTCCTAAATACCCGGCTGAAATTTTAACAATTTCATTTGCAACTAAATCATCGGCATTTGCAGCAATTGCAACAGTTTTTGCATCTAAATTATCAATATTATTTGCTTCGCAAAATTCAACATTTTGCCCTTTTGAAATTTTTTCGGATACAATAGTTTTTGCCAATTGTGCAATTCCGCCCCCACTACAAAATCCTTCAAACGACCCGGCTTTCCCAAATCCAACTGGTCCCGTTTTTGCCAATCTGATATGCCCAACTTCGCCACCAAGGTCGTTTGTTCCGGAATAGAGTTGTCCGTTTAAAATTAAGCCTGCACCCATTCCAGTACCAAAGGTAAGGAATATCATATTTCGGGTACCTTTTCCTGCACCCATCATCCATTCGGCCAGGGCACATGCATTTGCATCGTTTTGTAAAGCTGTTGCAATCCCGTATTTTTTTTGAAATATTTTAACAACCGGCACACTGTCCCAACCAGGAAGGTTAGGAGGTGAATAAATAATCCCTTTATTTGAATCGAGGGGACCGCCACAACTTATACCAATTTGTTGAATTTGTTTTTTGGGGAATTCATTGAAAAGTTTATCCAGATTATCAAAAAAATCATTCAAAATGGCTTTGTAACCCCGTTCAGTTTTTGTTTCAAATTGAATCTTTTTGAATATATTAAATTCTCTATCGCCAATTACAATTGCACATTTAGTTCCGCCAATATCGATGCCGATAAAATAATTAGCAGTTGTTTGTTGCATGGTTTAAATTTTTAGGCTAAAACGGTTTAGCGAATATAGATAATTTTTACGAACCACAAGATTTACGGATCACAAAATTTGTTTTAAGTGTAATTTTTTGTGTTTTGATACTGCTTCCGGGATTTTTTATTTCTGCCAATAATACTTGTACTGCCATTTTCCCTATTTCTGTAAGTGGCTGCGCCATTGTCGTAACCGGTGAATAACAGATTTTATACGCATCGGGATCGTCGAAACTTACAATTGCAATATCGTTGGGAATGTTTAATCCTAAAACATTTAAACTTTCGATACCCATAATTCCAACCTTACTTGTAGTAAACAAAATTGCATCGATACAATCTTTATTTTTTCCTGTCAACTGTTTGATAGCTTTAAAAACATCTTTGCTTTCATGCGAGAATTGGAGTTCTTTTACCAGGTTTTTATCTAATTTGATACCGGAATCTAAAAGTGCTTTTTTATATCCAATAAGCCGATCCTTCATATTTACCAAATCGGCGTTAACCGTGATACATGCAATTTTTTTATACCCCCTGGCAATTAAATGAGTAGTTGCATTGTAAGCAGCTTCCTGATTATCAACAATAATGTAATTCGAATCAATTTCGGGAAAGAACCGGTCGATTAATACAAATGGTTTATTACTGCGCGACAAATCACGGATTTGTTCCTCGCTGTTCATTGGAGGGGAAATTATAAACCCGTCCACATGCCCCTGAAGCATCATTTCGATCTGGAGTTTCGATTTTTCTGCACTTTCATCTGAACTGCAAAACATTACACGATATCCTTTTCTGGCTGCTTCTTTTTCAATTTCACGACCAAGTTTACCAAAAAAAGGATTGGCAATATCGGCAATAATTAAACCAATAGTATTTGTTTTTCCAGTACGCAAACTTTTTGCAAGCTGATTGGGCTGGTAATTCATTTCCCTTGCAACTTCCATCACTTTTTTACAAACCACATCGCTAATTCTGTGTTCTTTTCCTTTGCCATTTAAGACTAGCGACACCAATGTTTTGGAAACTCCAAGTTTCTGGGCAATATCGCTTAAAGACGTTTTCTTTATCATTGAGGTGATTTATAAATCGATACAAACAGTTGCTAAATCAGTTTAGCAAATATATCTATTCTATTCGAAAAATAAAAAATTAATAATAATCAATTGCCTGGGAAAAACTTGGATACAAAAAAATTTATTGATATTTAAATATCAATAAAAAGGAACTGAGGTCTGATTTCCTGCTTTTCAAATTCCGCTCCTTCCCATGCAACTTTTAAAATTTGTCCGCCGCCAAGCTGAAAATATTTGACATCAATTTTATGCAATCCGGCTTTTAATGAAATAGACGCAGATTCCTCAGCATTGCCATGTGCACCGTCGTTATCAATTATTTTATCATCGTTTAAAATCATCACACTTCCATCGTTCGATTCCAGATAAAAAGTATAATAACCATCTTTAGGAACACTGATATAACCAGTAAATACAAAAGCATAATTACTATCGCGACGACTTGTTTCTGTTAAAAACGAAGAGACTATTTTTGTTTCTACCGGATGTTCTTCATCAATATTTTTAGTTGAATTTATTTCACATTCATAATATTTAGCAAGTAAACCAGGTACCAAATTCGCAGAAATTTGCTGCGCTTCTATAAAAATGTCTTTCCCAACTTGAGCAAAAATTAACTGACTAGATGTTTTTCCTGGAGAAAATGCCTGCATGTACAAATTTGTCAAACTTGTAACAACAATCGGGTTATTATATTCAAGACTGTTTTCAAGAGTTGGGATTGTTCCGTCTAAAGTGTAAATAATTTGTGCATTTTCATCCTTACACGACAGTTTTACAACACCGCTACTATCAGTAAAAACAAAAGGATCTGCAGTTGCATCACCATAAATCCAGTCCAAACTTAAGCTTGTAATTTGTGTAGTTGACAAGCCGTTGTTTGTTCTTCTATCGCCTGCACAATGCCCCAATAAAACTTTGTTATCAATAAATTCGATGGCTGTATAACAGTACCATCCTGCAGGATCGCTTTCAACGGTCTTTACTTTTTCCCAACTCAATCCTTCATCTTTTGAAATTGCCAGATTAAAAGGTGTACGTTTGCCACCGTCTCCTTCAGGTTTAAAATTATTATTCCATAATAACAGCAAATCGCCGGTTGAGGGAATCCTTTCAATGGATGCCGGAGAAAGTGGCGACTTAATATTTCCGGGCTCAATTGGTGACCAGTTTTCTCCATTATCATCTGAAAAAGAATAGTACTGCACACCTTTATTTGTTCTACAGAACAACATAAGTTTACCCTCTTTTAATTCAACAATACCCGGTTCTTGCAACACAATATTATCCGGATTTTCAACTTGCTCTGACTGCAACCAGGAATCTCCATTATCATCTGAATAATAACATAATATCTTTCCATTTGCCCAGTTTGGTGCTTCATGTTTAGAAGTTGGAAAAATAATTCTTCCACTCGGCAGTTGAACAAATCTATCGTTATTAACCACGTGGTATCCTTCGGCACCGATACATCTTTTTGGCTCACTCCACGTTTTTGCCTCATCGCTTGAAATTCGCATAAAAGGAATACAATCCGTCTCCGAATTTTTTCTCAAATAAAAGAGTGCAATTTCACCATTTTGCAGTCGCAGCAACGAAACCGACATAACATTCATTCCTCCTTCATTTTCGAGTATCGAAACATCTTCATTTGTCCATGTTTTTCCCTGATCGTATGAGAATCTGCCCGCGAGATGCGCACTTGCGTGGTCTCCGGAGCCACTTGTAAAATGAGTATAAACAAACAAAATACTTCCATCTTTTAACTGAATAAAATCTCCTTCGCTGTTGCGTGGATTTCCTTCCTTTGGTTCAAGTCGTAAAACTATTTCTTTGCCTGTTTCTTTGGTAGAAATTTGATTTGAATTACAAGATGTAAATCCAATAAAAAGCAGTACGATTGCTAATCCATTTATGAACATTTTTCGATTAAAGTATCGTCTTGTTTGTATTACAATCATTTCATTACTATTTTTAAATTTATATCACCTGAAAATTGGATTTTACCATTTTTACTTATTTTAAATACTCTGCACATCATCTTAACAGAAAATCGTGTACGGTGATTACTTTTGAATTGGTTGATTTTCCATCGCTCACGGAGAAGATGCAGATTGCCTTTTTTAGTATCTCGCTCCATCTTCACATCCCTGAGTTCTTTCAGTAAACGGTCAACCACCCGCTCCAAATCTGTCATTTTTGGCTTTCCATGCCTGGAAACTATTCCTTCATATTTTTTAAACTCTTTTCTCTATCGATAAAGAAGTCCTTTATAAATGCCTAACTCATCAGCAATTTCTTTGACATTGACTCTTGTGTAAGAAAGTTCTACTACTTATTGTTTGAACTCTTTGTCGGACTTTTTTCGACTTTGGTTCATAATTGTAAGTTATGCTTTTATAGTTTAATACCGATTTAACAATCAAATGTCGCATACTTTCGTTTTACTCAGCATACTCCTTTGTTGTAGTATCGGCATTAACCATTATAAACTTCGAAATTGCCATGCGGCATTTCAAAGTACAATCGGTATAACTCACCGTCCAGTCAAAGGTAACACTTCCCAAAATTAATAACCTGAGTTCGATTAAAAATATGCACACAGCTTTAGATAATTTTTCAATAGGCAACTTAAATTTTTGAAGGTTTATCGGGATAATTCAAGAAAATTTAAGGAAGGATATTGGAAAATTATCGAAGTCTAAATGAAAAAGTCTATGTTGCACTATCTTCGAATTAAAAAAACCTCAGAATAACCCGTTATTATTTCATTTTTTTTAATCCAAATCTAGCACAACATCGACTTTATGTGTGATATTTTTTTAATCGAACTCAGGTTAATAGTAAAAAAAACTTCAGCTATTAACTCATTTTGCTTTATCTTCTAACCATTTTAGAATGCCATAATTGAAATTTTATGCTGAATCAGCTGCTACTGTTTTTTTAAAACAAATAATAGAAACAAATTTTAAGCTTTTATTCAATTTTAAATGAAATTCTTCGAATGAGTTAAGTATTTTAGCTCCAACTTTAACGTGCTGTTTAAATTGAAGGTCAATAATTAAGAAAAAAGGTGCCATGGCTAATCTTGCCTGAAAGGCAGACCAGGCATTCACTAAAAAATAAACTTGTATTTTAAATGCATTAAAAGATGAAATTCAAAACTCAACTAATTCTTTTCGTTTTTTTTATTCTTTTCTCATTTAACTGTTCTCGAACTAAAACCTCGGAAATTTTCCAAACCAGCCAAAACTACCCAATTGAACTTCAACAACTTCATTGGAATATTTTAACCGGTATTTTAAATGAACCTGCTGAATTTGAAGAGATAAGACAATTGCTTTCAGAAATGAAAGAGGATGGTTCATGGCCTGATATCGATTATTCCAGCAAACAACGTGGTGCCTGGGAACCCAGGGATCATTTGAAAAATCTTCTCGAAATAGCAAAAATCTATCAGACGGCTGAAACTGATTTGTATCGGAAAAACGAAGTTTCAGAAAAAATTCATCTGGCACTTGATTATTGGCTCACCAACGATTTTATCTGTCCTAATTGGTGGTATCCGGTAATTGGTGTTCCAATGGTTTTGAATCCAATTTTAATTTTAATGGAAGCCGAACTTTCTGAAGACCAATTGGAAAAAGCGATGCCAATTCTTCGGCGTTGCGAAATAGGGCGGACCGGGCAAAATAAGGTCTGGCAATCGAGTAATGTACTTTTAACATCACTGCTTACAAAAGATATTGAAATGGTTCGAAATGCCAGTAAATCTATTCACGAAGAGCTGGTGGTAAGTTTAGGTGAAGGTGTTCAGCCCGATTGGTCGTACCACCAACATGGACCACAGTTGCAGTTCGGGAACTACGGTTTGGCTTATGCAGGCGATATGATAAATTGGATTTCTATTTTGCGAAAAACACCATTTCATTTCGACGAAGAAAAAGTTTCAATACTTCGGAATTATCTTTTGAAGGGGCAACAGTGGGTAACCTGGAAAAACCTAATGGATATTAGTGCCTGTGGGAGGCAATTGTTCATAGATTCCCCAGAAACTAAAGCTTCGGGTTTATCAAATTCAATAAAAAAAATGGAAACGGTTGATCCTGATTTTGAAGCAGAATATTTAAGTGCAAGTTTGTATGAAAACCTGGCCGGAAACAAACATTTCTGGCGCTCCGATTTTCAGGTTCAACGTACACGAACATACTACTTTTCAGTAAAAATGTGTTCCGAAAGGGTAATTGGTGCTGAGTCGTGCAATTCAGAAAATTTACAGGGATATTACATGGGCGACGGTGCAACATTTTTTTATCAAACAGGCGATGAGTATCGAAATATATTTCCCTTTTGGGATTGGAAAAAGATTCCCGGAACCACTACACAACAAGACGACGAGATATTACCGGTTTTAACAGCCAGCGGTTATCGGATTGAAAACGATTTTGTTGGAGGTGTTTCTGATGGCGAAAATGGAATTGCAATTATGGCATACTACCGTAAAGGATTAAAAGCCAATAAATCGTGGTTTATGTTCAATAATTTAGTGGTTTGTATGGGAGCAGGAATTAACTCTCAAACCGGGCTTCCTGTTACTACTTCCGTTAATCAAAATTATTTAAATGGCGAGGTTATTTATAAATTTGATACTAAAGAAATTGTTGCGGGTGAAAATCAGTTTATTAAAAACCCAAATTGGATATTACACGATAATACCGGATATTTTTTACCAGAAGGTGGAAAGGTAAATTTGGAAACAAAAACGGTTGACGGTTCGTGGAGTAGTGTTGCAATACGCTACCCGGATAAAATTGAAAAGGCTAAACTCTTTAAATTGTGGTTTGAACATGGGAATAATCCAACAAATGAAAAGTACAATTATATTTTGGTTCCAAACGCAACAAAACCGATTTTAAATGAAATGGAAAAAAATCTTCCTTTTAAAATTATAAATGAAAAGGACAAACAAGAAGTATCTTCATCTGATGGGGCGATTAACGGGATTGTATTTTATAGACCTGGTAAATCTGGCATTTTGGGAGGGATTGAAGTTGACAAGCCCTGTTTAGTAATGTTAAAGAAAAAAGACAATGATTTGCTGGTTTCAATTGCCGATCCTACACAAAAATTAGATGAAATTAATATGATATTAAATAATGAATATTCAGGCGAATTTGCTGTTTCGAAAAATGGAAAAACAAAGTTGAACATTAAACTTCCGGATGGCGGCGAAGCTGGAAAAACAGTTATTCTAAAATTATCGGATCGATAATGTAAAATTTTATAAATAAGCTCATCGGTAAAACCTTATTGAAAACCTGTTCAAATTAAATAGAAATGAAAATAATAGTCTTAATTACAACATTAATAATTTTAACAATTTGTTCAAATGCCCAATCCCTTAATAACACTAAAATAGACGGTTACCGTCCCATCTGGTTTGAACTAAATCAGAAATACGAGTTCGGTGACAAATATTCCGGGGCACTTGGAACTTATACTGCCAAGCATGTTCCGCTGGCAATTTATGCTCCCGAAGCTGACAAAACTTTTTTTGTTTTTGGAGGAACAAAATCTGAAGATGAAAAATACCTGCTTTGTATGATTGGCGAATTCGATCATAAAACCGGTTTGGTTTCAAAGCCAATGGTTGTTTACGATAAACTAGGTGTAAACGATCCTCACGATAATCCTTCGTTGGCAATAGATAAAAAAGGGCATATCCGGGTTTTTGTTAGCGGACGTGGCAGGTCGCGGCCCGGATTAAAATTTTTAAGTAAAAAACCGTACAATATTGATGGTTTTTTTAAACTTTCGGAAGAGGAATTTACTTACCCACAACCCTGGAAAACAGAACAGGGGTATTTTCATTTTTTTACAAAATATACTGGTGCAAGGCAACTTTATTTTGAAACAACAATTGATGGTGTTCATTGGACAGAGGACAAATTGCTCGCAGCCATTCCGGTTAATGAGGGCGAAAAATCGGGGCATTATCAAATTAGTAATGTTTTTAACAACAAAATGCTTGCTACTTTTTTTAACAGGCACCCCAATGGAAATGTTGACAAACGCAGCGATTTGTATTATATACAATCTTCCGATTTTGGGAAAACCTGGACAAGTGTTGACAGTATTGAGCTTGAACTCCCGATTGTTAACATAAATTCTGAAGCCAGGGTTATTGATTATAGCTCGGCCAATAAAAATGTTTATTTGAAAGATATGGCCTTTGATTCAAAAGGAAACCCGATTTGTTTGTACATTAGAAGCAATGGACATGAACCTGGTCCGGCAAGTGAACCTTACGAATGGTGTGTATCAAAATGGGATGGACAAAATTGGCTTACAACAGTTGTAACTACTTCCGATCATAATTACGACATGGGCAGTATTTATATTTCAGAAAAAGAATGGAAAATTGTTGGTCCGACGGAAAAGGGCCCACAAGAATGGGGTGTTGGCGGGGAACTTGCAATTTGGCGTTCAAAAAATAAAGGGAAAAAATGGAGAAGGGTAAAACGACTCACAAAAAAAAGTGAACAAAGCCACTCTTACGTTCGCCGTCCGGTAAATTTTAAAGCACCATTTAGCTTTTTTTGGGCCGATGGAAACTCGCACGACTTCAGCAAATCTGAACTCCATTTTGGCGATTTTAAAGGAAATATTTGGAAGTTGCCTTACGAAATGAAAGAGGATTATGAAAAACCTGTAAAAATTAAATAAAAGGCGGGTTGCAACGGGATACCAATTTTAGAAATTAATGAATCAGAAAATGTAACTATAATGAAACGAAACTTCACACTAACATTGCTTTTTTGCCTGTTTTTAATTGGAAATGCACAAAAAGCAAAATGTCAGAATAAAAGTAAAACTTCTTCTGAAAGACCAAATATCATTTTTATACTCACCGACGATCAACGTTGGAGTGCACTCGGTTATTCGGGAAATGAGATTGCGCAAACACCTGAAATGGATAAGTTGGCCCAATCAGGGGCTTATTTCAGAAATGCGATTGTAACTACTCCTATTTGTTCTGCCAGTCGTTCGAGTATTTTTAGCGGAGTGCACGAACGAACACATAAATACACCTTCCAAACCGGAAATATTCGTAGCGAGTTTATGGAAGTTGCCTATCCAAAATTGTTAAAAGAATCAGGATATTATACTGGCTTTTTTGGAAAATTTGGTGTGAATTATCCGGGAAGAGAAATGATGTTTGATGAAGTAGAAATTTACGATCGGAATGGTTCGTTTAATGATTACAGGGGATATAATTACAAAATGCTTGGTGAAGACTCGGTTCATCTAACTCTTTATACCGGACAAAAAGCATTGGACTTTATTGAAAATGCACCCGCAGAAAAACCATTTTCATTGTCATTGAGTTTTAGCGCACCACACGCACACGACGGTGCTCCGCTTCAATATTTCTGGCAGGAAGAACCAAACAAGTTGTATCAAAATATGGAAATGCCAAAAGCTGACATTTCTGATGATAAATATTTTGAAGCCTTACCAAAAACTGTTCGGGATGGTTTTAACCGGGTGCGCTGGTTCTGGAAAAATGATACACCCGAAAAATACCAACACAGTACAAAGGGTTATTACCGAATGATTTATGGAATAGACCTCGAAATAGCAAAAATCAGGAAGAAACTGGTTGAAAAAGGATTGGACAAAAACACCGTAATTATTTTAATGGGTGATAACGGTTTTTTCCTGGGTGAGCGTCAGATTTCAGGAAAATGGTTGATGTATGACAATTCAATCCGGGTTCCATTAATTGTTTATGATCCTCGTGTGAACAAGCATCGCAAAATTGAGGAAATGGGACTAAACATCGATGTGCCGGCAACAATTCTGGATTTTGCAGGCGTGGATATTCCTGAAACCTACCAGGGAAAAAGTTTGGTGCCAATTGTTTCCGGGAAAGAAAAATCAATTAATCGCGACACTATTTTGGTGGAACATCTTTGGGAGTTTGAAAATATTCCACCAAGTGAAGGAGTTCGCACCGCTGAATGGAAATATATGCGCTACATCAACGATAAATCAGCTGAAGAACTTTATAATTTGAAAGACGACCCAAAAGAGATAAATAACCTTGCTGGAAATCCCAATTATCAAAAAGTTTTGGAAGAATTCCGTAGAAAAAACGATGAGCTTGGACAAAAATATGCGGACCCTTATTCCGGAATTCCAACCGGTTTAACAGTTGAATATATTCGTGAACCGCGTTTCACAAAAATTATCGACAGCAAACCTGAGTTTAGCTGGAAAGTACCTAAAGAAGCAGTTATTCAGAAAGGATATCAGGTTTTGGTTTCATCAAAAAAAGATTTAATTGATAATAATATTGGTGATGTTTGGGACAGTGGAAATGTTCGCAGCAACAAATCAACCGATGTTGAAATAGGTGGTGAACCTTTGATAGAAAACACTCCTTATCTCTGGAAAGTACGCATTTTCGACAAAGACAATCGGCTTTCTGAATATTCCGAACCGCAACAATTTTCAACAGGTGAGTTTGGCGAAAAACTAACTTCTCACAATTGGTTTCAAATAGAAAATATTAAACCTGTCGATTTCAAAAAAAATAGCGATGGAAGTTATTTTGCTGATTTTGGGAAAGATGCTTTTGGAACTTTGGAAATTACTTATTCACCAAAAAAACTGGAAACTTTAACTGTTCGTTTAGGCGAAAAATTGTTGGATAGTAAATTAGATCCAGAACCAGGTGGAACAATTCGCTATTCGGAAGTGAAGCTAAAAGTTACTCCGGGCAAAATAAATTATCAAATCGAACTTGTTCCCGATAAACGAAATACCAATGAAAAAGCAGTTGCTATGCCAGATTCTTTTCCGGTAATTACCCCATTTCGTTATGTTGAAATTGAAGGAGCATCGAATCTAAAATCTGAAAACTTAACTCAACTTGCGTACTTCAATTACTTCGAAAATGAAACCAGTTCGTTTACAAGCTCAAACGACATTCTCAATCAGGTTTGGGAAATGTGTAAATATTCACAAAAAGCAACTTCGTTTGCCGGATATTATGTAGATGGCGACCGCGAACGAATTCCGTACGAAGCCGATGCATATTTAAATCAACTCAGCCATTATTCGGTTGATAATGAATATGCAATTGCTCGTAAAACCATAGAATATTTTATGGTTAAACCTACCTGGCCAACCGAATGGCAATTGCATGTTGCGTTGCTGTTTTATCAGGATTACATGTACACCGGAAACACAGAACTTATCGAGAAATATTACGAGCCATTAAAACATAAAACTTTAATGGAACTTGAAATTGAAGAAGGTTTAATCAGTACAAAATCGCCAAAACTTACTGGTGAATTTATGGCAAAACTTGGATTTCGGGATACAACAGAACGAGTGAGAGATATTGTTGACTGGCCACCAGCACAAAAAGATACGGGTTGGAAACTGCCAAAAGACTGGCCACAAGGCGAGCGCGATGGATTTGTATTTACTCCGATTAATACGGTAATCAATAGTTTTTATTATCAGAATATGATGATTATGGCCGAATTTGCCCGTTTACTAAATAAACCGGAAGAGGAGCTCGATTTTAGTTTAAAAGCAGCCAAAGCTAAAAAAGCCATTAACGAAAAACTGTTTAACAAACAAGGGGGATATTATGTTGATGGAGTTGGAACAGAACATGGCTCAGTCCATGCGAATATGATGCCACTCGCATTTGGCATTGTTCCAGATGCTTATCAAAAAAGAGTGGCCGATTACATAAAAACCCGTGGAATGGGATGCAGTGTTTACGGAGCACAATTTTTAATGGAAGCCTTATATAATTCCGGTGCCGACAATTATGCGCTGGAATTAATGACGGCGACACACGATCGCAGTTGGTACAATATGATTAAAGTAGGCTCAACTATTTCGATGGAAGCCTGGGATATGAAATACAAACCCAATTCCGATTGGAATCATGCCTGGGGAGCAGCACCAGCAAATATTGTCCCACGGTATTTGTGGGGAATTCAACCTAAAACACCCGGTTTTGGCGTGGTGAGTATTAAACCACAAATGGGAAATCTGAAAAACAGCTCAATTGTTGTGCCCACAATTAAAGGACAAATTAAAGGTGAATACAAAAAAATAAGTAACCGTTTAACAGAATTTTTAATTGAATTACCTGCAAACATGATTGGGGAATTTGATTGCAATTTTTCAAATAATGCAGTAGTGAATTTAAACGGGGAAAAAGTGAACACTTCTTTTGGAACAATCCGGTTGAATCCAGGAGTAAATAAAATTGAAATACGTATTAATTCTTTTAGTATTAGTGAATAATTAAACCAAAAATTATGATTAAAAAGGTAGTTCATTTTATATTCATTTTTCTATTAATTGTATGTAGTACGGTTTTATCTTTTGCACAAACCCATCCCGAAATTTATATTACTGACAATCAAAAAGAAACTTTTTTGCAACGACTTCAAAATTCCCCCAAAGCAAATGTTTTTATTGATGATCTTAAAAATCACATCGACCCTTTTGTAGATAGGCATAAAACAGATCCGGAATGGATTGTTTCCCGGTTGCAAATGTATTGGGAAACTAAATATTCCAAAGTGTATGTAAACGGAATGGATTTTTCACACGGCGAAGGTTCAGCACCCGTTCCAACGGTTCGCTTTTCAGGTTCACGAGATTGGGCAACCGATTATTTACAACCCGAATTGGCAGATGTTAAGCCTTATATGGATGATGAGCGTGGTCTGTACCTTCAAAATGGAAAAAAGGATGGCCAGCCCTGGGAGTGGGTCCATCCATCGGAAACAGGACATATTATTGAGCGCATAAACGAAAGAATAATTCAATTAGCAGAAGAAGCTGCTTTTTTATATTGGCTAAACGGAGAAGAAAAATATGCTGTTTTTGCCCACGATATTTTTATGAAATACATGGAAGGAATGTATTACCGCGAACCACCCTTAACTTTTGAAGACCATAAAAACAAACTCTTAATGGGACTGCAAACTTTTGAGGTAATTCATGAACGCATTGCTGAACATCTTTGTATATGTTACGATTTTCTGTATTCTTATTTGCAAAAGGAAAATGCTAATTTGACTTTGATTCAGGATGTTTTTAGAAAGTGGGCCGACCAGGAAATAAAGTACGGTGTGCCCAATAACAACTGGAACCTCATGCAGGCACTTTATATTACTTTCCTTGCTTTGGCGCTCGAAAACGATGACTTTTATGATGATGAAAAAGGGCAGCAATTTTATATCGATCAGGTTTTAAATCAAAACTCATTCAAACAAAAAGCTTTAAAAGATGTGGTGAAAAATTATGACCAGAAAACGGGAATTTGGCCGGAAGTTGCTGGTTATAACATGTTGGTTGCAAACGATATGCTGGAAATTTACAGCCTGATGGACAATACTTTGGAAAACAATTTGGTGGAACAATATCCCATTGTTGAAAAAGCCAACCTCGCAATTTTTCAATATCTGTTTCCAAATGGTTACACCGTGTCATACGGAGATGCAAAACATTCGCGAATAAGGTTTAATGCGCTTGAACTTTTAATAGCCAATTATCGAAAATACAAACATGTTGAAAAGGAAAAACTGATAACTGCACAACTTAAAAAATTTATGGCTGACGGAGCCTACTCCCGTGAAAATATAAATTCCCTTTTTCAATTGTTTTTTTATGTTGAAGAATTAACGGATGTTCCACCGGCAGAATCTTTTTCTGATTTGGTAAGTACTACTTATTATGCACCAAATGTTAGTTGGCTTGTTCAAAGAAACGGCAACAGTCCGGAAAACGGGATGATGATTTCAAAAAATGCTTCGTTAGGAAATCATTCGCATACCAACGGTGTAAGCATCGAACTGTTTGCCAAAGGAATGGTTATTGCCCCCGATTGCGCAGCCGGTGTTAGTTATTGGACAGAAGATCACCGCGATTATTACAGCCGTTTTGCAGCACACAATACGGTCGTTGTCGATGGAATTTCCGATTATCGAAATATGCGTGGAAGCCAGGCATTTGATGTGAATTCCATTTATCCCTCCATCGAAAACTCAAATCCTTTAAATGGTGATTTTACTTTTTCTGATGTAACATTTAACGAACCTTCAACAGATGCAACTCAGCAGCGGGTTACAGGAACTGTTCGAACCAGTGAAAGTTCAGGGTATTTTATCGATATTTTCCGTTCGGAAAGAAACGATGGAAAAGATAAAAAACATGAGTATTTATTTCATGGTCAAGGCAATGTAATTATTTTGAGTGATTTTGATAGGAAAGTAATAGTAACAAAAGAAACGGACGAACTTTCTTCTGCAAAAGGAGATTTAAAAGGATACAATTATTTCAAAAATAAAAGAGGAGTAAAATCGAATGACAATTTTATTGCTCATTTTGGAATGCCTTCATTGTTTGGTGAAACATTGAATGTGAATTTTTGGATGAAAGGTGATGTAAAACGTGAATTATTTACTGTTGAAGCACCTTATTCAAGGGCGATAAATAAAGAATCTGTTCCCCAAGAATTGTATCACAAATCAATACCAACTTTGGTTGTTCGTCAATTTGGCGAAGCACGAACTAAACCTTTTGTGGCTGTTATAGATGCATTTAATCAATCCGAAGGAAATTCGGTTAAAAGAGTAGATTATTTTCAAGCTGAAAATGAAAACACGGGTTTTGTTGGAATAAAAGTTCAATCTGCCAACGACCGGTATGATTTAATTTTCAATGATGAAAACCCGGAGTCAGAAAATCACTTTGTCCACGGAGAAATTAAAGGAGGTTTTGGAATTATATCGAAAGTTGGAAAAGAATTTCAATCAATGCTGTTGCACAATGGAACAGTTTTCGAACATGGAAATTTTCGGATTGAATTGAAAAAAAAGGGAGACGTATTAATCCAGGTTATTCCATCGGGCTTTGAAATTAAATCATCGCAACCTGCTTTGTTTACAATTCCAGTTGATGAAAAGAATTCCGAAGCTTTAAAACTAATATCTGCTCAGAACAAAATCTCTTTAATTGGTAAAATAGTTCAAAAAGAAAATCTAAGATTAGTTACTTTTGAATTGCCGGCATTAAACAGTATTCAATTTCAATATCAATAAAAACCTAAAATTAATTATCATGAAAAATTTATTAATTCTTTTTCTGTTTTGCAGTTTTGTATTAAATGGTTTTTCTCAGGAGAAAAGGGATTTGCTCCAGAAAGAAGCCAAAGAAATTATCCTGGCAAACTCTCTTGTAAAAGATTTTGCCGATCTTAATTTTCCAAATTATAACGATCGTGATTTCTGGAATAACTTGCCTGATGTTATTAAAATGGAATACATTCAAGAAGCTGAAGAAGCACTTGATTACGATTGGCCAATTGTAAAAGCCACCGATTACATTGAAATAATTCGTTCGGGAGATCGGCGTCAAAGTGTTTACTCGGCCCCACGAAGTATTTTGCTGGCATTGGTAATGGGCGAGTTGGTGGAAGGCAAAGGCCGTTTTACCGACCAGATTGTTAACGGTGTTTGGTATTACAGCGAGCAAACCTGGTGGGGATGGTCGGCTCATTTAACATCACAAAAAGCGCCACATGGTTTGCCAGATGCCGATGAACCGACAATCGATTTAGGGGTTGGTGAGATTTCTAATATCCTTTCGTGGACTTGGTTTCTTTTTAAGGATGAATTTGATAAAATTCACCCACTTATTGCAAAGCGCCTGAAAAATGAAATCATGAAAAAAGCAGTTATTCCATATTACGAACGTGAAGATTTTTGGTGGCAGGGTCTCGATGGTAGCCGTTCGGTAAATAACTGGAATCCGTGGACAAATCATAATATGTTAACAGCAATCCTAATTTTAGAAAATGATCAGGAACAAAAAATAAAAGGTGTTCAAAAAGTTGTTCGATCGCTTGATGCTTTTACAAACGATTATCCCGCAGACGGTGGTTGCGACGAGGGACCTTCGTACTGGGGAAGGGCAGGGGCTTCGCTGTATCAGTGCCTCGATTTGTTAAAGAGGGCAACCAACAATAATTACGATGTTTACGATAATCAACTTATTCAAAACATGGGTAATTACATTTACAAAGCGTACATTAATTATCCCTATTTTATCAATTTCGCCGACGCCGATGCAATAACCGGTGGGCGCCCACAAATTATTTACAGTTACGGGAAAGATATCACTGACCCGCTTATGCAAAGATTTGGGGTTTTTCTCGCTAAAAAACAAGATTGGGGGAAAGAGGCTCCCGGCGGTAAAATCGATGAACAAATTATGCAATTGATGCATTTAGAGGAAATCGAAAATGCACCGGGTGAAGATGCATTAATTAGCGATTTTTGGTTACCCGACTTGCAGGCTGCCGGCGCCCGCGATAAAGAGGGTGCAAGCGATGGGTTCTTTTTTGCAGCAAAAGGCGGACACAATGCCGAAAGTCATAATCATAACGATTTGGGAAGCTGTGTTTTATATTTCGATGGTAAACCCTGTTTGGTAGATATTGGCCGCGAAACCTACACTGCAAAAACATTTAGTAGTCGCCGTTACGAAATTTGGACCATGCAATCGGGTTATCACCAGTTGCCAAAAATTAATGGAGTTGATCAAAAGCAGGGAAGGGAATTTGTAGCCAAAAATTCAACTTTTACTGCCGATACCAAAAAAGCAATTTTTTCAACCGATATCGCAAATGCTTACACCGAAGAAGCAAAAGTTAAAAAGTGGGTGAGAAGTTACCGTTTGGATAGAGGTAAAAAATTCACTATTTCCGATGATTATGAATTGAATGAAGTTGCAATCGATCCAACCAGCCTCAATTTTGTAACAGCTTGTAAAGTTTCTGAAAAATCACCGGGAGTTTTATCTCTTGAAGGAGATGGATTTACAATGGAAATGAAATACAACTCAAAAACTCTTTCACCAAAAATTGAAGTAACTGAGATAACTGACAGAGGTTTAAAAAGATATTGGGATGTAATTACAAGAATTGTTTTAGAAGTGAAAAATCCAAAAAAGAAAGGGAAAAATGAGATTGTAATTACGCAAGTAAAATAAGTTAAAACAGGGGGTATCATGGCACTTTCAGATTTATTTAAACCAAAGTGGAAACATTCAAATCCGGATGTTCGCAAAGCGGCATTAGTAAATGTAATTGATTCAAAGATACTCGCTGAAATAGCGATAAATGACAAGGATTGGAGTGTTCGAATAGCAGCTATAAAAAAAATAACTGACCAAAAAATCCTTGAGGAGGTGGCGATAAATGACAAGAGCAGTAAAGTTCGCTTAATTGCAATAAAAAAAATAACACACAAAAAAGTATTCATTGAGGTGGCGAAAAATGATAATGAGCCAGAGGTTCGCAAAGCGGTGATTAAAAAAGTAACCGATCAAACAGTCCTTTCTGAAATTGCGAAAAATGATAAGGATTGGAGTGTTCGCATAGCAGCAATTAAGAAAATAACTAAGCAAAATGTTCTTGCCGATATTGCTAAAAATGATAAGGATAACGTTGTTCGCAAAGCAGCGGTTGAAAAAATAACCGATCAAACTGTCCTTTCTGATATTGCAATGAATGAAAGGGATAGGACTGTTCGTATGGCAGCAATTGAAAAAACAACTAACCAAGATGTTCTTGCCGAGTTGGTTAAAGATAATGAATATTGGACGATACGTCAGGCAGCAACTACAAAACTAACCGACCAAAAAGTTCTCGCTAATGTTGCAAGAATGGATATATATGCACAAATTCGGGAAATAGCAATAAAAGGAATAACTGATCAAAGTTTGCTTGCAGAAGAGGCAATGAATAACCCACATGTACCTATTCGTAAAGAGGCTGTAGGAAAAATAACTGATCCTGAAGTACTAATTCATGTTGTGAAAAATGATAAAGATTTGGAGGTTAGAAAAACAGGAATTATCTCAATTGGTAATTTAAAGGAGCCAATCAAAAAATATGCAGAAATTTTGATAAATACCCTGGATGATCCGAATAAGGAAATCAGAAAGTCGGCTGTAATAGGGCTCTCTAATTATGCAAATCATTCACCGCAATTATTACTTGATAACTGGAATATGATTTTCAGTAAAGCGAAACACCATGAAGATTTCCCAGGTAAATCTTCCCATGCAGATTATAGCCAACCACTTGATTGCAAACATGTTGATAATACAAAATGGGAAAGAGAACATTTGGATATTGGAATTGGTGTCGATTTTCCTGAAAAAACACCCAAACTATAATCGAATATATATTTAATAATAATTAAAAAAGGATATATCATGGTAATTTTAGATTTATTCAAACCGAAGTGGAAGCATTCTAAGGCAGAGATTCGTAAGGCAGCTATTGCAAAAATATTCGACCAAAAGATACTTGCCGAATTGGCAGAAAATGATATAGTTAGGAGTGTTCGCTTCGCTGCAACAGAAAAAATAACGGATCAAAAAGTACTAACCGGGTTGGCTAAAAATGATAAATATAATTACATCCGGATAATAGCAGTAAAAAGAATAACAAACCAAAACGCTCTCATTGATGTGGCAAAAAATGGAAATTATGAGGATGCCAGCAAAGACGCATTAGAAAAAATTAGTAACCAAAAAGTGCTTGCCGAATTGGCAAAAAATACTGGACATTGGGAAATCCGTAGATTAGCAATAGAAAGAGTTACCGACCAAAAAGTAATTGTAGATGTTATAAAAAATGATTCAAACGAGGACGTATGCAAAACAGCCGTGCAAAAGTTGACAAACCCAGAGATGCTTGCGGAAATTGCGAAATATCAAAGAGGAACGGGTCCTAGTTTAGTTCGTTTAGCGGCTATAAAAAAAATAATAGATAAAGAGGTGCTTGCTGAAATTGCTAAAAACGAAGAATGGAGTTATGCTCGAAAAATAGCGATAGAAAAAATTACGAACCCAAAAGTACTTGCAGATATTGCGAAAAATGACCAAAACTTTGATGTTCGCTTAGCTGCTTATGATAAAATGGGGAGGACAAGTTGTGAAGAGGCTGTAAATGACATTGTTGTCAATCATAATGATGCTGGTACCCGGAAAGAAGCCTTAAAAAAGGTTACCGACCAAAAAGTGCTCGCTGAAGTGGCAATAAAGGATAAGGATAAGGTTGTTCGTGTTGAGGCAACAAAAAAAGTTACTAATCAAAAAATACTGGCTGAGATAGCAATAAAGGATAAGGAAAAGGATGTTCGTGTTGAGGCAATGAAAAAAGTTGCTAATCAGAAATTACTGGCTAGAGTGGTGAAAAAAGATAGTGATTGGCATTTTCGTTTAATTGCTATATCTAACCTTACAGATCAAAAGGTACTCGCTGAGGTAGCAAAATTTGATTCAGAATTAAAAGTTCGTCGCGAAGCCATAAAAAAAATAACAGACAAAATTGCCCTCAATGAAGTGGCGAAAAATGCTAAGTATAGTGGTGACCGGCTAACAGCAATTGAACATGTGAGTAACCAAAAGGTGCTTTCCGAAATTGCGACAAACGATGCTAAAAAGGAAGTTCGTGAATATGCCATTTTTACTTTGGGGAATTTAAAGAATCCAACTAAAAACAGTGTGGCAGTTTTGGTTAAATCCCTGGATTCTCCTGAATCTCCCATACAAAAAGCTGCGGCTACCGGATTATCAAATTATGCCAGTCATTCGCCTGAAAATTTACTAGATAATTGGAGTAAAATTTTAAATAAAGTAACTCAGCATAAAGACATCCCTGGTAAAGAAATACACCATCATAATGACTATACACCCACTCGTCCTAATGATTGCACACACCAGGATAATAGTTGGATTGAAAAAAATCATACTGATATTGGCATTGGTATGGAATTCCCCGAAAAACCACCCAAACTATAAACTAAGATGGTCAATATCAATCATTTTTACCATCCTCATTTTATGGTAGTCCTGTCCGCTGCCTGTATGGCCGAGTGCAAATACTGCTTCGGGCCACACAAAGGGAGAGTGACTGATATTCAAACCGTAGATAAAACCATTGCATTTATTAATTATGTGGTAAAAAAAACAAACCTTGAGAAAGTACGTATTACTTTTCATGGAGGCGAACCGCTGATCGCTCCGATTGTCCTCTGGGAGCATTTTTTAAGAAACATTACTTCCCAACTTGAAGATAAAGAGCTGAAACTATCTATTCAATCCAATCTGTGGAACCTCAACGAAGATTTTTGCCGCTTATTCAGGAAATATAATGTATCTATCGGCACCAGCCTGGATGGCCCTAAAGAAATAAATGATAGGCAAAGGGGAAAAGGATATTTTGATAAAACTTACAAGGGAATTAAACTTGCTGAAAAATATGGTCTGGAAGCAGGATGTATCTCTACATTCACTCCCGAAAGTATAAACAGGTGGAAAGAGGTGATGAGCTTTTTTATGAAGGAAAAAATATCATTTTCCATCCATCCATCTCTTAAGCCTCTATATTATGAAGGGAATGGCAATTTATTTATAAATGCGGAGCAATATGAAACGTTGCTCATAGAAATGATGGAAGCTTATATCCAAAACAGAAAGCATATTCAAATAGATTCCTTTGATCAGATATGTCGTTCCGTTGCATTTGGAAAAGGTGATGTATGTACTTTCGGAGACTGTTTCGGAATGTTTCTGGCAATAGATCCGGAAGGTGATATTTATTCCTGCCAGCGTTTTTGTGGTAAGAAGGAGTTTGCAATTGGGAATGTATCTGAAATGCCGTCTTTATCTGACATTGAAAATCATGAGAATGCGAAAAATATAGTAAACAGGGAAAAGAAAGTACAGGTACTCTGTGTCGATTGTGAGCATTTGAATTATTGTAAAGGTGGGTGTTATTACAATGCAATATCTGGCGGGGACGGTATTATTGATCCATTTTGCAATGCCTATAAAAAAGTGTTTAGTTCTGTAAAAAATAAGTTACTTAAGGAAATTAGTAGCGAGCAGAACATGAAAGCAATGCGGTTATCGCCGGTAAATGGTGATCCTTTATTTCTTAGGAAAGGAAAAATTATTTCACTAACTAAAAATATTCATCCCGCTGTTATTGGTCAAAATGCTAAAATGGCTATTGCATTATACGAAATAGCCAAGGGCCCTGATCTTCATGCAAGTGCAAATCGTATGTATGATAACAAGATAACAAGCGATAAAAAACAAACTTACATTGCTTTACAGCAAATAAAAAACACAATGCTTGTAAACAATGGCCATTCTCAATTAAACAACCTTTATATTCATATTACCTTTCAATGTAACTTATCGTGCTCTCATTGTTATGCAAGTGCGGGTATTGCAGATGATATGTCTTTTATGAAAGCAGAAGAACTAAAAATTCTTTTAAGCAAAGTCGGAAAAAGCAACTTTTCGAAAACAATTATTACCGGAGGCGAACCACTTATTCATCCTCAAATTAATGAGATTCTTTTATATCTGAAAACCACGAAAGAAAAAGGTATGAATTTGGCTTTAAGGACTAATCTTACAGGAAATTATTCTGATAATTTCTTATTGCTTCTTGCAGAGGCTTTTAATCAGGTTATAGTAAGCGTAGATGGTAACAAAGCCAGCCACGATGAACGCAGGGGAGCAGGCAGTTACAAACTAATGAAAAATAATATTACCCGTTATCAAAACCTCGTAAAATCCAATGCTGATAAATATGCAGAATTATCTTTAGCATGCGTGATGAACAGCAAAGATATTAAAGGGGAAACCGGCAATTCGGTTAAGGAACTTGGAAAAAGCCTTGGGATAAAAAGGGTTCGTTTTCGCCCATTACTTCCGCTTGGCAGGGCAAAAATATGGAATGAACCTCCCGTATCCGAAGCAATAAATTCACATCTCGATCCTATGATATTAATCGAACAAGGCATTAGACCAAATATGTCGTGTGGTTTGGGTCAGAATTTATATATTGAACCTTCAGGAGATTCTTTTCCATGCTACGCTTACCATAAACCTCATTCAATACTGGGTAATGTTTTAGAAGAAGGTTTAGAGCAGGTTTTAAAATCCCCTGAATTTAGGAAACTGAGTATTTATGATGTTGATAATATTAAGAAGTGTAAAGATTGTGAGTATCGCTATCTGTGCGGTGGAGCATGTAGGGCATGGAGTGGTGAACATGCACAATATCGATTAAATGCACCTCCCATTGAATGTGATGGTCTAAAAGCCAGGGCAATGGAAATTGTTGACACAGCCAGAGAATTTTTATCAGATGATAATGGTTGAATTAATCTTGAGAGTATTAAATTTTTATTGTTGTTTTTGAGAAATATTACCAAACGACAAAAAGTGAAATTTCAAGAAAAATCAAAAAATATATTCCACGATGTAGATTTGACTAATTAAGTTTAAAGTTTATAAAAATTAAATTCATGATAAAATTATTTACAATGCAATTAATCCTTTAATAAATTTTTTATTGGTTGTACAAGGTTAAAAGTGCAGACTGGAATAATTTCATTATTGAAGATTTATGTATTTACAAATTTCAAAATAGTATCTTGCATATCGAATTAATTTAAACCAAAATATGATTAAACCTAAGTTTGCAAAAACCGGTATTTCTCTTCTATTGTTCTTAATTGTAGTTTCCAGCTGCAATAAAAAAGAAGCAGAAGTTTCCTACATTTCTGTACAGGAACAAAACTATATTATCGAAACTGCAACCAGCTATCTCGATAGTTTGCCCGTTTCAGTAACTGCTGCTATCTGCGAACGAAGTAATGGCAATGTACACGATTTTTATTCTGAAGGAGATTATTGGTGGCCCGATCCTGAAAACCCGGATGGACAGTACATTCGAAAAGACGGACAAACCAATCCTGAGAACTTTGTTGCACATCGTTTGGCAATGATCCGTTTGAGTCAGATTGTAGGAATACAAACTTCAGCCTATTTATTAACGGGTGATAATAAATTTGTTGAAGCCACACAAAAACATTTAGAAGCCTGGTTTGTAAACCCTGAAACACGAATGAATCCAAGTCTGCTTTATGTTCAGGCAATAAAAGGACGGGTCACAGGGCGCGGCATTGGAATTATCGATGCGATACATTTAGTTGAAGTAGCCCGTTCAATTGAGATTCTGGAAAAGAACAGTGTACTTCCCGTAGAATCCATCATTGATATAAAAAACTGGTTCAGCGAATTTGTGCACTGGTTAACTACTCATCAATACGGAATTGATGAAATGAACACAAAAAACAATCATGCAACTTGTTGGGTAATGCAAGTTGGAGCATTTGCACGGTTAACCGAAAATACTGAGGTTTTAGAATTATGCAGAAATCGTTTTAAAACAATTCTGCTACCAAATCAAATGGGCGAAGATGGTTCTTTCCCTTTGGAAGTAGTTCGTACCAAACCTTACGGATATTCGCTTTTTAATATCGATGCTTTTATGACATGCGCGGAAATTCTTTCAGATGAGAATAATAATCTGTACGAATTCTCAACATTCGATGGTAAAAATATGAAGTTGGGCGCTGAATTTCTTTTCCCGTATGTAAAAGATAAAACAAGCTGGCCGTATGAGCCCGATGTAATGTACTGGGACGAATGGCCGGTTCGGCATCCATTTTTGCTTTTTGCCGGAAAAGCTTACGATAATAATGAGTTTATTGAAATGTGGAAAACCTTGGAAGGATACCCAACAACGCGTGAAGTTATTCGTAATTTACCAATTCGAAATCCTTTGATTTGGTTGCTTGACAAACCTGTTCAATAAACTATAATTTTTTATAAATTACTTTTTCTATTAATAGTTATGAAGGTATTTGGTAAAATCTTATTTAATATCAGCCTTACTTTTTTTATGCTTTTAAGTGCGGGCGTTTTTGCTAAATCTGTAAGAGTAAATTCCGTTGAAAGTTTTGAAAAGGCTCAGAAATTGGTTAATTCAGGAGATTCAGTAGTTTGGGAGGGTGGTAAATTTTATGATGTAAACATGAAACTTACCACCAACAATATTTTTTTTGTTGCTGAGAATCCAGGGGAAACAACTTTTTCAGGAAGTTCAACGCTAGAGATTAGTGGAAATGGAAATACTGTTTCAGGATTTCAGTTTGTTGATGGAGAAATTAAGGGCGAAGTGATCGACATTTTTGGGAGTGAAAATAATATCCAGCAAATAAATATAAAATCGTACGATTCACATTTTTATTTGCGTATTCGTCCCAGCTGTCAGTACAATTTGGTTTCGTATTGCAATTTTGAATCGAAGCCGGAAACTCAGGAATCGTCGGTTGTGCAAGTGGAGGCCACGGAAGGATTGCCTGGTTACCATCTAATTTCGTATTGTTCATTTAAAAACCACACTGCACCGCCCGGGGCAGGAGGAGATTACGGTATTGAAGCGCTGCGAATTGGATATAGTTTTCAGGCTGAATTTATTAGCCGAACAATCGTGGAATATTGCTATTTTACAAAATGCAACGGCGATGGTGAAATAGTCTCCAATAAAGCCCGCGAAAATATTTTTCGGTACAATACTTTTGAGAATAATGGTGACTCTCATTTCACTTTGCGACATGGAAAAGACAATGTTATTTATGGGAGTTTCTTTTTAAACGGGGCTGGAATTCGTATTAAAGAAGGGCAAAACCAAATGGTTTATAACAATTACTTTCAAACCGGGGAGAGATTTTCAATTATGCTGGTAAATTACAAAGTCGATCCTTTGGAAAATATCATAATTGCAAATAATACTTTTGTTGGTTCCGGCAATTTTCAACTGGGTTCAGAAGGAGATTTTAAACCTGTAAAAGTTGAGATTGTAAATAATTTGTTTCTGAATCCGGTTGAAAGTATAATTTCAGAACCAACAGGTACTGAAAGATTTGCAGGAAACATTGCAATTGGAACTTCCGAACAATTGCCAGATGGATTCAATAAGAGAGACATAAATTATGAAGAAAACAAATACGGCTTATTTCAGGTAAAAGAGGATGAAAATCTAAGTCAGTTTGTTTGCGCCGATTATAACGAATTACTGGATATCCCAATTTTGGAAGACGACCCAAATATCTTGCTTGATATTATGAAGCAAAAAAGAAGCATCTCAAAACGGTCAACAATCGGCTGTTTTATTCCAAACGAAAATATTGATTTAAAACCCTATGTTACAGACAATAATACTGGCCCGGATTATTTAAAATAATAAATATGAAAAAATTTCTTACAATTTTTATTTTGCTGATTATTGTATCGCATTCAGTAAATTCTCAGGAATCAACTACAATAAAAAAACTTTCGGATAAAGAACGTTTGGAATGGTGGCACGAAGCGCGTTTTGGAATGTTTATTCATTGGGGTGTTTATGCGCTTTATGGTGGAATTTATAACGGCCACGAACAGGCGCGTGGTGGTGCAGAGTCGATTATGAACCGCTGTAAAATTCCGGTTGCCGAGTATCAGGAAATGGCTAAAAGTTTTAATCCTGTAAAATACAATCCCGATGCTTGGGTGAAAATGGCAAAAGACGCAGGAATGAAATACATCGTAATTACATCGAAACATCACGATGGATTTGCACTTTTTGAAAGTAAAGCGAGCCCCTGGAATGTGGTTGATGCAACGGTTTACGGAAAAGATTTATTGAAACCGCTAGCGGAGGCGTGTAAAAAATACGATATGAAATTAGGATTTTATTATTCGCAGGCGCAGGACTGGAATAATCCCGGAGGAACAGTTGCCCGAAGATTAATGAAGGAAGGTTGGCCGAATCCCGATTCAACAAAAATTGATATCTACACAGCAGAACATAAAGGACATTGGGACCCAGCACAAGAAACTTCAACTTTTGATGAATACATTGATGGCGTTGCAATTCCGCAGGTGCGTGAGATTTTATCCAACTACGGAGAAATTTCTGTGCTTTGGTGGGACACGCCGACAAGAATGACCGACGAAGCCGCATACAAATTGCAGGAACTTTTAAAATTACAACCTCAAATTATTACCAACGACCGGTTAAAACGTCCTAATTTTCCGGGAGACACAAAAACACCGGAGCAGAAAATTCCCGACCAGAAAGAGTTGGAGGGACAGAACTGGGAGACCTGTATGACAATGAATGGTTCGTGGGGATGGCGCGATGACAATAAATGGAAATCAACAGAAACATTAATTAGGAATCTAATTGACATTGCTTCAAAAGGTGGTAATTATCTTTTAAATGTTGGTCCAAAACCCGACGGAACATTTCCTCAAGAAAGCATTCAACGGCTACAGGAAATTGGCGATTGGATGGAAATCAACAGCGAGGCAATTTATGGTACAAAAGCAAGTCCGTTTGGAATTTTAACATGGGGAAGATGCACACAAAAAACAGAAAATGGAAAGTCAATTTTATATTTGTCGGTATTTGATTGGCCGGAAAATGGAGCGTTGAAAATTCAGGAATTTAATAGTAAAGTTGTTTCTGCGAAATTGCTTGCAAATGGAAAAAAAGTAAAAACGTCGATTGAAGAAGGAAATTTACATATTTCGTTGCCGTCTTCAGCTCCAGATAAAATTGCCAGCGTAATTAAATTGGAATTAGCAAGCGAATTTAAATAGTATAAAATTAAAACAATGAATCTTATTAATACTTTTTTTGTGAGTTTTGGATTGATTTTTATAATTGGTTCCTGTAATAAAGAAAAGATTGAACAACCTGCCGATGATTCACAAAAGGAAACTCATCACCCATTCCTGATTGTTAAAAAAGATCAATTTAACTCATTACGCGAAAAATCTTCAATCGAGCCCTGGAAATCGATGAAAGAGGATGCTTTGGAACGTTCGGACAACGGAAGCAAAACAAGCGCCTATAATCTTCAATATTATGTTGGTGCGGCTGCTCTGGCATATATTTTAGATGAGGAAAAAACTGATGTTCATGCAACACGTGTAAAAAATGCAATTGTAGATCAGTATTCAAAATTAGAGGTAAAAGATGGTGGCGACTGGGGTGGAGTTGTTCCAAATATGGGTTCGTTTTTTGTGGCAATTTTAGCCCTCGATATTGTTTACGATGCACTTTCTTTGGAAGATATTCAGGCGTGTGAGAATGTAATAAAGAATCAGATTTTCAAAATTGCCCGCGAAGGTTCTTGGGTTGACGTAAGATACGGCACTCATGGAACCTGGGATATTTATAAAGGGGATCGAACAACTCCAGATGACAAATATTATGCAGGAATTTTGGCTCAGATAACACCTGATGGAGTAAGTCCTGTTACCAATCATTACGCATGGGAACGAGTTGGAGGTGGCAACAGCAGGGTTTCAAAATCGGGATACATGGATGTTCTGGAGTTTACTGGGATTGACAATCGGTATTACGATAATGAACAGATTCAAAAATTTCAGCGCTGGCTTTTTGGCTTAAGTGTGAACTGTTCAAAAGAGATGGCCATTTTTGGTGACATGCTTCCTACTCAGGGGATTAGCAACGACATGTTGCATCGTCGTGTAGTAAATTTCGATATGGAAGCTGCTGGTTACGCAGCCTGGTTTCATGAAGGAACTCCGGCAATAGGAAACATTATTACCTATATTATACCACAAAAGGTTTTACCGGAACCTGTTGTTCCATCAAGTAAATTATATGAAAATGGTGGTGCTTTTTTTCGCGAAAAAGAGGATGATCCAAATGGGTTGCACGCTGTTTTATACAACATTAAATCGCAGGATGAATGGCACACCCACAACGAAGTAAACGGCTTGGCTTTGTCGGGTTATGGAAACCGATTACTGGTAAACGGCGGACGTTTGGGCGAACCAACCCGCGCTGCCGAGTTAAATAACACGCTAACCATAAACGATAAAAATCATAATTCGCGACTTGGCGGTGGAATTGTAGATGGATTTACAACTGACGGTTTTGATTTTGCTGTTGGAAATGATGGTCAGGCATTGTCGAGTAACAAACATCTCAGGAATTTAATGCTGGTACATTCGACAGCCGATGCAAAAGGTTTTTTTATTTTAATTGATGAAGTGGAAGCATCGGTTGGTGACCGGGTGAAAAACTATTTGCATCCGGCAAACCAAACCACAATTTCCGAAGTTACTTCCAAAGAAGAATATACAGCAGCAATAGACCATTATCCTACTGTAAACGGAGCAAAACTTACTTTCTATTATGTCACTCCTCCAGAAGAGATAAACATTGAAAAATCGCAATCTGCAGTGCCAGATCGTTACCCGAGTTATCCGGATCATAGTCGTTTGGAGTCGGTTTATAATGTTGATGATGAAGGAAATAAGAATATGGCAACTGTATTGTTTCCACATAATTTCATCACTTTAAAAGCAGATTTTCAGAGGATTCAGGATGAGAATTTTAACGGCTGCACAGTTACGCAGGGAAGCGTTGTTGATTACATTTTTGAAGCTCCGGCAGAAAAAGAAATCAATTCAAGCGAAATAAGTTTTCAGGGCGAGTTTTGTTTAGCTCGAAAAGTTGGAAACTCAAATTCATTTTACTTTGTTCGAAATGGAATCAAATTTTCTTCAGGTGGCTCAGGTTTTGAATCTGATAATCCAATTTCAATTTATGCAAAAGATACGAAAGGGGCAATAACTTCGTTGGGTTCAAAAGTGAAATTAGCAGGTAATGGAATGGGTTCTGTTCAGTTCGATTCGTCTGTTGAAGTACTTAGTTCCGGAGCAGATTTTATTGAAGTTCAATTACCCGAAGGAACTTTTTATTTTAAGAAATAGACATGCCTGGTAAGAAGAAAATATCACCTTATTCATACAACAGAAGAGCGTTTCTAAAATCTTCATTAATAGGTAGTGTTTCGTTGGTTTTAGTTCCGTCATTATTAAGTTTTCAAAAAGAAGAGTTAAAATATTTGCTCGAATTAAATGTTCCGACAAAATTATTCGATGGTAAAAAATGCTGGAGTCATCCTCGGGCAGGGATAGTACCCAATTTAGGTGTAAATAAAAATCCGCGGGTGGTTATGACCATGAACAGTTTGGATTTGGCTGGAAGCGATGTTTTTTACGGAATGTTTGGATTACACACCGATAATTTGTCAGAAGATTGGACAAAGCCAGAAAATTTGAAAACAATGTCACCTCGCGATGAAATTATTGATGGTGTAGAACGTCCGGTTGCTGTGAGTGATTTTTGGCCCAAATGGCATTCTGTTACAAAAACTTTATTAGGAACAGGACACACAGTGGTTTACACAGCAGACTGGAAAGTAACCAATCCACGACCCCGGCATACAACTTATTCAATTTATAATACCAAAACAGGAAAATGGGATAACTGGCAAAAACTAAAAATGCCTGATAATGAAAAGTTTTATAATTCGGGTGCGGGATGTGTTCAGCGATATGATTTGGGGGATGGTTCTATTTTGTTGCCTGTTTCATTTCGTCCTGAAGGTAAAAACTCACGTGTCACGGTTTGCAAATGCTCGTTTGATGGGAAAACTTTAGAATATATCAGTAATGGAACAGAACTGGAATTAAATGATGAAACACGCGGTTTGGGTGAACCATCACTTACCAAATTTAACGACGAGTATTTTCTGACCATAAGAAACGATAAAAAAGGTTTTGTCGCAAAAAGTCAGGATGGTTTAAATTTTGAAAAATACATACCCTGGAAATTCGATGATGGAACTGAACTTGGAAGCTACAATACGCAACAACATTGGGTGACTCACAGTGAAGGTTTGTTTTTGGTTTATACCAGAAGGGGAGCCAATAACGACCATGTTTTTCGTCATCGTGCTCCCTTGTTTATTGCGCAGGTTGATACGGACAAGCTTTGCGTAATTCGTGAAACTGAACAAATTTTAGTTCCTGAACGGGGTGCGCGGCTTGGAAATTTTGGAGTATGCGATATAAGTTCCAATGAAACCTGGGTTACAGTTTCGGAGTGGATGCAACCCGAAGGAGTTGAGAAATATGGAAGTGACGGAAGTGTTTTTGTCGCAAAAATTAAATGGAACAAACCAAATGGTTTAATTAACCAACTATTGTAATTTGCATTCGATATAAGTAAAATCAGTTAAATTATTAATAAAAGAGATTTTGTTAATAGGCGCGCGTCAAAATTACGTAAATCATGCTAAGATGTTTCAGTAAAGTTTTTTACATTGCAAAAAGAAATTAGTTCAAAACAATCATCGGTATTTACTTATTTTGCAAGTATTCCATTAAAAAATCGAAATGAAAAAATTAATTGTATTCTATTTATTTTTATTCCTTGTTTTAGTTTGCAATGGTCAATCGCAAAGAATAATTGCTAAAAACGCCGAAGTTGAAATTGCCGGTACTGGTTTTATTTTTACGGAAGGTCCGGCAGTTGCACCTAATGGTAATGTTTATTTTACCGATCAACCTAACGATCGTATTCATATTTGGGATGAAAAAGAAGGTATCTCACTTTATCTTGAGGGAACGGGGCGCTCAAACGGCATGTATTTTAATGCGAAAGGACAATTGGTAACATGTGCCGATGAAAAAAATCAATTGGCTTATTTCGACGAAAACAAAAATTTAATCCCAATTCATGAAGGTTTCGGCGGGAAACATTTGAATGCTCCCAACGATTTGTGGATCGCCCCAAAAGGAAGTGTCTATTTTTCCGACCCGTATTACCATAGAAAATGGTGGGACGAAGGTCACACCGAAATTCAGGATGTTCGTGGTGTTTATTATTTAAATACTATTGGCGAAATTAAAAGGGTAATTGATGATTATGAAACACCAAACGGATTAATTGGTACTCCTGATGGAAAAATATTATACGTCGCCGATATTCAAGCTAAAAAGACATGGAAATACGATATTCATACTGATGGCAGCCTGGCCAATAAAACTTTTTTCGCCCCAAACGGAAGCGATGGAATGACAATAGACAACAAAGGAAATGTATATTTAACTTCTGGTAAAGTTTGGGTTTACAATCCAAAAGGTGAATTGATACAAGAGATTGAAGTACCTGAAAGACCGTCGAATGTTTGTTTTGGCGGAAAGAAAAGGGATATCCTTTTTATTACCGCAAGAAAAGGGGTTTATACTTTGAAGATGAAAGTGAAAGGAGTTGATTAAGGGCATCTCTAAAAACTCATTTCTTTCAAAAAATGAAGATAATGAATAATATGCAAGGCATAATTTTTTAGAATAGCCGTAGCTATTTCAAAAAATTATAACGCAGTCAGATTGTTTATTATCTTCGTTCCCGAAGGGTTTTCAGAGTTTTCCATATCCTGCTTCAAATTTTATTACATTATCCCGATAGTGTTTCAAAAATTTGAATTGTCTTGAAAAACTCTGAAAATTCTGATGCGAAGGAGTTTTTAGTGCTCAGTTTAATATTTGGGTTGGTAGAATAATTATATTGTCTCAATTTTGAGGCATTAGACAATGAGGTGGCCGTATAACAGACAAGCAGGTGTTTCATGGGCGTGCTGTTTTATTTTGAAATGACATCTATACTTATATTTTTTTGAGCAATGTTATTCTGCCCTATCGGGCGGATTTTACTTTTTGGTTTAGCCCAAAAAGTAAACAAAAAACCCAAGGCTGCATAAAAAACAATTACCTCCATTTGCAAAACCCAAGTAAATGGGAGGATTTTCGAGCACAGCTCTCAACTATCCCATTTACTAAGGGTTTCGCTACACTCCGGCAATTATTTTTTATGAGGCCAATGTTCCGAAGTTACGTAATGGGCTAAAAGTTACTTTCATATAAGTAAGTGATACGTGTTTGTTCTTGTCCTCACCCTTCGGGGGAGCTAGAGGGGGTTTCACAATTTTCTGAACTGTTCCTACATTTAGAGTTGCTAATTTGTTATCTATAAATAAAACCAACCCGAATCTTGAACTGACCCGTTTTTAGAGATGCCCTTAAAGTCGAATTTAAAAAAAACCTGATTCAATTATTAATGAAACAGGTAATTTTTTATTCAACCTAAAACCGAAATATTAAGTAATTTATTTTATTTACCAATCATCCGTCCGAAACGACGAAGCTGGAAGTCCTTCGTTATTAAAAAGTTCACCAACAACAAAATCTTCAAAAGCGTAGCGAACGGCAACCGGACTAGTTACTAACGGAGAAACAAGGGAAATCCCTTCGCGCGTAATAGTAGCCGATGCCGGAACAAACCGTTTGTTTTCGCCAGCAATTTTAAAATTCACGAGTTCCTTTCCGAATGTAGTCAATCCGTTTTTTGCATGGTCGAAAGTAAGTTTAACAACACTTCCTTCAATTTTTATTTCTTTTAAAACGGGGCCTGAATATTCAAAACCTTTTTGCCCGTAAGTTTTTGCCAGGGCTAAATAAGCCAATCTTTCGCCAGCGGCTTTTTTATCGGCCGGGTGAATGTTGTTTTTTTCGCCCACATCCATTAAACAAGCCATTCCAATATTTGGTATTGCCGTGGAAGCGTTAAATTGGGCTTCACGCAGAAAAGCCGAATTCATTCCATTTGTGCCATAATCGTACGGTGCAATCTGACAAAAATAAAATGCGAAATCACCAATTTCCCATTCAGCGCGCCAGTTTTCAATTAATCCAGGCATGAGTTTTTCGTATCGTTGGGGTTCGTTTCTGTTCGATTCACCCTGATACCACAATCCTCCTTTAATTGCATATCCAACCATCGGAGAAATCATGGCATTAAAAAGTACTGTTGGTGTTTGTTGTGTAAAAACGCCTTCCATATTTTTATCCGGTAAATTTACCCAATCAAATTTTTTAATTCCACTCTCACTCATCCAGGGTTCGATGCGCGTTCCGCCCCAACTTGAAGATATTAACCCAACCGGAACTCCCAAGGCTTTTTGAACCAACTTGCCAAAAAAATAAGCAGTGGCGCTAAAATTTGCAACATTTTCAGGAATGCATTCCAACCATTCACCGGAAAAATCTTGCTGGGCTTCCAAATTCTTTTCCCTCTCAATAGTAATTAGTCTGATGGAATTATTCGTAGATGTTGCAATAGCTTCGTTTGAACCCAGCACAGGTTGATTGTGGTAACCATTCATTATCATTTGCATGTTCGACTGGCCCGAGCAAACCCAAACTTCGCCAATTAAAACATTGCTCAATTTTAAGGTTTTACCATCAGAAATGGTGATTGAAAAAGGTCCGCCAGCCGATGGTGTTTTTACTTTCAATTTCCAGTTTCCTTCAGAATCGGCTTTTGTTGAATAACTTTTTTTGTCCCACGAAGTTGTAACTTTTACAGTTTTATTGGCCGCCGAAGTTCCCCAAATTGCCGCGTCTGACTGCTGCTGCAATACCATATTGTCGCCAAAAATAGCAGGTAATTTTACTTCAGCATTTATTTGTGATAAAATAAGAAAAAAGGTGATTGTCAAAAAAGCGGTTAAATTTCGTTTCATGATTTTGTGGATTAGAATTTGAATTTCATTCATTTTGTACAAATATATTAAATTCAAAAGAAAAAATTATTCAGATGGCATTTAGATCGAGTTTCCTTCAAGGTATGCCATCTTTAAAGTTTCCCGACAAAAAAAATGTCCTAATTTGAAAACAGTCTGGCAATTCGTCCCGAACACACAATTTATTAAACAATTGAAACAATTAATTTTCTGTAAATGGTTTTCGAAATTATCCTCTTATCGAGGAAATGGTTGGTGTGGATATGTAATTCAATAACTATATATACAGGAAAAATCGCTGGATAGGAAAAAGAACAAAGATTTTTTAATATCGTATGAAAAGGAATTTAGAGATACCCTTAATAAAGAACCTAATTTTTTAGTAAGTTTATAATTCAAAACTAAACCTGATATTATGAACAGACGAAATTTTATCCAAAATACAACAATTGGATCGGTAGGAGTGTTAACCGGATTGCCATTTCCATCTTATGCGCAAAATAAAAAGCTTAAAATCGGATTGGTTGGGTGTGGTTGGTATGGAATGGTAATTACAACCGCAGCATTAAAAGTAGGAGGGGTAGAAGTTATTGCAGTTTGCGACATTGATTCGGAACATTTAAAAAGCAGTGCCGACGAACTTGAAAAAATGCAAGGTAAGCGCCCAAAAGAATTTAAGGATTATCGTGAATTATTGGAGATAAAAGGACTTGAAGTCCTGTTTATTGGGACACCGCCGCATTGGCATGCATTACAATTTATTGCAGCTTGCAAAAAAGGATTGGATATTTATTGTGAAAAACCTCTGGCTTATGATGTTGAAGAGGGAAAAGCGATGGTAAAAGCAGCCCAAAAAGCGGGTAATATTGTACAAATTGGTTTTCAACGCCGGCAAAGTGAAGCTTTTAAAGAAGCTAAAAATATTATTGATAAAGGAGATATTGGTAAAGTTCATCAGATTGGGGCTCAAATTCATTATAATCCGGTTCTTGTCGATTATACTATTCAAAGTCCTCCGGTATCTCTCGATTGGGAAGAGTGGTGCGGGCCGGCACCCAAATTAAAATACCGTCCAATAATTGGGCATAAAGCCTGGCGATTGGAAAAAGAATATGGAAACGGTCATCTTGTTGATTGGGGAATTCATCATATCGACATCATCAGAAATATTATGGGTTTTAATATGCCCACTTCGTTTGAAACCAATGGAAGCCTAAATATTTTAAAAGGGAAAATAACAACTCCCGACACTTTAAATGCAAGCTTGAATTTTGAAGGTTGTCCTGTTATTTGGCAACACCGACTTTGGGGGACCGGGGATTTGAATACACAATTCAACAATGGTGTTTTCTTTTATGGTGAAAAAGCAACTCTTTTTGCATCGGATAATAAATTGATTTTGATGCCGGCCGGGAAAAATCAACAACAGAAAGAAATGATGGTTCCGAGTCCTGAAATGCAAGAAAATCATGTAGCTAATTTTTTGAATTCAGTAAAAACAAGGGACAAAAATTTGTTGAGCTGCCCTATTAAAGATGCGTTTCAGTCAACTGCATCTGTACAATTGGCAATGGTTTCGTATTATAGTAATAGCAGGGTTGAATGGAGCTCTGAAAATAAAACCATCATAGATAATAAAGAGGCAGCTAAGTTATTAGCCAGGCCATATCGTGGTAATTATATAAGGCCTTAGTTTTTGTTCAAAATTGATTTATTAAAATACACGGTGGATTGAAATTCTAATTTAATATCCTGATAATTGTAAAAATCATTCAACTAAAAAGATATGTTAAAATCAATTGCTGTAGTTTGGATAGTCGCGTGTACATTTATATTATCAAGTTGCGAAAAACAAACTCAAAAACCCAATGTGCTGTTCATTGCCGTTGACGACCTTCGACCTGAATTGGGGTGTTATGGTAACAAAATCATTAAAAGCCCGAATATCGATAAACTGGCCGGCGAAGGTTTGGTTTTCAACCGAACTTATTGTCAACAGTCAATTTGTATGGCATCGAGGGCAAGTATAATGAGCGGATTGCGCCCCGACACATTAAATATTTATAATTGTGCTGCGTTAAATGAATTGGCCCCGGATGTGTTGACTATTAATCAGCATTTCGAAAACAATGGTTATAAAATATGGGCCTCAGGAAAAATTTATCACCACGGTATTGATCGAAAGGTACAGTTTGGCGAAAATTTTTCGACACCAAAAACGGAAGAAACGGGTAGGGGATATTTGTCGGAAAAAGCTCTGGAAATTGTTGATGAATACGATTCTTATTATCGCGAACATAGAAATGAACCAGGGGGTGGGAGAGGCCCTGCCTTTGAGTCGCCCGATGTGCCGGACAATGCTTATCACGATGGATTAATGACTGACCTGGCAATTGAAAAATTCGCCGATTTTACAAGCGGGGACGAGCCATTTTTTATGGCCGTTGGATACAAAAAGCCACACTTGCCATTTAATGCTCCTAAAAAATATTGGGATTTGTATGATGCCGATGAAATTGATATGGCGGATAACAAATATTTACCCGAAAATGTGAGCCAATTTTTTCAATATAATTTTGGCGAATTAAGAAACTATGCCGGTATTCCAAAAGGACAAGAAGCGTTTTCAGATACGTTAAGTAGAAATCTTAAACACGGTTATTATGCAAGTGTTTCATACATCGATGCACAAATTGGACGATTACTTGACGGACTTAAAGAAAATGGCTTGGACGAAAATACCATTGTTATTTTATGGGGCGACCATGGTTGGAAATTAGGCGAACATGGAATGTGGTGCAAGCACACCCAGTTTGAGTTAGACAATCATGTTCCACTTATATTGAAAGTTCCGGGGCAAAAATCGAAGGGGGCAAAAACCGAAGCTTTGGTTGAATTTGTCGATATTTATCCGACACTTTGCGATTTGGCCGGGTTAGAATTACCCGCACATTTGCAGGGAACAAGTTTTGAGCCTCTTGTTAAAAACCTTGAAAAGGAGTGGAAAGAGGGAGCAATTAGTATTTGGCCACTTAACCGCACAAATCCCGAAAAACTAATAATGGGATATTCAGTTCAAACCAACAGGTACCGTTATACCGAATGGATAAAAGATAGCTCAGGAGAAATTTTGGCCCGCGATTTATTCGATCATAAATCCGATCCGGGTGAAAATGTAAATATTTCGAACATACCTGCATCGGAAGCGATTATTAAAGATTTAAGTAAATTATTGGACAAAGGGGATGGGTGGAAAAACATTTCTGCCCAAATACGTTGAATTTATTAAAAAGTAAAAAATCATGAGTAAATTATTAATTAAAAAAGTATTGTTGTTTTTGTTTGTTGTGGTTTTTAGTTTATCACAAAAAACTATTGCCCAGTCTGATGTGAAAAACGTTCAGAAACCAAACATCCTGCTTATTATTTCGGATGACTTGAACACCCGAATTGGACCTTACATGGAGATAAATAAACACACCCCACACCTTGATCGTTTGGCAGATGAAGGTGTAAGGTTTACCCGGACTTATTGTCAATATCCACTTTGCGGTCCATCAAGAGCCTCATTTATGAGTGGATTGTATTCTGAAACCAACGGGGTTATGAATAATAATGATAAACCGGGTAGTTACCGTGTGGAAACACCTTCACTTGCGAAACATCCTTCGATGGCGGGTTTTTTTCGCGAACAGGGATATTATACCGCAAGAGTTTCTAAAATTTATCACATGGGTGTTCCCGGAGGAATTGAACGTGGTGCCCCCGGCGGGGACGAACCTGATTCATGGGATTATGCTTATAATGTTTTAGCGCCCGAAACGCTTAGCCAGGGGAAACTGGAATTGTTGTCGCCTGGGAATTTACATTATGGCTCTAATTTTTCGCGGATGATTTTACCTAACGACCTTGAGGATACACAAGCAGATTATCTTGCTGCAAACCAGGCTATTGCAATTTTGGAAAACCGCGCAGGTAAAATCCCTGAAAATGGTAGAAACAAACAAAAATTAAAAAATGATGCCCCGTTTTTTCTTGCTGTAGGTTTTGTTAGGCCTCACGTACCACTTATTGCACCCGAAAATTGTTTCGAACCTTACCCGGAGGATGAAGTTCAACTTCCCCCTGTAGTTGTTAACGACAATGTTCCGGAGCAGGCTTTGCGCCGCCAGAATAGCAAAACCCAGAAAATGGACGAACTTCAAAAACGTCAAACAATAAGCGCTTATATGGCAAGTGTCCGGTTTATGGATCAGCAAGTGGGAAGATTGTTGGATGCACTCGATCGCCTGAAAATAAGGGAAGAAACAATTGTAATTTTTATTTCCGATCATGGCTATAATTTGGGCGAACACGACTGCTGGTCGAAAGTAAGTTTGTGGGAAGGTAGTGTTAGAGTCCCGATGATCATTTCCGATCCAAATAATAAATCAAACAATGGAACTTCAGATAAATCCATAACTGAACTGATTGATCTTTATCCAACTTTAGCGGAACTTAGTGGACTTTCGGAAAAACAACCAAAAATACTTCAGGGCAATAGTCTGGCGGGTCTGATAAGTGGTAAAAATTCGAGCCTTAAAAAAACTGTGGCATATACAATTACCGGTGGAAAAGGGGCAACTATTAGAACTGATCGCTGGAGATACACCCGCTGGGGAGAAGAAATCGACACTGGGAATGAGGAATTATATGATCATAAAAATGATCCGGAAGAGCATTTTAATCTTGTGCAAACTACCGACAAACAGAATATTCTAATTGAATTAAGAAAGAGTTTTGAACAAGCCCGAAAAAAAGCGCGAATGGAAATATCAGTAAATTGAAATAAAAATAGTTGTTGCAAAAGAAATTCACCGGATGAATAAAAATAGTCGCTGCAAAAGTAATTCACCGGGTGACGGAAAGTCACCCGGTGAACTGCTAACATTGAAAGTCATCCGGTGAACTGCTAATCCTAAATTTTACCTCGCACTTATACCGATTTGACAACAAAATGTCGCAAACTTTCACTTTGTTCAGTCTGCTTCTTTGTTGTATTATCGGCATTAACCATTGTAACTTCAAAATTTGCTACGTGGCATTTTGAAGAACAATTGGTATTATTTCTTTTTACCCAAAAACTTATCGGCTACTTTCAAAAACTCTACTATATCAAGTGGTTTGGTTAAATAATCTCTGGCACCGGATGTTAAAAGAGACTTAATTTGTTTTGTCATTGCATCGGCACTTAACACAACAACCGGAATAGATTTTGTCTTTTCATTTGCTTGTAACAACTTTAGAACTTCACTGCCATGAATATCAGGTAGATTTAAATCAAGAAGTATTAAACCTGGTTGATAATCGCATGCCATTTTAACCGCATTTTTTCCATACATATCCGAAATCATATTGATTAAAGGTCGGTGGTCTTCAATTATTTGTTGAACCAATTCCAGATTAGAAATATTATCTTCAATATAAAGCATCTTACCACTTCCCAGTGTTTTATCTGATATTATTTGTTCATCTAATTTTATATTTTTATCCAAACGGCCTTTACTTTGCGGCAATTCTATCCAGAATGTGCTTCCTACCTCTAATTGACTCGCTACTCCAATTTCTCCTTTCATTGCTTCTATTAATTTTTTTGCCACTGTTAAACCAAGCCCGGTTCCTTCAATTTCGGTAATCTCAGCTCCAATCCGCTGGAACGGAGAAAAAAGCTTTTGGAGCCCTTCGGGGGAAATACCATTACCGGTATCTTTTATATGAATACGGATATTAGCTCCGGGGTCCGAGTTCGGAGTTCCGGGTTCAAGGTCCGGAGTTTCGGGTTCCGGGTTCGAAGTTCTAGGTTCAAAATCCGGAGTTCCGGGTAAGGAGTTTTGGGTCCCGGATCGTGTTTGGTTTGGGTTTAGTTTGAGATCTGAAACCTGAGATCTGGTACATTCAATGGTAATAGCACCATTTTCGCGATTATATTTTATAGCGTTATTAACTATATTGATAAGGATTTGTTTTAACTTTTGGTTGTCGGCCATTACATAAAGGGCATTGACACCGGACTCCATGAATTTGATGGTTATATTTTTTTCAACAGCAAGGTTTTGTACTATATCAATTGTTTCAGAAATTATTGCATTAAGGTTAATAGGTTCGGCTGTTTACTAAAATAGGATAGATAAATAAGAATTACTACCTTGTTCTCTCT
>JABGRN010000133.1 GCA_018648265.1 Prolixibacteraceae bacterium | reverse complement strand
AGATAAAAGAAAACTTTTTATCCCACCAACCCGATAATTAAACTGATCCCGAAAATACCTTATTAACTTTATTTTTTATTTAATGAATCCTGATAATATTTGATGAAAGGTTAATAAGTTTGTTTTTATTCTAAATTAAAAATTATACTAAGGTTTGAAATCTAACCCAGATATCCTAGAAAAGACAAATCTCAAAAAACAAATAAGTTCCAATTTTTTAAATACTAAAATTCCAAACTATTTCTAATTACGTTTCAAATAATTTGTAATTTTGATATTGATTTTTGTGATTTATTTGTTATTTGATAATTGTTATTTGTCATTTTCTGTCTGTAAACACGAATATTAGAAACAAGATACTAAAGGTAGGTTTTTTAGAATTCTAATTCGCCATTAATTTTCTCTCTCCCAGAAATCTAATTGATCATCTAAACTCCCATTTCTAAAATTTTTTCTTCTCCATCTGTCAGGTTCTCATTTTATCAACGTCAACTCATTTGAACTTTAAATAAAAGTAAAATGAAACGGAGAAAAATTATAAGAATTGGTGCAATTCTAGCTTTGGCAGGTTTACTAATTGGAGGTGGAATTGGTTTATATATGTTTAATATGCCGCATAGAAATGTTCAGTCGGCACAAACCGATTTCTCATTAACAAGTTCTCAAATTGTATCGGAATACCTGACTGATAAAGAAGCTGCAAATATAAAATACCTGGCTGCCGACGGCGATTCAAAAATTCTGGAAATAACCGGAGTAGTATCAGGAATCTCTGAAGATTTTAATGGAAATCAAGTTGTTCTTTTAAAAGGCAACAACGATGAAGCTGGTGTAAGCGCAACTTTTACAGCCGATTCGAATGCAAGTGTATCGAAAATTGTTGTTGGAGAAACAACCACTGTGAAAGGCGTAATTCGCTCGGGAGCAGCTTACGATGATGATTTAGAATTGTATGAAAATGTGGTTCTTGAACAAAGTAGTATCATTAATAATTAATACTCAAATAAATTTTAAAAAGTAAATATCATGCAAAAATTAAAAGTTTTATTAGCAGGTGCAGCGCTGTTATTTTCAATTGCTGCTTTTAGCCAGTCGGCAGAGAAATACATTAGTTCGAAGTCGCACATTAAGTTTTTTTCAACCACGCCGGTTGAAGATATTGAAGCAAACAATTATGCTTCGGTAAGTACAATTAATCCTAAAACGGGGGCTGTTGTTTTTTCAGTACCCATGCAAAGTTTCGAATTCGAAAAAGCGATGATGCAAAAGCATTTTAACAACGAGCATTTTTTGGAATCGAGTGTTTATCCAAAATCGAAATTAAAAGGAATGATTACCAACCTTTCTGATATTGATTTTAATAAAGACGGTAAATATGAAGCCAATTTTGAAGGAGAAATTACCATCAAAGATAAAACCCAAAAATTGGAAGATTCCGGAACTATTACTGTGGCTGGTGGTTCTTTGACTTTGGACACAACTTTCGATCTTACTCTTGGCGATTTCGGAATAACATTCGACGAAGGGGAAATGGTATCAACAAAAATTGCAAAATCGGTTGAAGTATCTGTTAAGTCAGAGTATCAATCAAATTAAATTACAGTGATTGTTATTGTAAACTACGTTCAGAAAAAGAAATAAAGACCGGGCACGTTCCCGGTTTTTTTTGTTCAAAAAAATAAAAAAATCTTCTGCAAGGAATCAAATTTTCTCCGAATGATTATTTAAAAACAAAATTGTTAAACATAAAATTTGTTACTCTCTACTTTAGATCATGTTTGCGATGTAACCTTAATCTAAATCAACAACCTTTGGTTCAGGAATTAGATCAATAAACGATGCTCCTTTCGATTTAAATTCTTCTTCTGTTTTTATTCGCATTTCGCCTAATAATTTATGGAAATCTTTTTTTATTGCAAGGTTTTGCAATTCATCTGGGTCATTTTCCAAATCATAAAGTTCTTCAATATAATCTTTCCAGATGTATCTGATGTATTTATATTTTCCCTGTCGTAACATTAACCACGAGCGGGTTCCGGTTTTTTTGTCGCAAATAAATTTATCCCAATCTTCGCTTTTCCAGGCTTTGTTTAACTCATCGGCAATTACTTCATCTCCGTACAACGAACCTGTATAAGTCTGAATCATTGCATCAGATTGCCAGTTTTCTATTTTTGGGTTGGTAAAAAGTGTGGTTAAATCTCTTCCGTCTAATTTTGCTAATGAGGAAACGTTGCCAAGCGAATGAAATGTTGAAATTAAATCGGTACCATTTACCGGATAATTACAAACTTCCCCGGCTGGATATCTTTCCTGATTTACCACAATAAGTGGGGCGAGCAATGTGGCATCATATGGTCCGATTTTTAATTTGTAACCGTGCTGCCCCCATGCATAACCCTGGTCGGAAGTAAAAACTACAATTGTATTTTCCAGTTGTCCGGTTTCTTCCAGTGTTTCCATAATTCTGCCAACGCCTTCATCAATTGCTTGTACAGTCTGATTGTATTGTTTTACCCATCCATCAAGTGATTTTTTGCCATAAACAGGTTTTCCTGTTTCTTTGTCTTTTTTCCACATTGACATGTTTACCATATGTTCTGGTTTATCTGGTCGCGGGCCAAAAACATCAACAGGAATTTCAGTTTCGGCTTGGTCGAGATATAATTCCTGATGCCGGTCAGCCGGAGTATAAGGACCGTGAACTGCTCCGTAACACAGCCAGAAAAACCAGGGCTTATTTTTTTCTTTTGCCCGTTTCTGTATGAAATCAATGGTTAAATCGGTGTAGCTATCCGTGCTGTATCCTATGGGTAAAAGTGTATCTCCGTTTATCCGCAACTTTTCATCCCAATAATAATTTTTATGATTTTCTGGTAAATGATGTTCCCATACTGCTGACCAATCCCATGTTTCATCGTGGCGGGGAATATTCCAGTGCCATTTTCCAATCATCCCGGTATAGTATCCCTGGGCTCTGAAATCAACCGGCCAGTATTGGGTTTCCTTTGTGTAGTTAAATTGCAATTTCCCGGTTAATGCATTTCCTCTGGAAGGAACGCACTTTGCACCCGTGTAACTGTATGAAAAGCGAACTCCCTGTTCCGCTAATTTATCAATATTAGGTGTGTGCACCCAGGGCTGCGCTTCCGGATAACAACTTATTGTTCGAATAGATTGATCGTCGGTAAAAATATAGAGAATATTTGGCTGGTCAGGTTTATCTGTTTTTTTGTTGCACGAACTAATGGTTCCTGTTAAAAGTGTGAGTAAAATTAAGTATAAAAAATTCTTCATATTGTTTAGTATAGTTTCTTTTAAATCAGTTATTTATCTGTTTTTCTTGCAATAACTAATATTTCTTGATCGGAATTAAAAAAGCTTAACGAACGCCTGAAAATCCGATTGACAAAAAATTCAAATGAATTATGGCGTGCCATAAAAACAGGATAGTTTTCTTGTACAACTTTAAAGCCAGATGCTTGTAAAACCTTTCTCAGGTTTGAGTAATTAAAGTAAGAAAAATGTTCTGAACCAACTCCGTTCAAGCTGTAAAAACGGTGCTTGGAATTGTATTTTACGGCACGTTTGTACTTCGAGTTCGGTACAAGAATTAAAAGGAGCCCGACGTCATTTAACAAATTATGGCAATCAAGTAGGGTTGAAAACGGGTTCTCAAAATGTTCAAGCACATGTTGCATAAAAATTAGGTCGTACTTGTTGCCAACTTCTTTTAATTGGTCAAAAGTAGAAACGCTGGCATTTAATCCAAGCTTGTTACAAAATTCCACAGCATAATTACTTATGTCAATTCCAAGGTGATTGATATTACGATTTTTTGCAGCTTCTAAAGTGTGGCCAATTGAGCAACCGACTTCAAGTAATTTTGAAAGTTTAAGGTGGTGTAATCTTGCCATATCGATCAACCATCCCGATTTTTTAACCTTATGTTTACGGCGTTTGCTATAACTTTTCGAATCGAAATATGCTTGCTCGTAAGGTTTTAAAATGTGCATTGAATCAGGCGATCGCCAAATGATCCCGCAGTCGTTACATCGCTCAAACTTTAGCTCACCGTCTTGTGCATACAACGAGATATTTTTTCCGCTACAGTTTAAATGTTCGGTACATTTATACATTTCCCGTTTTTTATTCATGAATTAATTTATTTCCCAAACTTTAAAATTCCGATATCAAATGGGTCCACTTCATTTGCCGAAATCTCATCTTGTCAAATGGCTAGTTTTTTTCCATCGTCTGGAGAATCTATAATTTTTCGTTTTTCTTATTGTTTTTACCCTTGGTATGTTCTTTTGCTTCTTGCGGAACAAACCCTTTTAGTTTTTCTTTTACTTCAGAATAGTCAGGATTATCTGCAATATTAGCCCACTCTCTTGGATCTAAGGAATGATCGTACAATTCTTCCTGCCCGTTTCCATAAGAAATATAACGAAATTGTTCGTTGCGCACAGAATGAAATTCAGGTGTTAAACTTGAAATTGCAGGGATTATTCTTTTAGTATCCGGATCAATTAATTGAGGTACTAAACTTTCTCCTTCAAGTTCGTCAATTATTGGCAAACCGCACAATTCAATTAATGTTGGATAAATATCGATGAGGCTGGCAGGTTGGCTGCTTCTACGGTTTGTTGCTTTGTCGGGTGCATAAATAATCAATGGAACCCGGGTTACTTCTTCCCAAAGCGTTGCTTTTCGCCAATGCTCTTTTTCACCCAAATGCCAGCCGTGGTCGCTCCAAAGTACAATTATTGTATTATCGGCATATTTACTGTTTTCCAAGGCGTCTAATAATTTACCAAATTGGGCATCGGCATAACTCACTGATGCGAGATAAGCACGAACAGCATATTCCCACAAACTATCCCTTTTCATCATTTCATGTTCCTCGTTTTCCTCATAGTTATTCAAATCGTCATCCATAGTGAAATTAGTAATGGAATAAGCGATATTTTTCCCAGACAAAGGAACATCGTCAAGGTCATCTTCATTTACGATTGGTAATTCAATTTCTTCCAACGGAAATCGATCAAAATATTTTTCAGGATTAAACCATGGAATATGCGGCCTGAAAATTCCGCATGCGAGGAAAAAAGGTTTGTCATGGTCGCGATTTAATCTTTCGCTAACCCAGTCTGCGTTACTTCCATCGAAAGTTAAAGAGTCGGGCGAAGAAAATGAACCCCACATAATATTACCACTTACTATTGTTGCATTCTCCATATTTGGATTCGACCGGTTTCCAACAATATTTTTGCCTTTTGGTTTTGCCTGAAACTCATGCCAATCGTTTTCTTCGTAATGAAAACCATGAAGAATTTTTCCCGCTCCGGCCACAAAATATCCATTCTCCTTAAAATGTTTATTTAATGTTTGTTTCTCTTTGTACAAAGAGTTTGGCGTATCAGTATTTTTATAAACGCCCGTGGTTGTTGGTCGTAATCCGGTTATCATCGAAGCTCTCGATGGACAACACATGGTTCCTGCACAATGTGCATTTGTAAATAGTACTCCCTTTTCTGCAAGTCGGTTTATATTTGGAGTAATGGTTTGAGGATGGCCAAACAAGCAGCCTTCCCAATCGTTGAGGTCGTCGAATGCTACAAATAAAACATTTGGCCTTTCTATTTCTTTTACTTCAGATTTACAGGAATTAAGAATTGTTAAGAATCCAATTCCAATTAATACTGTGCAATAAATCAACAAGCTTTTCTTTCTCATCGTTTTTTTTTTTTTATTTGAAAGCAGATTAGTTTCGAGACAAGTCTCAAATTTCATATAAGTCATTCCGAACTTGTTTCGGAATCTGTTTCAAATTAAGTGATGCTGAAATAAATTCAGCATGACGTCCGGAAGTAGTATAGTTAAATTGACACTTGCCCTTTTCTTATATATTAAAAAAAACTCAAAGTTTTTGGAATTTTATCATCCAAATATGTTTTACGGAACTACATTATTTGTCCCAAGTAATTGGTTCAAGGCCCGGTTAGTAACTCGCACCACATATTTATTTTCGTCATTCATTACTTTTTGAAGATCAGGAATTAAGGGGCGTGCTTTTTCGTCAATTTCATCTAAAACAAGAGCAGCATTTAAACGTGTCCATTCGTTACTGTCGGTTAAACCTGCCGAGAGTGTTTTTAAACCTTCACTTTCCTGATTAAGAATACAAAAAGCCCGGGCAGCGGCAATTCTAACCAGGGGATATTCATCGTTAATAAGTGGACTTAATCCATCAAAAATTTCTTTGTTGCCAACCGTTGCATAATTACCAATTCCTGTTGCTGCCCAGTACCGAACTGCTTCATTTTTATGATTTAAATTTTCAACAAAAGTACTGATGTCGCTTGCAAGTGCAACTTCCTGAATCTTATCGACTGGAATTTCATTTTCCCTTAAAATTTTATAGATGGGTTTGTTGTATTTTGTTTCCCATTCGCGTAAAATAGGCTCTGGAATTAAACCGGCATCAGCAACCCGAACCGACCAATCTTTGTGTGCCTGACGCATTTTATCTAAAACATCTTTGTACTCCGGATTTCCCGCAAGATCATTTAATTCCTGTGGATCTTTCTCCAAATCAAACAACTCCTCCACCGGCTTTTTTTGTGCCATTAATTTTACTCCTGCTTCTGGAAGTGTGCCATTTGCAAAACTACTTCTGATAGACTGCATTATTTCACCTTTTTCTGGAGTATTCATGTATTGAATAAATGGCTTGGGAAATTCATAATAACGAATGTATTTGTACTGTTTGTCGCGCACTGCACGTTGCATATCGTAACGCTCATCCATTCGATCGCGCGATGCATAAACATAATCTCGTTCAGGAGAAAGGTTTTCTCCCAAAAATGCCCTGCCCTGCATATTTTCAGGAACGGTGATTCCGGCCAGATTTAGTGCGGTTGGCGGCAAATCGATAAAACTTACCAATTCGTCGCTGGGATTTCCCTGCTTGTGTGGCATTAAATGTTTGTATTTCTCGGGGCAATAAACTATAAAAGGAACTTTCAATCCCGAATCATACAACCAACGTTTATGAATTGGAATTCCTGCACCATGGTCGGAGTAAAAAAATACGATTGTATTATCTTCAACTCCTTCTTCTTTTAATTCATTTAACAGATTTTCTGCTACCCTGTCGAGAGCACTGATATTGTTACAATATCTGGCCCACAATTCGTTTACAATTGGTGTATCAGGGAAATAGGGCGGGAGAGGAGCTTCACCCGGTTTAATCATTATTTCTTTTGGCAAGTCTTTGCAAACCGTTTCATGTTTTGATTTTGAATTTGTACCACTTTCATGGGTTCCGGTAAAGTTAAACACTGCGAAAAACGGTTGGGTTTTATCCGGTCTGTTTTTCCAATGTGCTTTGTTGCTAGATTCGTCCCAAATTTCTTCCGAATTATAATTTACGTTATAATCTTCTTTACTGTTATTTGTACAATAGTAACCTGCCTCGCGTAAGAGTTGTGGATAGTATTTAAACTCCTCGGGAAACCAACCTTTGCAACGCATGTGGTGGGAGCCGATTGAAGATTGATGCATTCCCGTAATAATTGACGAACGGGCAGGAGCGCAAACCGGTGCCGATGCGATTGCGTTGGTGTACATCACACCATCAGCAGCCAGTTGATCGATTATCGGAGTGTTTACAAACTCAAAACCATAACAGCCAATTTGCGGACTGATATCTTCTGTTGTTATCCAAAGTATATTTGGTTTTTCCAGTTCCGTTTGAGCTGTATTTTTGCACGACCATAAAAAGATGATACTAACAAAAAGCGTAAGAATAGTTTTAATATTCATATCGTTTTGAATTTAGTTGGTTATAAGTATTATTTCCTGATATTTTTATTTCAGTCTTTATTCGAAATAAAAGTTTTGTTCGTTATTTTAAATTTCATCCTGAAAAGCCATAAATAAAGTACGGTAATAATTCATTAGACGGATTGGTTCGCAACTGGCATCAATTTCGGCATTGCAATAACCTGTGTAACCCGATTCTCTCAGTAGTTGCAAAAATTCGCGGTACGGATAATTGATGGTTAAATCGTGCATGTGAATTCCCCTGATTTTATCTTTTACCGAATCGAAATTTTTCTTCAATCCTGCTCCGGCAAAATCATTCTCCGAGCAATTCCAGTTTACATAAACATGTTCGCTGCCAGAATAATCTAATATTTGTTTGATAACAGGAATTTCATCGGTTCCTTTTCCATGTACACAGACTCTGACATCAACACCAACATTGTGCCCGAACTCACCAACCTCTGCCAACGATTTACCAATTTGTTCCATGTTTTTTTCTCGTGAAACACCTTCCGGAAATTCATTTGGAAACACTCTTATTCCAAGTGCTCCAACATCGGCGGCCAATTGTAAATACTCTTTTGTGCCTTCAATATTCTCTCTCAGTACTTTTGGATCGGTGTAATGATAACGGAAAGCACTTGCCAAACTGATGGCTTCCATTGGAGAATCTTCGAAACGCTTTTTCACTTCGCTTCGTTGTTGTTTATTCATTGTTACTTCAACGCCATGTTTGTGTGTTGTGCGAAGCTCGGCATGTACCCAGCCGGTTTCCGAACAGTTTTTTATGATAGTTTCAATGTCCCATTCTTTTCCCAAATTGTAAGTCATCAATCCCAATTTTAAAGGAGGTAATTTTTTCTTTTCACTAGGTACACTATTTTTTGCTGAAAGTGTTGGAATTCCTGTTCCCATTGCTGCAACACCAAAAGCTGCGGATTGGATAAATTTTCTTCTTGAGTTTGTCATGATTTAGTTTTTATTGGTTTAAATAAATAATATCTTTCTATAGTAAAATTAGTTTATAATCCTTTTGATCCCATTTTTCAACAAAGAAACATCAAAGTTTAAAAGTAAACCAAGCTTGTAATTCCCGAGTTTTAAATATGTTAGAACTTGTGCGGTGTGAACTTCATGCAATTTCTCAACAGTTTTGATTTCTATTACAACTTTGTTTTCAACGAGTAGGTCAATTCTGTATCCATGATCTAGTTTCACCTCTTTGTAAACAATTGGCATTGGTTTTTCCTTATCAACTTTTAGCCCTTTTTGTTTCAATTCATAAAATAAGCATTCCTGATATGCGGATTCTAATAGACCCGGGCCCAATTGTTTGTGTACTTCAATTGCACAACCAATTATAATTTTTGAAATTTCATTTTCAAGCATGATTCTCTTCCTTTGAGAAACTTTGGGTATTCTTTGTGTTACTTTGTGTAATAGCTGTGGCACAGAGTTTCTCAAAGTAGCCCAGAGTTACACAAAGACACAAAACGCTATAATTTTTTATACTTATTCTTGTTCAACAATATACTTAATTTATCACTAGTGTCCGACTAAAATAATAAAAAGAAGGTACTCCCTTTCGGTTTCCCTTC
>JABGRN010000132.1 GCA_018648265.1 Prolixibacteraceae bacterium | reverse complement strand
AGGTAAAAACCTTTTTATACTAAACAATACATTTTTTAAAAAATATTGTAAAAAAACGTTATTTCCCAGTCAGACAAAAAATACAAATTAACATTATCTTGTCAAACCTTTTTATTACAACATTTTCTTCAATGAACTCCTCTAAAAGCGGCTGCAAATGTAAACCCTTTTTTATTAATTGCAAATAATTTAAACAACTTTATTCAATAATTAATTTCATAATCACAAATACCTGTAAACCAAGCACTAACAAACAAATAAGTTGTATGACACGGCATGTAGAATTGATTAATGCATTCAATTTTACTACAAACCCAGATGATTTTTTCAGAATCAAAACCCATTTTTATAAAGTTTATAATAATCTTCTCAATCTTCATACATAGTTTCAAAAATTTTTTGTGTTTTAAAAACCTTTGAAAAAATTACATTATTTGAAATTTAGACAAATCCAACTAAGTATTAATTTGATTTTTCAGCTATTCAAATCAATATAATTTATTATTTTATTCATAAAAAATGTAAATTCGCCAACCAAACCAAGAAGCTAAACAATGTCAAAAAATCTGGTAATAATTCCAACATTCAACGAAAAAGAAAATGTTGAGAAAATGGTTCTTAAGGTTTTCTCATTAAAAACTACTTTTCACGTATTAGTTGTAGAAGACAATTCTCCTGACGGAACTGCAGATATTGTAAAATCTCTGCAAAAAAAATATCCTGACCAACTCCATATTCATGAACGCAAAGGGAAACTGGGATTAGGAACTGCCTACATTGCCGGATTCAAATGGGCTTTACAAAAAGATTACGACTACATTTTTGAAATGGACTGTGATTTTTCGCACAATCCTGACGATTTGGAAAAGCTTTACGAAGCAGCTACCAAAGGTGCTGATGTTGCCATTGGGTCGCGATATATTTCGGGAATAAACGTTGTCAATTGGCCGCTGGGTAGGGTATTGATGTCGTATTTTGCATCTATGTATGTAAGAATAGTTACCGGAATGAAAATAATGGACACGACAGCAGGATTCAAATGTTACCGAAGAAAAGTTTTAGAAACCATCAATTTCGAAGGAATTAAACTTATCGGTTATGGATTCCAAATTGAAATGAAATTTACGGCACACAAATTCGGGTTTAACATTGTGGAAGTTCCCATTGTTTTTACCGACCGAATAGAAGGAACATCGAAAATGAGCGGTGGCATTTTTAACGAAGCGCTTTGGGGCGTTTTAAAAATGAAAATGAGAAGTTGGTTTCGGAAATATGTAATAGAAGAATAGTCGCAGTTTTCAGTAGCAGTCGCAGTTTTCTGTAGCAGTCGCAGTCGCAGTCGCAGTTTTCAGTCACAGTCGCAGTCGCAGTTTTCAGTCACAGTCGCAGTCGCAGTTTTCAGTCGCAGTCGCAGTCGCAGTTTTCAGTCGCAGTCGCAGTCGCAGTTTTCAGTCGCAGTCGCAGTCGCAGTTTTCAGAAAGAAATAATGGAGTGGTTGCAACATGAGGCCTTTTATATTGAAAAAAAATGTATAAAGATTTGAATTCCGTAACTTTGTTCTAAACTCGGAAAAATGAAAACATTAATAAAAAATGCAACCATAATAAACGAAGGATTAAAATTTAAAGGAAGTGTCTTAATCAATAAAGACAAAATTGAAAAGATCTTTCCACATATTTTGCCGGCGGATTTTGATCTGAGTGAAATTCAAACAATCGATGCAAATGGGCATTATTTGATTCCCGGAATTATTGACGATCAGGTACATTTTCGTGAACCAGGGTTAACCCACAAAGGAGAAATTTATACCGAAAGCCGGGCAGCGGTTGCAGGAGGTGTTACTACTTTTATGGAAATGCCCAATACAAACCCACAAGCTATAACCCAGGAATTACTTCAAAAAAAATACGACCGGGCTGCTGAAGTTTCGCCAGCCAATTACTCTTTTTACATGGGTGCCACCAATAATAATCTTGATGAAGTTTTAAAAACCGACCCGGCAGATGTATGCGGTATTAAAGTTTTCATGGGTTCTTCTACCGGAAATATGCTGGTAGATAACGAGGACATTCTCTCTGAAATTTTCAAAAATGCACCAACACTGGTTGCCACGCATTGCGAAGATGAATCCACCATTCAGAAAAATATTGAAATTGCACGAAAAAGATACGGCGAGAATGTTCCAATTTCGAGGCACGCTCATATTCGAAGTGCCGAAGCTTGTTATCTTTCTTCATCGAAAGCGGTTGAATTAGCCTCAAAATTTAACACCCAATTGCATGTCCTTCATCTTTCTACGGCAAAAGAAATGGGATTATTTTCGGCTGGTAAAGTAAGTGGCAAAAAAATTACAGCCGAAGTTTGTGTACATCACCTTTGGTTCGATGAGCGGGATTACATTGAAAAGGGAACCCGAATTAAATGGAACCCATCAATAAAAAGTATTAAAGATAAAGAGGCACTTTGGGATGCACTACTTTCTGACAAAATTGATGTGATTGCCACCGACCACGCACCTCACACACTTGATGAAAAAAACAACACATATTTTAAAGCTCCTTCGGGAGGGCCACTTGTACAACATTCTTTGGTGGCCATGTTGGAAATGAGTAAAAAAGGATTTATCAGGATTGAAAAGGTTATTCAAAAAATGTGTCATGCTCCGGCTGATTTATTCCAAATAGAAAAACGCGGCTACATTCGAGAAGGTTTTTTTGCCGATCTGGTTCTAATCGACCCAAATCAAAGTTGGATAGTTTCTCCCGAAAATATTTTATATAAATGTGGCTGGTCGCCATTTGAGGGTGTTGAATTTTCGAATAAAATTGTTTCTACTTTTGTTAATGGCGAACAAGTTTTTAATAATGATAATATTCAGGAAACCATTAGGGGTTCAAGGGTTTCGTTTACTGAACGACAATAAAGGAAAAAGTATTTACTGGAGAAATAAATCACTTTTTGGTTTTATTCTGAAATCAATAAAATTACTTTTGTTCCGGCTGCTTTCCCATTTTCCTCTTTCAAATCAATAATCTTCTGAGTAATTTTATGCCTTCCTTTTTGGTTGTTTAATTCAATTATCTGCTGAATGGCTTTTAATCCAATTCCTGTCCCCCTGGTATTTCCCTCTTTTGCTTTTTCACGTCCAATACCATTGTCGGTGATTTCAATTTTAACATTTGGCCTTTCATTAAGAATCCGCAAATGCAGAACCCCTCCATTTTTAATTGTTCTCAATCCATGTTTTAATGCATTTTCAACATGAATTTGAATTAGCATTTTAGGAATCTTCAATTTAGTATTTACATTCTTATCCATATCAATTACGTATTCAAACATATCTTTGAACCTGAATTTCTGGATAGATAAATAATCATGAACAAAGTCCATTTCATCTTTTAAAGTGGTGTATATTTTTGTCGAATTTTCGAGGTTGCTGCGAACCATTTTCGAAAACTGGATAAAAACATTGTGGGCTTCATCGTTTCTCCCCTGTTTAATTACCGATGCAATTGTATTGAAAGTATTGTACATAAAATGTGGGTCGAGTTGATTTTTCAAAGCTTTTAATTGCAGTTCGCGAACCTGATCCTGTAATTCTAATTTCTCACGTATTTGGCTCATTCGGGCTGCCTGTAACAACCAAATGAATAAAACCGATAAAATATAAATAAGTAAATAACCCGGATATTTCAAAAAATAAAAATTGTTCCTTCGAATTTGATAGTAATACTCCGAACTTCCTGATATAACAAAAAATTTACCTCCGCCAAGATTATTCCATTTGGTAAAAGATCGAATAGGTTTTTCAAATTCTAATTCAATAATAGGTTTAAAACCATCGGCAAGGATAATAAGTTTTTCTCTAAAAAAGTTGGTAACAACCATCTGTCGTTTAGAACCAACAAGGTTTGTTATCCGATTTACAGAAGCCATTTCGGGGATAGGCAAAATTGTTGTTCCCAATTTTTTTAAATCAGCCGATATCCTTGTAAGATATTTTCCTTCAATAACAAAAAATTTATTCTCATTTAACCTAAACACTCGATGGCTTTCATTAGGAATTAGGTCGGGCAAGTACACCGAGTCAGTCTTTTTACCAAATTCATTAATAAGATAAACTTTTGCTTTAATGGAATCGCTTTCGGAAAAATGAAAGGTGAGAATCGATTTATGTTCTTTTCCAACCACAAAATTCTTAACTCCGTTTCTCATCCCTTTAGTAAAACGAATGGGCGAAAAAAAAGGAGTTAGATCGGAATTGAACACTTGCAACCACGCAACATTGTCCGTATGAAGATTTCCAATAGAATCTTTCAAATTTCCCGAAGTTGAATTATCAGCAATTATTTCAAATTTCGAATCGCCATTCAAATCCGTAAAATTTAGATCATACTGATTTATTCCAGTATATTCAGATTGATAAACAGTATCATTTTTAATGTCAAACACAAAAATATTCCGGGGCTTTAAAGAATATCCCGAGCTCACCGGAAAAACAATATCTTCAGAACCGTCACGGTTTAAATCAATAATGTAAAACCCGGCAATACCAATATTAATTTTATTTGTATCGTACAAACCAACCCGGGTTATAAATTTTGAATGCTCCTTTCCGTTTATATCCGGATAAGGCTCAAACCAGTTTAAAAACAAACTATCTCCGTTTATTTTAAAACCATAAATTTCAGTAAATCCATTTTTATCTATATCCCCGAAATATATGTCTGGTACATTTTTATTATATTCATTTGAGAAATTTAATTGATCGACCGGGGCTATTTTACTATTAGAAAAATACTGTAAACAAAGCCTGCCATTTCCATCCTCAAAGCTTCTAATTTTTTCCTTAACACCATCAGAATTTAAATCGACAAAATAAACTTGGAATATTTCCCCATAATTATGTTCAACATATTCTAAATCAGCCTTGTATTTATCAAATACAGGCGGAAAAAAAATAATCGCAAGAACAGCAATTACTAAAGCCAGAAACCAGATTGAGCTTAGAAATTTTTTCATACTAATTTTAAATACGATTTAAAAATAGTAAAAAGTACCATAATTCTTTTCGTTGGTCAACCTGTTCGTATATATTTGCCCAAAATTCAGGATTTGGAAACCGGGCCGTTTCTAAAATATTTTAAGGGGCACAACAACTTTGTTGAAGTAACAAAAAAATTAAATGCCCCCCCTGGTGAAAAATTTCACCTGCAGGGACTTATTGGCTCGGCAAAAACCATTCATATTGCCAATATTTTTAATACCAAACAGAAAAACCTCGTTGTATTGCTCAACGATCGCGAAGAGGCTGCATATTTTTACGACGACCTCAACAACCTGGGATTGACTGAAAACACCTTGTTTTTTACATCCTCTTATAAAAGGTCTGTTCAATATGGTGAAGCCGAACAGGAAAACATTGTACAGCGTACCGAAGTTTTAAATAAAATTTCAATTGAAAAAAAACCATTTATAATTGTAACGTTTCCTGAAGCAATTGTAGAAATGGTTATTTCTCAATCAGGATTAGAAACCAACACTTTGCCGATTTCAAAAGGTGATAAGATTTCAATCGAATTTATAAATGAATTTTTATACGAATATGGTTTCGAACGGGTAGATTTTGTTTATGAACCCGGCCAGTTCTCTGTGCGTGGAAGTATTGTTGACATTTTCTCGTTTTCGCACGAAGACCCATTCCGGCTCGATTTTTTTGGCGACGAGGTAGATTCTATACGAAGTTTCAATATCGATAACCAGATTTCAAAAAATACATTTCGAAATATTACAATTGTTCCTAATATCCAAAATGAAAATATTGAAGGCGGACGAATATCGTTTTTTGAATTCGTTAAAAACGAAACCCTGTTTTTTGGGAATAACCTGAACCAGTTTTTCGACCTGGTTTCAACTATTTACAAACAAACCGTTTTATCTAAAACAAATCAGAAAAACATTCAGAATATAATTATCTCTGGCGAGAAATTAAAAAACCAATTGCATCAAAAAACAGTTTGTGAACTGGGTACGGATTTGATTTTTGAACCCAATTTGTCGTTTACGTTTTCTAATTCGAAACAACCAATTTTCAATAAAAACTTCGAACTGCTGGGCGAAAATCTTTTAGAACACAGCAAAAACAAGTACGAAGTTTTTATCCTCTCGAATAACGTAAAACAGATTGAGCGTTTGCAGGATATTTTTCATGATACTGATGTAAAAGTGAAATTTACTCCTTTATTATTCACCTTGCACGAAGGATTTATTGATCATGATTTAAAAATTTGTTGTTACACCGACCACCAGATTTTTGAGCGGTACCACCGTTTTAAACTGAAAAGCCGAAAATCACAACGAGAAACCATTTCGCTTAAAGAACTCAACAAGTTACACCAGGGAGATTATGTTGTACATATTGACCATGGGATTGGTAAATTTGCCGGATTGGTAAAAACTGATGTGAACGGGAAAATGCAGGAAGCAATCCGCTTGGTTTATCGCGACAACGATTCACTTTTGGTAAGCATTCATTCCTTGCACCGTATTTCGAAATACAAGGGCAAGGAGGGAGCTGAGCCAAAAATCAATAAACTTGGAACCGGTGCCTGGCAAAAAATGAAAAGCCGCACCAAAGCAAAAGTAAAAGACATTGCCAAAGAATTAATTGCTTTGTACGCCGAAAGAAAAGCTGAAAAAGGGTTTGCTTTTTCAAACGATACTTACATGCAAACAGAATTAGAGGCATCGTTTATTTACGAAGATACCCCGGATCAGGAAAAAGCCACGGTGGCAGTAAAAGAAGACATGGAGAAGTTAGTCCCAATGGACAGGCTGGTTTGTGGCGATGTTGGATTTGGAAAAACAGAAATAGCCATCCGTGCGGCTTTTAAAGCTGTTGCCGATAGTAAACAGGTAGCGATTTTAGTACCAACTACTATTCTTGCACTACAACATTTTAAAACTTTTTCTGAACGATTAAAAAATTTCCCTGCCCGGATTGAATTTGTCAGCCGGTTAAAATCTACTGCCGAAAACCGGAAAACATTAAAGGAACTGGCCGAAGGAAAAATTGATATTATTATTGGAACTCACCGGCTGGTAAGCAAAGATGTTTCGTTTAATAAACTCGGACTTTTAATTATTGACGAAGAACAAAAATTCGGGGTTTCGGTAAAAGAAAAGTTAAAACAATTTAAAGTGAACGTTGACACTTTAACACTAACAGCAACTCCAATTCCACGCACACTACAGTTTTCGTTAATGGGGGCCCGCGATTTATCAATAATTCAAACCCCGCCGCCCAACCGCTACCCAATTGTTACCGAAGTTCACGGATTTAACGAACAACTAATCAGGGAAGCCATTTTATACGAAGTGGAACGTAACGGCCAGGTTTTTTTTATCCATAACCGAGTACAAAATATTCTCGAGGTTGAAGCCACAATAAAACGAATTGTCCCAGGTGTGAAAACCGTGGTTGGCCATGGTAGAATGGATGGCCCAAAACTGGAAAAAGTAATGCTCGACTTTATAAATGGTAAATTTGATGTTCTGATTGCTACAACTATTATTGAATCGGGACTTGATATTCCAAATGCCAACACCATGATTATCAACCAGGCACAAAATTTTGGACTCAGCGATTTGCACCAGTTACGTGGCAGGGTTGGACGCTCGAATAAAAAAGCATTTTGTTATTTGATAACCCCGCCATTATCAACTGTTAAACCGGAAGCCAGACGGAGGTTGCGTGCCATAGAAGAATTTACCGATTTGGGCAGCGGTTTCAACATTGCAATGCAAGACCTCGATATTCGTGGTGCTGGAAATATGCTCGGTGCCGAACAAAGTGGTTTTATTGCCGATATCGGATTTGAAACCTACCGCCGGATATTAAATGAAGCCATTCAGGAATTAAAACTAGAAGATTTTAAAGGTGTTTTTGAAGAAAAAGAGCAGCAACAATCAGAAGCTTTCTTAAACATTAAATTTGTTAACGATTGCCAGATTGACACCGATCTGGAACTACTATTTCACGAAGATTATATTCCGGGTAATTCGGAACGAATGATGTTATACCGCGAATTGGACAATATTGAAAACGAAGAACAACTTCGTCAGTTTAAATCCGGGCTAATAGATCGTTTTGGGAAACTGCCACACGAAAGCAAAGAACTTCTTGAAGTTGTTCAGTTACGTTGGAAAGCCATTAATTTGGGAATAGAAAAAATTATCCTGAAAAATAAAAAAATGATTTGCTATTTTATTTCAGACCAGCAATCCCGGTTTTACCAATCGACTGATTTTATTACAATTGTGCAATTTGTCCAAAACAGCAAAACCAGGGGGCAAATGAAAGAGATTAACAATAAACTAACGCTAACTTTTTCAAATGTTTACAACGTTGAAACTGCCGATTACATTATAAATGAGATTGTGCAACATTTAAAAACAACAAAACTTGACGGGCAGCTAAATTGAAATATTTTTTTTTAAATTTTGTAATACCGATTTAACAATCAAATGTCGCATGCTTTCGTTTTACTCAGCATACTCCTTTGTTGTAGTATCGGCATTAACCATTATAAACTTCGAAATTGCCATGCGGCATTTCAAAGTACAATTGGTATAAGTTATTAATTGAAGGATCGATTTTTATGGCTCACGTTTTTAATAATGAATTTGAAATCTTACTTTATTTACATTTATTTAGAATAAAATTTATAGAAAATGAACAGAATCCTTAATCAAAAAAATTTGATAATCGGGCTGGTACTTTTAGTTGCTAGCCATTCATGTTCCAAGGAAAAAGAAGGTACTACTTTTGAAGCAGTTGGTGATGTTTATTATATCAACAAAATAATTGATAACGAAAAAGTTACGGCTTTATCTTTTTATGCTTATGGAAATAAAGCGATAACATCTGCTATCGTTTCATTACCCGATGGGGGATCGGTTAGACTGGACGAAAGTTTAGAAAGTTCTTTTACTGTTTTCAGCGAACCTGTTGAAAACGATTTTAACCCTAATTATCAGGAAGAAGGGAATTACATTTTTGATTTAGAAAGCAACGATGGCGATAAATTACAAAGCTCTGATTTGCTTGAAATAGAAAACCTGGAAATCCCCGTTATTACAGAGATTAGATACGAAGAAATAGATTTTTCGTACGATGTGGAATGGAACCAGATTGACAATGCAGATGCATATTTATTTAAAATGTTGGATCACGAAGGTGAAATTGTATTTACGGGTAATTTAATGGAAAGCGGCGAAAGGGCATTCACTTTGATTCAAAACGATATGGGCACCTGGGAAAAAGAAGTTGTTTTGGGAAATATTTACACTTTACAATTGTTTGCCTTTATTTACGATGCCGAAGCCGAGGCAACTGCAACCGGCACTGCAAACTCTCCAATGTTCAACCTCCAGGAAATTTCTATTTGTGAAACCGATTTTGTTTGGGATGAAGAATAAAGATTGATTTATAAACAAAACTGAAAGTTGGGTGGAAATCCATAATACCGATTTAACAACCAAATGTCGCATACTTTCGTTTTACTCAGCATACTC
>JABGRN010000026.1 GCA_018648265.1 Prolixibacteraceae bacterium | reverse complement strand
TCAGTATTTTTTTCATTGAGGCCAAAATAAGGTGTCCTAGTGCGGAAAACAGGGGTTTTTGAAAATCAGTATTTTTACGCTTCCCTTAAAATAAACAACATCAAAAAATAAATCTGGCAAAAATGTTTTACACAGATTGAACTGTTTCAACAATTTCCTGGCCTTTTTTAATGGCATCAAGGTTAAGCGGGATAAGTTTGTGATACCTCTCCGGCAACGATTTTTCAAGGCCTTTTTCAACATTGTCTAAACTTAAAATTGGCCGTACTTTCAGGTAGCTGCCAAAAACAATCATATTAAAAACCTTTGGGTTTCCCATTTCTACTGCTGTTTTTGTACCTTCCACTTTGAAAATATTCACATCTTTTCGAGTCGGTGGATTAATTACGCCGTTTGGATCGTACAGCAAGGTACCACCTGGTTTTACTGTTTTTTCAAACTTATCCATACTTTGCTGGTTAAGAATAATGGCAGTATCGAACTCTTGCGATATGGGCGAACTGATACGTGAGTCGCTCAAAATTACAGTTACATTTGCTGTTCCACCACGCATTTCAGGTCCGTACGATGGAAACCACGTAACTTCTTTGTCCTCCATAATTCCTGAATACGCAAGTATTTTACCCATGGAAAGCACTCCTTGTCCGCCAAATCCGGCAATTATAATTTCTTCGGTCATAATATTAATTTTAATTTTCTGAAACCGGGCCACCTTTAACACTGTCTTTCATATCGCCTAAAGGATAGTATGGTATCATGTTTTCTGCCATCCAATTATTAGCATCTACCGGTGTCATTTTCCAGCCCGAACTACATGTTGAAACAACTTCAACAAACGATGTCCCTTTTTTGTCTAACACATTTTGAATACCCTTTTTTAGTGAACGTTTACATTTTCGCACTGCACCTGCTGTGTGTACCGCCTGCCTTGTTACATACGAAGTACCCGGAAGTTGTGCAATCAATTCAGTAATTTTCATTGGGTAACCGTTCAAATCTATATTTCTGCCACCAGGTGTTGTTGAAGTAACCATCCCATTTAAAGTGGTTGGTGCCATTTGCCCCCCTGTCATTCCGTAAGTAGCATTATTGATAAATACTACCAGCAAATTTTCGCCACGGTTGCAGGCATGTAAAATTTCGGCAGCACCAATCGAAGCAAGGTCACCATCGCCCTGATATGCAAAAACAAATTTATCGGGGTTTAACCTCACAACCCCGGTTGCAACGGCAGGTGCCCTTCCATGCGCTGCTTCCTGCCAGTCGATATCGATGTAGTTATATGCAAAAACTGCGCAACCAACAGGTGCAATCCCAATAGTTTTTTCCTGAATATCCATTTCCTCGATCAGTTCAGATAAAATTTTATGGACAACACCGTGCGAACATCCCGGACAGTAGTGCATAATTGTATCAATCTGAACCTTCGATTTGTCGTAAACAAGGTTTTCGGGTTTAATAATATCTTTAATATCCATAGTTTTTTCTCTTACAAAAATTTTTGTTCCAATGCATTTACAACTTCACCAGGAGAAGGAATTATTCCTCCCATCCTTCCAAAATGCTCGACCCGGGCAATGCAACCTGCATCATAAACCGATAACTTGATGTCTTCAATCATTTGTCCGGCGCTCATTTCAACCGATAAAAAACCCTTTGCTTTACATGCCAGCTTACCAATAATTTTACTTGGAAAGGGGAAAAGTGTTATTGGCCTTAACAAACCCACTTTTAATCCTTTTTCCCGGGCTATTTCCACTGACTTCTGGCACACACGCGACGATGTTCCGTAGGCAACAAAAATATATTCAGCATCGTCGCACATAATTGCTTCGTAACGGCATTCTTCCTCTTCCATTTTTCTGTACTTATCCTGGAGCCTCTGGTTGTTGCTTTCCATTTTATCAGAATCCATTTCAAGCGAGGTAATTACATTCTGATTTCGTGAATCCGGTTTTCCGGTTGTGGCCCAACTTCCCCATTTCTCCTTAATTTCTTCTTTTGTCCAACGAGGTTTAAAATCTGCCAATTCTACTTTTTCCATCATTTGGCCAATAGCACCATCGGTTAAAATCATTGCCGGGTTGCGGTATTTAAATGCCAGTTCGAAGCCCAAATCAACAAAATCATTCATTTCCTGAACCGAAGAAGGTGCAAGGACAATCAGTTTATAATCGCCATGCCCACCGCCTTTTACCGCCTGTAAATAATCTGCCTGAGAGGGTTGGATTGTTCCCAGGCCCGGTCCACCGCGTTGTACATTAACTACCAAACATGGTAATTCAGCTCCTGCTATATACGAAATTCCCTCGGCCATTAAACTTATTCCCGGGCTTGAAGATGAGGTCATAACTTTTTTACCGGTGGCAGCACCGCCATAAACCATATTAATTGATGCTACTTCACTTTCGGCTTGTAACACTACCATTCCAGTTTCGTTCCACGGCATGCGCGCCATTAACGTCTCCATCACTTCAGACTGAGGTGTTATGGGATAGCCAAAATAACCGTCAGCCCCACATCTGATGGCGGCTTCAGCCAGCACCTCGTTCCCTTTCATTAACCTAATTTCTCCCACTTTATATTTTTTATTGATTATTGACTATTAATTATTTATGAATCTTAACTACAAAATAATAAATCACAAATAATAATTAACAAATTTAAATTTTTACCCGATAAATAGTAATACAGGTATCAGGACAAACAACGCCGCAATTCGAACATCCGATACAAGCATCAGGGTTTTCCATATAAGAATAATGATATCCTCTACTGTTTACATCTTTATTCAACGCCAAAACATCTTGCGGACAAGCATCGACACAAATTCCGCACCCTTTACACCCTTCTTTGTCAACAACAACTGCACCTCTTACTTTTGCCATATTTATTCAATTTTCCGATAAAATTATAAACCTTTCCTTTCAAAAATAACCATAAAAATCAGGTTATTTACAAATAAATTTTTGTGATTAAAATCTTTAACGCAAATAGTTTTTTTACTATCAGATTATAAAATTATCACAACAATTAATTTGAGTTTGAATTTCTGAATACAAAACTATTTGTTCAAAATAGAATCAATGCAACTAATGTTGCGAATTCAGATTTTATAAAGGAAGCGTGTGAGAATGTTTCGGTGAATGCCCAAATACGAAGCAATATGTTGTCGTTGAAGTTTCATGCCAAGTTCTGGGTTCTCCGAAAAAAATTTACGAATTCGTTGTTCGGCATTTAACGATTGAAAAGAATGTACCCTGGCCATAACCTGAATATAACTTTCCTCGGCGAGAATACGTACTGTCCTCTCGAAATCGCGGTGGTTATCGAGTAAATTTTTGAACTCGTCTTTTTCAATATAAATCAATTCTGAATCTTCGTATGCTTTTATAGATTCGGTAGAATCCTTCCCAAAATAGAAACCTTCGTGGTTACTTACAATAAAATTATTTGGCGAGAAAAAAAATCGGGATATCCACTCGTTTCCACTATCCGAAAGATAAGAAGCGTATAAAAGGCCACTAATTAAAATACCAATCCTTTTTGTTTTTTCCCCATAATCGATAAACGACTCGCCCTTTTTTAAAACGATTGGTTTGTTTTTCAAATTCAGTTTATCAATAACATCAAGCGTAAGATTATATCGGGATATGACTTTGTTTTTATCCATTCAAACAGTTTGATAAAAAAATTAGAGTTTTAAGATACAAGTCAAAATGACCATTCGAATTACTGAATTTAACCGTTGCTTTTATCTTGGAAATTTATATCAAAGAGTTTCAGCCTTTCGTTTAGATTGTCGAATTGTTCACGTTTTACAAACGATACGCAGGCGCGAATCCCTTCTTCGTTGCTTCCGGTATTATCGAGGGCAATGGCACTAATTCCATAATACAACAAGTTGGCCACCAGTTCGTTTCCTGTCATTCCTTTATAAGAAACTGTAAAATAAAAACCATCGGCAATGGGTTCGTCCATATCTTTTTTATAAACAATTTCGAATCCATTTTCGAGAAAAAGCCGTTTCATAACTTTGGCCTTTTTCCCATATTCTTTAATTTCTTCAACAAAATCAAATTGATTGTAGTTTGCAGCTTTTAACATGGCTGCCAGTGCCCATTGTGCCGAATGGCTTGTTCCCGACGAAAGCGAATATAATATTCTCAAAGTAATTGTACTTCCAAATGTCGGGCTTTTAAAACGTTTTTGAAGGTCGGTATATTCACGCTTGTACAAACTATCGGAGATTACCATTAAACCAATTCTTTGCCCTGCGTACGAAAATATTTTTGAACTGGAAATAAACAAAATAAAATTATCGGTGTAATTGGCTACAGTAGCCTGGTAGGGAGGTTCGCCGGGTTTTGATAAATCGTGCCGGAAATCCATTCCAAAATAAGCCAGATCTTCCATCACAATTACGTCGTACTTAGTTGCCAGTTCGCCAATAATTTGTAATTCATCTTCGGTAAAACAGATCCAGGTTGGGTTGTTCGGATTTGAGTAAATGATGGAATTTATATTTCCTTTGGCAAGATAATTTTCGAGTTTTGCCTTTAACTTTTCCCCCCTGAAATTAAATACATCGAAGGTTTCAAATTTCTGATTTAAAACCAACATTTGCTGTTTTTGCACCGGAAATCCCGGATCGATAAACAAAGTTGTATCCTTTTTAAAATTGGTATTTCCGGCAGCCAGTAACGCTGAGTATGTTCCCTGCATCGAGCCAACTGTTGGAATACACCCTTCGGCTGTAACATCTATGTTCATAAAATTCTTAACAAATTTCGCGGTTTCTTCTTTTAGCGGTTTTATCCCGTTGACCATTGGATAAATGGATGCCACTCCCTTTTTAAGTGCTTCTATTTCAGCATTTACACCAATTTCTGCAGGAGGTAATCCGGGGACTCCCATTTCCATTCTGATATATTTCTGCCCTGTTTCTTCTTCAACCAAATTTACCAGGGCAACAATTTCGCGGATTGATGCTTTGCCAACTTCAGGTATGCGAAGTTGTTTTATTTTTTGATCAACAATTTCTTTGTCAAATGGAGAATTGCTCATAATGTGCCCAAATAATTGTTAGGATTATCAGAATAATATTGTTATTGACAACAAACTAAAAAAGGGATAAAAAATTAATACCAAACAAACAAATAATTTGCAGGAGATAAAAAATTTTAATCTAAAACCCAAAATCAGGACGAATCATTTCAACCCAGTTTTTCACCCTTTCGTCGGTTAATTCTGGTTCAAAATCTTCGTCAACAGGCAAGCCCATAAATTTATCGTCAAGTACTGCTTCCGATTCATCGAATTCATAATTTTCGGTAGGAACCTGACCGGCAAGAACAGCCCCGTTTTTCTTCAATGCGCGGGCAAGCAAACCAATATGATCGACAAAACCGTGTGCATAAGTTACATGGTCGCCCAAACCAAAAATCGCAATGGTTTTTCCCTCGTAATTTGTTTTCCCGATCTCGGGCAGGAATTTACCCCAATCCACATTTGTATAACTCGCATCCCACGTATCTTTACCAACAGTTGAAAGGCCAAATATTATTTTGTCGTACTTTTCGAGGTCGGCTACCGTTGCATCTTTCACAGGCACCATCACTACTTTATCTTCGCCAATGGCTTCTTTCACCTTATCGGCGACCCTGTTAACTGCACCTTTTAAAGGGCCATAAAAAATTGCGATTTTATTCATAATATAAATTTTAAATACTTTATTTTTATTGATTGTGAATACTAAGTTCTCCCTTCACATACTCTCCCAAAATTGACAAACTCGAAGCACTTTTTAACACATGATGAATGGCACGATCGTAATTTTCTGCTTTTTCCCATTCTATGTCAACATGAATTGTATATTCTTTTGGTTTTCCAATGATTGGTACAGATTGGATTTTCATTAAGTTAATCTCATTTTCGGCGAATGTATTTAACACCTTTGCCAAAGCCCCATGAAAGTGTCCTACTTCAAAACAGATAGATGCCTTATTTGTTCCCTTAGTTAAATTTCCTTGTTTCGAGAGAATCAGAAAACGGGTGTAATTTTTTTTATTGGATTCAACTCCTGTTTCTAAAATTTCGAGTCCATACAATTCGGCGGAGCGTAAATTTCCAATAGCAGCTGCATTTTGAGGTTTCTCTTCAGATATAAATTTTGCAGAACCCGCAGTATCACTTCCTTCGTGTAATTTTGCATTAGGATAATATTTTTCCAGGTACTCAATACATTGTTGTATTGCAATAGGATGCGAATGGATATCGGTAATATCTTTAGGTTTTACACCTGGAGTAACCATTAAATTCATTTGGATATGAATATAAATCTCCCCAATAATGCGAAGGTGATAATCCCTAATTAACTGATAATTTTTGAGTAAACTTCCTGCAATTGAATTTTCAATAGCCATTACTGCGTAATCCACTTTATCGGTGTCGATTAATTCGCAAACGCCTGTAAACGACTTGCTTTCAACAACTTCAATCTCATCATTAAAATATTTTAGTGCTGCATCTTCATGAAAAGATCCGGCAATTCCTTGTAAGGCAATTCGCTTCATTCAATAATTTTTAAAAATCCCAAATATACAAATTCTATTTTAGTTACCAGAAATCAGTGATATTACCTGAATAAATAATTTTTACTGCATTTTTGAAAATTACAATATTGTTGGTATTCATTCTGAGAATCCCGTGAGCATTAAAAAAATCGGACTGAAAAAGATTAACTATCTTTGAAGTTGACTATTTGAAATGTAATAATGACAAAAGAAAATACAATAAAACTATTTCAAGACAAACGTGTGCGTGTCCATTGGAACAATGAACAAGAAAAATGGTTTTTTTCAATTGTTGATGTTATTGGTTTATTGTCTAAGAGTGTTAATCCTCAGACATATTGGAGGAAATTAAAGGAAAGATTAAAAAAGGAGGGAAATGAAACCGTGACGAATTGTCACGGGTTGAAAATGGTGGCTGCCGATGGAAAAATGAGGATTACTGATGTGGCTGATACAGAACAATTGTTGCGATTAGTTCAATCAATTCCTTCACCAAATGCAGAACCCTTTAAAATCTGGCTAGCAAAAGTTGGATTTGAAAGGATTGAAGAAACAGAGGACCCCGAAAAAGCATTTGACCGTGCAATGGAAACGTATTTGAAAAAAGGGTATTCAAAGAATTGGGTTAATCAGCGTCTAAAAAGTATTGAAGTCAGAAAAGATTTAACCGATGAATGGGAATTACGTGGAGTAAAAAAAGGATTGGAATATGCAATTTTAACTAATGAAATAAATAAGGCTTGGACTGGATTAACTACAAACCAATAAAAGAACTTCAAGGACTTAAAGAAAGAAAATCTTCGAGACAATATGACTAATCTGGAATTAGTATTAAATATGTTAGCAGAGACAACCACGACTGAATTATCAAAAAAGCAAAAACCAAAGACTTTCAACGAAAATAAGAAAGTTGCAAAAAAAGGTGGCAATGTGGCTGGAAATGCAAGAAAGATATAGAAAAAAAATTGGGGGAAAGTATAATAAGTCCATTGAACGCAAAGAAATTAGGAAAAATAAATGAAGATGAAATAAAAAATATTGAATAATAAACAACGAAAGGCCAACATGCGCTCATTAATAATTGCCGGAAAAGTAGTAAAATCAATATTTGTAATCCGTTTCATGTCTGGTTTAAGCAGACAAGAAGGTACTTCATAAGTGGCAATTATACCAATTGTACTTTGAAATGCCGCATGGCAATTTCGAAGTTTATAATGGTTAATGCCTATACTACAACAAAGGAGTATGCTGAGTAAAACGAAAGTATGCGACATTTGGTTGTTAAATCGGTATTATTCATAGTGCTATCCGGTCGAATCAATATCCTGCAAGCTTTTAAAACTCAAATCATATGTTTTTGACAATTTAATTTTTGTTTCCTGATTATATTCCGATAAGTAATTAAATGAAAAACCGGAATGATGGCAACGGTTATTGTTTTTACAAGTATTCAGGTAATTAATATTTTTTTTCGAATTATCCCTGTTTTTTGTTAACTGTTAATTTTTTTGGATCCCAAATGGCTGTGTTCCGGTCAGGGCACCGTTTTTAGAATTATAAAGAACAGCCCGTACGTAATTGTCAATTTCAGGGAAATCGGAAATTTTTAAGAAATCTCCTTTGTGAACGACATCACCTTCCGATATCCACTCGATATAATCATAATTAGATCCTTCTATTTGTATTGTTCCTTTCGTTGAGTTTACTTCTATTGAATTAATTTCAGGGACGGGAACATTACCCGAAACATCAGGATTATGAAAAAAGAAAAATACACCATTTTCCATAGCTGAACGGACCTCCCCGAGCGTTAATTCAGGTAATAAAAACAAATTTCCATTGCGTCCTATTACATGCCTGATTTCTCCGCCAGGCCTGAAGTCGCCATGATAATCTTCGTTTGAAAAACCCCAAACCGGCCTATCGGGCATTAAGCGGGTTAAGGTGGAATCCCATTTGTTTACGTGTTCTGGTTGATAGGCAAGCCCGGTATTGTAGGCTTCCATACCTATTAAATTCTCAAATCGCTGAAATAGTTCGATATACCAATCGATGGGATAATATGGGCGGGATGGCCGGGAACCGTTGTAATCGCCGGGATGGTTCAAAACAGCCAGTCCATTTTTTGCAGATATCGCTTCCAGTGTTTCTTGTTCATTGGAATTATTGACACCTTTTTCAAAATCACAAAAGTAACTTCCTATATGATGATGCCACGAAATTTCGTTCCCCTGAATTGCGATCATTCCCAAAGAATCAGGATCACGGTTTTCATAAACAAAAATTTTCTCGTCGGGTAAATAATACAATTCACTTTCTCTCACATTATACGTGCGGTCGCTGGCTGTTAACGACGAAAATTCCTGCCAGGGAAATGTTATTAAATTATGATCTGTTATTGATAAAATCCTGAATCCTACATCACAAAAACGATCAACAAGCTCGTTTGGGCTTAAATGACCATCACTGCGGGATGTGTGAGCATGAAGATCGCCTTTAAAGCGGCCGTACTCTTCCCAATTTACATTTTCGTAAGGATTATCGATATCAAATTCAGGTTTGCAACTTGTAAATATTGAAAATATTGAAACTGCAATTATTAGAAAAAAACCTTGCAATGGATGTTTCGATTTGCTAAAATTACTTTTGTTCATATTCTATTTCCCATACACAATTTTATCATCCAAAATTTTAATCCCATTAATTTCGAGCCTTCTTTTTGCTTCTAAAACATCAACAACCTCAATCACCATAATGGCCAAATTATTTTCTGAAATCAACCTGCTGTAAGCATTTTCTATATGAATCCCAACGCGCGAAAGCTTTATCAATAATTCATCCAAACCACCGGCTTCATCCTTCATTTCAAGCGCAATAATTTCGCGTAATGCAACTGAATTTCCTATGTTTGACAGAACCTGATAAGCTTTTTCAGGTTGATCTACCAATAAGTTTAACACACCCCAACCATGTAAAATATTATTCAGCGTCATCGACCGAATGTTTATTTTTTCAATTTTCAGGGTTTTTGTAATCTCTTCAAAATGAGCAATTTTATTCTCAAGGAAAATAGAAACTTCGAATGCCATAATTATTGGTTTTGTTAAAAATCCCTTCCAATCTTTTTAAAGTATTCGAAGAGAAATATTATAACAAATTTACAAGAAACATCAGAATTTATAAGCTATTGATAGCATATTTCTGAAGTTTGTTACATTATTGGTGTTCTTAACTTTTCCAAAATCGTTATAATCAACATCTCCATACGCTGCAGTTGTCCAGCTCAACTCCCACCCAAACATGAAATTTTGGTAATTATAAATCAGCTGCGGGGAGATTTTGTATATCATGTCGATGTCAGTCGCGAAACCGTAAAATTCACCTATAGGGTTTTTGCTTGTCCCCATATTTTTCAAATGGCCGGCAAACAAACCAACTTTCCATGCACCTCCGTACGTAAAGTTCACCCAATTATAAATGTGATTTAAAGGAGTGTAAGTTTCGGCACCGGTTGAGGTATTTATTGAAGCAACAGCATATCCGCTTGGTAGTAAGCTTTCGCAAACGTTTTGTCCGTACATAGATTTTGCTTTGAAGAGAAATTTGTTGTTTGTATATTTCAAATAAACAATTCCTGCAATTGTGCTTAATTTTTCACTTGTTTTAAAAGTACCGCTGGTTCCAATTGTAGATGTTCGCGGTTGAATAACTTTCCAATCGAGAGCAGCACCCAAAACCCAGTTCGCATTGTAATACTGAAGTTGAGCATGTAAATTAGGAACTACTGCATGTCGTTGATATAAATATGATTTACCATTGGGACCCGTGTTTGCATATTTGTATTGGTAAACTGCGGCTGCAATAAAATCTACATTATCAGCCAAATTGTGTGTCATTCTTAATTGGGGGCTTCTGTTAAAAACCTGAAATGGCAAACCGGTATTTTCGTTTAAAGTGCTCGGATATACTTTTTCAATAAATGAGGGATGCCATGTTCTACCAAATAAAAGTTTGGTTTTTGGCCAGGCAAACTGTGTATATGCATGTCTGAAACGTAAACTATTTGTACTTGAACCGCCAGTAAAATCGACCTCAACGTAAGCACCTACTTGAGCTTCACCCATTTGAAGGCCCGAAAACCTGGTTCCAAATCTGGTAAAAATGTTTAAAAACTGTGCACTCGGTTGAGCATTTATATCATCTCCATTGGAGTCGTAAACAGGTTTCAGTGGAAAAAATTCAAGCAATTGATCGCATGCATCAGCATTTTCGCGTGTATCAAAAACGAAATCATTTCTAAGAAAACCAGACAATTCAACTTTAATGTTTTTTGATGTTAGAAATCCTTGTGAATAAGAATTAAACGATAATACAACTAGTAGTAATAATACTATTTTTTTCATTTTTGTAGTTAAAAAAAAGGTTTATAAAATTTGTTGAAGTTCTTTAAGCAATCGATTAATAAATTAAAAGTGCAAAATTAGCAAAAATGAAATATTCGTATCCTTGAGAAAAATAGTTGAAAAACATAGAATGCCAATTTATTTCGATTTTAAATAATTGAAAGTTGAAGTGAACTTCAAAAAATTTATTAAAGGTCATCAATAAATGTTATAAATTTCTTATCTTGAAATTATTAAACAAACCGATTTTAACTATGCTCAAAAAACTTCTGCCTCCTTCTAAATGGAGGTTTCCGGTAATGGTTATTTCAAGTATTTTACTAGGAGTTTTCCTTTTCACATTATACGTTTCGAAGGCACATTCTTATCTTTCAGATAATCCGGAAACTTGTACCAACTGCCATATTATGGCACCTCAATATGCAACATGGAATCATAGTTCGCACCGCGAAGTAGCTAATTGCAACGATTGTCATGTTCCGCATAACAATTTTTTAAACAAGTATTATTTCAAGGGAAAAGATGGATTAAGGCACGCCACAATTTTCACCCTTAGAAACGAACCACAAGTTATTTTTATCCGTGAAGAAGGTTCGGAGGTTGTTCACAAAAATTGCATCCGTTGTCATTCGCAACAAATTAACGACCCAAAACTTTCTGCGAGTGTTGAAGGACATCAGGCACACATGCAGGATCGCAAATGTTGGGATTGTCACCGCGAAGTCCCTCATGGCAGGGTAAATAGTTTGTCGAGTGTTCCAAATGCACGAGTCCCACTTCCTGAAAGTCCGGTGCCGGTGTGGATAAAAAATTACACAAATAACAATTAAAAAATAAATACTAATGAGTTCAAATTTTAAAATCACAGAAAAACATCCCTGGCTGTCCTGGTTTATTTTTTCAGCTACAATAATCGTAGTTTTTGTACTTGGTTTATTAGCATCCTCAATTGTTGAACGACGTGCAGAAGCAGTCTATGTTAATGTCCCGAAAAACGAGATAAGTGCGTTTGAACCCAGAAACGAAGTTTGGGGCGAAAATTATCCCCGTGAATTTCAGTCGTATTACGGAACTGCTGACTCATCGTTTAGGAGTAAATACAATGGGAATGTTAATATTGATATGTTGGAAGTCGATCCCAGGCTTGTTGTACTTTGGGCAGGCTATGGTTTTTCAAAAGATTACAACCAGGGGCGTGGTCATTTTTATGCAATTGCCGATGTTCAAAATACCCTCAGGACAGGTGCACCAACAGGTTCAGTTGCCGGACCAATGCCAACTACCTGCTGGACTTGCAAAAGCCCCGATGTTCCGCGATTAATGAATGAAAAAGGTGTTGTTCAATTTTATTCAGGAAAATGGGAAAGGATAGGATCGGAAATAGTGAATACAATTGGTTGTGCCGATTGTCACGACCCGGAAACAATGAACTTAACAATTACTCGTCCGGCATTGGTGGAAGCTTATGAAAGAATGGGAAAAGATATTAAAAAAGCAAGCCACCAGGAAATGCGCAGTTTGGTTTGCGCACAATGCCATGTCGAATATTACTTTGACAAAACAGTTGCCGAAGGTGCAAATTACCTTACTTTCCCTTGGGACAAAGGGCTTTCGGTTGAAGAAATGGAAGAATATTACGACGGCAGGGAATTTAGCGATTGGACACATTCAATTAGTAAAGCACCGATGCTTAAAGCGCAACATCCGGGATACGAAATGTATTTAACAGGAATACATGCCCAGCGCGGGGTTTCGTGTGCCGATTGCCACATGCCATATAAAAGTGAAGGTGGGCAAAAATTTACAGACCATAAAATGCAGTCGCCCTTAAATAATATTGCCAGTTCGTGCCAGGTTTGCCACCGCGAAGAGGGGGCAACATTAATGGCAAATGTTTACGAACGGCAAGATAAAATTATTGAAAACCGCGATAAACTCGAAGAATTAATTGTTCACGCCCACGTTGAGGCAAAAAAGGCCTGGGATTTAGGTGCCAGCGAAAACCAGATGAAAGATATTTTAATGGGGATCAGGCATGCTCAGTGGCGTTGGGATTATGTAGCTGCCAGTCATGGTGGTTCATTCCATTCGCCTGTAGAATCAAGTCGAATTATTTCGACAGGTATTACAACAATTCAGGAAACCCGTTTAAAACTTGCCCGCTTGTTTGCCAGCCTGGGATTTAACGATGAAGTTCCTTATCCCGATATTTCAACAAAAGCAAAAGCACAGGAATTTATTGGTTTAGACGCGGAAAAAATGAATTCAGAAAAAATTGAATTTATTAAAACTACAATCCCGGTTTGGATGAAACAGGCTGAAGAAAGGGAAAAATCGTATGATATTGCTGCAAACAACTGAGATTAATATTTAGTCTTTGCAAGAAAACACCAAATACTGCGTTATTCTTGTTTTGAAAACGGTCATTTACGACAGTAAACTCCCTGATTTTCAAAACTTCGAAAGCCTTGTCTTTGACGTTTTCTTATCAAAGTCCTGAAAAGAAAGTAGTTTTCTTGCAGATACTATTTAAATATTCAAACCGAAAATGTAGATGATAATTCTTTCAAAATACTTATATTCACAATTGTAATTGCCAGGTTTGAAAGTTGCGATAATCCTGGTTGAACCGTATTCCTATAAATTACAATTTCATACTACCAACTGGTTTACTCTTATAAAATAGTATATTTGCAGCTTTATTAACAAATTAAGCTTTACTGCGATTAAAAAAATCTGGTAAAGTTTTTTATTTAGTTGAAGATGAAACGAGTATGAAAAAAAACAAACTCATCAGGTTTTTTAAGAAACTTCATAAGTGGCCATCCATAATTATTGCATTTTTTGCAATACTTTTTGCAACATCCGGCATTGTTATGAACCACAGGCAAACATTTTCTCCTATTGATGTTTCGCGAAAATTATTGCCATCAAACTATAAATACAATAACTGGAATCTGGCTGCTGTCCGTGGTTCTGTCGAAATAGATTCTGTTTCACATTTAATGTATGGAAATATTGGGATATGGAAAACGAATGACGATTTCAAAAACTTCGAAGATTTTAACCAGGGATTTCCAAAAGGAATTGACAACCGGAAAATTTATTCTGTTGTTCGATTCAAAAATGAAATATTTGCAGGAACACAACTTGGACTTTATAAAAGAAATGTAAACGGGCAGGATTGGCAGAAATTAACGCTACCTGTTAAAAAAGACAGGATTGCTGATATTGCTTTAAAAAACGATACTCTTCTAATTTTAACCCGTCACTATTTGCTGACCAGTACAAACGGCAATGATTTTCACAAAATCCAACTTCCCGAACCAGTTGGATACAAAAAGGAAACAGGGCTTTTTAATACTTTCTGGGAATTGCACAGCGGCGAATTGTTTGGTCTTCCCGGACAACTTGCGGTCGATTTATTTGGACTGGTAACGATTTTTCTTGCAATTACGGGTTTGTTGCATTTCTTCTTCCCCAAAATAATCCGCCGGAGAAAAAAGAAAGAAAAAAAGGTAAGTAATCTCGTTGGAACTAAAAAAGTAAACCTTCGGTGGCACAATGTTGTGGGTTATATTTTTGTTTTATTCCTTATTATCAACACCTTTTCCGGGATGCATTTACGCCCACCTCTTTTAATTCCAATTGCCAATAAAAAGGTCGGAATAATTCCCAACACACACATGGACAGCCCAAACCCGTGGTTCGACAAATTACGCCGGGTTCATTTTGACGATAAAAATAAACAGTACATTTTTTCAACTTCTGAAGGATTTTATTTTGCCGATGAGAATTTTACCGGCCAGTTACAGCCGGCATTTTCACAACCTCCCGTAAGTATTATGGGTTGCAATGTTTTTAAATCGCTTGATGAACAAAACTATCTGGTAGGTTCTTTTAGCGGAATGTTTTTATGGAATACTAAAACCGGTGCTGTTCACGATTTTTTTACGAGGCAGCCATATTCAGCCCCGGAAAGAATGGCAAGTCCAATTGCAGCAAATACGGTTACCGGATTGGTTGAAGGAAAAGAAAATGTGTTTTGGTTTGATTTTAATAATGGAGTTCAAGGGATTGTATCAATGGGAGTAACACCATCTTTTCCGGAGATGTCAGGTGAAATTCGAATAAATTCCCCAATGTCGCTATGGAATGCTGCTTTAGAAATACACACAGGACGAATATTTGAACATTTGGTTGGTCCATTATATATTTTATACGTTCCGTTTGCAGGGATTTGTATTTTACTCGTTTTGATTAGCGGTTTTTTTATCTGGTGGATGGTTTATAGGAAAAAAGGGTGATGCGAATTCCGATTCGCATTGTAATCTAGACAATCAAAGATGGCCACACTTGGAAAATATTCAGTAGATAAAAGTACCAGTTGAATGAACCTGCTATTTGACCATACTTACAACGAGCGGCAAATGTTTACCTCCAAAAGAATCTTTTTTGAAATTAGAAAATAATTTAATTTCTTTAAAACCTGAATTTCTAAGTAAATCAATTAATTCAGCACTTTTTAATGCGAGGAGCACTGTTTCGTTTGAAATAACCCTGCCCTCTTTTTTCAGGTGCAAATCAGTTTGAAATCGAATTAATGGGCTGCTTTTTTCAAACTCGTATTTTCTTACGAATTTAATATTTTCAGTTTCAATAATTGGAAGTTCCGAAACTTGTTCAGCAAGAATATAATCGTAATTAAGAATTTGTATCAAAAAACTTCCGCCTGTCTTTAAAACCGAATAAACGCCCATTAACATTTCCCCGATTAAATCAAAATTCGGCAGGTGCACCAATGTATTTCCGAAACATAAAACAGCATCAAACTGATTTGGCTGAAAATCTTTTTTCAACTCAAGCATATTTCCACTTTGAAATTTTAGTGTTGAAATAATTTTGTTGTTTTTTGCTTGTTGCAGCAAATCTTCATTCAAATCAATTCCGGTAACTTCAGCAAATTCTTTTGCCAAATTAAAAGCCAATTCACCTGTTGCACAACCAATATCAAGAATTTGTTTTTTGTTTAAATCCCCTACCCCATTTTTTACAAACTGCAACTGTACTGGCTTGTACGGGAATATTTCGGAATAATATTTTGAGATAGAAGTGTAAAATTGGTTTTGTTTGTCTTTCATAATAAATTTTTGAATATTCATCGGGTGAACTAGAAGTCACCCGGCGAAGCGAAACTGAAAATGCAACTTAATAATATTCAACGGGTGAACTTAAAGTCACCCGGTGAAATTAAAATCTACTGCGACTGCAACTGAAAACTGTGACTGCGACTGAAAACTGCGACTGCGACTGAAAACTGCGACTGCGACTGTTACTGGAAACTGCAACTGAAAACTGTGACTGCGACTATCCCAAGTCACTTCTCAATCCTTATTCGCGCGTCAACTGCCAGAATCTCAGTTTCGTTACCGAGAAACGGATTTATATCAAGTTCTTTTATTTCTGTAGCGAAGCGTAGCAAACTGGATAATCGGACCAAAATTTCAGCAAATCTTTTAATATTTACCCCCGGTTGTTTTCGATAGCCTTTTAATATCCGGTACGATTTTAGGTTTTTTATCATCGACATTGCTTCTTCCTCTGATAATGGGGCGAGACCTGAAGTTACGTCTTTTAAAACTTCAACATAAATTCCCCCCATCCCGCATAAAATTACATGTCCGAAATTTTGCTCGTATTTTGCCCCGAGAAAAAGCTCGGTTCCCGATACCATTTGAGCAACTAAAACTCCTTCAACTCCTTCAATTTCAAATAAATGGTGAAATTCTTTTCGTACTTCACCAACATTCCTGACATTTAAAATCACTCCACCAACATCGGTTTTATGCAATGGCCCGATAACTTTCATTACCATCGGAAACCCAATGTTTAAAGCAGCAAGTACTGCTTCTGTTTCATTTTTAGCCACTACTTCTTTCACCCGCGGTATCCCGGTTGCATCAAATAATTGGTGAATAACTTCGGGCGGCTGGTAACCATTCTCCGAAAAATCAATGATTTTTCGTATTTCATTTACATTTACACCGTCAATAAAAACTTCGTTTTTTGCAGGGCCCGGTGTATTTATGACTTTCGTGAGTGCACGCCCCAATAATACTTCGTCGGGAAAATTTACATTTCCATGAGAAAGAAAATAAGAAACATCGTCTTTAACATCGATAAGCGATGGTAAAATAGGATAAATAGGTTTTTTACAAGAGTGCATTTTTTTATCTAACACCTGATATACATCACGAATAGGAAACAGACCAGAACTTCCAAAAATGACGGCCATTCCATCAACATCGAAATCATTTTCGCAAGCATCAATAATTTCACTCAATTGTCCGGCTGTTCCCGTTGCCAGAAAATCGATTGGATTTTCCAACGACGATCCGGCAAATAACTTTTCTTTTAACGCAGATTTTTCGGGTGAATTTTCTATTTGCGGAATACTAAGCCCCCCATTTTCAAGAGCATCGGTAAGCATTACACCCGGGCCGCCCGCATGTGTAATTATTGCCAGTTGTTTGCCTTTCAACTCTTTGCACATAAAAACATTTGCAACCGTTGTTAACTCCTCCCTGCCGTAACACCGGACTATCCCCGCTTTTCTAAATAGGGCTTCCACAGCAGCATCAGAACTTGTTAGTGCCCCTGTATGCGACGAGGCTGCCCTGTTTCCGGCCAATGAACTTCCGGCTTTGATAGCAGCAATTTTACACCCTTTTTGAATAAGGGAAGAAGCATGGTTTAATAGTTTGTCTGGGTCGTTAATGTTTTCGATATATAACAATTTTACTTTCGGGCTGATTCCCGGCTTGTAGGTTTGATCGAGAAAAGCCAGAATATCTTCAACACCGGTTTGGGCGCTGTTACCCACTGAAAAAACATTGGCAAACTGCAAACCTTTTGGAATTCCCGATTCAATAATAAAAACTGCCGTTGCCCCGGAGCCTGAAATAAAATCGCACCCGGCAGAAGTTAATTTCGGAATTGGCGTTGTAAAAACACTGGCATGTGCAGGTGTCATTACGCCAATACAGTTTGGGCCAATTAAACAGGCATTGTTTTCAGTAACAACATTCGCAATTTCGTTTTCCAGTTGTTTCCCATGTTTACCAGTTTCTCCAAAACCAGCAGAAATAATTATAAATGCCTTTGTATTTTTTTGTTCTGCAAGAACTTTTACAGCGTGTAAACAAAACTTTGAAGGAATTGCCAATACGGCCAGGTCAACAAGTGGCAAATCTTCAACCTGATTAAAAGTCGGTAATCCTTGTATGCTTGTTTCTTTTGGGTTAACCGAAAATAATTCTCCTTGAAAATTATTGTCGAGGAGGTTCTTGACCATTTTCCCTCCCGGTTTTGAAATATTGTTAGATGCCCCAACAATTACAATACTTTCGGGATTAAGAAGCTTTTCGTTTATCATTCAAATTTTTTTACGACGATAAAAGTAGAAAATTCAAATTCAACCATCCCTGACATTTTTCAATTTCTGTTTTTTAATTCCTCTTTTTAATCTCTATTTTTAGAAAAATTTCTTTTATGACAAAAAAGAAGGAACAAAAAATAGTTGTGTTTACCAATTTAAGCCCTTCGGATAATATGTTAATACTGAACGGGATTAAAATTGCTTCGATGTTCAAAAAAGAATTATGCCTGGTTTATAATTATCCTAAAAATAAAAAAAAGAAACACGAACAATTTAAGGTAATATTAAACAGTTATGTATTTCCAATTAAAAATGAAATCCCGGGATTAAAAGTTTCAACTTTGTTATTTTCAGAAAGAAAAACTGATTTACCTGAAAAACTATCGGACGATTACGAAGCTATTTTTATAATTGCTGATGCCGACAAATTTTCGAAATTTTCGAAAGTATTATTTGAAAGCCCGATCCCATTTTTATTTGTAAACACCAAATCAAAAATTTCTTCTTTCAACAAAATAGTTTTACCTATTGATATGCGCAAAGAATGCAGCGACACTGCATTGTGGAGTTCATATTTTGGTCGTTTTAGTAAGGCGGAAATTGTTGTTGTTGCTGCCAACGACAAGGGAAAACAGGAACAGAAACAGATTGCAAAAAATATTGTTTTAACAAAAAAACTGTTTCAAAAATTCAATGTCAAACATAAAATTTACAAGGGCAACAAATCGAGTTTGAGAAACGTATTTGAAGCCTCAAAACTTGCCCATATTTCAAGTTCCGATTTGTTCGTTATTTTAGGAAGTTCAAACCTTACGCCCTTGGATTGGCTAATTGGTTTGCCCGAACGTAAAATAATAAAAAAGGCCGGTGATTTACCTGTCTTGGTAATTAATTCGCTAAGGGATAATTATATTCTTTGTGACTGAAAAAGTTGACAGTTGCAGTTTCTCGTTTTCGGCGCAAGTTTTCAAATGATTTATTACTTTCGTGTTCGAAATCATAAAAAAAATGAGAAAACTACTTTTGCCGCTTTTTATTTTTGTTTCATTTTTAGGAAATTCACAAAATTTTAAATATCAGGTACTTTTTGAGGGAATCGGTGATAACCGAGAGTTTTTTAGTAACAAAGCTCTGCCACAAACCATTTTGGGTGGGCGCGGTGCGTTTGAATTTGGTGTTGAAATTGATAATCATCGGATTCGGGGCGGACTAAGCCAATTGCAGGAATTTGGCAGCGATCTTGATTTTCATAAACCAAAACTCACGTTGTACTACCAGTTTAATGATGAGCAAAAGGAGTTTATTTTTGGATCATTTCCGAGAAGGGGAAAAATAGATTTCCCTTTGGCAATGCTCACCGACACATTACTTTATTACCGACCAAATATTGAAGGAATGTTTGGGGAAGTAAGCTGGGAATGGGGTAAACAAAACGGATTTGTTGATTGGGTAAGCCGACAAACCGACATAAACAGGGAAAATTTTATGGCTGGTTTTTCAGGCGAGATATTTTATAAAAATGTATTTATCCAGAATTATTTGTTGATGTTTCACGATGCAGGAGCCTCAATAGATATTATGGGCGACCACATAAAAGATTATATCGGTTACGCATTTCAAGCAGGTATCAGAACTTCTGAAGATTCAAATTTTAAAGGTTATTTTAAAGCCGGTTTATTAAATTCGTCATTTCGCGAACGCAGTGTAACAAACGGTTTTATAAATTCATCAAGTTTATTTGCTGAAGCAAAAGGCCGCTACAAAAACTATGGAATAAAATCGGTTTTAAGCTCTGGAGGAAGTCATAAATTTGCTTATGGCGACCGCTTTTACCAGGTTAAAAATTATTGGCGTACCGATGCAATCTGGTATTTTATTAACCACGAAAAAGTAAAAGGGACATTTAATCTTTCATTCCACTTACTCGACTGGAACGACCTCGACCAGCAACAGCAGCTTTCTATAGTTTATATTTTTGGGAAATAATACTAAAGATCTATCTGAATACCAACTAATAAAGTAGTCGCCGATGGATACCACCCATAATCAATTCCTGTTAGATTTGTATAGCCCTTCTGATACCCGACAACAGGATAATCTCCGGAATAGGATGAAAATGCTACTATATTTTTTGCCGAAATGTAGATCCGAATCTTTTTATTTTTATTTTTTTTCGAAAAAGTATAACCAAAATCGATAGAATTCAACCTTAAATAATTTCCGTCTTCAATCATTTCTGAATGGGGCCTGTTATTTAAGTTTAAATCTTCAAAATGAACTCTTGGCAATATTTCTGAAGCATTGTTTAAATTCCAGCGCGACAACATATCAACAGTACGGTTTCCAGCCCCTCCCGTGGCATTTCCCCACAATTTATTTAAGTTGTAAATCTCGTTGCCATGGGAGCCATCAAAAACCATTGCAAAATCGTAGTTTTTGTACGTCATGCGCAAATTTAGCCCGTAAGTAAAATCAGGATTTGGTCCGCCTAAAACAGTTAAGTCATTTTCATCGATAATTCCGTTTTGGTCAATATCTTTAAAACGGATATCACCGGGCGAGGTCCCTTCATCTTGATACCAAACATTGGGATCACCATTCATCGAATTTGCCAAACCCACTTCTTCAACCGACTGAAATATTCCATCGTACACGAATCCAACAAAGGCCCCAATCTCTTCGCCGGCGGCCAAAATTGAAATTGGAGTCGAGCTTGTTGCACCGAAGGCATTGTAAAGTATATCTCCCTGGAAAGAATCGTTAGTACCGAGAAACCTGTTTTGAGACGATTGGATATCGAAAGAAAAGAACATATTTAAATCTCCAATTGATTTTAAATAATTCAAGCGAAACTCCCACCCCGAATTATTTACCCGCCCTGTATTTAACAAATAAGCCTGATAATTTTCGTTTGGATTATTATATTGCGGAAGAGCCACATTACTCCTAAGCCGGTCGAAATAATTAAATTCAAGCATTAAGTCGTCATTTAATAAATAAGTTAACCAACCAATATTCCACTCTTCCGATATTTCCCACCGTGCATTTTCCTGAAAAGTTTCGACATAACTATTATTGGGCATAAAAAAATTAAGCAAGGGGTGACCAGAAGAAGCATCTGCAAAGGAATAAAATAAGGAATTAAATGATTCAGCACCTGAAATCCCCCAACCTGCTTTAAGCTTAATCCCGGAAATTATTTGATTTGATACATTATTTTCATTTTTTAACAACCAATACCCAGCCGAAAAAGAGGGAAACAATCCAAACAAATCTGTTCCGGTTTGCCTTAATATTTTTTCTCTGCGAAAGCTTGTCAAAACATCAAACTTATTATCGAAAACATAGTTTGATTGTATAAAAAAAGCATTCACCCTTCGGCTGTTATTGCCAGAAAATGAAAGTGAATTTCCTTCCGCTGGAAACAAATTTTCAAAACCTTCATAAAAATAATATTCCGTAATCTTGTTAAAATTTTCAGAAACGCCACCTAAAATAATAAAGTTGTGGTTTCCTGTTTGTTTTTGCAATTTCAGAAAATTGTTGATGTACCAATTATAAGAATCTCCCGAACGATTTTGAAGAATATTTTGCTGAAGATAGGAATCTTGATTTACAGGGTAATAAACAATAGAAGATTGAAAATTTTCAGAATAATCGCCGGTAATTGCTGTAACAAATGTTAAATCCTGGCTTATTTTTGCTGAGATTTCGAAGTTTGCTGTGTACCTGTTTCCAGTATTTTCCTGGTCATTTTGTTCTATTAATTCAACTGCGTTATTGTTTCCATAATATTGCGATAAAAGTGGCGTGTTCGCAATTGTTTCATTATTTAAAGGTGGATATGATTGAGCAATAACATAAGGATTAGAATGCAATTGATTTAAAGAATTTATTGTGGATGACTGCTTCGCCCGCGCATAATTCACACTGGCTTTCAGATTTAACCAAGTTGTAATTGAATTTTGTCCTTTAAAAAGAATACCCCCGTTGTTAAAATTTGAATGGCCAAGTACACCAATATTGTGATTTAAATTTCCCGAAATATAAAATTTTGATTTATCCCCGGCACCCGACACAGAAATCCCATAATCATTTGTTATCCCGGTGTTTAACAACTCATCGGACCATTGCACATTTTCTGTTGGGTTGATAAAGCTAATTTCACCCATATCTGCGGCTAACAGTGATTCATTTAACAAATCGATGTACTGTCCGGCATTTAAATAGTTGGTTTTTTTAATGGGAAATTGCACACCCGATTGTCCCCTGAAATTAACTTGAAAAGGTTTGTTATCTCCCGATTTAGTTTCAACGAGAATTACACCATTTGCCCCTTGCGAACCATAAATTGCCGCGGCTGATGCATCTTTTAAAATGGTTACGTTTTTTATATCATTCGGATTTAAATACGAAAGCGGATCGATTGAACTCAAGCTTGCTTGCATATTGATCCCGGCATTTAAAATAATTCCATCGACAACAAACAGCGGTTCATTAGATAAAACAGACTCTGTTCCCCTGACCGAAGTTGTGAAAAAACTACCTGGTTGCCCACTTTGTGTCCTCACATTTACTCCGGGCAATTGATCTAAAATTGTTGTCAATTGAGAACCGGAAAAAGAAATGTCGCTAATATTAATTGCTGAAACAGAAGAAGATATGTTATTTTCTTTCCACAAATAATAACCCATGTTCAGGTTATTTCTTTTGGTTTGACCAGAAGAACCCTCAAGCTGTGGTAATATTACCTCAATAAATTCACTTCCATTAACAGATTTTTCAATTGTTTCGAATCCTGGTTTACTAAATATCAGGATCGGTTGAATTTGTTTTGCTGTAAACCTGAAAGTACCGTCGTTAGCAGAAAAGGTAGCAAAGTTAGTCCCTTTTTGCTGAATTGTTGTTCCAGGCAGCGGTTTGCCGTTTCTGTCGGTAATTTTTCCCCTAAAAACTACCTCCTGTGCAAACAGAATATTAGCTGTGGACATTATTAAAAATATAACCAGAAACAATAATACTGCCCTGCAAATAAAATAATATTGTTTGGTGTAAAACTTTAAATGTTGAATCATCGAAAAACACATTTATATTTTGTGTATTTTAATAAAAGGATGCAAATTTAATACAATTATGCTTAACTTAATTAGACCGTAATATTTTTATACAATTTCGGCTCGTTTAGTTAATGTTGAATTCAATTCGATACAAATTATTTGTACATAATCAATTCAAATAACTTTCTAATTTTAGAAATTAATTAGGCTCATATTTCTAATATTCGTGTTTTTTTTTTGCAGAAAATGACAAATAACAATTATCAAATTACAAATAAATCACAAAAATCAATATCAAAATTACAAATTGCTTGAAACTTAATATGGAATTGTTTAGAATTTGAATATTTTAAAAATTGAAACTTATTTGTTATTTGTTTTTTGAGATTTGTCTTTTCCAGTTTATCTGGGTTAGGTTTACAACATCCATTTTTCAACAGGCTTCGAAGCCGGTTTTCTACCATAAAAAAAATCGTCGAGTTTTAACGCAAGCCAACGGTTGAAGCTGTTTTGCCTAATCATCCACCTGACCAGGTTATGCAAAAAATTATCGGGGTGCGAATAAGGGCAAACGGCCATGCACTTTCCACAATCAGTACCTATTTTACTCCAATAAGTAAAACATTTTTCGTGATTAATTCTCCACCTTCTCCACTCCTTGTTATTTTTTGCTGAATTGAAAGAAATGGATTGTGAAGGGCAATTGCTTGCACATTTTTTACAACTTTCACAAAATTGGATAACTGTCGAATCGTGTGGTTTTGTATTAACATTTAATTTAAGATTTGTGGTTACCACAGCAATCCTAACCCGCGGTCCTAATTTAGGTGTCATTAATAATCCCATTCTGCCAATGGTTCCCAAACCAGCATCCTGGGCAACCACCGGACAAATAATCCGGTAATTGGCATCAATATGGGCCCGGGCTTCAAAACCCATATTGCGAATAAATTGTGTTAATTGAACAGCAATATTTCCGGCATTCAAATATTGTTGGGCCGATTCCATAATAACCGGCCCTTTTGGTGCGCAGTTTATAAAATCATGATCCATTTCAACAGTAAAAGCGATAGCAAATTTATGGTCAAGTTTAACATCTTTTCCATAATCAGCACCTCTTCCTACATGCGAATAAATATGATGCGGTTGTAAAAGAGTAAAACCCACTGATTTGGCTCCCAGCTTAATTGCCCATTTTTTCAGGAATGTAGAAATATCTTTAGGATCGAATTTTTCTTTGGTGGCTTGTTTTGCTTTTTGTTCAACTAATGGTTGAAGTAAATCTACCGTTGAAAAAGTTGCATCGGCAGCATTAAAAATATACTTGCTATAAAATTTTGAACCGGGTGTCAGTAATCCGGGTTCTTTTCTGAAAAGATCGTCTGCTATTTTATTTTTTGGTCGAACTCGGTAATATGAATTGAATTCTTTTGAACCCTCTTTTAGGTTAATTCTGGAAAACATTACATCCCGCTCGTCAAATTTATTTTTTGGGATTTTATATTGAATTTCAAAATTCCCAAAAGGCAACACGACCAAAAATACAACTGTTAAAAAAAAAGCTACAAATAAAAACTGGAAAATATTTGGGATAGAAATAACAAAGGAAATAACCAACAAAACAGCTAAAATTAACAAAATTGGTATATTTTTTTTGACTGCATATTTTTCATTTTCAATAATAGAATACACAATAAAAACTATTGAAAACGTAATTCCTAAAATTAAAACTATCTTAAAAACCCAGTGAAGTAACTCAGTCATTATTTTCTGTTAAATGAAGATTTAACAAAGGTAAAATTTATTTTATGTAAGCTAAAATGTAAAACACAGATAAAAATATTTTCGCGAAATTGTATTCATAAAGAATGTTGAACAACATCTGTAAAATTCTAATTTTCAATACATAGTATAACAATTGCTATTTCAAATAACACGTTTTTTATTTAAATTGAACACTTTAAATAATCCTGGATATTGATAGATTATCCTTGCATTTCAATTATACAATTAAAGTGTTTAAAGAAATGAAGATCTTTTTTCTAAGTAATCAAAATTCATGCAGGAGCCAAATGGCTGAATCAATCCTGCGAAGTTTCGATAATAATCTTGAAATTTATTCGGCTGGAATTCAACCTGTTAATCATGTAAGTGAAATTGCAATCGATGTTATGGCTGAAATCGGCATCGATTTAAAGCCACAAATCCCGCAACACTATTCAAAATTTGACCACCTGGAATTTGATTTTTTGATAACGGTCGGCGACGGTACCGCAGAAGAGCTAATAATCCCACCTATAAAATTCAAGCGAAAAATGCACCTGGGATTTCATAATCCCTATAAAAATTTCAGAAATAATGAGGTTTTAAAATTAAAATGCCGCGAAATAAGAGATGAAATAAAATCGGAAATGGATTATTTCTATCACAAAATTATTTCAAAATAAAAGATAAAACAGTTCCATTCGCACATTTACGAATGGAACCAGTTGATTTTATTTCCCAACAATTTCTTCAATCTCATCAGGTTCAATTGGAATTCTTTTTCCAATTATTTCGCTACCAGTTTTAGTCACTAAAATATCGTCTTCCAAACGAATTCCGCCAAAATTACGATACTCGTTTACTTTATCGAAGTTAATAAATTCACTATTTATTTTTTCACTTTGCCATTTATCGATTAATGCCGGAATAAAATAAATTCCGGGTTCGTTGGTTATCACAAAACCAGGTTGTAATTTTCTTCCAAGGCGAAGGTAGGCGGTCCCAAACTGATCAACGGGTCTGGTTTCATGGTCGTAACCCACGTAAATTTGTCCAAGGTCTTCCATGTCGTGTACGTCTAATCCCATCATGTGCCCCAAACCATGAGGCAAAAACAGGGCGTGTGCACCGTTTTTAACAGCCTCTTTAACATCACCTTTCATCAACCCAAGTTCTTTGAGGCCCGACGCAATTACTTCTGCCGCAGCTAAATGAACTGATAAATAAGTTACTCCGGGTTTAGTTAACGATGTTGCATGATTATTTGCCGCTAAAACAATCTCGTAGATTTCTTTTTGTTTTTGGGTGAATTTACCTCCAACCGGTACTGTTCGTGTAAAATCAGAAGCATAATGCAACGAGGTTTCTGCCCCGGCATCAGTAAGCATTAATCTCCCTTCTTTTAAAATTTGTGAATGGTCGTGGTTATGCAACGTTTCTCCATTTTGCGACAAAATAATTGGAAACGACAACATTCCTCCATGCGAATTGGCAATTCCTTCAAGAGTGCCTGCAATCTTTTGTTCCCAATTTCCGGGTTTAGCCATTTTCATTGCTGTAACATGCATATCGTAACCGGCAGCACAGGCTTTTGTTATTTCGTCAATCTCGCAAATTTCTTTCACCGAACGTAAATCAATGACTGCTTTTACCAATTCGAGTGAAACGTAATCCTGAATTCGCAAAGCAGAAATTCCAAGTAGCTTTTCAAGCAGTATTTTATTCTCACCCCGATAAGGTGGCAAAATATGAATTTTACGACCTTGTTTTATAACTCCGCTTATAAAATCAAAAAGCTTATTGAAAGGTGCAGTATTTTCTACACCAACTTTTGCAGCATTTTCTTTTAACGAGATCTGTGGTCCCATCCAGATAATATCTGCAATATCAACATCATCGCCAAAAATGTAATCTTCTCCGCTGTCGAAATCAATGACCCCGGCTAATCCAGGAAAATCGAGGCCGAAAAAATAGAGGAACGAACTGTCTTGCCTGAAATGGAAAGTATTATCAGGATAATTCATGGGCGAATCAACATTACCCAAAATCAATGCAACTCCATTTAAATGTTTATTTTTTAATGCCTTCCGGCGATTTTCGTAAGTACTTTTTTCAAACATATCTTTTAAATTATATTTTTCAATTAGAAATTTTTAAGCACGAATATATTATTTATCTCTTTCTTTATTTAGAATGAATAAAAAATATTGATCTTAAAAGTAAATTGAATTGATTTATTATCTAATGATTCTTGTCATTTGTTAAAAACAATCAACTTAAATATTTCATTATCAATATCTTTAAATGCAAATTTGCAGTTATATAAATATTTGATCCTCAAAAAACGCTTGTGAAAATAATTTATGCAACTGTTGCTACAAAACATAACCAAATAATTATAATTATCGTAATATTGAATAAAAACCTATAGAAAATGGGCAAAGCATTAATGAATTATTTAAACGAAAGATTGTTGCAAGAACATTCTATAAAAAGACGCAACGAAACATTGTCAACTGCTGGTCCGGTTATTACCATTTCGAGAGAGGTTGGTTGTAACGGGATAAAACTGGCAAAATTGATTGCGAGCCGCCTCGACGAAAGAAAAATGATTTCTGAATGGAAAGTTCTTAGTAAAGAAGTTTTTTACCAAAGTGCAAAAGAACTTGATATGGAACCTGAGCGCGTAAGAAAAATTTTCAAAAAAAACGACAGGTACCAGCTTGATGATATTTTAAAAGCTTTTAGTGACAGGCAATACAAAAGCGAACGGAAAATCATAAAAACCGTTACAGCCGTTGTTCGCACTTTTGCAGTTGATGGATTTTCTATTATAGTTGGTCGGGCCGGGCATATTATTGCCAGAGATATTCAAAATGCGCTTCACATTCGGGTAGCAGCGCCTCTTGAATACAGGATACATAACATAATGGAAAATAATCAGTTAAACAGGGAGGAAGCGATTATTTTTATTAAACGTGTTGAAAAAGAGAGGACCGCTTTCCGTAGGGCCATTAGCAAAGAAAATCTTACAGAAGAATCGTTTGACATGTGCATTAACCGTGCTTCGTTTAGCAACGATGATATAGTTGATATTATCGGATATGCAGTTGATAAAAAGAAAATCCTAATAGATTTTAAGTAAAAAAACGGACTACTCTAAAAAAGCCTCCCTAAAGATTTGAACCCGTTTTGAAAACTGAACCCAGTCCAGTCAATTTCATTCTGAAGTTTTTGAAAACAGTTAATATGTCCAAATAAAAAATCATTTTTCCTTTCAGGGCGATAATAACACATCATTGGATGTTGAGAAACAATTGTATTTTTTATTTCCAAATCTTTTGTTGCTTCCATTGCATGGTTTCCCCATAAAAACCAGGTTAAATTATCAGAATTATTATTGATAAATTTTAATAGTTCCAGGGAAAATCCCTTCCATATTTTTTTATGACTTGCTGGTTTTCCCGGCTCGCAGGTAAAAGCAGTATTTAATAACAAAACGCCTTGATTTTCCCAATGTTTAAATAACTTTGATGGCGACAGAACCGGAAATTCGTTGTCGAATTTTTCTTTTAACTCATTGAATTTTATTACGTTCCCAGAGTACGCTTTAAATAATGCCCTTAAAATATTTTTTAGCGAAACATTCCTGAAAGGTTCGTTCCACGATTTTAGAGTACCTACTTCAAATGCCCGTCCGGTTGCTGCGCCAATCTGCGGATATGGATCCTGGCCAATAATTACAACTTTAACCGAATGAAGGGGCAATTCAAAAAAGCGAAGAACATTTTTTGTTGAAGGAGTAAAATCTGTTTTTATAATTTTCAATTCAATTTGAGTAATTAAATCCAATATTTCCTTTGAAAGAAATGGCTTCCAATCGGGGTGAATGTTTAATGGATTTAAAAACAATGAATTCATAATATCCTGTTGCCACTAAATTCACGGGGTGACTTTAAGTCACCCCGTGAATAATAAATAACAGCTATCCTGTAATTTGCGCCGGCAATCCTTTTACATTTACAGGTTTTTCATTTTCTGGTTTAATTTCAAACATGTCGTTTGGAGTTAATCCACATTCTTCTATCATTTCAAGGCAATATTCCAATTGACCCAAATCACGGCCTGTGTTATTTGTTCCGAAGGCAAATTTTACCCCGGCTTCTTTTGCCATTTTTATCATTGTGGCATTTGGGGTTTTGTAACGTGCATTAATTTCCAACGCAATTTTATTGTCTGCCAGAACTTTAACTACCCTTTCCATTCGTTCCTTTGTCCAAAGCTGGTCGTATTCTCCCATAATCTCAGCAGGCAAAACTGTAGGATTTACATAAATATCAACGGGTTCCTGCGAGAAAATAGCTTCGATTTTTCCAACTAAATCATCCATAAACTGTTGTTTATCGTCAACCCAAACTTCTTTTGGCATCCAAATGCGGTTTCTGCGGCCTTTAGAGTCAGTGAAGGTCATTGCATCGGTAAATACATAATCGAATTTAGCGATGGCTTCTGGTGAAAAAAGCGTAATCCATTCCCTACCCTCTGCCTGCATTCCTTTAAAAGTAGGGCTACCAGAAACAGTATCCATGTAAGCAAATAAAGATTCATCGTCGGTTACCGGAAAATGCAAGCCACAATTTGGGGCCACACCATAATTTATCCCCAATTTTTGCGAATTCTCTACCACTTCTTCAATTGTTAAACCTCCCTTTAAATGAACATGAAAGTCAATGAATGGAAATCCGGCTTTCATTAGTTTGGTGATCAGTGTATCCCATTCTTTATCATCGACAGTCTCATTTTCCGCAAGTTCGGGCAATTCTTTAACCTTTATATTTTTGTAATATGTTGTGCTTCCAGCATCATGTGCTTGCAATGCGAAAGTTCCGCTGCTTAATTTCAGGTTTTCGCTTCCTTCCGGCCGCCACGGGTTTTCTGGTTCAACATAATCGTTTACTTTCACATCATTTACAAAAACCTCAATATGATTTGCTACCACTTTAATACGCATTTTAAACCACTCGTTGTCATTAGCCAGCGGATAATAAACGTTTCTAATGTTGTAAACACTTCCTGTTTTCCGACGTTCCGGATTTCGTCCAGATCCCCTGAATGAGTTGTTAACCTGAATCTCGTATCCTTTTTGCGGCCATCCTTCAGCCAGATATTCGGTGTGAATAAAAATTCCGGAATTGGAATGTTCCAAGGTTTTTATTTCTGTTTCAAATTCAAAGTTTTTGAATTCACCTTCATAAAAAAGATGTGAACGTGTCCCGGCACATTTAATTGCCCCGTCTTCAACTGTAATCCCTTCGGCATTTTCAACGGTACTTTTCCAGCCGTTTAATGTTTCTCCGTCAAAAATTGATACCCATTCGCCGGTTTTCTTTTCAGTTTGGCAAGAGAGGAAGAATAAGGTTACAATGATTAATAAATAGAACAAATTTTTTTTCATAATATAATTTTATTGGTTTTATGGAAAGACACCAAATTTAATGAAATTATTGAACATTTTTAAAATGATCTTGTGGATTACAGGCTTTCAAACTAAAAAAAGTAATAACAGCAACTACCAAAGCTAATCCATAGAAAGCAAATTTATAACTGCCACCCAAAGTAAATGAGAAACTCAAAAGTGTTGGCCCCAAAGCACTTGCAAAAACTATTAAAGCCATTACGAAACCTGTAATACTACCGAGGTTTTCGCGTCCATAAAAACGCGGCCATGTTACCGCCATCAACACATTATATGCACCGCTGACGATTCCGTTACCAATAATAAAACCAATATAAAAAATACCATCGTTTAAATTTCCCAGGCAAAACAATGCCAGGAATTCACCTGTTAAAATCAGATATAACAGATATTTTAGTTTTATCCGGTCACTAATCCAGCCTCCAAATAGTGAAACGCCAACAGAAATAATTGAGACGGGAATAAAAACTGCCAGTGCCTGTTCCCGGCTTATCCCGGCCTCATTAAAAATAGATACCAAATGAAAAGTTAATCCGGTTATATATAATGCATAAAGCGCCAAAGGAATTGCAAATACCCAGAAACTCAATGTTTTTCTGGCATCTTTTAACGTTATTTGTTTGAATGGTTTTATAATGACATCGCGTTTTTTGTTGGCATGTTTTTCGCCATCCGGAATCATACCTAAATCTTCAGGGTTATCGCGAAAAAAAAGGAATACAAAAATTGTAAAAAAAGTTCCAATGAAGAGTGCCATAATTAACCAGGCACCCCGCCACGATGTTCCCTGAATTAACATGTCGAATGTTAATGGAGCCATTGAAAAACCCAATCCAACAAACACTGCTGAAATCCCATTAACAAGACCACGACGTGCAATAAACCATTTCATAAGCATATTTCGTGAAATCATGGTTAATACACCCTGCCCTGCGAAACGAAGTGCAAAAAACAAAAACATTAGAATTGCAATGGCCATTCCTGTATAAATTCCTGAGTTAGGATCAGCCACAAAAAAACTTATTATCCGATCCGACTGGCTTAACAAAACAAGAACGATTGCCAATAATACCGAAACAACCATTCCAACCCAGCGTACTCCGTATTTATCGTATAATTTCCCTGCATAAGTCAGGATTAGCGAACTGCCAATGGTGCCAACCATGTAAGCAGTACTAAGTTGATTGCGGCTTATTCCAATATTTTCGAGTAAATAATCGGTAAAAGTAGAAACTCCCATTGTTTGACCGGGTGCGCTTACTAAAACTCCAATGGTTGCGGCAAACAAAATTACCCATCCGTAGAAGAAGGGGATTTTCTTTGGTTGTATAGGAAAATTATTCCACTGTTGTTTTATATTCATTAAATAAATTTTTGCAAAGCTACTTAAGATAAACAGTTAATGGAATTTATGGGAATTGTTTTAAAAAATGTAAGAATTGGTTAACGTTTTGGGAAACAGAAGTTGCTAGTAAGGTATAAATCCTAAAATTTACTTTCTTCAAGTCATCAAAGCCCAATTCTTGAGACTACTATTACAATTGATAGATTGAAAAAGCGCGGTTATGATTCTCTATTCGAAATTTACAAAAAGATTTCTCCACAACTTAACGAACCGCTGTATTCGGACTGAAAACGTCGGGATACAGCGGTGTTGTGAGAGGGGCTCTGGCGGCTATCTGGTCATCAGCCACCTACTTAATTATATGCAGTAATTATTTAACTATATTTTTTAAACTTGGATTACTTTTAGTATAATATTCGCCCACAACATATTCACTTTCGTTCAATTCTTTTGTAATATAAGACGTAGTATATATCATTTGATAACTATTCTTATTAAAATCACTCACTCTATCTATGAGTATTTTCTGTAAATTTTGAGCTCTTAGTAATTCAATACCTTTGTCCTCCATATTATCTGCAAAGATAAACCTTGGAATTCTCATGCCTTCAACTGATAGAGATGCTAAAAACAAGGCAAAACGTGCTGCCACTTTTAAATAGAAATTAGAACTTGCAGAATACTTGGAATATTTATTTGAGAGAAAAGTTAAATTATTAGAGAAATCTATTGTAAACTCATTAGCGTTTTTAAATTCATCTTGCCTATCCAAATCGTTATTAAGAATGTATAACCCTTCTTGTTTAATAAGAGTTGTTATCTCATCTTTTAAAACGGTCTGCTTTCTTTCTGTATTGAATATAAATGCTTTTAATGAATCTATTTCATTAATCAAATCATTCTTCTTTTTTAACAAACTTGCATATAATTCTGCATTTTCAAGCATAGTTTTATATTGAACTATTTCACCCTCAACATATCCTTTACTAGAAAGCAGGTTGTCTAATTTCTCATCATTAACAGACTTTACATCCTTTAGGGCTGAATTAACTTGGCGCTGAAATTGATGTAACTTAACTAGTTCAGATTCATTTTTTGATTTTAATTCAATTAATGTTCTTTTATTTGTACTTATTATTTTTTGAGATTCTTGTAATTGAAAGCTGACTTCTTGTTCCATTCGCTTTGCCTGCACAACACCAAAAGATTCGTCAATTACTTCTTTGCACAATTTACATCTTGTTTTATCACTACTTTCTTTTATTTTGGTTAAGCAATCAGGACAATAATCTAATGGAAGATGACCAAGAAATTCTCTAGTTTGAATTGAATTTTTAATCGCAACAATATTGTCTTTAAGCGTATCAATAAAAAATGAAGTATCTGATATTTCGTTATTTAAGATTGATATATTTTCTTTTAAACTAGCTACAATTTTTCTTTGCTTTATTGACTGCTCTTGTAAAATTTGAAAATTTAGTTTTGATTTTTCTTCATATTCAATCTCTTTGTTTTTATTTCTAATTTCAATTATTTCACTTTCAATTTCATGGATTTCCTTTTCTTTGTTTGAAATTGCTTCTTTAATATGCTGCGGATTTAAAGCAAACTGGTCAGTAAAAAAATGCTTTGTTGCTTTTAATTCGCTTTTAATATTTAATAACTCTTTCTCAGCTCCAATAAGACGTCTCTTCCTTTCATAAAGTTCTTCGTTATAAATACCTAACAACAAATCTGCAACTGTTTCACGTGTTAATTGACTATCAAAATTTTCGTAATAATAAAGGGAACTTGTCGGAGATTCTTGGTCAATATATAATAGACGTAATATTTGATGAAAAGTAATGTTATTATCAGCTTTTACAATGGGTAATCCAATATTTTCGAATAACACATTTGAATAACTCTTGCGATTTTCTGTAGTATTGTAGCCAAATCTTTGCCATGTTTTATCTTTGGGAGGATTTAAACTCTCGCTTAATTCTCCCCAGAAAAAGAACATTGATGCTTTAATATTAATATTTCCATCTTCATCTTCTTCTATATATCTTTTAATCGTAATTATGGCTTTGTTCATCTCAACTTCTGCATATACAATCGAGCACTTTCTTGCTTCAGGAACAAACTCACTAAAAGCACCACCTAAAACGAAAAAAATAAAATGCGTGATTGTAGATTTCCCACTACTATTATCACCACGGATAATATTAACTCCTTTGTGAAAGGTTTCATCATAAGCAACTTTACCTTCGTTTGTCTGAATGTATAATCTGCTAATAAATAAGTTGTTACGCATCATATTTACTCTCCATTAAATTTGTCCTACTTTTCAAACCATCGATTCCATATAATGACATTAAATAGAAATGAGAAGTAAGAAGTGATATTATATTTTTTTCTTTTGGTGAAAGCTCTCCCAATTCACTTATATATTTGTTTAGAATTTCTTTATTCACTATCACAATTCTACTTTGACGTATTAAATCTTTATCAATGATTCCATAAGAAGTAATACAATTCAACGCTGCATTCTGATAAGGTTTTATTTTTTCAAATACTTTGCGATTTTCATTTACAACGTCATAGGGGTTGTTCGTTTTTTTAATATAGATTCTTCTTAAATTTCTTATATCGGTTTCGTCACGCTTTAAACTAATTTCATGTACTTTATTTGGGAATAGCAAATAAAAATCCCAAATTCTAATCCTATCCAATTCAATGATATCATCAGTATCAAAACGATTCAAGAATTGTAGAATTCTAAAAATTGAATGATACAAATCAAAAGCTTGATTATACATTATCATAATTAGCCCAATTTATGTGACACTTTCCTGTTAAATAGTAAACCATTCCAAATATATCTTCAACATTGTAATTTAGAACTTCATCATTTTCACCTTCTTGATTAATTAATTCAAGAGTTGGGTATATAACTTTCTCCACAACGGTTTGGAAAATTATTTCCTTTGAAACGCCATTTTGAATTAAAGGTATTTCGACGTAAGCTTCAAAATCCATTTTAATTTTAGCAAAAAGCTGCGTGTCTATCCACTGCGCCGATTCATAGAATCTATTTATTCGTTGTTTTTTTGCATAATTTTGCTTTCTAATACTTGCTTTGAAAATCTCAGGTTCATTAAAACCTCCATCTTGAAGCTTCGTTGTCAAGTCAACTCCATCAAGTTTTGTTAAGTAGTACTTAAAAGACTCCATTACTCCTTCATATTTCTCTTGATTTGCAACCTCTGCATTTAGTTTCTCAAATCTTTTCGCAAACCTTGTTTTATTTGAAAGGATAATATTTCCTTTGTTTTTTTGGATATTTACTTGTTTTTCAATATCGCCATGGTTATGAATTTCTTGAGCCATTACATTTGAATATTTCCTTTGTTTTCTTGGATATTTATTTGCTTCTCAATTTTCCCGTTATTAATTATTTTTTGTTTATTGTTTTTAATTAAGTTATGATTATTAGGCAGTTCTTCATTCTGTTCGTGGAATACTTTGGACAATATAAAACCAATAATTTCAAAAAATGAAACTGTCATTAATATTATTGGTTCCATTTCCCAATTTGATTTATACGCCCAAAATCCACCACCAATAAATCCAACGATTGCAATTAGAAATGTTATAATATTACTTATTATTCTTTTCATAGAAGTCTTTATTTATTAATGTATACAACAATTTTACATCCGAAAACATTCGTATATATCTTTATTGTCAAGTTCTGATAGCGTGCCAGGTTGTGCGTATATCATAACTTTAAGCTTAAATTTATACATCTAAAATATTTGATTATTTGCATTTTCGAGTGCCTGATTTTTGGTTTTTATTAACAGAAATAAATGTACAAATTGTTTCGGACTTAACAATTAAGTTGGAGAAAAAAAAGGAATTGTAGTTGGTAGTTGGTCGAGAGTGTCAAGTCAAGTATGAAATATCCGATCGTCATGCTGAATTCATTTCAGCATTGCCTACTTTAATAATTCTCGAACTTCCTGATGTAGAATGGGAAGTGGTTTACTAATTATTAACCATAAAATATCAGCAGAAACACTATCATATCCATGAATAATTCTATTTCTTGTATCCACTATTTTTCTAGAGTCTGTGATCTGAATATTAGGGTCTTCTTTTAAAATTCGGTTTAATGCTTCTCCTATAATTTCGATGTTCCGCTCCACAGCCTTTTTTGTCTTAAGGTCATTCTGGAATAGAAAGAAATCACGTTTGTGAGGAAGGAACTCATAAATTTCGACGATTGATCTGTCTATGTCCTCTAGCCAAGTCAATATTTCAGGCTTCATACAACATCCTTTTGCTATTATTAATACTTTGAATTAAATGAGAATTTTTTAATCCTTTACGTTCAAGTAAATCAATTGGCTTTTTAAATAAGTCTTCAAGTTTAAATTTTAAATCAAAATAGTTTTCCGCATAATCAATTGGATCATTAGAATTTATATCAACTATAAAATCAATATCGCTATCTGGTCTAAAGTTTTCAGTGATTACAGATCCGAATACAAATAATGTCCTGACTTTATGCGCCTTGCATAAACCATTAATATCCTTTATGTAGTCATCTATGTTCATCTTTTTTTATTCAAATATAAGAAATATTACTTTCAATTTTGAATTGATAGCTAATTGCTTGCAGGACTGGCATTAAGTACAACAATTGTACATCCGAAAACATACGTACATATCTTTAATAGTCAAGTTTGTATAGCGAGCCAGGTTGTGCGTATATCACAACTTTAAGCTTAAATTTATTCATCTAAATATTTGATTATTTGCATTTTCGAGTGCCTGATTTTTGGTTTTTTATTTAGCCTGAACTATTCATAAATTTATCTATTCCGAATTCAAACTACTTTGAATAAAGAGAATGCTCGATTCTCGCTTCTCAAAATAGCTAAGGCTATTTCTGCGAGGCTCAACTCTGTGCTTCCCTTTATTCTGTGCATTTTGACTTCTCATAACGAAAAACTCATGAATAATTCAGGTTAGAGAAATAAATGTACGAATTGTTTCGAACATATCAATTAAGGTCGTGGGGGAAAGGGGAAAGTAGGAAGAATTGTTTGTTTTGGGATGGGAGTAAATTAGATGTCTGGAATATTGCAGAGGCACAACAACAAATTGTGTCTCTGCAAATTTTATTTATTTTCGTTCACGGTGAACTTCGGTGCCATGATCGTGGCCATGTTCCTGAGAATGTTCAACAATTTCTTTGTACTCTTCTGCCGTAATCTTTTCAGCTTTGTAACCTTTTTTAACAATGGCTTTTACAAATCCCTCTGCCGTATTTTTGCCCTCTTTAAACTCAATTAAAATTGTATTCGAAGCATGATCAACTTTCAAATCTTTCACACCTTTTTCAAATTTTAAATGTTCGGTAAGTGCTTTTTCACAATCGGTACAATCCATATCACTTGTAAAACACACAACTTGATTTGCTTTTTTTTGTGCAAACGATTGGTTTGCCACAGCCCCGGTAATCAAAACAAGAGCAATTAAAATTATTCTTTTCATTTTTATTTATTTAGTTATTCGTAATTTAAATTAAATCGTAATCCCATGTAAATTTTTCTGCCTAATGTTGGTCCCCATACATTTGTAGCATCAAAATCCGGCCCAAATGGATTATCTGCACCAGCTATTGGATTCTTCTGTTTAAAATTAGTTAAATTTTCTGAACCTGCATAAATGCTCCAATATCTGAAATATTTGGTAACCTGCGCATTCATAACAGTATAAGGCGAAAACTCATAATAATCGGCAGAAACCTGTAACAGATCCATTCCTTCAACCGGATAACGGGGAATTCGTCCACCACCATTAAATTGAATGGTGTAATCGAACATCCATTTCTTCAGATTGGTTGAATAATTAAAATTAATTAATCCTTTGTAACGGTTGGTTAAAGGTTTTTCGAGTAATTCGCCGCTAATAGTTTGTTTTACATCGTTTATGCGGTACGCAAGTAATATATCGAGACGTTCAATGAGCTGATATCTTAAATCGAATTGCAAACTACCGGCGTAGGACTTTCCATTTAATGGTGATAAAATAATATTTGAACTTGATGTTTCACGATCGATAACTAATTGTGATTGAAAATCGGTATAAAAGTATTCTGCATTAATTTGTAAATCGCGATTAAAAAGCTGGTAATTTTGAATAAAGCTAAATCCAAAATTCCACGCTTCTTCCTGAAAGACATTATCACTCCAATCCATTTGACGTGCACTTGCCAAAAGAAAAATATTTTCGGAAACCACGTTTGCTGTCCGATAACCTTTTCCGGCATTCATTCTTAAAGTAATATTGTCGGAAGCCTGGAAACGCAAATGCATTCGTGGTGTTACAAAAGCTCCAAAAATATTATGAAAATCAGCCCTGATTCCAGTCATCAATGTAAAATTTTCACTTGGTTTCATGGTATATTCTGCAAATATCCCGGGAACCTGCTCTGTTCTATTCATTGATTGTCCGTATAATTCTTCATTGAACTTATCGAAAATAAATCCAAATCCTGAATTTAATGAATGAAAACCAGCTTCGTCCAAATCGCGGGTTAATACAAAATTTCCATAAAACCGGGTTTCGTCGGCATCAAAATTATTCAAGCCATAAAATGATTCGGTAAAATGGCTTGCAAAATTTGACAAAAAAGCCACTGCTGTTCGTCCGTTTGGAGTAACAAAACCAGTTTTAAAAAAACCTTCAAAACGTTTTGTATTGATATTTATTCCGTACGGGTTAGTTGGAACCGAATTCATCCCACGCTCAAAACCTACCTGTCCACCCAGTCGATCTTCAGCCAACATACTAATTCCTGCCTGAGCCATAAAACCCTTAAAGTTGTTGTATTTCCAGCGATTTAAAACTTGCACCAGTCTTGAAAGCGGTGTATCTAAAAATCCATCTCCATTGTCATCATTCCGTTTCGACAAATCGGATGCATGTACAAACAAACCGGTTGTTAATTTATCTTTATGAACCCTGATATTTGTATTTCCGTTAAATTCCAACCGTCCATGTCCACCGGCATAAACATTCAGGAATAATTTTTCCTGCGAGTCGGGTTTTTTGTATTCGGCATTTATCTGCCCGGAAATTGATTCATAACCATTTAAAACCGAAGCCGCCCCTTTCGAAACCTGGATAGATTCCATCCACGGTCCGGGAATATAAGTAAGCCCAAAATTGGTTGCAAGCCCTCTCAAATTGGGCATATTTTCAATTTGTAATTGCGAATAAGTCCCTTCTAAACCCAGTAACCTGATTTGTTTTGCACCGGTAACTGCATCGCTGTAACTTACATCTACCGAAGGATTTGTTTCAAAACTTTCGGCCAGGTTGCAACAAGCTGCTTTATGAAGCTCAGCACCACCAATCCGAACTGTATGAACAGGATTTATTGTTGAAAGATATGTCCCCCTGTCTTTTTTAACCACTGTAACTTCCTCTATTTCCAGATTGGGTTCAAGAGTAACTTCAATTGGTTCAGATCCGTGGACATGTAAAACCTGTGTGCTATAACCAACAAAGCTGAAAACCAACATGTGCTGCTCGGTTTTTTGTGATATTTCAAAATCACCTTCACTGTTTGAAGCTGTGCCTTCGGTGGTTCCTTCCCAGTAAATATTCACTCCTGGAAGAGGCTGTTTTCCACCATCTCCATTACCGAAAATTTTTCCGGAAATATTTTGTGAAAATGTAATTATTGGAAAAAGTATAAATAGAAATATTATATATCTTTTCATTGCTTAAAAATTTAAATTAGAAAAATGATATCATAATCACTCTCAATCATTAAAAATTAATTTTTAATGAAATAAAAATTTTAAGCTAAAACAGGGATTTTAAGTTGATGGATTTGAACAAGAAAATCTAAAGACGAAATGATTTTTTTTGGGGGATCTATATAATATTCTTTGGATTCTATTAAAGTAAAAACATCGGAGAAAGAAAAATTTATTAACGCTTTTGCTACAAAAATTTTAACTGGATGAACTTTTACAAACTCTACTTCTTCGTCGATCAATTGATTTACCAATTTAAGATATTTTACATCAGGAGATTCACAGCCACAATCCTGAGTATGAGAAGAACATTCGTGACATTCATGTGCATTTGTTTCCGTTTCAAATCCTAAAGAATTATGTGAATGATGTTCGTGAAAATTGGTTTCACAGGTTTCCGGAGTTACAAATAAGCTAATTTGCTCATTTCCTGTACACGAACAATGTGACTCGAAAATTATAATACCGGTAGATGATAGTAGAAATATCATTCCCAAAAAACCCACCGATATTTGATTAAACAATTTCACCACGCAAATATAGCATTTAAACTTTCTAAATTATTGTTAATGAAAAATTAAGGGAATTATGAAATAGAGTTTTTTGATATCTGATTTTAAAGAATGGACTATTCAGAAAAAAAATAAAGTTTTTTATAACTTAACATTGGCAGAAATCGGGAAGAACAGTATTATTCAATTTTGTGACATTTATCAAAACTTATTGATTTTAAGTAAATCGTAACTCTAATCTTTTGCGTTTTTACCAAAGACTTAAAAAACCAGTTATTTTTAGGTTGTAAAAATCACATTATAGAATTTAATTTCAGAGCATACCAATCTCAAAAATGATAATAAATTCCCTATTTTTATTAATATTACAATCGTAATCTAAATTCAACTTAAATCATGAAAAAAATCAAAGTTTTTCAGAGTGCTTTTATAGTATTTTCATTGGTATTCATTTTTGCTTGTAATACTGGAAACAAAAAAACCAATACTTCTTCAACAAGTGAAACAACAATTTCGAAAACAATCGCTTTTCCCGGAGCAGAGGGAGCAGGTAAATTCACAACCGGCGGACGTGGTGGAGATGTTTATCGGGTGACAAATCTGAATGATTCAGGAGAAGGATCTTTTAGAGATGCAATTGAGTCGATAACCGGACCACGTACCATTGTTTTTGATGTTGCCGGAACAATCCGACTAAAAAGTAATATAGAAATCAGAGAAGTTTCTAATCTAACAATTGCCGGACAAACTGCTCCGGGTAAAGGAATAACCTTCGCCGATTATCCAATAAAAATTCATAACTCGAAACAAGTAATCATGCGTTATTTACGTGTTCGTTTGGGCGACGAAAACAAACCACCAAATTCTGGTTTCGATTGTATTGAAATAAACCACAACGAGGATATTATTTTGGATCATTTGTCGCTAAGCTGGGGAATCGACGGAAATGGTGACTTCCGTGGACTAAAAAATGTAACACTTCAGTGGATTATTTTTAGCGAAGCATTAAACAACAGTATTCACGAAAAAGGTGCTCACGGAATGTGTACTTCTTTCAGACAACCAAAAGGGCAGGCAACAATTCATCACAATATTTATGCAAGTAGCAGAAGCAGGCATCCTTCAATTGGTGGAGGTCCCGAAGTAACAGAATTCTGTAATAACGTGGATTATAACTGGCGCAGTTCCAATAACATCGATGGAGAACAAATAAATGTGATGGGCAACTATTACAAAGCCGGGCCATCAATGGAAGAGGGTATGCCTCCTATTCAATTTAAATCTGATGGAGATTCCCCTATTTCAAAGGGATTTTTGGAAGGAAATTATTTCGATGGTCTTCCGCAGGAATATAATGAAGATAATTATACAGCTATGAACTTTGAAGCTTGTTTTGGTCCCACTTCAAATTACCAGGCTACAACGCGAGAAGTATTTGAGGCCTCAGAACCTTTTGATGCCGGAATTTACAAACTCGCAAATATCGAATCGGCAAAAGATGCTTACGAATCGTGCCTTAAATACAGCGGATGTTCTCTGGAAAGAGATTTGGTTGATGAACGTTTTATTCAAACTATAATTGACAATACCGGTAAAATGATTGATTCACAAAGCGAAGTAGGCGGTTGGGATTTTTATGAAGAAATTCAAAGACCGGCAGATTGGGATACGGATAATGACGGAATGCCAAACGAATGGGAAAAGGCAAATAAACTTGATCCTTCAAATCCAAAAGATAGAAATGGTGATTTGGATAAAGACGGATTTACAAATTTGGAAGAATACTTAAATAGTCTGGTTAAAATATAGAAAGAAATTTAAAATAAAATAAAATGAAGAAAGTTAGAATTTTAGTGGCAATTGTAGTTAGTGTTTTAATTGGGATTTCAAGTGTAAATGCACAAAACTGGACCAACCTTGTTGACGGCAATCTTGATAAATTTGAAAAAAGAAATGGAACAGCCGAATACAAAGTAAACGGAGATGAAATCATCGGAATTTCCAAGGTTGGAACTCCGAGCACCTATTTATGCACGAAGGAAATGTACACCGATTTTATATTGGAAGTAGATGTGAAAGTAGAAGTCGGGCTTAATTCAGGAATCCAATTCCGAAGCAATTCTTTTTCTGATTATAAAAACGGACAGGTGCACGGTTATCAATGTGAAATTGACCCGGGTGAAAGAAAGTGGAGTGGCGGTATTTTTGATCAGTCGAGAAGAGGCTGGATTTACCCGGTTACAATGAACGAACCAGGCCGGCAAGCTTTTAAAAACGGCGAATGGAATAAATACCGAATTGAAGCAGTTGGCAATGAAATCAGAACATGGATTAACGGTGTCCAGGTTACCAACCTTGTTGATGATATGACCGCCGAAGGATTTGTTGCTTTTCAGGTGCATTCGATTGGGAACAGTAAAGAACGTGACGGTTTAACTGTTCGATGGAAAGGACCACGGATTTTAACTGAAAATATTAATGAAAATCGTTGGCCTGTTGCAGCTCATGCAAAAGAATTTAGTTTCCTGAAAAATGAATTGACTGAAACCGAAAAAAGAAAGGGATTCCGTTTGTTGTGGGATGGAAAAACAACCAAGGGATGGCGAGGCGCAAAAATGGATAAGTTCCCTGAAGCAGGCTGGGAAATAAAAGACGGCGAGCTTTGTACGATTGAATCGGGTGGAGCCGAATCAAGAGGAGGCGGTGATATTGTGACCATTGAAAAATACAGCAATTTTGAATTAGAGCTGGATTTTAAAATCACCGAAGGAGCAAACAGCGGAATTAAGTATTTTGTTGATACTGAATTAAATAAAGGAGCGGGGTCTGCAATTGGTTGCGAATTTCAGATTCTCGACGACAAAAAGCATCCCGATGCCAAAAATGGTACAAGTGCCAACCGTACTGTTGGATCGCTTTACGATTTAATTACCGCACACAGTTTTTCTGAACCCGATAAAAAGAAACGTGGTGCAAATCCAGGTGATTGGTGCAAAGCACGTGTAATTGTAAATGGGAGTCATGTTGAACATTATCTGAATAATATTAAAGTGATTGAATACGACCGCCATTCGCAAATGTTTAGGGCTCTGGTTGCTTATAGCAAGTACAAAAAATGGCCAGATTTTGGTCAGGCAGCCGATGGGCACATTTTATTGCAAGAGCATGGTAATAAGGTTGATTTCAGAAGCGTTAAAATCAGGGAGTTGTAACCAATTCATGATAATTTGAAACAAGAATATGAAAAAGTAAAGTGTCTTTGTAAAAACGTATTCTAATAAATAAAACCATAAGATGTTCAGTTTTTTCATTTCATTAATATGGATTCTCTTTTTCTCATACAATTCAGAAAAAGTCGAAAATTGGGAGATTAATAATTTAAATGAAATTGGGGGTCATGCCGTTACTGTTTTTGGAAATCCGGAAGTGGTTGAAACTGAAATCGGAAAAGCCGTAAAATTTGATGGCGATGGAGATATGCTGTTGGTCGATTTTAATCCAATTGGCTCTGCAAAAGAATTTACCGTTGAAGTTGTATTCAAACCAGATGCATCATTCCCAAATAATACGGCTCCCAGATTTATTCATATTCAGGATCCCGATGATCCGGACGAAAAAAGATTAATGATTGAACTTCGTTTAACCGAACAAAATAAGTTTTATTTCGATGGTTTTTTAAAAAGCGACACTAGCAGTTTAGCACTTATTGATAAAACTTTGCTGCACCCAACAGAAAAATGGATTCATGCGGCTGTTACTTACAAAGACTATAATTTAACAACATACATTAATGGTGAAAAGCAGTTGACTGGACAAATTGCTTACGATAAACATTTTATAAATCCAACCGGTAAAGTTGCAATTGGAGGTAGAATGAATAAAGTAAGTTGGTTTAGCGGGATGATTAAAACTTTAAAAGTTACACAGAGCGCTCTTAAACCAGAACATTTTATGATTGTAAAAAGTGAATAATCTTATTGCTAAAAAATATAGTTAATTTCTGTGGTGCAAAAACAACTTAAAAAGCTAAAAAATGGAAACGAAAGTCAAATGGGGAATTTTAAGTACTGCCAAAATAGGGAGGGAGAAAGTTATTCCTGCCATGCAAAAAGGCAAGTACATTCAGGTAGATGCAATTGCTTCGCGTAATTTTGAAATGGCAAATTCAGTTGCCGATGAATTAAATATTGAAAAACGTTACGGTTCGTACGAGGAACTTTTAAACGACCCAAATATTGAAGCAATTTATATCCCTTTGCCTAATCACATGCATGTTCCCTGGACTATAAAAGCGTTGGAAGCGGGTAAACATGTACTTTGTGAAAAGCCAATCGCGATGAATGCAAAGGAAGCAGAAGAATTGGTTCAGGTTACTAAAAAATTCCCTCATATAAAAGTTATGGAAGCTTTTATGTACCGCTTTCATCCACAATGGCAAAAAGCATTAGAGTTGGTTCAAAGCGGAGCTATTGGCGAAGTTAAAACGATACATTCCTTTTTCTCCTATTATAACATAGCACCAGATAATATTCGCAATCAGTCAGATATTGGTGGTGGTGCTTTAATGGACATCGGCTGTTATTGTATCTCGTTTCCACGATTTATTTTTAATGAGGAGCCTGAAAAAGTGGTTAGCGAAATGGACTTCGATCCTGTTATGAAAACCGACCGTGTCTCATCTGCAATGCTTCGTTTTGCATCAGGTAAAACTTCCACATTTACCAGTTCAACTCAATTAATGCCTTACCAACGTGCAAATATTTACGGCGATAAAGGACACATTGAAGTTGATATCCCGGTTAATGCACCACCGGACGAAACGGTTAAAGTAACACTGCGTACCAAAGAAAAAACAGAAATATTTTCTTTTGAACCGATAGATCAATACACTTTGCAGGGAGATGAGTTTTCAAAGGCTATTCTGGATGATAAACCAGTTCCAACTCCTTTGGATGATGCCGTTGGAAATATGAAAGTAATTGATGCCGTTGTGACTAGTTCTAAAAAAGGACAATGGATTACTGTTTAACTAATTTGTTTTGAAAAACTAAAAATGTTTATACTAATCTGGAAGAATATTTGAATTCAATAAAACTTTTTAATTGAATATTTTTTCAAAAACGACATAAAATAAACCTAAAAATGAAAACCATGAAAATCTTGAAATTAACTTTTATTCTCCTTTTAACAGGAAGCCTTTTTTTTGCTTGTACAAGTAAATCGGGCAATCAACAACAAAACGAAGAAGCAAATGGTGAGAAGCCAAGCATTGTATTTATACTGGTCGATGATTTGGGTTATGGCGATATTGGTTGTTTTGGACAAGAGAAAATCCAGACTCCAGCCATCGACCAATTGGCGGAAGAAGGCATGCGTTTTACAAATACTTATGCCGGAAATGCAGTTTGTGCACCTTGCCGTTCAACGCTGATGCAGGGAATGCATCCTGGCCATGCACGGGTTCGTGGAAACGGTTATAAAGATTATCGCGAAGCGTTGCAGGAAGGTGATTATACAGTTGCAATGATGTTGCAGGAAGCCGGTTATAAAACAGGTTTATTTGGAAAATGGGGACTTGCCTTGCACAATCAGTACGGTATTCCGAATAAAATGGGTTTCGACGAATTTTACGGATACCTGAATCAGCGACATGCACATAATCAGTATCCCGAGTTTTTATACCACAATACCGAGCGGGTTTATTTTCCTGAAAATGGCACACACCATATTTACGAAAATTACAGGGGTGAGCAAACCTACGATGAAAATGGAATTTGTCAACCTTTGGGAATTGATGATCCATCTAAAGCAAGATATGCATTCGATGTGTATTGCGAAAAATCGTTGGAGTTTGTGCGCGAAAACAAAGACAATCCTTTCTTTTTGTATCTTGCTTACACTCCGCCACACGGTGTGTACGAAGTTCCCGAGTTAGGTATTTACAACAATAAAGAATGGGCGCAATCGCATAAAGTTTATGCTGCAATGATTACCCGTGTTGATACCGAAATTGGCAAATTAATGCAATTGCTGAAAGAATTAAATATCGATGAAAATACACTGGTTGTTTTTGCTTCAGACAATGGAAACACCAACGGAAACTCAAAGGATGGGGAGACTCCCACAAAAACCTTTTTTAACAACGAATCTCCACGTGCCGGTCAAAAAGGTGACATTCTCGATGGTGCATTTCATGTTCCTGGAATTGCTCGTTGGCCGATGCAAATCAAGCCGGGACAAACCAGCGACCATATTTGGGCAATGTGGGATTTTTTACCAACGGCGGCAGAAATCGTTGGAGTAAATCCTCCAGAGAATTTAGATGGGATTTCTATTTTATCAACTTTATTGGGTGAAAAAGAAAAGCAAAAGAAGCATGATTTTCTTTATTGGGAATACAAAGAAGAACAGTCGGTTCGGATGGGGAACTGGTTCGGGTATAAAAATTTCGATGGAAAATTAGAAATTTACGATTTAGAAAAGAATCCAATGCAGGACAATGATCTTTCTGCTGAATTTCCTGAAATAGCCCAAAAAATAAATGATATTATGAAAGTGGAACACACTCCAAGTAATGTTTGGCCAAGCCCGGGAGAAACAAGCGAAGAGTTTGTACAAAGAATGAAAAAAGAAGGAGTTCCGGAAAGGCCTAAAAATGTGGCTGATTTTTAAGAATAAACGTTTTGTGAGATTATGAATAGAGATGCTGAAATAAATTCAGCATGACGACAAAGTGAAATCGCGAAAACGATCAGAACGTCACAATGAGCGAAGTCGAAGTGTGCCAATACATAATAAGAAAGAGTAAAACTTTATAAAGAAATAGTAAGTAATTTTTTAAAGTAAACAAGCTATGAAAACATCTAAATTGGGAATTAAGTCGTTATTACTTTTGGGAATAATTCTTTTAAGTATTTCAGGTTTTTCCTCAACCAAAAGTGGAAAACCCAACATAATGTGGATTTTTATTGAAGATGCTTCGTGCCATATAAGTTGTTATGGCGAAACGGCAATTCAAACTCCTACAATTGATAAACTGGCAAGCGAAGGAATTCGTTTTGAGAATGCTTTCGTCACTTGTCCGGTATGTTCTCCATGTCGCTCGGCACTTGTAACCGGAATGTTTCAAACCACTTCCGGGGCACATAATCACCGAAGTCAAAGAAATACCGGGAAAGGGGGAGAAAATACAGATTATTATGAAAGTTATATTCTGCCTAAGGAAATCCCAATAGCAAGTCAACTTTTTGAAGATGCGGGTTATTTCTCGTGTAATGGAAAAATATCAAACATAGTCGGGAAAACGGATTATAATTTTGTTGAAAAAAATATTTATGATGGAATTTCCTGGAAAGAATCACCGGAGGGAAAACCCTTTTTCTGTCAGATTCAACTTAAAGGAGGAAAAAACCGTAGCAGAATTGCCAAAACAGAGAATTTTAAACTTCCTCCATATTATTACGAAGATGACTTGATGAGAGAGGACTGGAAGAAATATTTGGGTTCGTGGTTAGATACCGATGAGGATTTAGATCAAATTGTTGCAGACCTTAAAAAGGCAGGAGTTTACGATAATACACTAATATTTTTTCTTACGGATCATGGAGTTTCACACATGCGCGGAAAACAATTTCTTTACGATGAAGGAACTAAAGTGCCACTCATCGTAAAATTTCCTAATAACGATTATAAGGGAATTGTTCGAAAAGACCAGGTAATGCAAATTGATCTTTTGCCAAGTTCACTGGCTTTTGCGGGGCTGCCAATTCCTGAAAATATTCAGGGAAATGATATTTTTTCGGATGATTATAAAGAGCAGATATACGTTTTTTCCAGTCGTGATCGCTGCGATGAAACCACTGAGATTATTCGTTCTGTTCGCTCCGAGAAATTTAAATATATTAGAAATTTTTTAAGTTATCGCCCACATGCCCAGCGAAATCAATATAAAGATGGAAAAGAAATTAGCAAACACATGCGCGAGCTTTTTAATTCAGGGAAATTAAATGAATTGCAAGCAAGATTTTATCAACCAACTCGTCCGGTTGAGGAATTGTATAACCTTGAAAACGATCCCTATGAAATAAATAATCTTGCAGCCGACTCAAAATACAAATCGGAATTAATGAAAATGAGGTCTGTTTTGTACAAATGGATGGACGAAACAAATGATGCCGGATTAATACCTGAACCAATTCTGGAAGACCTTGGTAAAAAATATGGTAACAAATATACTGCAATGAAACAGCCGGAATTAACTGATATTCAAAAGCGATTAATTCAAATTATTGAATCAGGAGAAAAGCAAAACAATGCAGTTTTATTGGAAAAAATAAAAGCGGAAGAACCTTCAGAAAGATACTGGGCTGTTACCTGGCTTGGAGTAAATAAGGTGAATTCTGCCAAAGTACAGGTTACGGCATTAACACAAGACAAAAACCCTTCGGTACGAATTGCTGCAAATCTGGCTCTCTATAAAATCGACCAGACTTACAATCCAATTCCAGCTCTCGGCAAAGAGGTAAATCATAAAAACCTGATTGTTGGAATGTATGCCATAAATGCAATCGAGCAAACGGGTATTCGAAATGATGAAGTAAAAGAAATTGCACAAATAGCATCCAAAAGTAAATATGATTTCACGATGCGTTTTGGCAAGTATTTAATGGAGGCAAGTAATAAATAGGAATAGTAAAAAAAATAGAAAAATGTATCCAATTAAAATCATTGTAGTTGTTGCTTTTGTAGCAATGGCGCACTTAGTAAATGCACAAGATAAAAAAAGTGTAAATCTTTCAGAAAAAGAATTCACCATAGAAAATTGTGTGAATGAGTATTCTGAAGAAAAATCTGATGAGACAAAATCGGGTCATAGATTTTGGTTTGTCGATAAGGAATTTATTGATGGCCGTACATTGAAATTAAGTGCTGTCAAACCTTTTGGGGCAACTCATCCACCTCATAAACACGCGGAAGATGAATTCTTTTTTATTTTGGAAGGAAAGGCAAAATTCTATTTAGATGGGAAAACAAAAGTTGTTGAAGCCTTCACCAGTTTGTATTGCCCGGCAGATGTTGAACACGGAATTAGCAACGCCGGCGATACTGAATTAAAATATCTGGTAATCAAAAAATACGACTTGGATAAATAATAACCTCGCACCTCAAAACCAGGATATAGTATATAAAAAAGCAAGTACGAAAAAAGCGCTCCGAAATGGGTATCCCAAAGGGAAAAGAAAATTCCAATGCTAACTGAAAAAAAGAAAAAATAACGTAATATGAATATTGTCAAATCATCAATCTTATTAATTATATTGTTTGTAAGTACGCTGGCAACTTCCTTTGCTCAAATAGAAAATCAACCAAATATCCTGATAATTATGACTGACCAGCAAGCCTGGGATGCTGTTGGATATTCAGGAAATAAAAAAATAATAACACCAAATTTAGACAAGCTTGCAAGCGAAGGTGTAAATTTTAGTCATGCCATAACAGCTTGTCCTGTTTGCGTTCCATCGCGTACTTCAATTTTAACCGGAAGATTAACAGAAACCACGACAATTAGAGAAAACAGGGATGCAAAAACAGGTGAATGTTACTATCCTACATTCGACGAAATATTAGTAAAGCGAGGATATCGTTCAGAATATGCCGGTAAATTTCATGCGCCTGAACACATGGCAAGGGTATATATGAATCCTTCGGTAGAAGGAATGGTTGGTACCGAGCCAATTATGCGTTGGGAATCGTTATACGTACAGTATGTAAAAAACACGTTGAAAAAGAGGCCTTTAAAACAGGGCGAATTGTATGAAACTACTTTTTATGGTGGAACAGTACCGTACAAACTCGATCCTACAGACCGATATTATAAGTACATGGATTCTGGTGAGATTCCTGAAAAAGAACTTGAGAAACGTTTAAGCCAGGCTGATATTCATGGTGTTCTCGATTTACCAGCCGAATATACAATTACGGCGGTTCAGGGCAGACAAACAATAGATGCATTAGAACGATTGAAAGATGAGCAGTTTATTCTAACTTCTTCGTTCCATTGCCCACATGTACCTATTACACCCTCTGAACCTTATGCATCAATGTACAAAGCCGATGACATGGTAACATCTTTGTCGATTGCAGACAGAAGAGAAAATTCGCCCTACAATCCAGGCAAAGAAATACATCCATATAACGACAAAGAGAAGGTAAAATATATGGTTGCCAACTATTTCGCTTTTGTAACAGAAATAGATGATTGGGTTGGGAAAATTCTTGGCAAACTGGATGAGTTAAATTTAACAAAAAATACGTTGGTTGTATTTGTGTCTGACCACGGAGAAATGCTTGGTTCGCATGGTATGCGTGGCAAATTTAATTTCTATGAAGAATCGGTTCGCGTACCATTTATCATTCGTTATCCGGGTAAAATAAAACCGGAACAAACAATTTCAACACCGGTTTCTATACTCAATATTTTTCCAACTGTTCTTGATTATGCAGGATTAAAAAACATCGCAACTGACGGTTATTCGCTAAAAGGTGTTATGGAAGGAACAGAATCTCCAAAATACGATTTCGCCGTTTCTGAATGGCAGTGGAAAAATGCAAGCGTTCCGTCAATTATGATTCGAACCGACACATGGAAATTAATGACAACTCATCGTAGCGGAGGGAAAAATATTGAAGCACTTTTCGATTTAAAAAATGACCCTTATGAAATGAATAATCTTTTGGGGTCAAATCCTGAACGCTTTAAATACAAAGCGACTGCTGAGGATTTACGTTCAAAATTAGTGGATTATTTAAATGATGTAAATTATTCGCTTGTTGAGGGAGTGGAGAAAAGAGTTTTAATTCGGGAATAAATCAAGAATGAATCATGCATAGAAGAACTTTTGCGAAAACCGCAGGTCTGGGATTACTGGCCACACAATCACTTTCTACATTTGCCACAAGCAGTTTTTTTGAAAGTAATAATTCGAGAATTCCTCTTGGAGTTGCTAATCATTCATTGAGAGGAATGAGACCCAGTGCACAGCAAGTAATTGAATATGCAATTAAACACAAGCTCGACTCTGTTCAGTTTAATACTTTAAAACCCTTTGAAAGTCTTGAAGAAAGTCATCTAATAAAATTAAAGAATCTGGCGAAAGCTAATGATATTAGCATTTATGTGGGGGTTGGTAGCATAAGTGAAAAATCGCTAAGGTTTTCTGATAGTTTTGGGAATGCCAAAGAACTTGTACAAAAAGGTATTTATGCAGCCAAAATTCTTGAATCGCCAATTTTAGGTGTTCGTATTGGTGTTTTAGATGACCGATATACCGAAGGAGGAATAAAACCAAAGATAGATGAGGTTGTCAAGCTGATGAAATCTTTCAGGAAACCGGTTCTGGATGCCGGAATAAAATTTGCTTTTGAAAACCATGCCGGCGATATGCGTTCAGAAGAACTGCTTGAGCTAATCGACAAAACAGGACCGGATATTTGCGGTACTTTTTTTGATCCCGGAAATGCAATTTATGGTATGGAAGATCCGAAAGTTGCCATGCAGTTGCTTGGCAAGCATATCGTATGCTGTCAGGCTCGCGATGTAAATATCTGGAGTACCGAAGATGGTGCAATGTTCCAGTGGACCGCAGTGGGGAAAGGAATTATGGATTTTAAATTTTTTACAGAATATCTAAGTGAGAACTGTCCGGGAGTACCCATGCATCTTGAAATAATTTCAAATTCGCCTCGTGCAATTCCTTATCTGAAACCAGAATATTGGAATGGATTTCCAGATTTGAAAGCTTCCGGTCTTATGGACTTTTTAAAACTCGTAAGGCAAGGCAAACCAATGAAACTTGACAAATCCCCGGCTGGAATGAATAAGAAAGAGTTTGATATCCAACATCAGAAAAAGGAACTTTTAGCCAGCATTAAATACTTGAGGGAAAACTGTAATGTTGGGCAGAAATAAATAGTATACTAATACTATTAAACCTGTGTTTTTAATATAATTTATGCACTCTTTTTGGTTGAATCTTATAATAGATATTTATGAAAGTTAAAATACTTCTTACCAAATTATTTGTTTTACTATTATTTATCAACGTTTTAGGTCAGACAAGACACGCCACAAAAAGTAAATTTATGAGTTACAAAGGGCTGGTTATGGCAGGTTACCAGGGTTGGTTTAATTGTGAAGGCGATGGTGCCGATCGGGGTTGGACACACTACAGTAAAGGTGGCGTTTTTGAAGATGGAAGTTGTACAATTGATTATTGGCCGGAAATGGATGAATACAAAGTAAAATACAAAACGCCATTTAAATTTGCTGACGGATCTCCTGCATATGTTTTTTCTTCATTCGACGAAAGTACAGTTGATTTGCATTTTAGATGGATGAAAGAATATGGTATTGACGGCGTTTTTATGCAGCGTTTTTTCTCCGTTCTTACAAGCGAAAATAGAATAAACCATAACGATAAAGTACTTGCTTCAGCCATAAAAGCTGCCAATAAATATGGAGTAGCCATTAGTTTGATGTACGACATTGGAAGTATGGACGACAGTAAATACAAGCTTGTAATGGAAGATTGGAAGCATTTGGTTGACGATCTTAAACTTACCAATCAAGGTAAAAAAACTACCTATTTGTTTCACAATGAAAAACCTTTAGTTGCTTTTTGGGGAATTAGTTCTAGCGGACGGGAACATGGGCATATTCCGGAAATATTTGACATTATGGATTTTTTCAAAAATGACCCGGTTTACGGAGGCTGTTCAATCCACCTTGGAATTCCTTCGCGTTGGAGAACTTTGGGCTCTGATACCCGAAAAGATCCGCGCTTACATGAAGTTATCAAACAGGCCGATGTTGTACATCCTTGGCTAGTTGGTCGTTACAACGAAAAAACATACGAAAAATACCGTCAGGAAAATATTATAGACGATGTTATTTGGTGTAAAGAACATGGCAAATCATACGCGCCAACTGTTTTTCCTGGATTCTCATGGTACAATATGAAACCCAATGAAATCTCGGATAAAATACCAAAAAACAAAGGTGAGTTTTATTGGAAACAAATAGCAGGTGCCATTGAAAGTGGCGCGGAAATGCTTTATGTGGCCATGTTTGATGAAATTGATGAAGGCACGGCAATTATGAAATGTGCACACAAAGTTCCGGTTGGGAAAAGCATTTTTGTACCCATCGAAAAAGAAGTTCCAAGCGATCATTATTTGTGGCTAACCAAAATGGCAGGTAAAATGCTTCGGGGAGAGATTCCTTTTTCAAAAAAAATGCCCGAAAGAAATTAGGTTTATTGTAAAATACTTAATGTTAACGAGTTAAAAGTGTAATGATGAATAGAATTTTAAAAACGTTTGTTTTATTGATAGTAGCAACTATCTTCTTTTCGTGTACAGAACAAAAGCCAGATTATCCCAATATAATCATCATTTTAGCAGATGATATGGGATATGGAGATGTTCAGGCTTTTAATTCCGAATCCGAAATCCCAACTCCAAATTTAAATAAACTATCGGAGGAAGGGTTAATGTTTATGGATGCCCACACACCTTCATCCATTTGTACACCAACAAGATATGGATTATTAACTGGAAGATATTGCTGGAGGACTTCATTAAAAAGAGGCGTGTTAAGAGGATATGACGCACCATTGATTAAAGAAGACCGGCAAACAATTGCTGATTATCTGAAAACAAAAGGATACAGAACTGGTATTGTTGGCAAGTGGCATCTGGGATTAGGTTTTCAGAATAATATAGGCGATAATGAAGGTGTGGAAAACGGATTTGATTTAACCCAAAAATTGTACAGCTCGCCCAATAATAATGGCTTTGACTATTCATTTGTACATCCGGCATCTTTGGATTTTGAACCCTACCTTTATGTTCGAAATTACGAGGTGGTTGATACTGAATTTGATTCAGTGCCAACTACAAAATTCCCACATTTTTGGAGAGAAGGTTTAAAATCAAAAAGTCTGGAATTCGATCAGGTATTAGATGATTTGCTACTTGAAGCCAAAGGTTTTATAAAAAGGGAATCAAAATCCCAAAAACCATTTTTTCTGTATTTCCCGCTTACTGCGCCTCACAAACCTGTTAGTCCAAGTGAAAAATTTATAGGAATTTCGGGGAAAGGTTTGTATGGCGATTTTGTTACACAAATTGACTGGACTGCCGGAGAGATATTTAACCTTCTGGAAGAGTTAAATATTGATGAAAATACCCTTGTAATTTTTGCCAGCGATAATGGTTCAGCAATGTACCGTATTGATTCCGGCAATGAGCCCGATCATGTAACAGACGAAACTCTGGCGTACTACAATGCCAGTAACCATAAGGCAAACAGTTTGCTTCGCGGAATAAAGGGCGATACTTATGAAGGAGGACACAGAGTGCCGTTTATTGTACGATGGCCTGCAAAAATTTCAGTGGGAAAAAAAGTGGATGAAACAATTTGCCTGACTGATATTTTTGAAACCATTGTTGAACTAACTGGAGGTGTAAAACCTAAAGGAAATGCTGAAGATAGTTATAGCTTTTTCTCAATAATTACAGGAGAAAAAGAGTATGTAAACAGACCACCTGTTATTCATCATTCGGGTGGAAAGGGAATGTTTGCAATTCGTAAAGAGAATTGGAAAATGATTTTGGGAGATGGTTCGGGCGCACGCACAAAACCGGTTGGAACACCTTTTCAGAAACCCTACCAACTTTATGATATTGAAAACGATTTAACAGAATCGGATAATTTAATTGATAAGGAAATTGAAGTTGCTGCAAAACTCGAAGCAGAATTTCTGGAAATAAAAGGAGATGATTAAGACAATTAAAACTGGTTTATCATGAAAAAAACGTTCCCACAATTAATACAAGTCCAACTGTTGATGCTATACGCATTCCTATCATTTTAAATATCCTTTTCATTGGTTTTGAATATGAATGAAGTGTTGAATTTGTTTATAATACCGATTTAACAACCAAATGTCGCATACTTTCGTTTTACTCAGCATACTCCTTTGTTGTAGTATCGGCATTAACCATTATAAACTCCGAAATTGCCATGCGGCATTTCAAAGTACAATTGGTATAATATGCCGTAGCATTTTGTTCTGATGTTAAATCTACAATCAGTCCCATAATCGAAAAGAGGATTATGCTTAACCCAATTGCTCTTGAAAGTGAACCATTGGTAAAATTAAATAATGCCAAGCCTAGAATTATTGCGATACTCCAACCAATTAAAAGATATTTATATGAGCCAATATATTTTCCTACTCGAATTTTTTCATTTTTAATAAATCTTTCATAATCCTGACTATATTCAATTTTAGCTTTTTCTAAGCGCTTATTATTAAGAACAAAACCAACACTTGCTGCACTAAACCATATGGAACCAGCAATAAGAAGTGGTATAATACCGATTTAACAACCAAATGTCGCATACTTTCGTTTTACTCAGCATACTCCTTTGTTGTAGTATCGGCATTAACCATTATAAACTTCGAAATTGCCATGCGGCATTTCAAAGTACAATTGGTATAATAAGTTGATGTGTAGAATTAAATCTGTCATTTACAAAAAAATATAAGGACATAATCAGTAGAAATACTCCCCAAATAATCACCATTCCACCTTCTATGCTTTCTCCCTTATACCAATCGATAGTATGTTGTATAAAATCAGTTTTTATATTTTATTTATTCAAAATTCGGCAAGTATCGAAATGTGTTTCTAAATTTTTTTACTCTAACCGTAATAAGTTCCCAAGTTCAGTTACTGTTTCTTCATTAATTCTTGCAATGATGTTTTTTCCTCTTTTTTCAGTAACTATTAAATCTGCATTTGCCAATTCTTTCAAATGGTGTGACATTGTTGGAGCTCCAATTTTGAGTTTTTTCATCATAAACTCATAAATAAAACACTCTTCGTCTTCATAAGTTGCTTGTTTATTTGTCTTATAAATTTCCATAAAAATCTCAAATCGATTTTTATTGGAAAGGGCTTTCATTACTTTTACAACTCTATTTGTTTCCATAATTAATTTTATAATTCGACAATTATCGAAACGTAAAATTAGTAAATCCTTTTATTCTACAAAATTTTAATAGTTTTTTTGGAAGAAAATATTGCCTATGTTCGGGATCTCTCTAAATTAATGCTAACGTTGAGTGTATGATTTCGTAAGGGATTGCGGAGCAAAAACCTATTAAGTTACCACTAAAAATTGAAGCGGGTAATACCGCCCGAAAACCTCTGGAACCCTTATGAATTATACACATTATGTGTGCCCAGCATGAGCACGTGCCCACTTATTTAAAAGCTCTGAATAAATTCGTAAAATACAAATTTTCAGGCT
>JABGRN010000025.1 GCA_018648265.1 Prolixibacteraceae bacterium | reverse complement strand
TGAAAGATAAAAGAATATTTTTTATTCCACCAACCCGATAATTAAACTGATCCATAAAAAATGTAATATTGACTTCCCGCTAAAATATCAAGCTGCTCACTTTCTGAAAAGCCCTGTCTCAAAATAGCCATGCAGATTACAATAGCATTAGTTAACTGCAACTTGTTTGTTTTATCCAAAACCCAAGGGGTTTAGATATTCAAATGTTAACTTTGTGCCAAAACAAAAAGAATGGAAAACTGGGCTGAAGAAATTAATGTTAAAATTAGAAACTCGCTTGAAGGAACAAGAGAAAAAGACATCCGGTTTTTCCGGGTTGAAGAGTTTAAACGAAATATTATCAGGGTTGGTACTTTTTCATCGGGTTGCCAATTTTGTCAAAATCAGAAAATTAATATTTCTGAGACCGTTGAAAAAATTGATGAAGCCATTCATGTTCCGGGGAAATCGCGTCGCGAATACGACAAGCTAATCAGTAGGTTAAATACGCATATTCAAAAAGAGCATGGTTTTTACACCCCGTTTTATTTTACCTATTTATATTCGTTTTTCGGGATGGTTACAGGTACACTTTTTGGTTACGTGCTATTTTTGTTATTTCCGGAATACAATTGGGCTATGCTGTCTCTGGGTTTTGCAATCTGCTTAATAGTTGGCTATTTTTGGGGAAACATAAAGGACAAAAAAATCAGGTCTGAAAAAAAGTTAATGTAAATCATGCCAAAAAATTTCAAATAAAAGAATATAAGTTATTTTTGGATTTCATAGACTATTTGATTTTAAAAGACAGTAATACAGAATGCGGTTTTTAGTTATTGAAGGAAATATTGGTGCAGGAAAAACTACACTGGCCAAAAAAATGGCACAAGAGTTTAACGCTAAACTTGTTTTGGAACAATTTGCCGACAATCCGTTTCTACCTAAATTTTACAACGACAAGGAGCGTTATTCGTTCCCTCTGGAATTATCTTTTCTCGCCGACCGGTACAACCAGATAAAAAAGCAAGTTCTCGACCTCGACCTTTTTCACCCGTTCTTAATAGCCGATTACTATTTTGCGAAATCGGCTATTTTTGCCCAAAATACTTTGAAGGACGACGAGTACCATTTATTCAGGCAAATATTTGATATTATTTTTGAATCGATGCCCAAACCCGATTTATACGTTTATCTTCATGCTGATTCGAAAAAGCTACTAAAAAATATTGAAATGCGCGGACGGGAATATGAAAGAAATATTGACCCGGAATACCTCGAAAAAATCAGGCAGGGGTATTTTAATTTTTTCAAACAAATAACTACTTTTCCTATTCTTGTAATCGATACTAATAAAATCGATTTTGTACATAATGAAGAACATTTTAGGCTTTTAAAAGATGCAATATTTAAAAGTGATTATAAATTAGGCATAAACCGCTTAATATTGTGATAAAAAACTTGAAAAGCTTCTTTTAAATACTAAAAAGCTTACTATTTTTGTTGAATAAACCGAATCATTTAAAAATAATTTAAAATATTGACTATTATGAAAAATTTCAACTTTAAACCTTTAGTTTTAATTGCATTGGTAGCTGTACTATTTTCGGGTTGTGCCGGGCTGCAAAAAATGAAAAAAAATGCCGACCAATTACAATTCAAAGTAACGCCAGAAATCCTTGAAGCTCATGCCGGAGAAGTAGATTTGGCCATCGACGGGAAATTTCCAGCTAAATACTTCAGTAAAAAAGCTACTTTAGTTGCAACTCCTGTATTAAAATACGAAGGTGGCGAAACTGCCTACGAACCTGTGACTGTACAGGGAGAAAAAGTAGAAGCAAATAACAAAGTTATCAGCTACACAACTGGTGGGAACGTCAGTTATAAAGATGCTGTTGATTTTGCAAAAGCAATGAGCAAGTCGGAACTTTATGTGAACATTACAGCTTCGCAGGGCAAAAAAACCTTGGATTTTGACCCCATTAAAATTGCTGACGGTGTTCTTGCAACAAGCGAAATGGTTGCTAATTACCCAAAACCAATTCTTGGAGTAACCCGCGAAGCAAATACTTCTGGTAAATATGATCCTAATATTGATGCTTTCCAAAGAATTGTCCCTGACCAATTGGAAGCAGACATTCATTACCTGATTAACAGATCAAATCTTCGTTCTGACGAAACCGGAGCAAATGATGTTACCGCTCTTCAAGATTACACTAAAAAAGCAAACGAAGAAGAAAGAATTGATTTAAAAGGTGTGGAAGTTTCTGCATACGCTTCGCCCGATGGTGAACTTGATTTGAATACCAATTTAGCTGCAAAACGTAAAGAAACCTCCTCTGAGTTTTTAGCAAAAAAATTAAAAGAAGCAGGTGTTGATATTGAATTGAAAACCAAATATACTCCTGAAGACTGGGACGGATTTAAAGAATTAATGGAAAAATCAAATATTCAGGATAAAGAATTGATTATGCGTGTTCTTTCAATGTACAACGATCCGGAAGTTCGCGAACGTGAAATCAAAAACCTTTCTGAGGCTTTTACCGCTGTTGCTGAAGATATCCTCCCAAAATTACGTAGGGCAAAAATGACCACGAACGTTGACTTGATTGGGAAAACCGATGAAGAGTTAAAAGCACTTGCAAAATCTGATCCTGCATCTTTAAATCCAGCTGAATTACTTTATGCAGCTACCTTGTTTGAAGATTTAAATGAACAACTTTCAATATACAACTCTTTCATTTCTGTTTATCCCGACGACTGGAGGGGGCCAAACAACGCTGGTTATGTTTTGGCTAAGCAGATGAAATATGACGATGCAAAACCATTGTTTGAAAAAGCAGAAAAATTAAAAAACAACGAACCAATCGTAAAAAATAATTTAGGTGCAATTGCTCTTAAAGAAGGTGATGTAGATAAAGCAGAAACATTGTTTGGTGCTGCCGCAGGTGCAGGCAACGAAGTAAATTATAACCTTGGGATTGTAAGCGTAAAAAATGCAGAATACGATAAAGCGGTTAAATATTACAGTAAAGATGCTGATGTAAATACAGCCCTTGCTAAAATATTAGCTGGCGACAATAATGGTGCTTTAAAAGATTTAGAAGCATTTGAACGTCCGAATTGTTATATGAAAGAATATTTGAAAGCTGTTGTTGCTGCCCGCTCGGCAAAAGATAATTTACTTTACGAAAGTTTAGCTGAAGCTTGTAAAATTAATGCTGATATGAAAGCAAAAGCGAAAGTTGACATGGAGTTTGCCAAGTATTTCGAAAATGCAAAATTTAAAGAAATTGTTGAATAAGCAATACATTCAAGATTTATCAAAGGGCAACTTTTTTGGTTGCCCTTTTTGGTATGTCGGATTTTATGACATTTACATTTTATTAATACAACAAAAAAGCTTATTTTTTCCAATTCAAAATAATACTAAAATTATCAATAATTGACCATGAAACACATTAACAATTACGTTGAAGAAAACAAAAACCGATTTTTAGATGAACTTTTTGGATTGATCAGAATTCCTTCAATAAGTTCAATTTCAAGCCACAAACCCGATATGTACAAAGCAGCAGAATACTGGAAAGATATGCTTTTAAAATCGGGTGCCGACAAAGCTGAAATCTATGAAACTGTAGGAAACCCGGTTACATACGGAGAAAAAATAATTGACCCAAAACTACCAACTGTGCTGGTTTATGGCCACATGGATGTTATGCCGGTTGATCCAATTGATTTATGGGACTCACCTCCTTTTGAACCGGAAGTTCGTGATGGAATTATATTTGCCCGCGGTGCCGACGATGACAAAGGACAAAGTATGATGCACGCAAAAGCATTTGAATTGATGGTAAAAACCAACACACTCCCGTGCAATGTGAAATTTATGATAGAGGGTGAAGAAGAAATTGGTTCCCCCAGCCTGGGGAAATGGTGTGAAGACAATAAAGAAATGTTAAAAGCCGATATAATTTTAGTTTCAGACACTTCAATGATTGCCGCAGATATTCCTTCAATAACAACTGGTTTGCGTGGTTTAGCCTACTGGCAGGTTGAAGTAACCGGCCCAAATCGTGATTTACATTCTGGGTTATTTGGTGGAGCCGTGGCAAATCCAATTAACGTACTTTCATCTATGATTACCAAAATGGTGGACGAAACCGGTAAAATTACTATCCCCGGTTTTTACAACGATGTAATGGAAGTTTCTGCTGAAGAACGGGAATTATTAGGTGGAGCGCCTTTCAGCGCGGAAGAATATAAAAAAGCTATCGATGTGAAAGAGTTGGCAGGGGAAGAAGGTTTCACTCCAATGGAACACACGGGAATAAGACCAACTTTTGATGTTTGCGGAATTTGGGGAGGTTACACCGGAGAAGGTGCAAAAACCGTTTTGCCTTCAAAAGCATTTGCAAAAATTTCGTGCCGTTTAGTACCAAATCAAGACCATCTAAAAATTGCTGATTTATTTAAAGAACATTTCGAAAGTATTGCACCAAAAAGTGTAAAAGTAGAAGTGACTTCGTTACACGGCGGACAAGGTTATGTTTGCCCAATTGATATTCCGGCATATAAAGCAGCTGAAAAAGCATACACTGATGTTTATGGCAAACGTCCGGTACCAGTACGCTCCGGAGGAAGTATTCCGATTATCTCAACTTTTGAGGAAGTACTTGGAATTAAATCGGTATTAATGGGATTTGGCTTGGAAGCAGATGCAATCCACTCGCCAAACGAAAACTATCCGCTTGAACAATTTTACAATGGGATTAAAACCATTCCTTTATTTTATAAGTATTTTGCAGAGTTGAGTAAATAATGAGTAGTAAATAAAGAGGGTGTCCAAATAGCTGTTAGAAACGTCATTCTGAATTTATTTCAGAATCTCAATGTTCTGAAATACAGACCCTGAAATAAATTCAGGGTGACGAAAGAATTTTGGTCGAATACTTTTTGGACACCTCTTTCTATCCAATTGTAATTTTCTCCTGAGTTCCGCACGTTTTTTTGCGCCAAACACTTAATTGACACACAATCAATGTGATAGTTATTTTTTTGTTGCAGATTGGGTGTCCCAGGGCTATATTTGCTTCATGTTTGTTAGGAAAAAGAAGAATAAAAGTGGAGTTGTCAGTATTCAGGTTATTGATAAGAGTACCGGGAGCTACAAAGTAATCAAAACCATAGGAAGCTCAAAAATTATTAAAGAGATTGAGCAATTGTATTCACAGGGGAAAGAGTATATTAAAACTTATCAAGGGCAGCAAACCTTCAGTTTTCAAGACTAGGATTTTGCTAAAACAGTAAAGAAAAGTATAACAGGCATAACCATTGAAGGAGTTAACCTTCTTTTAGGGAAAATCTATACAGAAATTGGTTTTGATGAATTAAGCAGCGAGTTGTTGAAGCATCTGGTTATTGTCAGGCTCTCTCATCCTGCAAGCAAACTCAAAACATCGCAATACCTAAAGAGGTACTTCTCTTTGGATATTAGTGAAGATAAGATTTATAGATACTTAGACCTTCTCTATAAAGAACAGAAAGATATTGTCCAGCGAATCAGTTATCAGCACACATTGAAAATCTTAAATGGAATTATCAATGTTGTTTTCTATGATGTTACTACGATTTATTTTCAAATAGATGATGAAGATGAAATAAGAAAGCGGGGATTTTCAAAGGAAGGAAGGCATCAGAACCCTCAGATAGTATTGGGGCTCCTTGTCAGTACAGACGGATATCCGCTGGCATATGAAATCCATGAAGGGAATAAATTTGAGGGACATACGATGCTTCCTATAATTGATTCTTTCAGATCAAGATATGATATAAAAAGCTTGGTCATAGTTGCAGATTCAGGTTTACTGTCAAAATCAAACATTAATGACCTTCAAGAAAAAGGGTATGAATTTATATTGGGAGCAAGGATTAAGAATGAGGGCAAAGAAATAAAAGATAAAATACTATCAGTGAGATTAGAAAATGGACAGAGTTTCATTATCGATAAGGAGCCACAGTTAAAACTGATATTAAGTTATTCTGATAAACGGGCCAAGAAGGACAAGCACAATAGAGAACAAGGGCTTATAAAGCTTGAAAAGAAAATCAGTTCAGGGAAATTAACAAAATCAAATATCAATAACAGAGGTTACAATAAGTACTTAAAACTTAAAGGAGATGTTGAAATAAGTATAAATAGAGCAAAATTTGAAGAAGATGCCCGTTGGGATGGGCTCAAAGGATACTTGACAAATACATCGTTAAACAAAGAAGATGTTATTGATAATTACAGCCATTTATGGAAAATTGAAAAAGCATTCAGGGTATCTAAGCATGATTTAAAGATTAGGCCTATTTTCCACAGGTTGCAACGCAGAATTGAAGCTCACATCACAATAAATTTTGTTGCATATAAAATTTACAAAGAACTCGAACGCCAACTTTATCATAAGAATGCGAATATAAGCTGTGAGCAAGCTATAGAAATTGCAAAGACAATCTACTCGGTATACATTACAGATCCTACTGGTGGCAACACATCAAAAGAAACCTTATTGCTTAATGAAGAGCAGAAATATTTGTCAAAATTATTTGATTTTTGATTTGGGTGTCCCAGTGCGGAACTCAGGAAGAGGGTGTCCAAATAGCTGTTAGAAACGTCATTCTGAATTTATTTCAGAATCTCAATGTTCTGAAATACAGACCCTGAAATAAATTCAGGGTGACGAAAGAACTTTGGTCGAATACTTTTTGGACACCTCTTTCTATCCAATTGTAATTTTCTTTTTAAATGGTGTAAAACCGGTTAGGTAAACACAATCACCATCTGGTTTTTCCAAACCTCCTCGAATACGAATCCACTCGTGCTCAACATGTCCGATACCAAATTCAATTTCATCGTCTTCAAACCGATATTTTCCTTTTCCCTCTTTAAAAAGAAAAGCTCCATTTTCGTGTGAGGATTTTTCAACTCCGGTTAAACTTCCTCCATTTCGAAAAGCCATTTCAATAGCAAGTGGTACATTCTCAGTTCCACTAACTTCAAAATCCAATTCAAAAACACCATCCTTTTCAGAAATTATAATTTGTGCATTTGCATGTTGAACTTCGCTTTTTTCTCGTCGTCGTCGATCAATATCAAACGGTAATTCGTAATTTGGTTTTTCACCTTCAAGGAGCGGTTGAAAATAGCCCCAGGTAAAATTCCATTTCAAAATAAAACTGTCTCCTACCCTTTCCACTTTTTCGGTTTTAAACTGTCCCCGGCCAAAAAAAGCCGAAGCCATTCGAAGAGAAGCTAGTACCGCTTTCCCTTTTGTTAAAGTAAAAAATGTTGGGTTTTTTGCCAGAATGGTTGCATCGACATTACCATGCCTTATTCGGGCTAAATTTGAATGTGGAAATTCCTTAATATAATTATCAGGTAAAGTTTTGGTTTTTGGTAATTCACTTTTATAAACAGGATCTTCGAGCAAATAAACCAAGTAGGAAAGTAGTTTCTCAGGAACCGTTTTTTCAATTTGATTAACCAGATTTGCAAACTGTCCGTTTTTATCTTTTAGCGCCATGTATCTGAGCGGAACATAATAATGCTCCATAAATCCCACCCGAAACTGGTCTTGCCTGCCAGAAGCTTCAGTTGCAACCTCGCCATTTGGATGAATATAATACAAAGTCATATCCAGATTTTTACGAACAGGCTCCAATAATTCCGATCGCTTCAACAACTTCGACATGGTTACCAAACACCGGTTTGTAAGCGGAGTGTAGATGTATGTACTTTGTTCTTCGTATTGTCCGTCGGCATCGATATCAATTCCTTCGCGCAACCATTCATCAATTCGTTTTACATACTTTTTATTTGGAAAAAGTTCATTCAACCGGGAAAGTGCCATACTAACCACCCACCGATGATTTGGAGTATGAATTCCCCCTACAATAAAAGCTTCGCCCGCTTTTTTCAGAAACTTCTCTAATAAACCAAGTAATTCATGTTTCCCGTCAAATTGAGTTTGATTCAATAATTTATAGCAGGCACAAAGTGGTTCAACCACAAAACCGGTATCGGGTGTTGAATGAAAATTTGTAGAAAGTAAGTCGATTGTTCCATCGGAATGTTGAACTTCTAAAAGCTGTTTTGCGGCCAAAATCATCGAATCAACCAATTTTTCATCTAAAAAATATTCTGAATTTTCCTGAGTAAAAGAGCAAGCAAGTATTTTTATTAATCCGCCGGTAGAACCAGGCGTATAAATTTTCCAGCTATCGCAAACTCCCCCAAAATATTTCGAATTTGGATCGCTCTCCTGCAAATCCATAATTTTTGGAACAAGACCATCATTCAAACTAATTAGGTTTTTTAGTAAACCCTCGAATCCTTCAAATTCAGGAAAAGGTTTGGTTGCCAACAAAGTTACAGGTGAAATTATTCCGGTTGAAATTAATGAGGCTGCTCCCGTGTAATGTAAAAAGTTTCGTCGGTTCATTTGAAATAAAGTTAGTTTTATCAAAGATATATGTTTGAACGCTCAAATTAAAAATTCCTGTCAATTTCATCTGGGAAAAAACCACACTTGCAACATAATTTTTATCTGTTGGACATTTCTTTTATTGAATTCGAGAAACTTTGTACTATTAACTACAAAACTGTTTAGTGTTGCCAAACCCCTTGACCGACCTTTACATCAACAAATTCAATGTTTAACTTTTAAAAAATAATACCATGAAAAAGTATGTAATTTTCCTGTTCTGTCTGATTTTATCCTCAATTGTATTTGTACAAAGTAATGCACAAAATTTGATGGATAAAAATGATGTAATTTCACCAAAATTTAAAGGGGATGAAAGAGTAAGTGCTATTCTTACTGCCGATAATTCTATATTGGTTAATAATTACCTTTTAGAAAATGTAGTATGTCCGAAATCTGCTGCCGAATGCCAAAAAGAAGGTACCGAAATTGTTCAGTTTACTGTAACCAAGTCGGGCAATTTAACCGATTTCAAGGTCATTAACAGTGTATGTACTGAATTAGATAAAGAAGTGATTCGGGTATTAAAAACTACTAACGGAATGTGGAATCCGGCTTTAAAAGATGGCGAACCTGTTGCCATAAAAAAGGAAGTAGCATTTATGTTTGGGGCTCATGAACGTAATACAATCCTAAATTATTTTACTAAGGCAGCAACCCGCTGTCATAAAAAGGGTAGCAAGCATTTATTTGTCAATAATAATCCTAAAAATGCGCTACGGCATTATAATATAGGCATAAATTACATGCCAAATGACAAAGCCTTGTTAATGTTACGCGGAATATGTCATTTTGAGCTTGGTAATAAAGAAAGAGCGAGTCTGGATTGGAATCGTATAGAATTTCTTGGTGGTATTGAACCAGCTAAAATAGACAATAGCTTAATTAGTATGAAAGGATATTCCGAGATGATCGAAATTTTGGCCAATAATAATGATAATTAACCTCCATTTTATAGGTGATTTGTTTGAAGCAGGTTCTGGTTGTGCGGAACCTGCTTTTGGAGATCAAATAAAAAATTAGGTAAATTTTTAAAAAACATTGCCATGTAACAATATTGTCGTAACTTTTTAAAACCATTTTTCAACAGCTCAAGAACAAAACAATGTCTGAATCACATTCACACGAGAATGAGTTTATAAACAAAATCACTAAAATTGTTGAAATAAATTTATCCAACGAACATTTTGGTGTTTCAGGATTGGCAAAAGAGTTGAGCATGAGCCGCTCGAACCTTCACCGAAAAGTAATTATAAATGCAAAAATTACAGTAAGCCAGTTTATTTGCCAAATACGTTTAAAAAAAGCAAAGGAAATTTTAAGGCATACCTCTTTTACGGTTTCTGAAGTAGCTTATAAAGTTGGATTTGCTAACATATCTTATTTTATAAAACGGTTCCACGAATTTTATGGCTATCCCCCCGGAGAAGTTGGGGACAGAACTGAGGGAGACCATATTTCTGTTCAAGCTAACAAAATCCGGTTAACTAAAATCCTTACTTCAACCATACTTGTAGTTTTTTTTGCAATTGTTCTATTTGTATTATTTAAATCATATACATCTAAACAGCAAACTCTTGAAAAATCTGTTGGCGCATTGCCATTTGAAAATATCAGTAACGATTCAACTATAAATCATTTTGTTTTTGGATTAAGAGAAAACATTATCAGTAACCTTTCTAAAATCAATGATTTAAGAGTAGTAGGAACTTCATCAATGGATAAATACAGGGACAAACCAAAACCACCATATAAAGAAATAGCAGCTGAATCGAATATTAATTATATTATCGAAGCCAGTTGTCAAAAACCTAAAGAAGAAATTTACCTGGATGTTAAATTGATTGATGTACCAAACGATAAGATTATCTGGCAGGACAATTACCGTGAAAAACCTGAAGAGATTATCAGTTTGCAGATTAAAGTAGCGAAAGACATCGCAGATGGGATTCATGCAAAAATTACAAATGAAGAACAGGAAAGAATAAATAAAAAACCAACTGAAAACATCATAGCAAATGAGCTCTATTTGAAAGGAAAGATGATATCTGATAATGCAAAAAACAGGAACGATTATTTCAATGCTGTTGAATATTTTAAAAAAGCACTTGAACAAGATGATGAATTCGCCCTGGCTTACGCCGAGCTTGCATATTGCTATTACCAACTGGACATTAGATTAAGTGAAAAAAAATTTACTTTACAAATATTAAATAATGCGGATTTTGCAATTTTGAATGACTACCAACTGGACATGAGCTGGATTGCAAAAGCATATTATTATCTAAACATAGATAATTATTTAGAGGCAATTGAGTTCTTAGAAAAAGCTTTGGAATTTAACCCTAATTCGTATCGGGCACTTCGCCATTTGTATGCTTGTTATGGAGTCATACGAGATCACGAAAAATCTTTAAAATCTGCACTTTTAGCGATGCGATTAAATATATCGCTAAGCGATCATCCTTCTTCAACAGTAAGTGTTGCTGACACATACAATTATTTGGCCAATGCACTTCGTATTTCGGGTTTTTTTGAACTTGCCAAAGAAAATTACAATAAATGCCATGAAATTGATCCCAGTCACACAAATTCGTTAATTTATTTAGCTGAATTGAACCTGGACATTTTAGTCTCATCCGGTCAGTATGGAGACTATTTAAACGTTAAGAATCTTACAATCGAAATACTGAAAAAAGATTCCATAAATTATTTGGCAATAAACCAACTTTGGAAAGCCTGTTATAAAATGAGAGAATATGAGGAAGCATATAACCATTTTAAACAATGGCGTGAGATGATTTTAGGAGAAGAAATTTCAAATTATAATGGAATGTATTCCGGTCGAATTGCTGTAATTTATTCGGAGTTAGGTGAAGTAGAAAAATCAGTAGAACAAATTAAACAGTATTTATCTTACGCAGAATCTCAACAGGAATTTAGAATTAATAGAATATTATGCGGAGTATATTCTTTAACAGGAGACCACAAAAAGGCGCTGGAACACTTAAGACTAGATTTAAATGCCGCTGTAAATATTAAATATGCAATTATCAGAAACTATATGGATGATCCGGTTTATGATAATATTAGGAAACTACCTGAATTTCAGAAAATCATTTCTGAAATGGAAACAAGGTTCTGGAATAACCACAAAAGGATTAGAAAAGAATTTGAGAAGGAGGAATTGTTGAATTTGTAAATCTAATTTCTTATAACTGTTTTGAAATTGTATTTTTGAAAGAATACAATTCAAAATGTCTATCAGAAGTCTATCCGCAATTTTACTCCTTTCTGTTCTATTTTCTTGTTCAACAAAAAAAGCACCACCGAACTTTTGTATTTATTTTAGTTGACGATTTGGGTTGGGCAGATGTAAAATGTAATTATCCTGAAAATTTTTACGACACACCAAATATTGATTAATTGGCTGAAAACGGCGAGCGATTTACACAGACCTACTTTGCAAACTCTCAAATCCTTTAAATTCATGGAAAGGTTTGTTTGCCAACAAAGTTACAGGTGAAATTATTCCTGTTGAAATTAGTGAAGCTGCTCCGGTGTAATGTAAAAAATTTCGTCGGTTCATTTCTAAAGTTTTAGGTTCTTTCAAAGATATGAGTTTGAAATCAAAATTTAAATTAAAAGTTTAAAGGAATTTACCTTAAGCAAAAACACATCTATTTTTGCTGATATGTAATAGTTTTTATATTTTTATGCAAATTGTAAATCTAATTTTCAAAATGCACGCTTTAATTCAACGTAAAATAGAATCTTTTGTCTTTCAAAACCTTAAAGTATTTCCTGTTGTTGCACTTTTAGGATCAAGACAATGTGGTAAGTCCACGTTATCAAAAATGCTTGCAGGAAAAATTCCAAATTTTTTATATATGGATCTTCAAAATATGTCGGACCTGAATAAGCTGTCAGATCCATATTTGTTTATTAAAAACAATAAGGAATCCACAATTTGCCTTGACGAAATTCAGAAAATGCCTGAAATGTTTTCAATATTAAGAAGTATAATTGACGAAGACAGAAGAAACGGCCGGTTTATCCTTTTGGGTTCTGCGTCGCGCGAACTAATTTCAAATTCGGCGGAAACATTGGCTGGCCGGATTGGTTTAATAGAATTGACTCCATTCTCAATTTCCGAAATCGGGTATTTGAAAGAATTTGAACTTTATAAACACTGGTTTAGAGGTGGTTATCCTGAAAGTTATTTGTCGGCAAATGACAGTGACAGCAACTTGTGGCGAGAAAATTTTATTAGAACTTATATCGAGCGGGATATTCCTCAGTTAGGATTTCAACTTCCTGCGCTTCAACTGCGCCGGTTACTTACAATGTGTGCTCATAGTCAAGGTCAAATCCTAAATTCTTTTAAACTTGGAGAATCTTTGAGTCTCACACATCCGACCATTCGCAGATATATTGATTTATTGGAACAAACTTTTGTTTTGCGCACGCTTCAGCCGTTTATTGTAAATGTAAAAAAACGCCTTGTTAAATCACCTAAAATTTTTGTTCGGGATTCGGGAATTCTTCATCGACTGTTACAAATAGATGGCTTTAATGATTTATTAGGCAACCCAATTTTTGGTTCGTCGTGGGAAGGATATGTAATCGAAAATATCCTTAGTATTGCCCATGATTGGACCCCTTATTTTTACCGGACAGCATCGGGGCATGAATTGGATTTGGTTTTAACGAGAGGTAAAAAAGTTATTGCAGTTGAATGTAAAGCTTCAACCGCCCCGCAATTAACAAAAGGTTTTTGGAAAGCAATTAACGATGTGGGTGCAGAAATGGTGTATGTTATTGCGCCAATTTCTGATATGTATCCGGTAAAGGAAAATGTGTTTGTTTGTGGATTAAATCAATTTTTAAAAACGCTGTTTCCTTGAAAACCAAAATTCAGAAGCAATAATAATTTTAATATTTAAAATCGTTTTTTAAATTTAAATTCAATAAAAATGGCAAAAAAGTATCTTTTTCTAATAACAATGATTTTCTTTTTATTCTCTTGTACAAACGAGAAACAACAACCCAATTTCGTATTTATTCTGGTTGACGATTTAGGTTGGGCTGATGTAAAATGTAACTATCCCGAAAGTTTTTACGACACTCCAAATATTGATAAACTGGCAGAATCAGGAGTTCGGTTTACAAATGCCTACGCTGCAAACCCGGTTTGCAGTCCTACCCGCGCCGCATTAATGACAGGCAAACACCCCAACCGTGTAAATATTACCGACTGGATTCCGGGAAGTGATCCAAAAAAAAGACCACTACTTGGACCACAAGATGGAACAGAACTGGCACTCAAAGAAATTACACTGGCAGAGAAGCTAAAAGAAAATGGTTATAAAACCTGCTTTGTTGGTAAATGGCATTTGGGCGACGAAGGATTTTTTCCAGAAGATCAGGGATTCGACGTTAACATTGGTGGCCACGAAAAAGGCAGCCCTCCCGGAGGTTATTATTCTCCTTACAAAAATCCTAAACTTTCCGATGGTCCTGAAGGTGAATATTTAACCGACCGATTAACCGACGAAAGCATAAAATTTATCGCTAAAAATAAAGAAAATCCATTTTTACTTTACCTGGCTTTTTATACGGTTCATACTCCTATTCAGGCTTCAAAAAAGCACATTGAAAAATATAAAGCCAAACGCGAGCAGTTGAATTTAAATGAAGTTCCGCATAAAAAAGAAGGCGACGGCTGGACTAAACTTATTCAGGAAAATGCTGCTTTTGCGTCGATGGTGGCTGCAATGGATGAAAATGTTGGGCGAGTTTTGGCAGCATTAAAAGAACAGGGATTGGACGAAAATACCTGGGTAATTTTCACCAGCGACAATGGCGGACTTTCAACTTTAACAAGGAAAAATGCACCAACAAATAATGGTCCGTTGCGAGCCGGAAAAGGTTGGTGTTACGAGGGGGGAATCAGAGTTCCATTGATAATTAAAGGCCCTGAGGTTTTTAATCCAGGAAGATTTGAGGAAGATCCTGCTATAAGCATGGACTATTTTACCACTATTTTAAGTCTTGCCGGAATTCAGCATGAAAAAAACGACGGTGAAAATCTTGTGCCAGCTCTCACCAAAAACACAAATTTAGAAAGAGACGAACTATTCTGGCACTATCCACATTATCATGGCAGTGCGTGGAAACCGGGTTCGGCACTTCGAAAAGGAGATTGGAAACTGGTGATTCATTACGAAGACATGCAAACTAAGCTTTTTAATCTGACCAATGACCCCGGCGAAACCACAAATATTGCCAATCAAAATTTAGAGAAAGTTGCCGAATTAAAAGCAATTCTCAATACAAAACTGGCCGATTCAAATGCTAAATTTCCTGAGGTGAATCCAGATTACGACCCGAAGGATTAAAGAACTGTTCTCTAATTGCTGAGAATAAAAAGAACAGTTTCCAATAAATAATTTTAACAGAATAAATTGAAAATCACATGAAAAAATTTGAATATAAACTACTAACCATCACTATCACTCATTTAAGAAGAAAAAAATTTCAGGAAGAATTGGACAAAAAATTCCAAACTTGGGGAAACAAAGGATGGGATTTAATAAAAATGGAACCCATTACTTCAGGAGCCTTTTTTTTCCAGGGGGCAACTACCAGAGAATTTCTTGTTGTTTTCAAAAGAGAAAAAACCGAAGAGTCCGGATTTTAATCGTTACGAATCACACCTTTAAGGTTTTAAAAAACTTCGAAGTAAAAAACAAATCTTCCTTTGTGAGAGCATTGCTTCTTATAATCACAAAAAAAATAAATGAAATTCTCGTAATTGAAGATGAACCTGAAATGCTGGAATTGATAAAACAATTTCTGGAAGATGAAAATTACAATATAGAAACAGCCAATAATTTTAACTCGGGATTGGATAAAATTGTATCGTACGATTACGACTGTATTTTATTGGATATTATGCTGCCCGGAGGAAATGGACTTGAATTGTTGCAGGAGTTAAAAAATTTAAATAAAGCCGACAGCGTTATTATTATTTCAGCAAAAAATTCGCTCGACGATAAAATTAAAGGGTTGGATTTGGGAGCCGACGATTATCTTACCAAACCTTTTCACCTGGCGGAGTTGAATGCCCGCATAAAATCTGTAATTCGCAGAAATAAAATGGATGGCCACAAGCTGCTTGAATTAGAAAACCTGAAAATTGACATTGAAGAACGTTTGGTTTTTATCGACAATCAATCTGTAATTTTTAACCGGAAAGAACTGGACATTCTTGTTTTTTTAATGATGAATAAAAATCGGATAACACGGAAATCGGCAATTGCCGAAAACATTTGGGGCGATTACATCGACCAAGCTGATGATTTCGATTTTATCTATTCACAAATTAAAAACCTCAGAAAAAAACTTCGTATCAACGGTGCAAAGGTGGAAATTAGCGCAGTTTATGGAATGGGTTACAAACTGACTTCAAAATGAAACTTTTAAATTACACGCTTTTTTATTTGTCGGCAACCTTGTTTGCAATCGTAAGTTTGTGGGCTGTGCTTTTTTATTTTCAACTTTTAAACCAGGTAAAATTTACCATCGACGAAGGTCTTGCCAATTATAAAATTCTTATAATCGACAAATTAAAAGATGATTCGCAACTTATTCCGCAAGATTCTTTTGGAGACAAAAATTACATTGTAAAAAGTGTAAACGAAGAATATGCATTGCAAATAAGAGATACGTACAAAGACACACTTATTTTTTCAACTGTAAAAAACATTTTTGAAAGTAACCGTTTGCTAACAACTGCTTTTGTTGCAGAAGACGGATTGTATTACGAAATGCAAGTTATTTCGCAGGAATTAGACCGTAACAAACTTATAAAAGAACTGGCTACTTCTTTGTTATGGCTGTATTTATTCTTGTTAATCTGTATTTTGCTGGTCAATAATTTTGTATTGAAAAATGCATGGAAACCTTTTTACGAGCTATTAAATTATCTGAAAGATTTCCGGCTCGACAAAGGTTCGTTAAATGAGCCGGCAAAAACTAAAATTAAGGAATTTTCAATTCTAAACGAAACTATTCTGAAACTTTTAAAAGATAATGTTGATGTCTACTCCAGTCAAAAGCAATTTATCGAAAATGCCTCGCACGAATTACAAACACCATTGGCCATTGGAATTAACAAACTCGAATTGCTGGCCGACGAAAAAGATTTGTCAGATGGAAACATTAAAAAAATAGGCAACATAATTCAAACACTTCAAAGCCTGGCCGACCTGAATAAATCTCTTTTACTGATTTCAAAAATAGAAAACAAACAGTTTTTGGTTGAAGAACAAGTTAACTTCGATGATATTTTCACCAGAATAATAAACGATTTTTCAGATTTTACTGAATATCGAAAAATTGAAATAAATTATAAAAAAGAGGGAGATTTGATTTTTAAGATGAATAAAAACCTTGCTGAAATTTTAATCATGAATCTTGTAAAAAATGCGATTATCCACAATCAACCGGGTGGAGAAATTGCTATAAAATTATCTTCATCTCAATTTACAATCGAAAACACAAGCGATGAACCAGCTTTGTCAACTGATGAAATATTTAAAAGATTTAGTAAAAGTCAGAATAAAACAGGTTCAACCGGTTTAGGACTGGCAATTGCAAAAACCATTACCGATGTGTCAGGCTTATCTATAAAATACTCATACACAGGAGAGCATATTTTTAAAGTTGGTTCTGAGCCGGAATAGTATATAAATTTTCTGTTTTATTCAATTTAGGAAATTCCAGATTCTTTCCAGAATCGTTCCCACTTGCTTCCAGATTCGTTTCATTTCTTTGGAAAAACTAAATCTAAAAAAGTGAAATTATGAAACTGGCCTATTTATTCTCAATAGTCGCAATTCTAACAACAAATATGGTTCTCGCACAAAATAAAGCCGATAACTATCTTAATAAAAGATGGAAAGATGTGGCAACCAAAATGCCTGTTGATTGGTATGGTTCTGATGAAGCAAAATTGGTGGCTGAAAATGTATTGCTAAGTCAAAAGGAAATTGGTGGATGGGAGAAAAACAAAGCCTGGCATCATCCTTTTTCGGCATCCGAAAAAAAATATTATTTAAATGACAAGGAAGAAATTGGGGCAACATTCGACAACAGTGCAACAATTACAGAATTAAGATTTCTTGCAAAGGTTTATTCTCAATTAAAAGATGAACGCTACAAACAATCATTTGAAAAGGGAATGAATTATATTTTCATATCACAATATAAAAATGGAGGATGGCCGCAGTACTATCCTTTACGAAGTGGTTATTATTGCCGGATAACTTATAACGACGATGCCATGGTAAACATTTTGAAATTTCTGGATGAAATTATTTCTGATAATGAAGAGTTTACAGCATTACAAATAAGCAAGGAAAATAAATTAAAAGCCCAAGAAGCATTTAAAAAGGGTCTTGACTGTATCGTTAAAACGCAAATAATTGTTGATAATAAACCTACTGTTTGGTGTGCCCAACATGATGAAATCACACTTGCTCCTGCCAAAGCCCGTAGTTACGAACTTCCATCTTTTAGCGGTTCCGAATCGGTTGGCATAACATTGTTGTTAATGAGTATCGAAAATCCTTCAGAGGATATTATAGCTGCTGTAAATGGCGCTGTTCAATGGTTTGAGAGCAACAAGATTGAGGGTATAAAACTGGAAAGGGAAACAGATAAAAATGGGAAAAAGAACCGAATTGTGGTTGAAGATGCAAGTGCTTCACCATTATGGGGACGTTTCCACGATTTAGAAACCAGCAAGCCCTTTTTCTGCAGTCGCGATGGTATCAAGAAAAATTCGATGGCTGAAATAAGTCACGAACGCAGAAATGGTTATAGTTGGTACACAAGTTCACCGGAAAGGGTTTTAAAAGAATATCCGGAATGGGAAAAGAGCTTGAATGCCAAATAGACGAGCTGGAAAATTATTTAAATAATATTGATTAAAAACGATATATACTAAATTATAAAAAATGAAACGAATTATTGGATTACTACTATTAACAATATTTGCCGGATATACTTTTGCACAAGATATTAGTCAAAAAAATGTACCCGCAGTAGTATTAAATGCCTTTCAATTAAAATTTCCAAATGCTACCGATACTGACTGGAGGTTAGAAAAAGGAAACTACCGGATAAAATTTGAAGTGAATAACAAAGACAATGAATTATTTCTGGACGACCGCGGAAATATGCTAAAACATCATCAGGATTTATACGGAAGTGAAGTTCCTGAAAGTGTTTTAAAAACCATTAAATCGAAGGTTGCTCTTTTTGATTTAAATGATGCAGACAGGTTTGAAGAGGGTGGTAAAATAATGTACGAAATCAATTTCGAAATTGGGAACAAAGATCATGATTTCTGGATTGATGGTAATGGTAAGTTGATTCGTTATGAAAAAGAACTAAAAGATAGTGAGGTTCCAGTTTCTATAGTTACTGCAATTAAAAATAAATATGGAGAATTGGATATTGACGACGCAAATTTTAAGGAAGAAAACGGTAAAGGCATTTATGAATTAAAAGGGGAAATTAAAGACAAAGATCATGCTTTTTTGTTCGACGATAAAAATACTCTTTTAAAACATGCACAAGACTTAAGAAACAGCGAAATACCCGCTCCAATTCTGAGTACATTAAAAACAAGTTTCAGCGGTTTTGAAATTCGAGATGCCGATTTATTAGAAGATGGCGGAAATGCCATTTATGAACTTGAACTAAGAAAATCGAAAGAAAAAATTGAAGTAAGATTCAACCCGAAAGGGGAGATTCAAAAAGTACAAAAAAATTGATTTGTTTATGAATAAAAATGTCGGGTTCATAAATCGGTTATTTTTTAATTGAAATTTGAGCCTGGATTTTTCTCACATCCAATATTTCCTTAAAGCCATAAAAACCTTACCATGAAAAAGTCTATTACAATTATACTATTATCTGTCTTTACGATGTTTCAATTTCAATCATTTGGGCAAAACGAACCTACACCAAAAAAAACCCTAAATTTCTTCCTCGATTGTTACCATTGCGATTTCGATTTTGTGCGGCAGGAATTAAAATTTGTGTTGTTTGTACGCGACCCAAAACAGGCCGATGTTCATATTTTATCAAGCAGTTCGCAAACCGGAAGTGGTGGTACAAAATATTTCCTGAATTTTATTGGAATGAATAAACTGGCAGAGCAAAACATTGAATATGAATATTTTTCAGAACAATCGGCAACCAGGGACGAAAGAAGAAAAGGACTGTTGAAATTGATACAAACTGGAGTACTTCATTATTATTCTAAATCGGGAGATTTGGGCAAAATTGAAATCGATTTAGATGAAAAAGAAACCAAAACTGTTGTGGAATCGGTTGACGACCCATGGAATCTATGGATTGTTAGAATGTCGGCAGGAAGTGATTTTGACAAAGAAGCGAGCCAAAACGAGTTTTCACTGGCAACAGAAATTAGCATTGAAAAAGTAACTGAAAATTGGAAAACGGAGATTGAAGCAAACCATGAAATCGACCGTGAAAATTTTTTTGATGATGGGGAAAAAATTGTCAATAGCCAAACCCGAACAAACATTTCGGCAGATTATATTAAAAGCCTTACCCCAAAATGGTCTGCTGGAGTTTTTGGTGATTATTCTTCTACAAATTATATAAATATAAAAAACGCATTCAAATTTGATGTGGGAGCAGAATACAATATTTTTCCGTGGGATGTGAGCAGCCGGAAAGTTTTTGCACTGCGTTATATCGCAGGAATTAATACCTACGATTACAATGAAGAAACCATTTACAACAAATTTAATGAAACACTTTTTTATGAAGCTCTGGGATTAAACCTGGAAATGGTGCAACCCTGGGGACGAGTTGAAATAAGTTTGGAGGGAAGACATTATTTTCATGATTTCAGTAAAAACCGGTTAAAGCTGAAATCCGTTTTTTCGATGCGATTGACAAAACAACTTTCGGTTTATTGCGAGTTGGAGTCACAAGTAATTCATGACCAACTTTATCTTCCAAAAGGAGATACTTCTTTGGAAGATTTACTTTTAAAGCGAAGAAAACTGGCAACAACTTATGAAGTTGAAGGAGAACTTGGACTTCGTTTTACCTTTGGTTCAATTTATAATAATGTGGTAAACGAGCGGTTTTAAGCGGTTTTGTTGACTAAAAAATAGCATCTCTAAAAAAATTATAAATATTACATAGTTGTTTCTTTAAACAGTATGTTTGTAAATAATTAATATTTTAGAACAACTAAACCAACATCAACCTAATGAAAATATTTCAGATTCTTTGTATTGTAATTGCAGTAATTTATGCAACAACTGATCTAAAAGCCCAGGAGAAAAAAATTACTTTGGAAGTGGAACAAATAACAGCCGGGCCCAAGCATCACTTATTTGGCTATATTGGCCATGCCCTGACCATACCGTGGAATAAAAGTGAAAGGTACATCGTTTCACTTCAAACCGATTTTTATAAAAGAATGCCGCAAAAAGGAGAGGCAGCCGATATAATTCTTATTGATACAAAAAATGATTACAAAATTATACCGGTTGACAAAACTTATGCCTGGAACCTGCAGCAGGGAACCATGCTATACTGGAATCCGAATTCGCCTGAAACACAATTCTTTTTCAATGACCTTGATCTGGAAACAGGATTGGTTTTTACTGTTCTTTACGATATTGAAAAAAGAGAACGAATTCGGGAATACCGATTTGAAAATGAATCAGTTGCCAACGGAGGAGTTGCCCCGGGTGGCAAATGTTTTGCCGGAATAAACTATGGAAAGATTTCGCATTCGCGGGAAATTATATCTTACGCGGGAGCAAAAGATTTTGGACGGGAAGGTCCTGCCAATCCAGACAACGACGGACTTTTTAAAGTAAGCATTGAAACTGGTGCAAAAGAACTTTTAGTCTCCTACAAAACCCTGGCTGAGCTATTTGACATTCCAGAAGACTACCCGATTTATGTACACCATACCCTCTGGAACCGGAACAGTGATCGTATTGCCTTTATCGTAAGGGGAAAAGGAGAAGGTAAGTATCCCAACGGAGCATGCGTAATTCACTCTGACGGTACAGGTTTGGAGCGTATTAAAAAAGGCGGTCATCCCGAATGGTTAGATGGGAACATTTTGTCCGTTGCAGGAGAGGGAGGCGTGGAACTTTATGATGTAGATACCAAATTGTTAGAAGGAACTATTGGTGATACCGGAACATTCCCAAATCCCGGTGACGACAAGGCATACTCACCGGATCGTAAATGGTTTGTGGTCGCCCATAAAGCCCATACAAGAGCCGAAAAACGAAATTATATATTTTATCGTTTTTCCGATCAGGTTCATTTCAACACACCAATGATCCCAACTTACTATGGTGCAGGACAAGCCAGCGTAACCAGAATTGACGGAGCACCGCGATGGAACCGAGAAAGCAATAAAATTCTGGTTGGAGGAGTTGCTGACGATGGAAGCAGGCAGCTATTCATTATTCGAATCCAGCCGGAAAATGAATAAGCAAACGAACAATATCAACTTTGTACCCGGCCTAAATACCCGGCAGAGTTGTGTCCTGATAATTGAGAAAGTTGGAAAGAATCTAAAGAGAACTTGTTCTATTTTGATGAGTGACGATGCAAAATCTATGGAATAAATATTTAAAGGTGGAGTTAAACCAAATTGGCCACAATTGAATAGCCTTTGTTCATAAGCCGGATAAAAATTCAGTAAAAAAATCAATTTGGATATTAAAGTATGAAAAGAAGAATATTTATTAGAAATGCATTTATTACAGGTGGCGGATTGATTGCTGCACCATCTTTCGCCAAAGGCCTGTTAGAAAAGGGAATAAAGGTAACCAGGCTTACAAATACCAATGCTCATCATTGGTTTGGTTATTACGATAAATTACAAACAGATCCCACAGGTAGATATGCTCTCTGCATGGAGGTTGATTTTTGTTTTAGGACTCCTACTGCCGATGACATTATTAAAATAGGAATGGTAGATCTACAAGACAACAATAGTTGGATTGATCTGGGAACTTCCCATTCCTGGGGATGGCAACAGGGATGTATGTTACAGTTTATCCCTGGCTCTAAGGATGAAGTGATTTGGAACGATAGAAAAGACGGAAAATTTATTTCCAGAATCGTTAATATTCATAGTAAAAAGGAACTTGTGCTGCCACATCCTGTTTACACCTTGGCACCAAACGGAAAGTTTGGCGTTGGCACTAATTTTACCCGAATTCAATACATGCGTCCGGGTTATGGATACAAAGGAGTAGAAGATCCAGGCCTGCTGGATCTTAGTCCGGATAACGAAGGCATTTACACCATCGATCTTTTGACGGGAGAAACAAAAACCATTTTAAGCTATAAACAAATAGCTCAGGTGCCCCGGCCACTTGGTGATGTTTCTGATTGGTTTCACTACTTTAATCATTTGTTGATTAGCCCAGATAGCTCACGTTTATTTTTCTTAAACCGCTGTAAAAAGCTAAAAATAGAGAAAGGACCAGATATTCTGGAAAATCCCGATAAATACTATTCCAAATACAAAACACGTGCATTTACCATAAATTTGGATGGCTCTGATATTTATGCTTTAAATGATGCGGGGTACTTTTCTCATTTCATATGGAAAAGAAATGACATGATTACAGCTTTTGGTAGGCCTGAAGACTCGGACAAAAGAGCTTTTTATGAATTTAAAGATAAAACCAAAAGCTACAAGATCATTGATCCGGAGAAAATGCCAAAGAATGGTCATAACACCTATGTTCCCGACACCAATTATGAATGGATTCTGAACGATACTTATCCGCAAGGGGAGGATCGAATACAGGAACTGTATTTGTATCATCAGCCAAGTAAAAGGAGAGTTGACCTGGGCAGGTTCTACGAACCCATCTCATTTAAAAACCAACATTCATCAGAGTGGCGATGCGACCTGCATCCCCGATGTACCCCGGATGGTAAGTATGTTATCTTCGATTCAACCCATGAGGGCAATCAAAGACAGATGTATATGGTAAAGATCGAGGATATCATTAAAAACTGATATACTCAATCCATTTATCTTCAAGTCCTTACACAAAGAAAGATTAACAAAAAACATCACTTTCAGGATGAAAAATATTAAGATCTTATTGAATTTTCAAGATTTGATAAACAGTCTCAGAATAATAACAAATAATCAAACGGATGAAGACACATTTTTTAACACTATTAGTTTATAATTTAATAATCTCCGTAATTTTAACGGTCAAAAAAGAAGTAAAATGAATAATATTGAATTAATTTTTACATTGTTTATTGTTATCTGTGTTGGATCTGATAGCCACTCCTATGAGTCTAAGACTGACTCTCAAAAGAAATTACAGTCAAAATCATATTCAAATACAAAAGAAAATTTTGCACATACGCAGACCTCAGGGCTTATCGTAACAGATCTTGGAAAGAATTATTCGTACGATTCGTCGAAAACACCTGCTAATCTGTATTTTGACAATACGGACACTGGCGGCAGCACGAGTACAAGTGTTCGCAACGACTCAGAATTTAATCTAAAGTGGAATAATGATGAAGGGTATTACCAGCGCAATCGTGACCTCGGACTGATCTTTAACCCGGAACAGAATATCACTCTGGATGCAATCGTGCTTCGAACTAGCGGAAGTGATAAGGCTGTGAAAACAGGTGCTCCCGGAGCAGACGTCATCCTGCAAATTTTTGAAGTATCCGGTACACCAGTTCTTAAGGACAATGGTACAGTGTATGGAGACGAGGCAATTGGTCGTTTTGGATCCTGGCATGCGATGGATGACTATGTCGATGGCGTTTCGTATATACCACTGCTCTTAGCCACCGGTGGTCAGTTTCCGACCATGGACGTAACCAGTTCAAGCGACACCTCTGGTAAATTGCGTTACATGCGATGGGACATTACTGAAAATATGCAACTAATCGGGGGTAAACGGTATTGCTTCGTAGTTGGATTTGAGAACCCGACGTTTGATTGTAGCATAGCATTGGCCAACATTAATCCCATTACATCTCAGGGTAAAAATGGAGATCCGATATATTTATATAAAGATCCCAATGGCAAAAAATGGTGGGGTGTACGTCGCGAAGGAAATAGTACATATCCGCCAAGCCGCGCTCTGGGAACCTATCCCTTAAGCGAGCAGGGTGAACCGCTCAAATCTCAACTTAAAAGTGAGTCGATGTTTGATAGCGATCGTTTCAATCAAGAGCCGGTTAGCAACGGATTTCCCTCCATAGACACCTATAGAACATTACAATTCTATATAGAAACCTCTGGCGATTGAAGGAACTCGTTATAACTTAATATGAGAATTTGGCACTTAATTTATACAAAAAGATCTAAGATTTTGTTGCATTTGTACACACAGAAAATATTACTATTATGGAACCAAAAATTAGGAAAGCTTTCAATACCTTCATTATAGTCTTGACTTTAACTTTAACCGGAACATCGTTGCAGGCACAAACAGACCTGTTGAAAATATTGGAAGATTATGCAGATGCCATGATTGAAGATGGGCGTGACGATCTTAGATACGGAGAAAATACCTCTCCTCTTTTTGCAACCATGTTACGGCGTGATACAGATCGTCCGGAAATGCTTCCTTACCCTCAAATACCGCCATTAAAGGAAAATTCAGAACCCGGTCACCGATGGTTATATTATACTGGCACAAGTTTTATAAATATCCCTTTTTTAGAGGGCGAAAAGTTGCATAAGCTTACCGTATCCGGTGAAGATGTATTGGAAAATTATGGCCTTTACAGAATGCTGTATGTGTTGAGTGAGCTATCAAATAATTCGAAGTACAAAGATGCTGCAGATGAAGCACTAACATGGTGGTATAAAAATACTCAGGGGCCTTCAGGGCTGTTTCCATGGGGAGAACATTTAGGTTGGGATTTTCGTTTCGATTATATCACCTATCACATTCCGGGGCATGAAGATTTTTACAAGAATCCTAAATATGATTATGAAAATACTCCTCAGGAACAGTGGGTGGAAAAATTCACGCCAATAACTCAATTGTATCAGGGATTTCAGCACGAACCCAGAACTCCGGATTTAAGTGCTGAAATTCTTCTGAAAAACCTAAAAAATCTACCGCTCGAAAAAGGAGAAAACTATACTCCTCTCGAGAAATTTGCATTTGGGTGTTGGAAAGAACATGTTATTGATTTTAAAGACGGAGGATATAATCGTCATGGCGATTACTTTGGCCGTCGCTGGGGAGTTGAGGGAAATTATGGCGACGACCTTAACTTTCCCCGTATTATAGGCCAGTTCTTTGACTTCTGGTCTTATACCTGGATGCACACTGAAAATCTGCTTGTAAAAGACTCATTGGAAACTATCATGGAAACTATGGTTGATTATCTGGAAACGGAAAAAGACACAAACGGGATTATCCACCACAGTCACAAACAGGTGTTAAAAGCAGCGGCAGGAAGCCAATTGGCATCACAAAGAATAAATTCTAACAATACAGTTCTCAGTAGAAAATTAGAAATATTTGCCGATTCACAAATAAATGCCATTTATAATGTTTGGCCAATAGGTAAGGATACAAAGTACATGATGACTTTGTGGTTCTCCACAGGCAGGGAAGATATTAAACCTTATTTAAAACAGGATATTGAAGAAATATACTTACTTGACCCAAATAGTCTTTCCACTGCTTTCGATTTTGCAAACAACATACGAAACCTGGTTCTTGCCTATCAAATTTTCGGGGAAGAAAAATACCTTACAAAAGCCGAAGAATTTGTGAAAATAGCTGTTCTTAAAATGTTCGACGACTATTCTCCACTTCCGCGAATAAATACAACCGATACTTTGTATGCAGGAAATGGCACTCCATATTTAAATTTTTATCACGCTCCTGGAGGTAGCGATGATTTGATGTGGGCATTGGCACTTTATGCTCAGGAGGCTGGATATAAACTTGAGGACTGAGCCTTAAATTAATTGAAGAAAGTAATATAATGTAGGCACGGAATAACGAATAATCTTCAGAAATTAACAGAAATATTTTCAACAAATCGGTTTCTGTTCCCCGGAATTCCATCGAAATTATTTAATAATTTACCATTCATTTTGAAATCGTTAATGGATACATTTTTGATTAGATGACTTTTGTCTAGCCCCTCAAGAATTACATTATTAATTTCCTTTGAATCAATATTGTTTAGAGTAATATTTTGAATTTTACCTTTCCCGTTTCTGTTTTTAATAATCCACTCTATGGTATGCTTTGAATTTTTTACTGTCATGTTTTTGTAACTAATATCGCTGATTGTAGTACCATCACGAATGTACATTACCAGTGCACCCCGCGAACCAGCAAATGTTATGTTTTCGAAAGTTATGTCCGACATTTTTTCAGCATTCGTTTCAGTGCCAATTTTAAGGGCAGATTTTACCGTAAACAATACTGCATCGTTAAGAATTATATCCGTCACATTTTGCGGAGGTCCGTAACGATTGGTTGTCGATTTAAGTACAAATGAATCGTCGTGGCTGGAAATTAAAACATCGCTTATTTTTACTTTTTTTGAATTGTCAATATCCATCCCGTCAGAACCACTACAAATACTTTTTAGGTTGCTAATTTCAATATTTTCGCTAAACAAAACATGTGTATTCCATCCAAATGCACGACGAAGTAAAACTCCTTCAATTGAAATATTATCGCAATTTCTTATTCGAATAAGATTAGGCAGAATTCCAGACATACTTTCCTTTATTGTTTCTGTATGGCGACCACCATCAATTTCACCCGAACCCCTAATACCGGCATTTGTAACATGGTCAAATAAAATTAAACGGGTATAAATCATTTCTGAGCCACTGCCAGTTTTTCCAAAATCTTGTGGATAATCAGTTTTATTTACCGAAGCCTGAATACGAGCACCGGCAGCGAGATATAGAAATACCTTGCTTTTTATCGAGATTGTCCCGGTTTTATAAATTCCGGCTGGAAATAAAAGTGTACCACCACCTTTTGATGCAACAACATCGATTGCATTTTGGATATCGAAAGAAAGTATTTTTTCAGTTCCTGGTTTTACACCAAAATCTAAAATAGAAAACACCTTTTTGTTGTCAGGTATTAAAGCCTTCTCTTCCGCCGATTCAACAAATATATACAGTACTTCTTTTGTATCCGTATGAATCATTATTTTATTTGACTCAGCAAAAGATATACGCAATCTATTTCCTTCAATAATATAATCAACTGGTTTCACCGACGACACATCCCAGTTGCCACCAGCTTCGGCACAAGTTATAATCACCTCTGTTTTATCATTAACATAAAATCGTGCATAACTTGCTACTCCAGAGCGCCACTCAATGCATTGTGTTCCAATTAAATTATTATCAGATTCTATTTTGTACACGCTACTTAGAACCGTACTTTTGAATTCAGGAAAAGGTGTAATTTGGGAGTAAGTAAAATTCAATAAAAATAATATTGATAAGACTGAAAGAAATAATTTCCTCATATTCGTTTATTCGTGTTAGACAATATCTGTGACAAAAATCTAAATGAAAATAGCATAAATAATAGCAGTGTTATTTCACCAATTCAACATACATTAATTCAATCGCACTCCAGTTTTCGCGAACAGGATTTAAAGAAATAGTCTGATTACCGGTTTCAGTAATTTCAATTTCACCAAGAGTAACAATTTCAAATTTATCGTTGGTAGTTTCAATATCAGATTCAAGGTTTTCATCACCGATTTTAACATTCAGTTTACAAGTTTCATCTGCTTTGATGAGTGCTTCGACTTTATATTTTCCGGGTTCAGTAGCATTAAACATCCACTCTAAACGAACTCGCCCATCAACCCAATTTGTTATAACCGATTTTTTCTCTGAACCAACCAAACGTGCATGAGTTCCGTAACCCGGATTATGAATATCAGCAAAATCTGAAGGCAACAAAATACTACCCTCTTTTAATGCCGGCATATTACTGATTACTTCTAAATTCCCTTTGGTTTTTAAAACTACAACTGTGTTTACCGGATCGAAAATTACCGATGGAGCATGAATTAGTAAATCGTCATCTTCAAATTTCCAGGCAAATTTCTGATTCGGATTGGAAAGTAAAAACACATCTTTGATTCGGGTTTTTAATCCGGGAACACGAAGTACCCCATTTTTTGGCCAATCGAAAACATGGAGATACAACAAAGTTCCTGCTCCCATTTCTTTTGTGGTGCAACGTCCCCAGGGCAATTTAAAAAACGGGCTGGCATTTGTCCCATAAATAGATTCTCCATTCTGTTGCATCCAAAGGCCAATTTGTTTTAGCCGAACCACACTCGAATCGGGAATTAGACCTTCGGCAGTTGGACCAACATTCAGCAAAAGATTTCCCCCTTTACTTGCAATATCAACCAACATTTGAATTAAACTTTCCGACGATTTCCAGTTTTCGTCGTACCATTTGTAACCCCAACTGGTATTCATGGTCATACAAACTTCCCAATCGTAATCGAGCCCGGTTGGCGGAACATGTTGCTCGGGTGTTGTAAAATCTCCCGGCCATGGACGGTACAAACGATTGTTTGTTAACATATCAGGATATTCATCGGCAACATCCTGCAAAACCTGCGCAGCTTCTTCTGTCATTCCACGCGGAGTATCCCACCATAAAATATCCAATCCATTATAATTTTCTAAAATTTCTTTTACCTGCGGAACAGCTTTTTCGTTGATGTAATTCATTAGTGGTTCGCGCACCAAATCCGGATCCCAATGTGGTTCACCCTGTTCAATATTAAAATAAGTACCTCCCGGCTCGTGCCAGTCTTGTGCCTGCGAGTAATAAAATCCAAGTCTGATTCCATTTTTTTCACAGGCATCTGCCAGTTCTTTTAACGGGTCCCGATCAAAAGGCGTAGCATCAACAATATTGTATTTACTAGCTTTCGAATGAAACATTGCAAAACCATCGTGGTGTTTCGAGGTAATTACAATGTATTTCATTCCGGCTTGTTTCGCCAGTTTCACCCAGGCTTCAGCATCATATTTTACAGGATTAAAATTTTCCGCAATCTTCTCGTAATCTTTTACCGAAATTGGCGCCCGTGCCATAATCCACTCACTAATTCCGGGAACTTGTTTGCCATTCCATTCTCCGGCAGGTTCGGCATACAAACCCCAATGAATAAACATTCCGAAACGTGCATCGCGCCACCATTCCATTCGTTGGTCTTGTTTAATCGTAGCTTCGTCTTTTTCAGGTTCTTGTTGTTTTGGAGTGCAGGAAAAAATCAGGAATAAAACTCCCAAAGTAAAAATCATTTTTTTCATGGAACAAGTTTTAATTAGTTAATTGCTGTTTAAAGTTCTGTTATTTTATCTCCATTTCCAATCAGAAAAGCAAAAATATTTTCGTACGTGTCAAAACAGGAAAGTAATAATTCCGATACTCAATAAATTATAACTTAAGAAATTAAAAAAACATAAAATATTGAATAGGGATAATTCTCAATATTCCTTAAATTGCATAAAAACAAAATTATGAAAAAACTAACCACGACACTTATATTATTGTTTTGCTTTCTTATAAACATTAATGCACAGAATTACGATTTTAATTGGTCAGGTTATTTCCCATCAGATAATGGCCCTTGTATTATTGTGGAATATCATGATCAAATTTTCAAGGTTAGTACTGATGAAAGTTCACGTTGGAAACTAAAGAATTTTAGTATATCTGGAAACAATATAAATGGTGATTATCTGTATGAAGATGAGGATGGTGAAGAATATAATAAGAACGGAAAATTTTCTATTACTTTAAACAATGACAAATTAGGATTCACCGGTTTTTACGACTTCATTAATTCTGACGACGAAACAATCACAATAAATTTTAGCGGGACTAGATATAAATCCAATTTGGCAGGAAAATTTAAACGAGATTTTGAAGGCAATGTTTGTGTTTCCGATGTAAACGTATCTCTAATTAACTACAGCGATGAATTAGATGCAATTCCAATTTTAAAAAAGGAGCTTGAATCTTGTTTTTTTTTATTCAATGATATTTATTCAAGTAATTTAACAATTATTCCTGAAAGTCCTCTTTATATTTTTGAACCAATGTATTTAGATATTCTTCCATTCAAGGATTTAGGAATGGGTAAAAATTATGAATTTATTGTTCATCATAACGCAAAAATAATTCTGAAATGTGATTACGAAACTGTTCCTTATTCAACTGAAATAGATATAACGATCGAAGTAAGAGATTTGGATGACAATCTAACAAGTGGTTACTTCCAGGGTATTATTTTAGAAACAAATAAAGTGCCATCCGGTTATTTTATAGGCTCCAATACTTTCAGTGCAGAGAATGGGATAGCAAAAGTAAAATACAAAACTCCTTCAGCAGAAAATGTAGGCAATTGGAAGTTCCTTAAGTTTAAAGCTACAATTCGTGGATTTGCTAATGAATTTGGAGAAAAAAGTATAACTCTGACAGACAAAGCAATTGATAATATCTGGGCCGAACCTAAACATCCAGATCACCCCTCATTTTCTTCAAAGACTGCAATAATTCCTGCATCAAGTACTTTCCCTGCACAATTATTTGCATTGGCAGAAGATACCGAGGGAAATCCAATACCAAATGAAAAATTCACTTTTAATATTGAGGGGAATGATTATGGTGAATTGTCAAATGAAGATGGTTCTGATACTGGAAATGAAATTAAAGTTGAAACAAATAACGAAGGGATTGCCACAGTGTTTTACTCCTTTAAAAGTGGGACGCCGTCAATAGAACCTGTTATCCAGAAAATAAAAGTTGTTGAAGACAAAACAGAAAAAAGCGGATTATTGGAAATAAAATGTGGTCTTGGTTTAACCTTAACAGGTGTAAACGAATACGAATCGAGTGGTGGAATAATTTCACCTGATAAGAAAATTGGATTGGTAATTGGAGTCGAATCGGAATTTTATCCGGATATGGATTTAAAATCATATGCTGCATTAGCCGAAAAAAACTGGGATGGCAAAAAACTTGGGGTTAAATTAGCCACACGATGGACAAATGTACCGGACAATATTGATTTTGAAGAAAGAGACGAAATATATTTAGGGGCATGTAGTTTCGATCGTTTTGTAAACCCTAAACCCGATGGTCCCAAAAACATACTTTATGCCATTGAAGATCCATCTGATTATGTGGGCGCTTCACATAGCCTTCCGGCAGTTATCCCAAAAACAAAAGGAACAAGGCTTTACGAATTAAAAGCCAGTTTAATGGATGTTGAAAATGATCAAATTGTACACATCCCGCTTAAAATCCCAAATAAATTTTTTGGTTTTAAAGTCGACAATTTATCTGACAATATAGAATCGTTTCTATGTGCCTTTGGTGCTACTACCATTTACCAACACTACATGATAGAGTTAGCAAAAAAACTTTGGAGTATTGCACAATACGACAAAGTTGTAGAATTAGGAACTATTCTTGATGTTTTTGATTTTCTGTGCAAATATTATAAAGGAGAAGATACTGAGGCCGCACTTGCCTTGATAAAAATTGTAGGACAAAAAATAGTGCAACACTATATTGATGATCTGGGAAATGGAGGGAGTTATATTGAAAGTGAAATAAAGACCATTGCCGCAAGTAAGTTTTTAAATGAATTTGCAGGTGGTTTTGATGGTTGGGTAAAACAAGCCGAATTATTAAATAAAGAAATTCCCGATCCTACAAAAAGTACTCTTAAATCTGACCATAATGAAATAGAAGAAATAATAGTTAGAGATTATTTTGAAAACATCGAACTCTTGCTTTCTCCATCAATGGGCGCATTTTCGCATAATTTGTTACTTGACAAAAAGGTAGCAATCGTATTTAATGTTTCAAATGCTAACTCAAGTTTAAACGGACAAGCTGCAGTTGAATTTAACGATGAAGACTATTCAAACCTTTCGTATTTAATGTTTGCCCAATCGGAAAATACTTACGCTTGTGCTTTTGAAAAAGATGAAATCGTACAACTGGAATTTACAGCACTCGACTCTACCTTGGTCGTGGTTTTTGAAGGTGGTACATTTACCTATTATCAATATCCTGCCTACAATTACGAAGGGGCAAACTGTTCACTTGAGGTAAACCCGGAAAATTCGGGTGTGTTGCAAATCGATACAAACGGCGATAATTCTCCCGATGAAACATTATCGGCTGAGAAAAAAATTATTGATAATGAAACCAATACAGGAGGAAATACTGGTGGAGGTGGCTCAACCTATCACGCACGGCAAGAGTGGCTAAATGTTTTGGGGAGTTCAGGTTCATCAAAAAAAATATGGGATATGGAAACTGACGATGAAGGAAATATTTATTTATTAGGACAATTTGACGATCCCCCTTTTGGTGTTAACCAAACCGTATTAAATTGGGGCGAAGATAAAAATCGTTTCCCCTTCCTGGCCATGTTCAATTCCGAAGGAGAATTGCAATGGATCCATCCCTTTAAAATCCCCGAATCAGGTTATTACAGTTACGTAAGGATAGAAAACTTTCAACTTTATAAAATGAACGGAAAAGTTTGTTTTATAGGTGAAGCCAGAACTTCTGCGGAGTTTAACGGACAAATTATCAGCGAGAATTCACAATTCAAAATAGTTTCTGCCGAGGTAAATGTTTCAGGAAACCTTTCAAAAATAAAAAGTTACAATATTGTTTCCCTAAGCGATTTTCGGTGTGCAGCAATAGCAAACGAAGAATTAATTTTAACAGGAAGTACTTTAGGGGATTTACAAGTTGGGGAAAAAACATACGAATTAGATAACAATTTTTATCTGGCAATTATTCACATCAAAAACGACGCAATTGTTTTTGATACGGTTTACGATTTTGGAAATAATATCGAAACAGAAATATCGACAATGGTTGACCGGGAGAAAAATTCTTATTTCTGTGTTGAATTTGAAAGCGATATTACCATAGATCAGACCCAATATTATTCTGACAACGAACGAAAAAAGGCAATTGTAAAAATAACCCCCAACGGAACCATAGAATGGAGCAAGGAATTTATAGGTTCAGAGAAAAACCCTTGCATTATGCAATCCGATTCAGAAAACAACCTTGTACTATGTGGAATAACAGAAGAAAACTCAACTTTTAATGGCTTACCAATTCCTTCAATCGGAGACGATGATGCGTATGTTATAAAATTGGGACCTTCCGGAGAGATTATCAATATTAATAGTTTTGGAAGTCACAATAATGAATATTTACTCGATTTTAAGATTGACGATTCTAACAATTACTATTTTGCTATAAACTCAAAATCTGATAGTATTTATGGATGGAATCAGATTTTTGAGTATAACAAACTCGCTCTTGCAAAATTAGACGAAAACTTAAATTATGTTTGGCACGGCGAACTTGATTCACGTTCAATATCGACCCAAAAAATTGTCGTAATTAATCCAAACAAAATCGTTATGGCTGGAGAATTCAGGGAAACCATTTCTTTTGAAAATATTATTTACGATAGTGAAATCATGTTTGACCATGACTACAATTTTTTTATTACCAGCTTTGTCCCAGAATTAATGACCCAAAATACTTTAGAAAAAGTTGATGAGCCAGGATTGGTAGTTTTCCCTAATCCAACAAAAAACGAAATTTTTATTCAAATAAATTCAGGAATTTTAAAGGGTTCAAAAATTTCAATTTTCAATATAAATGGTAAGCTGGAAAAAAAGCTGTTAACCAATTCGGAATTATATAGATACAGAATCGACATGAGCGATATTCCAAATGGGTTACACCTGGTTAAAATTGAAAATGAAAAACATTCTATTGTCAAGAAGGTTATTGTAAACAGATAATTTATTCGTTAAAAGGAGTCTCCACTTCCAATCAGAAAAGCAAAAATATTTTCGTACGTGTCAAAAATGGCAGGCAATAATTCTTATGCTCAATAAATTATAACTAACGAGATTGTAAGAACATAAAATATATTGAATAGGGATAATTCTTAATATTCCTTAAATTGTAAGAAAAAACAAGCCATGAAAAAATTAATTTCCATTTTTATCAGTTTAATGTGTTTGTTTCAGATTGCAAGCTCCCAGAATTATAACTTTAGTTTTGCAGGGGAATACTATGGAAATTTTCACGGGCTCTATCCGCATATTGTTATTAAGTTACACGATGATGTATTTTCAATATCTCCGTTAAGCACAAATTCAGCATTTAAATTTACTGAATACAGCATTACAGGGAATACAATTACAGGCAAACACACTAAAACAAGTACTCAATTTGGTGTGCCGGATACTGAAGCAACTTTCTCAATAACATTAGCAGACGATAAACTAAGTTTTAGCGGGTATGTTCAATACCTTAAAGATTCAGTTCTGGTTACCGATCAGGTATATTGTGAAAGGGAAAAAGGATATATTTCTTGCCCAATTAGTACAGATGATGGGGGGGGGTTAGAGAATCATATTGGATTTAGTGCAAAACTTATAAATTACTCTGACTCACTTACAGCTCCTACAATTGTTGAGAATAGTGGTCCAAGTTGGGTTTTTTTTGAACATGTTTATTCAAGTAATTTGACTGTTGTCCCGGAAAGTCCTTTATATACTTTTGAACCAATGTATGCAGATTTCTTACCTTTTGTCCAATTTGATCAGGTTCCTTTTGTTGCTCAGGAAAGTGCTAATGTTTTTTTAAAATGCGATTTAGAAGTAATACCTTTTTCTACTGAAATTGTATTAACTATTGAAATCAGAGATACAGAGGGGAACCTTATTGATGGGGTTTTTGAAGGCAAAGTTGAGGAAATGAATAAAGTCCCATGGGGATATTTTTCAGGCATGGGATCAGTATTTAAAGGAGAAAAGGGCATTGCGACGGTAACATATAAAACTCCAGCAGCATCAACGGTTGGTGAATGGGGTGGTGTAAAATTTTTGGTTAGAATATTCGGATACCCCGAAACAGCTGACCTTAGTCTTAGTTTCGACAAAGAAGGATTTAAAAACATCTGGGCGGAACCCAAACATCCAGATCACCCCTCATTAACTTCAAAGACTGCTATAATTCCTGCAACTAGTACTTTCCCTGCACAATTATTTGCATCGGCAGAAGATTCCGAAGGAAATCCAATACAGAATGAAAAATTTACTTTTAAAATTGAGGGCAATGATTATGGCGAATTGTCAAATGAAGAAGGTTCTGAAACTGGAAATGAAATTAAAGTTGAAACAAATATAGAAGGGATTGCTACAGTGTTTTACTCCTTTAAAAGTGGGGCGCCATCAATAGAACCTGTTATCCAGAAAATAAAAGTTGTTGAAGACAAAACAGGGAAAAGTGGATTATTGGAAATAAAATGTGGACTTGGATTAAATGTAAAAGGAATACAAAAATACGAAACGACAGGCGGGATAATTACACCAAACAAAAAAATTGCTTTAGTGGTTGGTATTGAATCTGAATTTTATCCGGGACTTGATATAAAAACTTATGCCGCCCTTGCTCAGGAATTTTGGGGTAAAAAAGAACTGGGGGTGCATTTTTCTATCGATTGGAAAAACCAACCCGAAAATTTGGGTGCTTCAGAAACTGATTTAACTTTTAACGGTTTATGCGGTTTTGACAGATTGAACAACCCTCCAGACAAACTACCTCCAAATATTTTATACGCATTAGAACCACCCTGGGAAGATGTTGGATCATCACACATGTTTCCCGCAATTGTCCCCAAAACAAATGGGCCAAGAATTTATGTAGTAAAAGCTGCTATCGCTGACGTTGGAAATCCTGCAAGTTCAGGTGAAGTTGCAATTAAAGTTACCAACTCAATGGTAGGTTTTAATGTTAGTTATTTGTCGGAATACATTGAACCCTTTTTATGTGCATGGGGGGCAACAACTTACGAACAACATCAAATTATAGAAGCAACAAAAAAGTTTTGGGAAGCTGCACAAGTAGGATACTTAGCCGATATTCTCGACATATTCGATGTGATATGTAAATGGTACAAAGGAGACAATCTTGGTGCTGCATTATCTGCCGTATCTTCCGTTGGGAAAAAGGTAATAGCAAAATATGCTGAAGACTTAGAAAAGGGGGGCAGTTTTACCGATAGTGAAAAAAAACTAATTCTTAAAGCTAGTCAAATAAAAGAGGACGTTTCTGACTTTGATAATTTCCAAAAAGAATATAATTTTTTATTAAAAAAAATACCTAAGTCGAAAGAAAAAAGCGCCCTGCTTTATAACAGTAACGAAGAAAACGAATTGAGTTTTACTAAATTTTACGAGCATAACGACCTTTTACTTTCTTTAAAAATGGCACAATTTACACACGAATTATTAAAAACCGGCAAAGCTGTTTTGGTTTATAATGTTTCAGATGCGAAATCGGAATTAAATGGACAACCTGCCCTGGAGTTTGACGAGGAAAACCTTGGCAATATTTCCGACCTGATGTTTTCTCAATCAGACAATACTTATGGATGTTCTTTTGAAAAAAATGAAACCATACAGCTCAATTTTACGGCAAATGATTCTACACTTGTAGTTGTATTTGAAGGAGGTTCATTTACATTTTATAAATATTGTGCTTTTGGGATGGAAGGGGCAAAATGCTCGCTTGAAGTAAATCCAGATAATTCGGGTGTGTTGCAAATTGATACCGATGCCGATAATAATCCTGACCTGGTTGTTGAAGGGGAAAAAGTTGAATTGATAGAAGAGGATACCGGTGGTGGAGGTGGCAGTGGCCCAATAAGCAATTATAATCAAGAGTGGCTTAATGTATTTGGAAGCAGGGGAAATGATAACATTCAGGATATAGGCGTAGATTTAGATGGAAATGTTTATTTAGTTGGCCATTTCAATTCGACTTCGGTAACAGCAAATAATGAAATATTAGCCAACGTTAGAGAAAATAATTACAGGTTTTTATCGATGTTTAGCCCAAATGGTGAATTAGAATGGACGCATTTTTTTGAGAACGGTGATGACAATGCTTTTGTAAACGACTGTTCTTTTTTTAATTTAAATAACAAAACAATTTTATTGATGAATTTGAATTCAAATACAAGCATAAATGGTCAGGTATTAAATGAATCGAATAAGGACAATATTGTTACCGTTGAAGTAAATCCTAATGGTGAATTGAATAACATTCAAAAATATATTGTTGATGATTTGGACGATGTAAAATCATACATTACTTCTGATAGTGAAATTTTTCTTGCAGGCAGCGCAAAACATAATTTCCAAATAGGCGAAAAAGAATATGATTTATCTTCTAACGAGCAACTTGTTTTGGCGCAATTAAAGGATAATATAATATTATTCGATTCTGTATATCAGTTTGGGGGGGAAATAGAGGAAGTTTTGTCAATGACTGTGGATTCAGAAAAAAACTACTATATAAATATAGAATACGAACAAGAGCTAAACATAAACCGCAATGTATTAAGTATTGATGACAATGATAAAAACGTTATTTTAAAAATTGATAAAAATGGCGCAATCTTGTGGTTTAAAGTGCTTTCAAGCCCTGGAATAGATGAATGCAAGATAGCCATCGACAATGAAGATAACTTAATCTTTTATGGTACCGTCAATGAAAATTCATTTCTTGAAAATGAAGAAATACCAAACATTGAATCAGGAGATGGTTTTATTGCCAAACTTACAAGCAGCGGTGAAATTTTGGATATTAAAAATTTTGGGGGCGAAAGCTGGGATCGTTTGTATGATATTACTTTTGATAACGAAAATAACTACTATTGTGCTTTTACAACAAACTCTGATAGTATTTACAATTGGGAAAATGTTCCGGATGAAAAAGTTGCAGTGGTAAAACTTGATAAAAACTTAGAATATTTATGGCACGGAGAAATAGAATCGCCTGATATTGAAACTGAAAAAATAATTTTAACTCCTCAAAATCATATTGTACTTGCAGGGATTTTTGAAGAACAAATAAGCTTTAATGACAAAACATTTGTCAATTTCGATGGAAACAGTACATCCGACGATATTTTTATAGCTAGTTTTATTCCTGAAATACTTACAAAAAATACAAATTTTTCAAATCAACCTTCCAATATTTTTGTTTACCCAAATCCGGCACAATCTGAAATAACCATCCAACCGGTAAATGTTTTGCTCCCTCCTTCAACTATTTATATTTATTCAATAAATGGGAAATTAATTAAACAAATTAGTACAAATCAGAGATTAATAAATTGCAAAGTCAACCTGAATTCACTGATGAATGGAATTCATTTAATTAAAGTAGAAAACGACCAATTTTCAGAAATAAAGAAAATAATAATTAACAGATAATATTAATTCAATTTAGAAATGAGGTTTAGCAAATGTATAATGCCGATGCATATTTTAAGTATCATTGTAAACAAAACGAATTATTAGGCTTAATTTAAATAGTAATTGGTTATTCATTTTTAAATGGCGTTGCCACATTCCACGTTCGTAGCGCATTATTAAAACCGCCCGGTCCGTCGCCGGTTGCGCAATACAAACAAACAGGTTTCCCATTTTCAATTAAAAGCTGAGGTCGCTCGAAACTTCCAAGATTATCAGTTGTTCCATCATCCCAAACAATTTCTCTGGAATATGCTTTTGCTGGATCACTAACAATCCAATCTATTCCGTCTTTTGAAGTGGCATGAACTCCCGCATGGTATTCATCCGTTAAAGTACCAGACTGATCTTTTGCGATCATTTCGTAATGATCTTTCACCCACCAGATGTATGGATCCTCAACATGAAACTCCATGTAATTATCACGGATTCTTTTAAATGGTTCTCCTAATTTTTCAGCCTTTGCAACTCCCAACCGGGTTCCAAGTTTTGGAACATTTGAACGATAAACCAACAGAATACTTCCATCGTCAGCAACGCAAGGTGCTGGATTGGTAGTAATATTATCATCCCATTTTCTGGGGCGCGGCAAAAGAATTGGTTCGTCGCTTCTTTCCCACGGACCGAAAACCGATTTTGAAGTCGCCAAACCAATTCGAAGATTTCCATAAGTTTCGTTTTTAAAGTTCTTTATTTCAGTGGACAAAGGTTCTTGTAATAATTCAGGCAATGGATCTTCTCCTTCATAAGTTGTACCGATGTAAAATAATAGATAGGTATCCTCGCTTTTATGAATGGTTGGATTGTGTGTTGTTCTTCCGTCCCAAAAATCTTTTCCACGTTTATCAAAAACTACTTCCTTAAAAGTAAATGGCCCTTCGGGTTTGTCGGCCACTGCCCTCACAATTTCGGAATAAAAAATATACCCGTTAAAGAAGGGCTTGTCTTTTGGCCAGCGGGATGCAAACATATGGTATTTCCCGTCTTCGCCTTTTATTACAGATGCTCCCCAAACCCAGTAATCTTCCATTTCGAAACCACCTCTTTTAACAGAAGGTGCCAGTTTATCTATAAAAGAAGTATTTTCTTTAGTCGGATTTGAACATCCAGAAAACAGGAATACGAATGCGATTAACAATATTTTAGTATCCATTTCTGTTGGTTTAGATTTGATTTAAAGTTAAAGAAACTCACGCAATACAATTTAAAAAATCAACTCTAAAAATAGTAGCGTGCCTTCGCAAAATATTATAATTATTAAAACTTCAACCGGTAATCGATGCCCAAAATGTGAACAGAATTTGAGTCGTCGAAATAATCCTGCAAACGGTAATAAATTCCAATACGGTGTAAATTACCCAGTTTTCGGGTGAAACCAATATCGAACCTGCCTTTTCGGGTTTCTTTTTCAGTTGTATTCCTGAACAACTCGTAACTTACAAACGGCCTTATTTTATTTCCTTTAATATCGTATTCTAATTTAGCACGCGGCCTGAAATAATTTGATTCGCTTTCTCCCTCTTCAACATCGGTGTAGTTCGTATAACGCGTGCGTAACGAAGCTTCAAATCGGCCAAATTCTTGTTTCGCATTGGCATCTAAAACAAAACGTTTCGATATTTCGTTGCCCTTATTTTTAACATTCGTATTTATACGATAAGCCGCAGCAAAATTTAAGAATTTCACAGGTTCGTATGTAAATTTTACATCAATCAGATATTCATCAATTGTAAAATCGTCCTCCAAACGAATTTCTGGAATTAAACTTATTTCAAATTTTTCAAATAGCTCTTTCGAGAACTCAAATTCCATCCAAGTTCCAAATTTTTTGGTTTTGGCTTGAGTTATCGAAACACTAATAAAAAGAATAAACAAAAGAATAAAGATGCGCTTCATAGTTTTGTCTCCCTTTTTGTAGTTTGTCCGTTTACATCAAAAACGATGGTAATTTGAGCAACGTCTCTCAAAAAATCTATTTTTTCAATTTTGTAACGTTTTATTTTAATACCTGTTCGTTTTCTCAAATCTTCCAAAAGTTCTTTCTCTTTATCTTTGTGTAAGTTTTCGATGTTTTCGTAAATTATTAAAAGTGAATCTTCCTGACGAAGCATCAGAATTTTTTCGAGTGCCCACAACACGCCAACCAAAAGAATATTAATGAGTGTTAATTCGAGGTAGCCAAAATAATCTTTCGAGAGCCCGTTTATTACCGACACTGCAATTATTACAAAAAGGTAAGTCATTTCTTTTGGCGGAATTGTATCGGTGCGGTATCTAATAATTCCGAAAATGGCAAACAACCCGAGTGCAAATCCAAGCTCAATTTTTACATTCTCTAAAAGAAAAACAAGCAGAAATACGGCAATACTAATTGCAAAATAACTGAAATAAAATTCCTTTTTCCGGCTAATTCTGGCATATAAAAGCACAACAAATGTTGTTGCTGCCAGGTTAAAAGCAAAACGAATTGCCAGTGTCGAAAAATTTTCGAATTGGACTAAATCGAATCCTAAAATACTTAGTAAGTTCATTTGTATTAATTTAAAACTTCTTTATTTAAAAATCGTAATCGTGGTTTAAACGCGTTTTGTTTTAATTCGGGTTCGAGCATTGCCCGTCCCGTACAATATTTCGATAATCCGCGCTGCCTAATTTGCAATTTGCGAAGTAAAGAAACCATTGGCGACGATTTTAAACTGCGCCCTCTTTTCAATTCAAAAACAACCAAATTATCGAACTTTACTTCACCATTATTATTCCAAAATTTCGGACTAATATCGATGGTGCAACGGTCGAGTTTATTTTTATGAATTAAGGTTATTCTGTTAAACTTGTTATTTAAGCTCGAATATAATTCATCTCCTTGAAACATAGATTTCTCTTTTATAAAGTTCATTTCTGTATTCGAAAAATCAGTCCGTTCAAAGTCTGCTGCAATTCGCTTTTTTATGGTTCGTTTTTTATTTGTCTTTAGTTTAATTTCAAGAAAACTACTGTTTGTTGAAACATATTTTCTTTGCCTGACTTTATGGCGATTTAGTTTTCGGTTATGATGTTTCAAGTACATCGTATTTTCAGGAGTATCGAAATATGTAGTTTGATACTCCATTAAACGTAGTCCGTTTATTTCCAAAACATCGTAATCAGCAAGTGTAAATTCCAGAATTTGATTTAGCTTTGAAATATGAAACCAGTATTTCCGATCGATTCGGTTCATTAATTTCACCTCTTCTATTTCCTCAAGTGAAACTGGTTTAAAATCAGATAATATGGTTTTAAAATCGCTCAATTGGATTGGTTAATTAATTTCGGTCAACAAAAATGTAAATTTATATTTACAATATGGCATCACATTTGAAGTTTTAGTGAGTAAAAAATAATATTAATTATCAGCATTACTTAAAACTAATTTCCCATAAAGTTTTTATCTAAAAAATTCTGAAATTCTTCTTTGTAATTCTCTGAAACCGGAATTCGGACTTTGTCATTAAATACAATCCTGAAACGTTCAACTGTGGTTACTTTTTTAAGATTTACAATATAGGATCGGTGCACCCGCATAAAATTCTTATTTGGCAATTTTTCTTCCAGCGATTTCATACTCAATAGAGTCATTACAGCTTTTTGCCCACTTAAATGAATCCGAACATATTCTTTCATTCCTTCAATATACAAAACATCGTTTAAGTTTATTCGTACTAATTTATACTCCGATTTTATAAAAAGATAGTCGTCGTTACTTTCAAGTTTTTCAGATTCATTTTTCAACAATTCAAACTGGGTTCGGGCTTTTGAAGCGGCTTTTGAAAACTCCGCAAACGAAAAAGGTTTTAGTAAATAATCGAGGGCATCCACTTTAAAACCCTCTAGCGCATATTCACTGTAAGCAGTCGTAAAAATCAATAACGGTTTTTTAGTCAGCGATTTTACAAACTCCAAGCCGTTTAAATCGGGCATATTTATATCCAGAAACATTAAATCTACTTGCTGAGATTCCAGTATTTCTAATGCTTCAAATGCACCGGAACATTCACCCACCAATTCTAAAAAAGGTAGTCCTCGAATGTAACCTGCTACCTGTTGTAATGCCAGAGGTTCATCGTCTATTGCTATGCATTTAATTTTCATTTAGAGGTAATTTTATGTTAATTTCAAAAGCCTCATCATTTTCATTTTGAATAATAGAGAATTTATTCCCGTATATCAAGTTCAACCTTTTTTTAAGGTTTTCCAATCCAATTCCTCCCAGTTCGATAATTCCATTTCCACCTTTTTGTTTGCTGTTTCTAATTCTAAAAAACAAAAACTCTTTATTGGCATTCATAATTATTTCAATAAAAGAGTCTGACTGGTAGCTCACCCCGTGTTTAAATGAATTTTCTACCAACGACGTAAAAAGCATTGGCGGAATTTCAATCTCAGGAATATTTTCAGGGAAAGAAAGTTGAATTCTCACTTTAGAGGTAAACCGCAATTTCATTAAATCAACATAACTTTTTATAAATTCTATTTCTTTTGCCAGTGTAGTTTTTCCTTCTTCAGAATCGTAAAGCAAATAACGCATTAACTTAGAAAGTTTTATAATTGAGTTCTTTGCATCTTCCGAATTAATATCGATTAATGCATGAATGTTATTCAAAGTATTCATAAAAAAATGTGGGCTAACCTGATTTTTTAAAAATGCCAATTCTGTTTGCAGTTTTTCCTTTTCCAGCTCCTTGTTTTTCTGCTCCTCGTCTTGCCATTTTATGGTTAATTTAATAGCTGCATTAAAACCTACAACCAATATTGAAATCAGAACATTTTCGAGTATCATCATTTGCCACGGCTTTGGCTTGACTGCCGGAATTGCCTCTAAACCGGGCATTCTGCCAGGTGGCCGTTCCATTGGCAACGCACCAAGTGGTAAATCAATCTTCTTGCCAAAAACCATCATTAAAACACTTACTCCAATAATTAATATCAGAGTTAAACTAAAATAACTCAGGTTTTTTCTTGGAACAAAAAAAACTGGAAAAAGGAGAAAGTTATGCACCAGAAATATCAGTAAAAAAGGAAAAATCCGAGTCCATTCACGGCTGATTCTAGTCCAATCTGATCCATTACTATTTTGGAAAAGAAAAACGGGCATCAGCAATACAACCAACCAAATTACAATATAAATAAGGATTTCTCCTTTTCTTATTTTTGATGAATTCGTCATACTTTTATAATTCTGAAAAAGATACTCAAATCATTATTATTTTAATGAATTTCCGAAAGAAATTCTTCTGCTAAAGTTTTTCTATTACTTACGTGCTGCTTCAAAAAATCTGTTTCGGAAGAAAAATCTGAATCACTATTTAAAAATGAATATCCCGATTCTTCTCCCGAATTTCCCACAACATATTCCGAAATAAGTTCGATATAATTCTCAAACAACGGAATCATTCTTTCCGGATAAAATAGTTCATCCACAAAATCTAATACATTTAATTTATATTCTTCCATCCATTGTTCATCGTCTAGAATATAACGAATTAATGGCCAGTTCTCCCCTACTTCATTTAACGAAATTGAAAGTGCTCCTCCCTGTTTACCACTTTGCAAAGCTTCATTATTATCCCAGGGAATCCACGTTAGTTTTTTGGTTAAAGGATTATTATACAAAAAATAATTGTGTGTCATTTTTCCGTAGGTATCCCAATTTTGCATTACCGTATTTGCCGCCAGCCATTTCAAAAATACCGGCACCTCTAAGATTGTAGTCAATTGCGTTTTCCATTGTTCATAATCAGTATTTCGCAAAGTGCTGTTTATTACTGAATACAATTCCTGAACATCAGAAAAATCGGCTGCATCTTCGTTCGACTTTTTGTTCATATCAGAGGAATTAAATGAGCCAGAAGCAAAACTGGCTCCATTTCCTTCAGGTTTATATAAATTTCCTTCACTATTTTCGAACTGTGTTTCAATAACAGTATCGTCAACTTCTTCAACCAAAGTGTACATTCCAAAGTATTGAGCGCCCTCACCATAATCTATATAAACCTGACAAAAAGATGTGTGCGGTGAAACTAAGCCAAAATCAAAAAACAAATCGGAAGCAACTTTTTCGCGCATAAACGATTTGTCCTCAAAGTTGTTTTTCAAACTTAACTGTTTGAAACCATAAAACCGTTGATTTTTAATTGCCGGATACGTATCTTCAAATTCATCGAAATCAAGTTTAAATGAGAATTTTTTCAATCCTTCTAAAAAAGTACTTCGCAAACTTGAATTTCCTTTAAAACGAATTCCAACTTTGTACCACTGCTGATTTTCAAAAAACAAATCGCATGGAACCCAAACCGGATCAAAATCTGTTTCGCCGGGAGGAACACCTGGTGCTGGTCTGTTATTTCCAATGTTGCTACTCAAATCGGTGTTCATTTTCGCCCAAAAATCGCTGTCAATGGTTATATCCACGCGGTTAACTTTATCCGATGGGAAAACCATTTGAAAATCGGGAAAATAAACGCCGTGAGTTTGCTCAGTCCAATCGGGAGTTTCAATTTCTGTTTGTTCCAATTCCTCAATAAGCGAATCCTGGGTACAGGAAATTCCAAAAACGAGAAAAAAATAGAAAATAGTAGTATTGAAATTTTTAATCATGATACTTATTTCAACTTTAATTTACATTTCTCACCAAGCGTACAAAATTATTTATCCTGATTGCATCTCCTTGTGGACCGTGACCAGTTGGCCAGTTTGTAGCATCGCCAACTTTCGGGTCACTGCGTTGGGCTCCCGCTCCGTGTACATCCTGCCACGAGCCATTAAAATAACCCAAAGCTCTGCCAAAACTTATGTAAGCTGCATTTCCTCCGTTTTGCATATTTGCATGAGTTGTTCCCGACCAGTAATAAGGATAATCTTTTTGTCCTCCTTCGTTAGTAATTTCTGTGCAATTAAAAACCGGATCGATGGCAGCAGAATTACTTGACCCCGGTGAACGTAAATAATCAACAATACTTTGCAACTCTTTAATGTTTGGTAAACGCCAATCAGAATAGCCGGCAAATTCCTTTCCTTCAGCATATTCCAAGGCTTGTTGCCAGTTCATTCCGGTACCTGAATCGTCTTTCGTCCACATTAAACCTGTAGCATTATCGGTAATTGTGGCGTTACTGTTTTCCACAAACTCATTAATTCCGTAATTTTGATTTCCGCGTACATAAAGAACAAAAAAAGTTTTTCCTTCTGGTTGACCGGGCATTGCACCGGTTGGATAACCTTTAATTCTTCCGTCGGCAAAATTTACCCCAAACATTAAATTTCCACCTCCAAAGTTAGAATCGCCAACATCAAGCGATGAAGTTGCAAACTGAGAATCAATTATCCGTTTATCATCATTGGGATTTCCATATTCAAAATCAAAATAATCAGTATCGATAAAAGGGATTAAACCAGTTGTAGAACTGCCATTGTATCCACTTGGGTCAATTCCCGAGAAAATAATTAAAGAATACAATTCTTTAATTGTTGGCAATCTCCAATCTGTGTATCCAGATAAATCAAACGAACTCGCTCCATTCACAGCCTCATCGTAAGTCATTTTATCACCAGCATTTTTTTGCCACATTAAACCGGTAATATTATCGGTAATGGTTCCGTCTGTATTATCAGTGTACGATCCCTGATTTTCATTATAAAGTGCATTTTGCCCATAAAACTCTTCTCCAACCGATGGAGCACTTATTTCCTTTGTATTGTCAAAGCAACTTAACTGATTAGTTCCAACAATAGTATAAGGCAAATCGGGCGTTGGCAGGTTATCTTTTGTATTTTGTTCATCTATAATTTCATTCTTGGCACAAGCTCCAAGAACAGCAGAGGCAAATAATATTATAAATGAAATAGAGACTATTTTAATAATTCCAGTTTTTCTTTTTAGTGTTTTCATGTCAATAACTTTTAATTTATGAAAACAATAATACGGCACATATTCTTCCCATAAAAAATGAATCAACAGATGAATCTAATTTATCAACGAACTCCTATATTATTTCAATAACAACTTTAAACTATTTCTTAATTTAATTTTTTAGAAAGGTTATTCTGTTAATTTTGTTGACCAACCTTAAAATCAGTGAACCATGAAAAGAGCTATTTTATTCCTATTCACAATTTTTGCTTTTCAAACCCTTTTTGCAGGAAACCATGTTTTTTCGGTTAAAGGTGACAAAACTTTTCTGAATGAAAAAGAATTCCTTACCATCGGGTTGCGCTGCTCAAATGCACTTATTTCGGATAAAACCACCAACGATTTAGTTAAACATCTCGATTTATATAAATCGTACGGCATAAATACAATCAGCGTATTTTTTATGGGATCACGATTTGGCGATGTAAAAGGCTACAACGAAGATGCCAGTCTGAATCCGGTTTATACAAAACGAATGGCAAAAATTATTAATTCCTGCGACAAACGTGAAATGGTAGTTTTGGTGGGCTGTTTATACTGGGGAGGTTCAAAGGGAAAATGGGAAAGCTGGACTCAAAAAGAGGCAAACCTGGCCGTGGCAAATACGGTAAAATGGTTGTCTGAAAATAATTTTAGAAATGTTTTTGTTGACCCCGACAACGAAGGAATGGCGCAACGGGCAAAAGATTTTAACATTGGAGAGATGATTGCAGCGGGCAAAAAAGAGGATCCAAAAATTATGATTGGTTTTAACTCGCGTGGATTGCCGCCAACAAATGCTGATCTGGCTTTGCATTTTTCCGACAAGCCCACTTACAAACATTACATCGAAAGTGAAGGAACACCGCCTGATTATTGGGGCGAATACAGCAAAGAAAAAGATTTGTACGAATACATAAATGTTGGTATTTACACCAAAGGCAAAAAACAGAAACAGTTGGAAACTACCGACAAACATTTACAAAATGGAATGGGATATATTTTTGCATCTACCTGGTTGCAAAACGTGCCACCAAACCCAAATCCGGGCGGCGACGGAACTCCTGCAAATCCTGGAATTATGTGGTGGCTGGAACACGTTAAAAAGAATTATGGAAAATAATTAAAATCACAAAATACTAACGGGAAACAACATGAAAAATAGAACACTTTTAGCTGCAATCTTATCTTCTTATTCAAAAATAATCAACTTTCAAAAGTGGAGATTTCTGTTTCTACTGATTTTTGTTGGACTTTCATCATCAACTTTTGCTTCGAAAACCACAAAATCAAAAAAGCCAAATGTTATTGTCATTCTCACCGACGACCAGGGTTCAATCGACATGAATTGTTACGGGTCGAAAGATTTGTTTACGCCAAACATGGATCGTTTGGCAGAAGAAGGAACACGGTTTACTCAATTCTATTCCGCGGCAAGTGTTTGCTCTCCTTCAAGGGCTGCTTTGCTAACAGGCAAAACAAATTTACGTGCCGGACTCTGGGGAAATGTTCCGGTTCCGGCAAATGCCGACAAAATGAAAAAATATGGAATGCCAACCGAGCAAATTACAATGGCTGAAATGCTAAAAGAAAATGGCTATTTCACTGCATTGGTCGGGAAATGGCATTTAGGGCACAAACCACAGACTTTGCCAAACGGTCAGGGTTTCGATTACTATTTCGGACACCAGGGAGGATGCATCGACAACTACTCTCATTTTATGTTTTGGTCAGGACCGAACATGCACGATTTGTACCAAAATGAAAAAGAAGTTCAACATCCCGGCGAATTTTTCCCTGATTTAATGGTCAAGGAAATAAAAGGAATTTTTAATCAGGAAAGAGAAGAACCTTTCTTTATTTACTGGGCTTTTAATGCACCACATTATCCTTATCAGGGAGAACCAAAATGGTTGGAACATTACAAAGATTTGCCAACTCCCAGAAAAGAATATGCTGCATTTCTTTCTACAGAAGACGAACGAATTGGGCAGGTTTTAGATGAACTGGATAGAACCGGGTTAGCAGAAAACACTATTGTGATTTTTCAATCCGACCACGGATATTCAACCGAAGAACGTGCTTTTTGGGGTGGTGGTAGTGCAGGAAAATACCGTGGAAGCAAATTCAGTTATTTCGAAGGTGGAATCCGTGTTCCCGCAATAATCCGTTATCCGGGAGTTGTACCAAAAAATGAAGTGCGCGACCAAATTTGTATGGAAATGGACTGGTTTGCAACCATTGCTGAACTAACCGAAACCGACATTTCAAAAATGGACATTGATGGAAAAAGTATTATGCCGGTTGTAAAAAATAATTCGGCCAAATCGCAACACGATGTTTTGTACTGGCAACACGGAAGTTACGACGATAACATTGCACAGTGGGTAGTTCGAAAAGACGATTGGAAACTTATCGGAAATGCAAAAGAGCGTGTAAAAAAAGGAGTAATTGTAGAAGACAAATTATTTCTATCGAATATTAAAATGGATATTTCGGAAAAAGAAAATCTAGCCGAAAAATACCCGAACGAAGTAAAAAGGCTAAAAACTCTCCACGATGAGTGGATAAAAGGTGTACGAAAAGAGATGGGGAAATAAGTTTGCAGTCGCAGTTAACAATTGTCTAAAATTCATGAACTTTATCTACAAATAGAAATATACAAACGAGCAACCAGTATCAATACTATGAACAAACTAATATACATGCCTTTCCTACTTCTCTTTTGGGCTTGTAGTTCACATCAACCGCCTCCAAATTCACCAACAAAATATGTAGATCCATTAATTGGTGCCGTTGCCAAAACAAAATATTATGGCCGAACATTTCCCGGTTCTACTCTACCTTATTCTTTGGTAAAACTTGGTCCTGATACATATACCGGTGGCGACGTCGGTTCGGGTTACTCTTTCGAACACGAAACACTGGAAGGATTCAGTTTCGTCCACATGAGCGGAATTGGCTGGTTTGGCGATTTTGGCAATCTTTTGGTCACCCCAACAAATGGCAAATTTCACCCAAATCGTGGAAGTGTGGAAAATCCGAAAACTGGTTATCGTTCAAAAATTTCGCACGAAACAGAAATTGCATCACCCGGATTTTATGCTATCGACCTGGATGATTACAACATCAAAGCTGAAATGACCTCCACTCTGCGAACCGGGATATTACGATTTACATTTCCTGAAAATAAAACCAACCGAATTCAAATTGATTTGGCACGGCGTATTGGTGGAACTTCGGTAAAACAATACATAAAAGTTTTGGATGACCACCGAATTGAAGGCTGGATGAAATACACTCCCGAAGGTGGCGGCTGGGGAAATGGAAAAACAAACATGGTTTTTTATACCGTTTATTTTTCAGCCGAATTCTCAAAGCCTTTTTCAGAACATGGAATTTGGTCGGCTAATATTCCTAAAGCTCAATCGCGAAAAGCTCAAGATATTGTAACAGAAGAATATCAAACCCTCATAAAAAATAGCGAAGTAAAACCCAGTCTAAATGAATTAGAAGGCGAGCACCTTGGTTTTTATGCTGAATACCCGGACTTAAAAGATGGTGACCAAATTCTGTTTAAAGCGGGTATCTCTTTTGTTGACCAGGCAGGAGCGAGAAATAATTTAAAAACGGAGCTAAACCATTGGGATTTTAACAAAGTTTTGTCGGATGCAGAAAACGCGTGGACAAAACAACTCGACTTGATAAAAATTGAAGGAGCAACCGAGAAACAAAAAGAGATTTTTTATACTTCGATGTATCACGCTCAAATGGATCCCCGCGATTTTACAGATGTTGACGGTCGATTTTATTTGAAAGAATCAGGAATAAATGAGGCGACTGATTTTAATTATCGAACCATTTTTAGCGGCTGGGATGCGTTTCGAAGTCACATTCCCTTGCTTACTATAATCGACCCGAATTCGGTTAACGAGCTAGTAAATTCATTAATTGCAAAAGGAGAAGATGGAGGCATGGGATTTCCAAAATGGGAAATTGCAGGATGTTACTCAAACTGTATGTTGGGCGACCCGGCACTCCCAGTAATATTGGATGCCTGGACAAAAGGAATTCGCGGCTTTGACTTAAAAAAAGCCTACGGAATTGGCAAACAAACATCGCTTGGGCCAAATACAATCCGCAACGGTTGGGAAAACTATAACGAAAAAGGTTACGTTGCCTGCGACCCGGTTCCAGCTCGTTGGAACGGATATTACAAAGGAGTTTCGGCAACCCTCGAAAATTGTTATGCCGATTGGTGCATCAGTCAAATTGCAAAAGAGCTAAACGACAAAAAGGGAGAGCAATTATTTTCAGAAAGAGCAAAATTCTACAAAAATATTTTTGATGCAGAAATTGGTTATTTCCGTGGAAAATATAAAAATGGCGATTGGATTCCATGGGAAGGAGAATTGGTTTTCAAACAAGGTAATATTGAAAGTAATCCGTTGCAACAAATGTGGTTTGTTCCGCATGATATTCCGGGATTAAAATCGTTAATTGGTGAAGACCGGTTTCTATCCGAATTAGAGAATATGTTTGACCGTACTCCGGCTGATTTCCCATTTAATGAATTCTACAACCACGCCAACGAACCGGTTCATCATGTTCCCTATTTATTTAACTACACCACAAAACCATGGTTAACCCAAAAGTGGGTGCGCACAATTCTTGAAAATGCTTACGATGTTGGACCTTACGGAATTATGGGAAACGACGATGTGGGTCAAATGTCGGCCTGGTACATTTTAAGTGCAATGGGATTCCATCCGGTTTGTCAGGGAGATAACAAATATATGCTGGGAAGCCCGCTATTTTCAAAAGTTGAAATAAAACTCGACCCAAATTATTACGATGGAAAAACATTTAAAATCATTGCAATAAACAACTCATCTGAGAATATTTATGTACAAAAAGTTTCACTAAACGGAAATGAACTAAAACGTCCCTATATTTTTCATGATGAAATTACGAAGGACGGCGAACTTGTATTTGAAATGGGAAGTTCACCAAACAAAGAATTATTTATAAACTAATGTGTCCTATTGTGTCTATGTGGTTCAAAAAACAGATACCACAATAATCACATAAAAATACAGAATATTATGAAAGTAAAAATCAGTATTTTATTCGTATTGATAATTGTGATTTTTTATTCATGTGATAAAAAAGCAGAGCAAATCAATAGACCAAACGTACTTATCATTCAACCCGACCAACACCGCGCCGATGTATTGGGATGCGCCGGGAACGATATTGTAGAAACACCAAATCTCGATAATTTAGCCGCTGGCGGAGTTCGTTTTACAAACGCTGCCAGTGCGTCGCCAGTATGTTGTCCGTTTCGTGCAACCATGCAAACCGGTTTGTACATTCACGAACATGGCGTTGTTGAAAATGGCATTCAATTAAATTACAATTTTAAAAGTATAGCAGAAATTTTTGTTGAAAATGGCTACGAAACCGGATACATTGGCAAGTGGCATTTGGATGGATTTTTTCCTGACGATGAAAATGGAGTTGGCGGTTTTATTGAACCCGGCGCTCCCCGACAAGGTTGGCAGGAGTGGTACGGATACGAAAAATCACACGAATTTCTGGATGTGTGGAAATACAATAAAAATAAAGAAAAAGTTCCGGTTGAAGGATACGAATGGGAACCAACATGGCACACCGACATGGCTTTGGATTTCATAAAAAGAAAAACCGAAAAAGACCAAGCATGGTGTTATTACATTGCGTACGGGCCACCACATAAACCGGAACAGTGTTTGCCAGAGTTTCTTGAAATGTACAATCCTGACACATTTGAGTTGCCCCCCGGTTCAGAAAATATGGATGACAAAACAATAAAAGAATTAAGGGAAGTACTTCAAATGTATTACGCACAGGTTACTGCGGTTGATTTTGAGATTGGTCGCCTTCAAAAAGGCTTAAAAGAATTGGGAGTTGACGATAATACCATAATAATTTATGTGAGCGACCATGGCGATGTTTTGGGAAGTAACAACCAGGAGATTGTTAAAAAATACATCGAGACAAATCGTAATTTAAGCAACACAATTCGCACAAAGGGGAAACCATTTTCAACAGCTTTTAGAATTCCATTTATTGTTTCTGCTCCAAACATAAAACAAGCTGGGTTTGAAAGCGATGCTTTGGTAAGCAGTGTTGACTTAACACCAACCATTTTAGATTTAGCCGGAATTAAAGTACCTGAATACATGCAAGGTTTAAGTATGGCTGATTGGATTACCAAAGGAGAAGGACCAAAACAACCCTATATTTATCTTGGCTTACATTCAAACAAAAATGCCTGGCGAGCGGTCTGGGATGGAAAATACATGCTTTCAATGCTCGATTACCAACTGTTTTACGATTACAAAAATGACCCGTTTGAAACCGATAATTTATTTGCAAATCCTGAGGCTTCAGAAAAAAAGAAAGAGTACGAAACCAAATTAATTGAACTGGCAGAAAAAACCGGTGACCCAATTTTGCCAAGATTGAAAGAAGCTATTGAAAGCGAAAAGCTCAATTAGATGAGCAAATTGTTTTTGAAATGAGAAACAATCCTTCTGCTTGGAAGACGTTAAACCGACTACCAACTTTTGAATTGTTTTTAGCTCTTTTTCAATTAAAAGATTAAATTTGAACCAATCAATTCTAAACCAACAATAATGAATAAATCTGCATTCTTCTTATCAATTATTTTAATTCTCTTTGTTTCCTGTCAGCCGAAATCAACAACGGTTACTGACGAAGACAATTCAAGACCCAATATTTTATTTATAATCGCTGATGATATTTCCCGAACCAGTATGGGAGCGTACGGTTGTAATTATATTAAAACTCCTAATTTCGACAGAATTGCCAACGAAGGGGTATTGTTCACAAATGCCTATGTTACAAATCCCAAATGCGCACCAGCCAGGGCTAGCCTACTAACCGGGCGATATTCCTGGCAATTGGAAGAGGCTGCAAATCATCAACCAGTTGTTCCGCCGAAATGGAAATTTTATCCTGATCTATTGGAAGCCTCAGGTTATAATATAGGATTTACAGGTAAAGGATGGGGCCCAGGAAAATATTATGGAGAGCACAATCCAGCTGGTTGGGAGTACAACGAAATAAAACTTGAACCACCATATTCAGGTATTAGCGATAAAGATTATGTTGCAAATTTTGACTCTTTTCTCGATAAAAATACCGAAGCCAAACCTTTCTGTTTTTGGTTTGGAACCCACGAGGCGCATCGTTCTTTCGAGAAGGATTCTTACAAAAAGGTAAACGCCGATTTAAGTAAAGTTGAAGTGCCAGAATTCTATCCTGACAATGAATTAATCAGGGGAGATCTTGCGGATTATGGTATTGAAGTTGAATATCATGATATGTTAATTGGTAAAGCTTTAGAATCTCTCGAAACCAGGGGTTTGCTGGATAACACCTTAGTTGTAGTTACTTCTGACCATGGAATGCCTTTCCCCCGGATTAAAGGACAAATTTATGAAGAAGGTTTTCATGTGGCTTTTGCAGCGCGCTGGAAAGATAAAATTAAAGCAGGCAGAGTTGTAACCGATTATATTAATTTCCCTGACGTTGCTCCTACTTTCCTGGAAGTTGCCGGTGTTGAAAAAGATGCACAAATAACAGGAAAAAGTTTTCTTGATGTTTTGTTATCAGAAGAGTTAGGCAGGATTGATACAAGTCGTAATTTTGCGGTTCTTGGTAAAGAAAGGCACGACCTTGGAAGAATGGACGGTGATCAACACTCGGTAGGTTATCCTGCCCGTGCAATACGAACAGATAAGTATTTTTATGTTCACAACTACAAACCTAACAGATGGCCAGCCGGTGATCCTGAATTTAATTATATGAATTGCGATGGTTCACCCACTAAAACATATCTAACAGAATTAGGTGAAAATAGTATTGATTACGAGTATTATTTATCTGCTTTTGGGAAAAGACCAGCCGATGCACTTTATGATATTAATAAAGACCCTGATTGTGTAAATAATCTGGCTGACTTACCCGAATACAAGGATATTGTTGACGAACTTAGTGCAAGAATGATAAAAGTTCTTACTGAACAAAAAGACCCACGGGTTCTTGGGAATGGAGATGTTTTTGATTTTTATCCGCACCGTGACGATCCAAGAATACAAAAACTTTATAAAGATAAATATTATAATATGTGGGATAAATTTTACGAAAAATATGGAGAACATTCTGTTCCGTTACCTCCGGAAAATTAAGAGAAAAAGAAAAGTTATTTTAAAATGAGTATTTTTTGAATTGGCAATTAAAACACTATTCGATCTTCAATTCATAATGAAAAGCTAAGTGTAAGAAATTATTTTTAGATTTGAATTTAATTGTGAATACAACAACCAAATCAAATGAAGAAACTTATATTATTTACAACCGTCTTAATATTTATTCTTTTCAACCTTTCTGCCCAAAAACAAAAAGTAATATTCGATTGCGATTTAGGTGGAGACATCGACGATGCTTTTGCAGTGGCACTTTTACTTTCCAGTCAGGAAGAATTTGAAATTCTTGGGCTTTGTATGGATCATGGAAATACTCCGGGCCGCGGACAAGTTGCTGCAAAAATGCTATACGAAACGGGACTGGAAAATATTCCAATTTACCTGGGAAGGCACACTCCAACTGTTGTTGGGAAAGACACCAAATTGGAAGGAAAATCAACTCAAATGCTTTGGGCTGAAGATTTCAACTTACTCAGACCACAAACGAAACCAGCCTCCGATTTTATAATTGAAACATTAAATAAATACCCTGGCGAAGTTGTACTGTTTACGGTTGGCCCGGTTGATAATATTGCTGATGTAATTGACAAAGATCCAGAGGCTCTGAAAAAAGCAAAACAGGTAGTTTCTATGTTTGGATCGATTGAAATTGGCTACGGAGGCGGACAAGCAAATGCTGAATGGAATGTAGTGGCGAGTGTGGAAGCGGGTCAAAAATTTATGGTTTCGGGAGCAAATATTACACTGGCTCCACTTGATATTACCGACCATGTTATCATCAATGACAAATATCTCAATGCAATTGCAATGCGAAACACTCCACTGACCGATGCAATAAGTTCACTTTATGCACTTTGGTATAAACACGCGCCTTATGCAATTAAGCCTAAAATGTTCGATGGCGTAGCTGTAGGAATGATACTTTGGCCAGAACTTTTTGAAACAAAAGAAGCTTTTGTTTTTGTTGATGAAAACGGCTTCACAAAGATTGATAAAAATAAAGAACCCAATTGTACGATTGGGGTAAAAATAAACGATGAAGAGTTTTTACTGCGGATGAGCCGGAGAATAATCTCTCAGAATTTTAAAAGGAAGTAATAAATTTCTGTTGACACAAAATCTGTAATATCAAGAATTCACCACAATTTATATTACAAAATAATCCCCTGATCAATCGTTGAAAAAAATTAATTTTCCCGCAACCGAATTTCTTAAATCGCGTAAATAAAATAATTGTGTAGTGATTTATAACTAAAAGATCATGAAAATTGTTATCTGTTTTCGTTATTATTTTGTTGTAAACAAATGTTCAATATTGGAATATTTGGAATTGTTATATCAATTATAATATTGGATTTAAATGCATTATAAATAATGGGTTGAAATCTTATTTAACCGGATATAGTTTGGTTTTTAAAAATGATTGAAATAGTTTTATACATACTTAACTAATTTGCCTATGAATAAACTCAATTTCTGAGAATATTTGAGATAATTCTACATTCTCAAAATCTAAAATTTCCAAACTTTGTTAATAATTATAAACCTAAAAAACGTAACAACATTATGAAAGAATTTATTCATTTTGTCTTTAAGACAAAACATGCAGGGGTGCTGCATAAATTACTTTTGGTATCGGGAATAACGA
>JABGRN010000164.1 GCA_018648265.1 Prolixibacteraceae bacterium | reverse complement strand
GCGAGGGGGTCAATATCACCGAAACAGGGGTCAGCTTCACCGAAATATCCATCCAGCATTACCTTGTCCATAAACATCCTGGAAATCAGGTAACATTAATGGATCTTCAAATGTAGTTGTGTTGTTTACACTTACTACTATTTTACCATCGGATGAACCCTTTTTTGTTGTAATAACTACAACACCATTAGAAGCCCTTGAGCCATAAAGTGCAGAAGCGTTTGCACCTTTCAGGATGGTAATGTTTTCAACATCATCAGGGTTGATATCACTCGCACCCGATCCCCTGTCAGTTCCACCAGTACCTGTAGAACCAAAGCTTGAGTTATCAATTGGGACACCATCGATAACAAATAATGGTTGGTTGTTTCCATCGAGTGAGGAGACCCCCCTGATAACAATCCTTGTGGATGCACCTGCTGCACCAGAAGTATTTGTAATCTGAGCTCCAGAAACACGTCCTTGCAAAGAGTTAATAATATTAGTCTCTTTTGCCTGGGTGATATCATCACCCTTGACATCCTGGACAGAATATCCAAGAGCCTTTTTATCCCTCGAAATACCAAGGGCAGTAACAACAACCTCATCGATACCGAAAACATCGGTTTCCATTGAAATACTAAAATTGGTTTGCGTTCCAATTTCAACTTCAAAATTTTTCATCCCGATAAAACTAAATACCAATGTTTTGGCATCCTCAGTTACCCTGAGTTCGAATTCGCCATCGATATTGGTTATTGTACCAAGGGTCGTCCCCTTAACAGATACCGAAACCCCGGGAATTGGCATATTATCCTCAGCAGAATTAACCGTTCCGGTTAGCATCTTTGTTTGAGCATTTGTAACCAATGTCCCCATAAAAAGGAGAATCGATAAAAAAAGCGCAACTTTTTTCATAGAAATAGTTTTAAATTAATAATTAAACAGCTATAAATAATTATGTGTATTAAAATAGAATTTTATTGAAACAACATTCCCCCAAATATTTAAATTCAATTTATTTTCTAATCTTGTTATAACCCCTTTATATTTTACATACGTTAAAAAACGTTAAGCCGCGCAAAATTAAAAAAAGAATCGGATTATAAAAAATAATGGGAGCTAATCGTTCGATTACAAATGAATATTACAGAGGAAAACACTGTTCTTATTGAGGAAGGAAAGCCAGAAGGGCAAAATTTAATCTACGAAGGATAATTGTGAGTTATATCAAGTAAAGCCCTTCCGGCTAATATTTAATTGTTATTTTTTGTTATTTTTTATATTTCATTTTTGTTGCCCGGACAAATTCCCATTTCAAATCCTGACATGTCAATTTCTTCAAAAAAACTATTTTTAAACTTTATTAAGTTAACGGCTTTTCTATATAATTATAGAATTAATTGTACCAATTTTTCGTTCTTTTTGAATAGATATACATTTTAAAGTGGCATGGTTTGAAATACCATTTTTTATTTCACTTTCAACCAATTCTATAAAATCTGTACGTATAGCCGAATAATAATTATGAAGTGAGTTTATTGTTTTCTAAAATAATATTACAATTTGGTTTAAAAGACAATAATTAATTTAATGCTTTTGGCAGATTCCTTTCCCACTAATAATACCGATTTAACAATCAAATGTCGCATACTTTCGTTTTACTCAGCATACT
>JABGRN010000024.1 GCA_018648265.1 Prolixibacteraceae bacterium | reverse complement strand
TTGGGGAGAACTAAAACTGTAAGGCGAAACATTTGTATTGCGCATTTTAACTTCTTCAAATTATATTATGAAAATTATCGGAGTCGATATTGGAGGAAAAAATTGATGTTGCACTAATAATAGAAAAACAAATTGTAAAAACTTATACTTGTACAACTTCTTCCGAAGCAAGCAAAAAATAGTTATTCTTTTAGTGCTTCGGCTCCACTTACTATTTCCAAAATCTCCCCGGTAATTGTAGCTTGACGGGCTTTGTTGTACTGCAAAGTAAGTTCGCTTAGCATTTCAGAAGCGTTGTCGGTTGCCTGGTGCATGGCAGTCATCCGGGCACCATGTTCTGCTGCATGTGAGTCGAGCAAAGCTTTGTAAAATTGTATTTTCAATGATTTTGGAATCAATTCCTGGACAATGTATTCTTTTGAGGGTTCGTAAATAAAATCTAAGTTGGTATTATGCTTGTTTTCCTCATTAGGCTCAATTGGTAAAAATTGCTCCGCAACTTGAAAATGAACAGCGGCGTTTTTAAACTCATTATACACGATTTCAATTCGGTCGTACTCTTCATCGACAAAAGTCTTCATTATTTTCGAAGCAAAATCAGAAACATTTTCAAAAGTAAGTGAATCAAAAATTTCATTATTACTGTATGCTGTTTTCAATCCCAAATACTTTAATTGCCGTTCTCCTTGTTTTCCAATGCAAATAAATTCGACATTACCCAAATGTAATTGCCTTTTATACCTCGTGTTGACTAACTCTGCCGCTTTTTTAGAAATGTTTGTGTTGAACCCACCACACAAACCACGGTTCGAAGAGATTAGGATTATTAATATTTTGTTTGGATCGCGGGGTTGTGTATAAACCGAATCTTCAACATTAACAAGACTTGAGCTAAGTGAAGTTAGTATTTCATACATTTTATTGGCATAAGGCCTGATTTGAAGGATGGCATCCTGGGCTTTTTTTAGTTTAGCCGCCGAAACCATTTTCATTGCACTTGTTACCTGCCTTGTTGTTTTTACAGATGCAATCCGCGTACGTATTTCTTTTAACCCAGCCATATTTTAATGATTGAATGCGTGAAAGATTGAGTGTATGAATTTAATTTTTCAGTTATTCAATCTTTCAATTGGTCTCTCTTTAATTTTTATATTTCTCTGCAACTTCAGAAGCAACTTTTCGAATTACATCTTCAGTCTCAGCAGATAATTTTCCTTGTTCTAATTCATCTAAAACAGTACGATACTGAATTTCCATGATTTCGAGGAAATCGGCCTCAAATTCCTTTACTTTATCAGTCGAAACATCTCTAAGCAACTCTTTGGTTCCACAGTAAATAATGGCAACCTGATGTTCAATTTTCATTGGTGAATATTGTCCTTGTTTCAATATCTCCACGTTTTTGCGCCCCTTATCGAGAACTCTCATAGTAGCTGCATCGAGGTCGGATCCAAATTTAGAGAATGCTTCCAATTCGCGAAATTGAGCTTGATCGAGTTTTAGTGTCCCGGCAATTTTTTTCATCGCCTTGATTTGAGCATTTCCCCCCACACGCGAAACCGAAATACCCACGTTAATTGCAGGCCGGATACCCGAATTAAATAAATTCGATTCAAGAAAAATCTGCCCATCCGTAATTGATATTACGTTGGTTGGGATATAAGCCGACACGTCGCCTGCTTGCGTTTCAATAATTGGCAGCGCGGTTAACGAGCCACCGCCTTTTACTTTTCCTTTCAAACAGTCGGGCAGGTCATTCATTTGTGCAGCAACTTCGTCTGAATCGATAATTTTTGCAGCTCTTTCCAGTAATCGTGAATGCAGATAAAACACATCGCCCGGATACGCTTCACGCCCTGGAGGTCGCCGAAGTAGTAAAGATACTTCGCGGTATGAAACAGCTTGTTTCGAAAGATCGTCGTAAATAATCAGTGCATCGCGACCAGTATCGCGGAAAAATTCACCAATGGAAGCACCTGCGTAAGGAGCGTAAAATTGCAAAGCAGCCGGGTCGGAAGCCGTTGCCATTACAATTGTTGTATATTCCATAGCGCCATTTTTCTCAAGGGTTGCAGCAATGTTTGCAACGGTCGATCCTTTTTGGCCAATAGCAACATAAATACAATAAACCGGTTTCCCTTTTTCAAAATTTTCGCGTTGATTAATAATTGTGTCGATAGCAACCGCAGTTTTCCCGGTTTGCCGGTCACCAATAATCAATTCACGCTGGCCGCGTCCAATGGGAATCATAGCATCGATAGCTTTTAATCCTGTTTGAAGTGGTTGTTTTACCGGCTGCCGGTAAATTACGCCAGGTGCTTTTCTTTCTAAAGGCATTTCAAATAATTCACCCTGAATTGCCCCTTTTCCGTCGAGCGGCTCGCCAATAGTATTTATAACGCGGCCAAGCAAACCCTCACCAACCATAATGGATGCAATTCTTTGTAAGCGTTTAACCGTATCCCCTTCTCTGGTTTCCTGCGAAGGGCCTAGCAAAACAACACCAACATTGTCTTCTTCAAGGTTTAGTACAATGCCTTTCATCCCACTTTCAAACTCAATCATTTCGTTTGCTTCCACATTCGAGAGTCCATAAACACGGGCTATTCCGTCGCCTACCTGTAAAACGGTCCCAACCTCTTCCAGTTCTGCTTCAGTTTTGAAACCTTCAAGTTGTTGTTTTAAAATTTCAGATACTTCAGCAGGTTTAATATTCGCCATTTTATATTTTTTTTACTCTTTGAATTCAGTTATATTTCTAACTCTGTTTCTAATAACTCCTGTTTTACTTTTTTTAGCTGGGTAGCAACGCTGGCATCGTATTGTTTATCATCCAGCCTTAAAACCATCCCACCAATAATTTCAGGATTAATGTTACTCGAAATTTCAATTTTTGTTTCAAGTTCAGTTTCAACCAATGCAATAATTTTTTTAATTGTTTCTGAATCAATTTCAGTCGCAGTCGTAATTATTGCCGATTTAATATTTTGGTCCTTTCGCAATAGGTTCACAAAATTCCTGCAAATTCCGGGAATATGAACTTCTCTTTTATTTCTTGTTATTAAACTTATGAATTTTAGGGTTAAACCATCGACTCTGCCTTTGAAAATATCAGTTAATAATTTTACCTTTTTTGAAGTTCCTATTATCGGGCTTTCCAACAAGCGATTAAAATCGGCGGAATTTTCACAAACATTGGCAATAAGTTCAATGTCGGTTTTAAGGGTTTTCAACCTGTTTTTTTCTTTTGCTAAAGAGAAAAATGCTTTTGCGTACCTGACTGCTATTGCACTATGATCCATAAATTAATTCAACTTAATATCGTCAACTAAACCATTCACCAATTTTTCCTGTTCCCCGTTGTTGCCCAGCTCCTTTTTTATAACTTTTTCAGCAATCATCACTGACAATTCAGCAACTTGTTTTTTAATATCGTTTACTGCTGCTGTTTTTTCAGCTTGAATTTGCTGACGGGCCTGTTCAATATTCTTCTCGGTTTCGAGCCTGGCTTTTTCTTTAGCCTCGTCAATAATTTTTTCCTTTATATTAATCGCTTCTTTAATAATTATATCTTTTTCAATCCTTGCTTCTGCAATTATTTTTTCGTTACCCTCTTTAAGTCCTTCTACTTCTTTTCGGGCTTGTTCGGCTGAATTCAATGCTTTTGCAATCGATTCTTCCCTATCTTTTAAAGCACTCAAAATTGGTTTCCAGGCAAATTTCTTGAGTATAAAAAGTACAATCCCAAAAATTATGACCATCCAGAAAATAGTTCCGGGATTTGGTATAAATAAACCCATAATTTTAATTTTTACAGTTTACAGGCAAACAACCCCCGGCAATCCCGGGGGTTGTTGCCAAATTTTTTTTGTTAAACAAACAAAACAAGAGCACAAACAATCACCGCAAAGAAGGCTACTCCTTCAATTAATGCAGCCGAAACGATTAAGTTTGAGCGAATGTCACCACTGGCTTCCGGTTGGCGTGCAATAGCTTCCATTGCCGCAGCACCGATTTTACCGATACCCATACCTGCACCAATTGCAGCTAAAGCTGCTCCTAACGCTGCACCTACTTGACCGATAGCAGCCCCAGCGGTTGCTTGTAACAATACAGTTAAAATTGCTGATAACATAGCATTTAATTTTAAAAATTAATATTAATGATGTTCTGATGTCGCCATCCCGAAATAGAGTGCCGACAACAGCGTAAAAACATAAGCTTGAATAAACGAAACTAAAACATCGAGTAACAAAATAAATACCGAAAAGGCAACTGAAACGGGGCTAATCCCAAAACCTGCCGCGGTCCCCATTAAACTTGTAAAAATAAATATTAAACTTACAAAAACAGTTACAATCATGTGGCCGGCCAACATATTTGCATACAAACGAACCATTAAAACAAAAGGCTTTGTAATTACACCCGATAGCTCAACAATTGGCATTAAAGGAATAGGAAACTTCAACCACCAGGGTACATCGGGGTTATATATTTCTTTCCAGTAATGTTTATTTCCGCTTATTGTTGTAACCCCAAATGTGAAAAGTGCCAAAACCATTGTTACAGCAATATTCCCGGTAACATTTGCGCCAAAGGGGGGAATTGGTATTAATCCCATAAAATTATTAACCAGAATAAAAAAGAAAAGCGATAGCAGGAAAGGCATAAATCTTTCATGTTCCTTTTCACCAATTGCCTCTTTGGCTATTTCATCGCGAATAAAAATAATAATCGGTTCGAATAAATTTTGCAGCCCCGATGGAGCTTTCCCTTTATTGTTTTTTGCATTTCTGGCAACCGTCAAAAATATCCAAAATAAAATAACAACAGAAGCAAAAATCCCTGCAACAGTTTTCGTGATCGAAATATCAATGGGTTTACCTATTTCGCTTCCTTGTGCATCGAGTTCAACAATTTTCCCTTCAAATTCTTCGCTATGCGAAATCCTAAATCCTTTGTAATCGGAATGGCCGTGATGAAATTTTGAAGACATAAAAACATGAAATCCTTTTCCATTGTGCAAATCAGGGTTTTTGCTATAAAGGATAATCGGGAGGGGGATACTAATGTGTTTATCCCCGAACGAAGCAATATGCCAGTCGTACGCATCCGAAACATGATCTATTACAAATTTCCCTGCGTTAAAAGATTCTTCAGTATGTGTTTCCTGTTCTTCACTTATATGTTCGTTGGCATGCTGTGCTCCTAAAGGAACAAAATTAACAATCGATAATGCAAGTATAATTAGGAATACTTTAGCTGTCTTCAACATAGTTTTCATCCAAATTTTCAAGTGCCACAAATTTAAAAGTTTTTTCTTATGTCGAAGTAAAAATCAGATATTTCATTCAATAATTAACAATGATTAAAATTTATTTGTGAAGATTACTAATGTCAAGAGGCTGAAAAAGAAGAAATAAGTTGATTTCAAAGAATATTGGTTTTTATTCTTTTGTCCCTCTGGTAATGCGTGAAAGTTCGGTAACTTCAATAAAAGTAAAAATAATATAGAGAAGCATCAGGCAAATAACAAAAACCAGGGCATTTTCTGTGTCGTTAGCAATATAAACAAAGGCAAAAACCGAATATAATACTAATTTAAAAAAAGTAAGCAGCATGTTGCTTCGGGTAAATTTAGCCAGATCTTTTTTTGCTTGTCGTAACTGGAATAGGTGTATAACAATATTAACAAGCAGAAAAAAAGCAAGCAGAAAAGGCAAAATAGGGATATAATATTCCGGGATGAATAAAGAAAATACAAGCCAGCCAATTAGCGTGATAGCGAGCGATACACCAATTATTTTTACAATAAATCGTTTCATATTATTTATTTTCAATTACCAATTTTAATGTATTGAAGATGGCTGCTTAAAAAATATTATTCGTTTTGAAACCTGCCTTCTATTTAAAGAACCTGAAACAAATTCGAAATTTCGTTATTATTTTATTTCTTTTTAATCAGGGTTTTTGTTCCGTAAATAATGGCTAAAAGCACAGAAAAAACCATCAGCCCAAATGTAAAAGCTTTAAATTCATTTTTCATCCATTGATCCATTTTGTATCCACCAAATGTACTAATACCGATAATTGCCATCATTTCGAAACCTAAATTGGAATAACGGATAAAATCATTAGGTTTTTTAGGTTTATTTCGATTTAGGTTTTTCATTGTTGGGTTTTGCTGTTCCCATTGTACAAGTACCGTTGAATACCGAACCTGGCTCGACCGAAAGTTTACCTGCAATAATTTCACCCTCAATTTTTGCTGACGATTTCATATTTAGCATTTCAGGAACAGTTATTTTTCCCTTAATAGAGCCTGAAACTTCAATGTTATTGCATTTAATTTCGCCTTCTATTTTTCCCATTGGTCCAATTACAAGCCGCCCCTTTGCTTCAATGTTTCCAACCAGTTCGCCATCAATGCGAATATCGCCAGTTGCCGAAATATCGCCTTTAATAGTTGTACCTTCGCTAATAATATTTATTGACTGATTTTGAACTTCGCCGTATGGTTTTGTAATTTGTTTTGCCATTTTTGTTTTCGTTTTGAACATTATTCAATTATTAATATAAAGTGTAAATGGGAAAATATTTAGAGGGTTGAAATTACAATTTTTTGCAACTTCAACAAAAGTAAAACTAATTTTTAAAAACATGGGGATAGCTTTATTCCGGTGTATCGTAGGCCCATTTTAAATAAACGCTCCCCCAGGTAAAACCTGCACCAAAAGCAGCTAAAATAATATTATCGCCTTTTTTAAGTTGCTTTTCGAAATCGTATAAACAGAGTGGGATGGTTGCAGCAGTGGTATTTCCATATTTTTCAATGTTTATCAATACTTTGTCGGGATTAAGACCCATCCGGCGGGCAGTGGCATCAATAATCCGGAGGTTGGCCTGGTGTGGGACCAACCACGCAATATCATCAGAATCCAGGTTGTGTTTTTTCATAATTTCAACTGCAACATCCGCCATTCCTGTAACTGCATGTTTAAAAACGGCTTGTCCTTCCTGATAAACAAAATGCTCGTCATTTTTAGTAGTTTCACAAGAAGCTGGCCGGAGCGACCCTCCTGCTTTCATGTGTAAATGATGCCTTCCCAACCCGTTAACATGGTGGATATAATCGATTATACCAACTTCTTCGATAGTTGGTTCCAGCATCACGGCAGTTCCGGCATCGCCAAAAAGAGGGCATGTTGTGCGGTCTTTGTAATTGGTAATCGACGACATCATGTCGGCACCTACCACTACCACTTTTCGGTAACGGCCCGATTCTATAAATTGTGCCGCCGTTGCAAGGGCAAAAAGAAAACCTGAACAAGCAGCATTTAAATCGAAACTCCAGGCATTATGAATCCCCGCTTTGTGGGCTATAATATTTGCAGTAGCAGGAAAAGGCATGTCGGGGGTGATGGTAGCACAAATCAATAAATCAACTTCATCTGGAGAAGTTTTTGTTTTTTTAAATAACTGTTTTACAGCTTCAACGGCCATGTCGCTGGTGGCTTTTCCTTCTTCTTTTAAAATACGGCGTTCTTTAATGCCAATACGTTGCATGATCCATTCGTCGGAGGTGTCAACCATTGTGCTAAGTTCGTCGTTAGTTAACCTGTACTCGGGTAAAAATGCCCCTACCCCTGTAATTGCCGCTCTAATTTTTGCCATAATAAAATACTTCTATTCAGATTATACTATTACTACAAATTTGTTTTGATTTTTTCAGGGCGTGAATATAGATGTAAAAACGGGGAATAACAAAGAATTAAACCGGGGGTTAATAAATGCTTAAGTTTTTGTGGAACAATTAATTAATGTGTTCAAAAAATCAGCTTTCTTCAATGTAATTACACTTTTTAATTGCACTGATCGAATGTGTAAGTTAAATTTATAACTCCTAATCCTATCAGGTAATTTAAGAGAGCCGGACTAATAAAAAACCAGGTATCAAACCTGGTTAAACTGCAATTTCTTTTTCAATTACCTGCTTGCCCCTGTAATATCCACATTCTGGACAAACGGTGTGATATTTTACCGTTGTACCACAATTGGAACAAGTTGCAAGCGTTGGAAGGGTTGCTTTGTAATGTGTACGTCTTTTATCCCTTCTCGATTTTGATATTTTATGTTTTGGATGTGCCATTGTATTTTTTTTTAATTATTATTCAAACTTTTTAATGCATCCCAACGTGGGTCGGTTAAATCTCCCTCAACGTTTTCGGATTGTGTATATTTTTTTAGCTTTTCGAGCATTTTTTTATTGCAATCTCTATCACCATCTTTGTTTTTCGGGTGAATGTGTTTTAATGGAACACTGAGAATTATAAATTCGTATATTAACTGAACCAGGTTAATGTCGTGTTCTTCTGTTGAAACCCAAATAATATTTTCGCCCTCTTCGAACTCTCTTTCGCCGAATTTTATAAAAATTTCTGTTTTGTATTTTACCTTTTGTTGATAACTGTCGAGGCAACGATCGCAAGTAAGTTCGATCCAGCCCTTAATTTTGAAATGTAATTTAATAAAAGCACTGCGTTTTTCCAACATTACTTTAATCGTTACATCCCCATTATCCATAAGGCTCTTTTCAAAATGTGCAAAGAACGTATCGTCAACTTCAAATTCGAAATCGTGTTGACCTTCTGTAAGGCCTTTGAATTCAATATTATATTTCGATTTCCAACTCACGGTTTGAAAAAAGTGTTGCAAAAGTATAAATTTTTTATAAATGCCCGAAAATTTTGCATAAATATTTTCTTTAAGATCATTGTTTTAGTAAACTCCTCTTTTTTTTTAAATTGAAACTATTTGAAACAAGCTGTTTGGGATTTAAATTACACCCTACTGGAATACCGCTCAAATCGACTCCTTTTGTCTAACATACTTTGCTCATTGAAGACTAATACCAATAATTTACGATAAGCTAATAACCTAAAGTATTTTACTTATTTAATACAATCCTAAAAGTAGTCCCTTTGCCAATTTCCGACCATTTAATAAAAATTTTGCCATTGTGGTAATTTTCGATTATCCGCTTTGCCAGCGACAAACCAAGGCCCCAGCCCCTTTTTTTAGTGGAGTAACCAGGCTGGAAAATAGTTTTAAAATGAGATTTTATCACGCCTTTTCCGTTGTCTGTAATATCAATAAAAATCGATTCGTTTTTTTCTTTTAATGCAATAGCGATAATACCATCGTTGTTCATGGCATCGAGTGAATTTTTGCAAATATTTTCGATTACCCACGAAAAGAGTGCCGCATTTAAAGGTGTTTCTACAAAATCATTTTCATTAAACGACGTTTCGAAATTCACTTTTTGCGACGACCGGGTTTTTAAATAATTTATTGTTGAATTAAGTACTTCTACTACGTTTAAAGGCAATAATTCAGGTTTTGATCCAATTTTCGAAAACCGTTCGGTTATTTTTTCAAGGCGCTGAGTATCTTTTTCAAATTCGTTAATCAGTTTCTGGTCAACATCCTGCAACTTGAGCAACTCAATCCATGCCATAAGTGACGAAATTGGTGTCCCCAGTTGATGAGCTGTTTCTTTCGACATTCCTACCCACACCTGGTTTTGCTCGGCCCGTTGAGTTGCGCTAAAAGCAAAATAGGCAACAAGTATAAAAATAATTATTACAAAAAGCTGTACAAAAGGGTAAAACCTGAGGTTTCGTAAAATACTCGATTCTCGATAATAGAGCAGGTGGTATTCACTTTCTGAGAGGTCAATTCGAATAGGTTCTATCCTGTCTTTCATCTTTTTCAACTCCTTTGTTAGAACTTCTTCTCTTCTTCCTTCGTTGTAAGACACATTTTTGTCGGCGTTAAATGACCCATCTTGTTCAACAATAATAATTGGAATAGTTGTATTTTGAGTTGCTACCAAACTGAGGAAACTCAGGTAATTTGAATTAAGCGACTCCATTTCAGGAGACGAGGATTCTATTTCAATATTGCTTAACCGTTTAGTTGCTTCGGCCCAAAGTTCCACTTTTTTGCGTTCTTCCTGAGCCATTTTTTCAGTAAGCCAATTAGTGTAAAGCAAGGAAGCCACACCAATCAAAATGGCAATAATTAGTAATAAAATTTTGCCACGCCTTCTTTTTAGATAAATATCCAATGCGAAATATTTTAGTTGTACAATTGTTGATAACGAGTGAAATGCAAAATTATTTCCCAAAAATATTCAATACCGAATTTACAATTCCTTTTGTATCAATCCCACACTCCTTGTACAAATCTTCTATAGTCCCTTGTTCAATAAAATCGTCTGGAACACCAAGCAATTTTACATTTGCCAAATATCCGTTTTCAGCCATAAATTCAAGGATTGTGCTGCCAAAACCGCCACGGATAACCCCGTCCTCAACAGTAACAATATGTTCGAATTTTTCAAAAACTTCAGTAAGCAGTTTTTTATCAAGCGGTTTAACAAATCTTAAATCGTAATGAGCCGCCGATATGTTTTTGTTGGCCAGGCTTTTCACTGCCCTCTGTGCAAAAATCCCAGTTTTACCAATAGATAATAATGCAATATCTTTCCCATCGGCCAATTTGCGCCCTGTTCCAATCTCAATTTTTTCGAATGGCTTTTTCCAATTAGGTTTTATACCACAACCTCGCGGGTAACGTATAGAAAAGGGTTGATTAATTTCATCAAGTTGGCTGGTGTACATCAGGTTTCGCAATTCAATTTCGTCCATTGGCGCCGAAACAACCATGTTTGGGATTGAACGCATAAAAGCAATATCGAAAACACCATGGTGTGTCGGGCCATCTTCACCAACCAATCCGCCCCGATCGAGACAAAATACAACTGGCAATTTTTGAATGGCTACATCGTGCACCACCTGATCGTAGGCGCGTTGCATAAAAGTAGAATAAATATTGCAAAAAGGAACCAAACCCTGGGTAGCCAACCCGGCCGAGAAAGTAACAGCGTGTTGTTCGGCAATGCCCACGTCGAAAGCACGGTCGGGCATTTTTTCAATCATCAGGTTCATAGAACAACCCGAAGGCATTGCCGGAGTAATTCCCACAATTTTTTGATTCTGTTCTGCCAGTTCTACCAGCGTTTCGCCAAAAACATTTTGGAATTTTGGTGCTTTTTCAATTGGACAGTCGCACGAATAAATTTCACCAGTTTCTTTGTTAAAAATGCCGGGAGCATGAAATTTCGTTTGATTTTGTTCGGCCAGCTTAAAACCTTTCCCTTTTTTAGTAATTAAATGTAAAAGTTTTGGCCCCGGAATATCTTTTAAATCATTTAAAACTTTGGTGAGATAAACTACATCGTGCCCGTCAACAGGACCAAAATAGCGAAAATCAAAAGCTTCAAATAAGTTGTTTTCTTTCAACAACATATTTTTTAAGGCATGTTGGTTTTTCTGAAGAAACCTCCTTGTCTTACGGCCAAAACCATCCAGTTTTCCCAACCCTTCCCAAACATCGTTTTTAAATCGGTTGTAGGTATTTGATTTTGAAATATTTAATAAATATTGATTGATCCCCCCAACATTCGGATCGATGGCCATGTTGTTGTCGTTTAAAATAACAAGCAAATCCGATTTGTTTGCACCTGCATTATTTAAGGCTTCAAATGCCATTCCCCCGGTCATTGCACCATCGCCAATAACAGCAACAACTTTTCGCTCTTTTTCGTTTTTAAGCCGTGTGGCAACTGCCATTCCCAAAGCTGCAGAAATAGATGTAGAGGCATGGCCAACGCCAAAAGCATCATATTCGCTTTCTTCGCGTTTCGGAAACCCACTTATCCCTTTAAATTTTCTATTAGTATTGAATTTTTCTCTGCGCCCGGTTAAAATTTTATGGCCATAAGCCTGATGTCCAACATCCCAGACCAATAAGTCATAAGGTGTATTATAAACGTAATGCAACGCAACAGTTAAATCAACAACACCTAAACTTGCCCCAAAATGACCCGGGTTTGTTGATAAGGCATCTATAATAAAATCCCTTAAATCGCTACAGACCTCTGGAAGTTCATTCAGTTTAAGTTTTTTTAAATCTTCCGGGTTTTTTATTCTTTCTAACAATCGCCCCTTTATTTCATCCATGTAGTTTGAAAAAATGTTTACAAAGATAAAACAAATACTTTACTACAAATTGTTGAAAACTGAATTAAAACAAATTTGAACAAAAAAGTAAAAGAAGTAACTTTAACCGCAATAAAAAAGTCAAAAAAAATGAATGCAATTCAAAAAACACTGGTATTAAGTTTGCTGATTTTTTCAGCATCTTGTGTGTCAACAAAACAATTTAGCGAAGTTCAAGACAAATTACGAAATTATGCCTCTGAAAACGAACAGCTAAAACATGGAAAAATGGAATTGGAAGCAGCCAATACCGAACTTACAAGTAAAAATGAACAGCTTTCGGCACAAAACCGTGAGCTGTCAGCGCAATTAGAAGAATCTCTTTACAAACTAAATGTTGAAAAACAAAATGTTAATGTACTCGAAAAAGAGAGTGCAGATTTGCAACGTCAAATGGAAATGCTGAATTCAGGAAGTTCGTCTGAAATTGAAAAATTATTAGAGGAATTATTATCAGCACGCCACGATTTAAATAACCGGGAAGACAAATTACGCGGGGCGGAAAAAGAACTGGAAGACAGAAATGCCAAATTGATTGAACTTCAAAATATCCTGGCCCAAAAAGACCAGGCTGTAAAAGATTTAAAAAGCAAAGTAGTGGATGCCTTGGTTGGTTTTAACAACAACGGTTTAACAGTTCACGAAAAAAACGGGAAAGTTTATGTTTCGCTCGATGAGAAATTACTTTTTAAAACCGGAAAATGGGATATTGATCCAAACGGGCAAAATGCAATCAGGGAATTGAGCAAAGTGCTGGCCCAAAATACCGACATCAATATTATGGTTGAAGGGCACACCGACGATGTTCCGATGCACGGATTGGGCGATGTTAAAGACAACTGGGATTTGAGTGTGATGCGCTCTACGGCGGTAACAAAAATCCTGACACAAAATAAACAGATTGATCCCAAAAGAATTATTTCGGCCGGAAGAAGCGAATATTTACCACTTTCCCCCGACAAAATTGCCGAAGCCCGACAAATGAACCGACGGACTGAAATAATTCTCACACCTAAACTGGACGAGTTACTTAAACTTCTTGAGTTGAATTAAACACAATACATAGAATTTAGGTGTTCTTCAAGCAGTTATATTAAGAGACTCGTTTAAATTTTATTTTGAGGATTTCATCTAAACCTTGCACAAAACTGCATTATTAACGTTGCCTAAAAAATGTTACTGAATAGTTTTATTGCTGAATAATTCGGGAGAAATAAAATCAACTTTAAACCTTTTTTTGGGATGCTAACTATTTTCAACAAAATTACTAATAAAGCAGAGCCCGTCAAGTGTTAACATTGGCTCGACAATTTTTATATGTTTGGTCAACGGGGCTATCACAGAACTTAATCCGCCGGTAGCGACTACCGTAATTTGCTCATTTAATTCGTTCCGTGTTTTTTCAATTATTGAATCTACGAGCCCAGAAAAACCAAATACCACCCCTGCCTGGATTGCATGTACCGTATTTTCTCCCAATACCGAAGGAGGCGGTGTTAGATGAATTTCTGGAAGTTGGGCAGTTTTTCCTGCCAGGGCATTAACCGCTGTGTGCAAACCCGGGGCAATCGCAACTCCCAAAATTTCTGCATTTTTGCCAATGGTTGTAAAAGTTAGCGCAGTACCAAAGTCAATAATCGTTGTCAGAGTGCCAAATTTTTGAAAAGCGGCAACTGCGTTGGCAACCAAATCTGTTCCCATTTGGTAAGGGTTTAAAATTTTTATAGGGAGTTGTTGATAAATTTCCGGATTCACAACAGTAATTTTTGTGCTGGGGAATAGGTTCAAAAACATCTCAGAAAAAGGGCGCACCAACGAAGGGACAACACTGCTAACAATAATTTTACCGATATCCGTACGACAAATTTTACCGGCACTTAATAGCGAACGGAAAATTACCTCATATTCGTCGGCCGTTTTTAAGGCATCGGTTTGAATGCGCCAATGGTTAAGCCATTGGTTTGAATCATGGGCCCCAAAAACAATATTTGTATTTCCAATATCTATTGCCAGCAACATATTATTAAATTTTAAAACAAACTTAACAGATAATATTTTTCACCATGGTTTTTTGGTGATTTATTTTCAATTTCTTTGTCAAAAATATTCCTGTTTTTAACTCAACAAGTACCGATAAAACTATACATATTTCAAAGAAGATCGGCACATAATTTAACAGTGTTTTTCGCATCGTAATTTCGTAGTCGATTGACTGAAATACACTTTTCCCAAAATTCGATTCTAAAAGATATACCAAACCATTGATTAAAAAGATTAGACACTACATAAAAATTATGAATTTTTTTAACTTACTGTCTCAACAGATTTAAAATAGGAATTATTGAAATGTTAATTGTGTGTTTTTTACAGGAATTGTTCTAAGGGCATCTCTAAAAATCCCTCGCATCAAAATTTTCAGAGTTTTTCAGAGACAATTCAAATTTTTGAAACACTATCGGGATAATGTAATAAAATTTGAAGCAGGATATGGAAAACTCTGGAAACCCTTCGGGAACGAAGATAATAAACAATCTGACTGCGTTATAATTTTTTGAAATAGCTACGGCTATTCTAAAAAATTATGCCTTGCATATTATTCATTATTTGAAAGAAATGAGTTTTTAGAGATGCCCTTAACTACAATCTGTGTAAGAGTACAATGTTTTTTATTTCAAGAGCTTTCGGTAAAACAACATTTGTTATATTTACGTACTAATCGAAAAACTTAAGTTATGACTAAAAAAGCAACATTAATATTTGTTATTCTCTATTTAACTTTTTCAATACAGTCTTGTACAAAACAGCAATCTGATGTCCCAAACTATCTAGCCGATTTTGCCGAAAAGTATGCTGAAAACCCGCGCGAAGCAAATCTGCATTGGTTTACCGATGCTAAATATGGTATGTTTATTCACTATGGTTTATATGCCCAGTTAGGGCGTGGCGAGTGGGTGCAGTTGCGCGATACTATTCCGGTTGCAGAATATGCAAAACTAAAAGACACTTTTACTGCCGATAAATTTGATGCCAATTTTATTACTGATCTGGCGATAAAAGCCGGCATGAAATACATTACGATTACCAGTAAACACCACGATGGGTTTTGCTTGTTTACAACCGAGCAAACTGATTTTAATAGTATCAATTCGCCATGTGGCCGTGATTTAATGGGTGAATTAGCAGAAGCTTGTGACGCAAAAGGACTGGGTTTGTTTTTGTATTATTCGTATGCTGCCGATTGGAAACATCCCTATTTTTATTCGCGTGAGGCGGGTTGGAAAAATGCACGCCCGGCATACAAAGAGGCACAACCCGAATATAAATTTCAAAAAGATGCCGATTTTAGAATTTATGTTGATTATGTGCACAAACAGGTAACAGAACTACTCACTCAGTATCCAACAATTGCAGGAATTTGGTTTGATCCAATTATGGGTTTTTACAACAGGCCCGACTTGTTTCCGGTTGAAGAAACCTATGCTTTAATAAGAAATTTAAGTCCTCATGCTTTGATTTCATTTAAACAAGGTGCAAATGGCGATGAAGATTTTTCTGCACCAGAAAGAAATGCAAGCGCAAAAGTTGGTTCGCAATTCGAAGTAGCAAAAATGGTTTACGAAAAAAATAAAAACAAACCGAGAGAGATTTGTAATACCCTTCAACCACATGCCTGGGGCTATCATAAAGAAAATGACGGGAAGCATAAAACCACCGATGAACTTGTTACAATAATAAAAGAAACCTGGGCTTTGGATGCCAATTTATTAATGAATGTTGGACCTTTGCCCGACGGGAGTTTCCCCGATGAAGATATCAAATCTTTAACTGAGGCAGGAAAAATTCTAAGAGAGCAAGGTTTGGTTAAATAAACCACAATGTATTAAAAATACATAGGTTTAAGATTTCGAATAAAATTCGATAGACTATAAAAAATAGTAATGAATTATGAATATCGATTAACGATTTTGTATTAACGATTTTTAGGAAAGCAATTAACAAAAGTATTGAAGTGCGCTTCTTCATTCGTTATTCGTTAATCATTATTCGACATTGAAGATTTATAGAAACTAAAGTAGCTGCAATGGAATTGCAGGGTTTTAACCATTAATTAGAAAATAAATTATTTTGTTGAAAATATTCTATCCTAATTATTAAGAACATAAAACAGGAGTCTTATTTCTTTTCCTCTGATTTTTTGTCTTTTAACTTGTTTTACTACCTTTCGCCGCTTAACAAAAAATAGCAGGTTATGGGATTTGTTTCAGTAATAAAAAAATACAATGCAACTTTTTGGGCATCCAATGTAATTGAGTTATTTGAACGTTGGGCGTGGTATGGTTTTTACCTTGCTTTTGCACTTTATTTGGTGAATTCGAAAGACACCGGGGCACTCGGATTATCTCAGGCACAAAAAGGGATTATTATGGGAACCGGTTCGATGTTGCTCTATTTTTTACCTGTTATTACAGGCGCGATTGCCGATAAAGTAGGTTATAAAAAGATTCTTTTTCTGGCTTTCACTTTATACATTTCCGGGTTTTACATGATTATGAAGTTCGATAGTTTTGGCTGGATGTTTTTTGCATTTATCTGGACCAGTGTTGGAGGTGCGTTTTTTAAACCAATAATTTCGGCAATGATTGCCAGGACGACAACCGACGAAACCTCATCGATTGGATTTGGAATTTTTTATATGATGATAAATATTGGCGGTTTTATCGGTCCATTTATAGCAGGAGTTTTAATGCAAAAAAGCTGGGATTATGTATTCTATATGTCGATGGTTACCATTGGAGTAAATTACCTGATTACTTTCTTTTTCTTCCGCGAACCGGTGGTAAAAGATAAAACATCTTCGTTGATAAAAAGTATTTTACAAGCTTTTATAAGTATCGGAATTACGCTTAAAAACTGGAAATATGTTCTGTTTCTTATCATCATGATTTTATTTTGGACTGCCTTCAATCAGCTTTATTATTCTTTCCCGGTATTTGTCGATCAGTGGGTAGACACAAGTACACTTTATGACGGAATTTATAAAATATGGCCATGGTTGGCAAAATCTATTGGTACAGAAACTGGAACTTTAACAGCACCAACATTATTAAGTATGGATTCTTTTTTTATCATTGTTTTCCAGTTAATGGTTTCGGCATTTGTAATGCGTTTTCGCCCGCTGGCAGCAATGATGGGAGGTATTTTGGTTTTATCAGGTGGATTGGCTTTAATGTTTTCTACGCAAAGTGGTTGGATTATTCTATTGGGGATTTTGATTTTTGCTTTGGGTGAAATGGGAAGTTCCCCCAAATTTACAGAATACGTTGGTAAAATTGCACCCGCCGACCAAAAAGCATTGTACATGGGGACCTCGTTTTTGCCAATAGCCGCCGCACATCAATTAGCAGGTTGGCTTTCTGGCGACGTCTATGAGAAAATAGCAGACAAAATTTATTTACTTCAACTGGAGGTGGCGAAACGTGGAATTTCATTGCCCGAAATTTCAGGTGATTTTACAAAAAACGACTTTGTAAAATTAGCCTCGGAAAAACTGGGGATGGAAACCAGTGAACTTAATAGTTTTTTGTGGACCACATACCATCCATCAAATATTTGGGTGGTTTATTCAGGAATTGCAGTCGCTGCCGTAGTTTTTCTTTGGTTGTACGACAGGTTTGTAATCGGAAAGAAGTTGGTTGTTAGATAGAACATGGAAGGGGTCAATTAAAATGTTCAAAACAATAAAATTAGAAACTTAAAGATTTGATTTTCATAATTTATTTTTCTACTAAAAACCGCCAGGGTGTGCTAACCCATGGTTCACCAGCATAATCTATTCCAATTCTTGCTGAGGTTGAGATTTTAGGAATCTCATCTGAGTCTTCAATCCAAATTCTTTTTGATAAGAACAAAGTTTCACCATAAAACGATTTATCAAGCTGCAATACTTTTCCTACCCGGCCCGGCCCGGAAATTCCTTCAACACCCCTGATTAAAATTGCTGATGCATCATTTTCCTTGCCCGTAACAATATTGAGCATCCAGTACATTCCGTAAATAAGGTAAACGTAAACAAGACCGCCTTCGCGAAACATCACTTCAGTTCTTTGGGTTTTACCTTTGTGTGCATGGCAGGCCAAATCGTCCCGACCACGATAAGCTTCAACCTCAGTTATTCTATATTTTTGAACGGATTGATTTTCAAACTGACGGACCAAAACCTTCCCTAATAATTTGGGGGCTACCTCTAAAACTTCATGTTGAAAAAATTCAGTAGAAAGCCTTGGGCTCATTATTTTTAATTTAAATATATTTATTAAAAAAGGACAGCTAAATTTAAACCAAAAAAAACTGCCTTAGGAAAAACCCAAAGCAGTTTTTTAATATTTTGTTAATCAACTATTACAAACTATCAATCGCATTTAAATCTTCGAATGCCAACTTCAAACGCGCAATTAATGATTCTTCGCCTTTTCTTACCCAAACGCGAGGATCGTAGAACTTTTTGTTTGGTTTTTCATCTCCATCAGGATTGCCAATTTGCCCTTGCAAATAATCGTGGTTTGAAGCTTCAAAAACACGTACACCATCCCAGTACGCCCATTGTGTATCTGTATCGATATTCATTTTAATTACACCGTAATCAATGGCTTCCCTAATTTCAGCCAAGGTAGAACCCGAGCCACCATGAAAAACAAAATTTACAGGTTTTTCTTCAGTATTAAATTTTTTCTGAATATATTTTTGTGAATTATCAAGGATTTTCGGGGTGAGTTTTACATTTCCCGGTTTGTAAACACCATGAACATTCCCGAAAGAAGCTGCAATAGTAAAGTTTGGTGAAATTTTACTCAATTCTTCGTAAGCATAACTCACTTCTTCGGGTTGGGTATAAAGTTTAGATGCGTCAACATCGCTATTATCAACACCGTCTTCTTCGCCACCGGTAATTCCCAATTCAATTTCAAGGGTCATACCTATTTTGCTCATGCGCTCCAGGTATTTTTTACTGATTTCGATATTCTCTTCGATTGACTCTTCAGAAAGATCGAGCATGTGCGAACTAAACAATGGTTTTCCGGTTTCAGCAAAGTTTTTTTCACTCGCATCCAACAAACCGTCAATCCATGGAAGTAATTTCTTTGCAGCATGGTCGGTATGCAATACAACCCTAACCCCATAAGCTTCAGCCAAAGTATGAATATGTTTTGCTCCAGCTATTCCTCCTAAAACTGCTGCCTGGTGACCTTCCATTTTCAAGCCTTTTCCAGCATTAAATACTGCCCCACCAGCCGAAAACTGAATCATAACCGGAGCATTAACCAATTTGGCTGCTTCCATAATTGCATTAACCGACGATGAACCAACTACATTTACTGCCGGAAGGGCAAATTTATTTTCTTTTGCTACTTTAAAAATAAAACTTAAATCGGATCCTGTTACAACACCCGGCTTAACTACATCTGCTATTTTTCCCATAATTCTATTATTTATTTTGATTTTAACCTATTGTCATGTTCGATACAATATTACGATTTCAAAATTGAGGGTACAAAAATACCTTGTTAATGAAGATTAAATTCTTTATTATTTAATGTTTGAAATATACCGGATTTAGGATGTGGTTTTAGTAATTTCCCCGATGTAACAAGCATAATAATTATTAACATTTAGGATTATAAATTCAAATTACTTTATTTTTCGTCTAAATTTTGAACAATTATAAAACCATCTAATTCCCAAAAAATTCTTAAAAAACATTTCTGCCCTTTAAGTTTGATACAAAACAATTATCTTCGCAACTATTAAATTTTCAGGAAATTTGGTAAACAAAGAAAACATCGACAAATGAAAAAATATAATCTGTTTAACAACGTGTTCGGTTGGATGAGTTTTTTAATCGCAGCCGTTGTCTATTTAATGACTATTGAACCAACTGTAAGTTTTTGGGATTGCGGTGAATTTATTACCACATCTTTTAAATTTGAAGTAGGGCATCCTCCGGGAGCACCCTTTTTTATGATTATTGGCCGGTTTTTTACCCTTTTTGGTGGAGGCCCTGAAAATGCGGCAAAAATGGTTAATGCACTTTCAGCTTTGGCCAGTGCATTTACCATCATGTTTTTATTCTGGACGATTACACACCTGGCAAAAAAACTCGTTGTAACATCCGGTAAAATCACAACCGGACAAACCATGTCGATTATTGCAAGTGGTTTTATCGGGGCGTTGGCTTACACCTTTTCCGATACATTTTGGTTTTCTGCTGCAGAAGGTGAAGTTTATGCCACTTCCTCGCTAATGACTGCAGTTGTGTTTTGGGCAATCCTGAAATGGGAAAATGTAGCAGATGAACCTAACGCAAATCGCTGGTTGATTTTAATTGCATACATAATCGGATTGTCCATTGGAGTCCACCTATTAAACTTGCTTGCTATTCCAGCAATTGTTTTTGTCTATTATTTCAAAAAATACGAAGTTTCCAGAAACGGAATTTTAGTTGCTTTGGCAACATCTGTTATTATTCTTGCAATTATAATGTATGGGATAATTCCTGGTTTTGTAACAATTGGCTCCTGGTTTGAGCTGCTGTTTGTAAACTCATTTGGGCTACCTTACCATTCGGGAATTCTCTTTTATGTTGCAGCTATTATTACTGCCATTATTTTGGGTATTCAATATACTGTTAAAAATAATAAGGTTTTATGGAATACTGTTCTCGTTGGCCTAACCGCAATTCTAATCGGGTATTCTTCTTTTGCCTTAATAATTATTCGTTCGGCTGCCAAACCACCAATGGATCAAAACAGCCCGAACAATGCATTTACTTTGTTAAGTTATCTCAATCGCGAACAGTATGGCGAACGACCGCTTTTACACGGGCAATATTACAATACTCCCCTAAACCCGGAACAAAGATATATTGAAGGCAAACCCATTTATTCTCAAATTGACGGTGAATATTTAGTTACAGATCACAAGGTTAGACCAAATTATGACGACAAGTTCAAAGCACTTTTCCCACGGATGTGGAGTACAATGGAGGCTTCTCACGCTGACGATTATGTAGAATGGGGACAAATTAAAGGAACTAGAATTCAACACCGCAATGAGCGCGGAGAAATGGAAACCATAGTTAAGCCTACTTTTACTGAAAATATGCGTTTCTTTTTTAGCTACCACGTTGGGCACATGTATCTTCGGTATTTTATGTGGAATTTTGTTGGTCGACAAAACGATATTCAAAGCCATGGCAGCGTTATAAACGGGAACTGGTTAAGCGGGGTAAATTTTATTGATGAATGGCGCTTGGGCAGTCAGGAAAATATTCCGGGAAGGTTTGCCAATAACAAAGCACGAAACACTTATTATTTTTTACCCCTGCTTCTGGGTTTGCTTGGGATATTTTTTCAATACAATAAAGGCAAGGAAGGGAAAAAAGGACTCTGGGTAGTTTCGCTAATGTTTATTTTAACCGGTTTGGCAATTGTTGTTTACCTAAATCAATACCCCCACCAACCGCGTGAAAGAGATTATGCATACGCAGGTTCGTTTTATGCTTTTGCCATTTGGATGGGATTAGGTGTTTTGGCAATTTCAGAAACATTAAAAAAATATTTGCCTGAAACAATTGCAGCCGGAATTGCCGGATTAGCAACATTGATTTTGGTGCCTGGAATAATGGGTATTGAAAACTGGGACGATCACGACAGATCGGAAAGGTACACCGCACGAGATTTTGGGGCTAATTACCTAAAAACATGCCAGCCAAACGGCATAATTTTCACTAATGGCGACAACGATACATTCCCGCTTTGGTACAACCAGGAAGTAGAAGGCGTGCGTACCGATGTTAGGGTTTGTAATTTAAGTTACCTGCAAACCGACTGGTATATTAACCAAATGAAATTGCAGGCCTACGAATCAAAGCCTGTACCTTTTTCGTTGACACTTGATAAATACCGGCAAGGAACCAGAGATGTTGTTTACCTTATGGATGACCCGCGAATTTCAAGAAAATCGATTGGGTTAAAAGAAGCAATAACTTTTATTGCCGACGATAATCCTGCAACAAAACTTCAACAGGCAGAAAATGCAGCATACATTCCCAAAAAAGTATTAAGCTTCAAAATCGATAAAGAGGCTGTAATTAGAAATAATGTTGTAGCACCCGAAGATTACGACAAAATTGTTGATACAATTACCATCGATCTAAGCGGCAAGAATTATATTGCTAAAGATGAAATGATGATTTTAGATCTTCTAGCAACAAACAACTGGGAAAGGCCAATTTATTGGGCTATTACGGTTGGACGAAACAAATACATGGGCTTAAGCGATTACTTCCAGGTAGAAGGGTTTGCTTATCGTTTTGTGCCAATAAAAAGTGAAAGTGCACCCGAAAGATTGTCTTTTGGACGTGTTGCTACCGAATTGATGTATGATAATTTAATGAACAAATTTGCCTGGGGCAACATGAATGATCCCAACATTTATGTTGATGAGAATAATTTTCGGATGATGACCAACATCAGGAACAGCTTTAACCGGCTTGCCATAGGATTATTAGAAGAAGGTAAAAAAGATTCTGCTGTTAAGGTTATCGACCGTTGTTTTGAACTTATCCCCAACGAAATTGTGCGTTACGAATATTTTGCACTCGACCTGGCAGAAAGTTACTTCCGGGCGGGTTCAACTGAAAAAGGTAAAAATATTATTGAATCGGCATTTGATATTTATAACGATGAACTGAGCTATTTCCTCTCCTTGGATCGTAAATTAATACAAACTCAAAGTGTAAGCGAAGAAATCCAGCGTACTCTTTTTTATATGCAAAAAATGGAAAGGGCTACACGAAACAATGGTGATATTGAAATGGCTCAAAAAATTGCTCAGACAGTGCAAGCATATTATGAACAATACACTGCTGGTTAAATTCATGTAAACCTATATTTATGAATATCCTTTTAATTGGCTCCGGAGGAAGAGAACATGCTTTAGGTTGGAAAATAAATCAAAGTAAAAAAATAAAAAAACTATTTTTTGCACCTGGAAATCCGGGTACGGCAGAAATTGGAATAAACCTAAATGCCAATGTCAACGATTTTCAAAAAATAAAAAAACTCGTTGTAGAAAATAAAATCAACATGGTGGTGGTTGGTCCCGAAGTTCCTTTGGTTGAAGGAATACACGATTTTTTTGCCAACGATCCCGATTTGAAATCGATAAAAGTCGTTGGACCTAAAAAAGCCGGGGCCAAACTGGAAGGCAGTAAGAATTTTGCCAAAGATTTTATGCTACGCAATTCTATTCCTACTGCAAAATATTTTACAGTTTCTTCAAATAACCTGACAGAAGGTATTAATTTTTTGAAAACTTTGGTTTCTCCATACGTTCTAAAAGCCGATGGTCTGGCTGCCGGAAAAGGTGTGTTGATTATTGATTCATTGGAAGAAGCAGAAAATTCGCTTAGGAAAATGCTGGCCGGGCAATTTGGGGATGCAAGCAATAAAGTAGTAATTGAAGAATTTTTGAGTGGTGTTGAAGTTTCGGTTTTTGTAATTACCGATGGGAAAAGCTATAAAATTCTACCCGAAGCTAAAGATTACAAACGGATTGGTGAAGGCGACACGGGACTAAATACTGGAGGTATGGGAGCCGTTTCGCCAGTTCCTTTTGTAAACGCCGAATTTATGGACAAGGTAGAAACCCAAATTATCCAAACTACCATTTCCGGGCTTCAAAAAGAACAAATAGAATACACTGGTTTTATTTTCTTCGGCTTAATTAATGTAAAAGGAAATCCTTATGTAATCGAATATAATGTAAGAATGGGGGATCCGGAAACCGAAGCAGTAATTTTACGTATAAAATCAGACTTTGTCGATTTACTTGAAGGTGCAGCCAATGGCAATCTAGAAGAAAAAAAGATTGAATTCGATGAGCAATCTGTGGCATCGGTAATGTTGGTTTCGGGAGGTTATCCTGAGAATTACGAAAAAGAAAAAGTTATTTCGGGAACTGAAAATACCCCAAATAGTATTATTTTTCATGCCGGAACAAAAAAAGTAGGGAACAACATTGTAACCAATGGTGGCCGTGTTATTGCTATAAGTTCGTTTGGTAAAACTATAAATGATGCACTAAAAACTTCGTATAAAAATGCCGAAGTTATTGAATTCGATAAAAAATATTTTAGAAAAGATTTAGGTTTCGATTTGTAAAAATGATACTTCGAATACTAAAAGCCAACCAGTCGGGCAATTATATCCTCTTCCCCATTATTGGCCTGCTTTTTTGGGGAGAAAGTCTTTTGCATCCCCAATTATATCCTTTTTTTCTTGGCGAAAATAAAAATCTACTTTATTTGCCCATTGATAATTTTCTGAAAAATTCAGCTTTTACCCAAAGTGTTACAGCTTTAATCCTGGTAATTATTTTGGCATTTATGGTTCAGCAAATAAATAGTAGATATGCATTTATCAGAATTAGGACATTGTTACCAGCTCCTTTATTTGTAATTTTATTGGGGGGTATTACAGAAATGCACACTCTTCACCCGGTTTATTTTGCAGTTATTTTTTTACTTTTAGCCATTTCCCGCTTATTCAGCATTTACGATAAAACAAAACCTTACCCCGCCATTTTCGACAGTGGGTTTTTACTAGGCATTGGTACTCTTTTTTATTTGAACCTTTTTATCCTAATTCCAGCTTTCCTTGCAGGAGTTGCCTTTTTAACACGCGATAACCGATGGCGTGAATTTATTGTAATGATTATTGGATTTCTTTTGCCAATATTTTTTGCTTTTACCTATGCTATTTTAACCGAACAATTTATGGAGTTGCTTAAAACATTCGAGCAAAATTTAATTACGGACAATAATCATTTCAAATCTAATGTTCCTTTACATATTTTCCTGGGATTTTTAATTCTTCTGACAACTTTGGGAAGTATAAAAATTATTCAACAATACGATACTAAAAAGGTAAGTTCGCGTAAATATTTTACAATATTCTTTCTGATTTTTATTTTTCTGGTATTCAGTTTTATTTTGATCCCGGCTACATCACAAGAAATATTAATTATTATTTTAATCCCTGTTAGTTATCTGATTTCCAATTTTTTGGCATTTATGAAAGGCAGGTTCTGGGGCGAACTTATTTTAATAATGCTTTTCGGAATCGTAATCTATATGCAAATTGTTGCAAATTAGCTAGGACAAAAGCAAACCAACACTTTCCTTTTACAAACCCTTAAAACAAAAAACCAGGGAAATAATTTTTTAATTTCCGGGAATAAAAATTTCTGAACAATGGTTAAAAAGTAATATTTTTACTTTTGTCTCAATTATTCGTGGCACCAAAAAAAAAGCGGCACCTAAAGATACCGCCGGGAACTGATAGCCAACAAATCAGGATGGCTGAATTATATTTGTTTACTGAACGAGAACGGTGTTTCATGGCTTTGAAACAGTTGTGCAAGTTTTTACAAATGTTATGCCAAAAAAAATCTTTTATACCGATTTAACAATCAAATGTCGCATGCTTTCGTTTTACTCAGCATACTCCTTTGTTGTAGTATAGGCATTAACCATTATAAACTTCGAAATTGCCATGCGGCATCTCAAAGTACAATTGGTATTACAACAGAGAAATCGTATTTGTAAGAAGTTGAATTACATTTTCAACATTTTCATTAAAAACTTTAATCACTTCTTCCCAGGTCACCGGCTCTTCGTCAGTTTTCCAGCAATCGTAATCTGTGCTGAGCGCAATTGCTGCGTATGGAATTCCCAATTCGTTTGCCAAAATACATTCAGGTGCTATAGACATATTTATTACATCTGCTCCCCACAAACGAAACATGTTCGACTCGGCACGAGTTGAAAAACGTGGCCCTTCAATTGTTATAACTGTTCCTTTTTTATGGTAATCAAGATTTAATTCGTTTGCTTTCCCGATTAGTTTTTCTCTTAAATCCTTGTTAAAGGGATCTGCCATTGGGGTATGTTTTAATTCTCCGGGAGGAAAATTTTTATAAAAAGTTGTTTCGCGGTGGTGCGTGAAATCAATAAATTGATCAAGTATTACAATGTCTCCCCGACCAATTTCTTCTCTTAAACTACCACAAGCAGTTGTAGCAATAATATGCGAACAATCCAAGTTTTTAATAGCCCACAAATTTGCCCGATTATTTACCTGCGTCGGTGGAATAGAATGATTCCGTCCATGACGGGATAAAATAACGACATCAACTCCCATGATTCTGCCCGTTTTAAAACTCGACGATGGATTACCAAAGGGAGTTTCAATATTTAAAGTTTTAGGATTTTGTAAAATTGTAGGATCCTCTAATCCGGAGCCGCCAATGATTGCAATTTTTGTCATATTTTTACAGGTTTCAAATTTCGGTATTAATAATTCTTTTCAGGAAAAAGTTTTAAGATACTATCTTTTTGAGCCTCACAAATACCGCGCTCGGTTATAAGCCCGGTTACCAAACGAGCGGGAGTAACATCGAAACCGTAATTTGCTACTTTGCTATTTTTAGGAATCAACCGAACACTTTGAACGCCATTTTCCGTCCAACCTTCAATTTCTGAAACTTCTTTTGAGTCGCGTAATTCAATAGGAATTTCCTTAATTCCATCCTCAAGTTCCCAATCGAAAGTTGACGAAGGAAGTGCAACATAAAAAGGAATATTATTATCTTTTGCAGCCAGTGCTTTTAGGTAAGTTCCAATTTTGTTTGCTACATCTCCGTTAATTGTTGTTCTGTCGCTGCCAACAATTACTAAATCAACTTTACCATGCTGCATTAAATGTCCTCCTGTATTATCCGGAATCACAGTGTGAGGAATCCCTTCTTCACCCAATTCAAAAGCAGTTAACCGAGCTCCTTGATTTCGTGGCCGGGTTTCGTCCACCCAAACATGCACAGGAATTCCTTTTAAATGTGCTTTGTACATGGGTGCTGTTGCAGTTCCCCAGTCGATGCAGGCGAGCCATCCTGCGTTGCAGTGGGTCAGAATATTTACAGTGTCTTTTTTCGTTTCGTAAATTTCTTCAATAATATTTACCCCGAATTCTCCAATTTTTTCACTAAACTGAATTTCTTTTTCTTTTAATTGATTTGCCTTTTCGAGTGTTTTTTCAATCAATTTAGGATTCGATTTTTCTTGTAAAATGAATTTTAACATTTCCTCCACCGCAAAAGCCAGGTTTACAGCTGTTGGGCGAGACGATTTCAGGTAATCTGCTTTTTCAATTAAATAAGTTTCCAAATTTCCTTCCTGAAATTCCAGAAGTGCAATGTATATTCCGAACGCTGCGGTTACACCAATTAGCGGAGCTCCGCGAACCACCATTTCATTTATGGCAAACCATGAATCCTGAGTTGTTTTTAAATCAACAACTTCAAACTGAAAAGGTAATTTACGCTGATCGATTACCTGAACCGTTTTTGAATCTCCTTCTTTTAACCAGATAGTATGATATTGTTTACCCTGAATTTTCACAATCGGTAGATTTAATTTTTATATTGCAGCATAAAAATAATAAAATGAAGATTGACCTCACCGACATTACGAATATCATTTTCGATTTAGGTAATGTTTTATTGAATTTAGATTTTAATGCATCAATAAAAGCTTTTCAGGAATTAGGATTAAAAAATGACGTATTAAACAGACAACAAGCTTATTCAGATCCTGTTTTTTATGAACTCGAAATTGGCAAAGTTACGCCCGAAGAATTCAGAAAAAAAGTGCGGGAAATCCTAAATAATGAAAATGCAACTGACCTTCAAATTGACGATGCCTGGAGTGCCATGGTTTTAGATATTCCGGCAGAACGGGTAAAAATTGTACAAGAACTCAGGAAAAATTACAATGTTTATCTTTTCAGCAATACCAATCAAATTCACATCGACCGGTTGTTGCCCGCTTTTAAAGCTGAGCACAAAATTGATTTTCCTTCACTTTTTTCAAAAACCTATTATTCGCACGAAATACACGAACGCAAACCTGATTTAAGTTCATTCAAAAAAGTAATTAAACTTTCTAGTGTAAATCCGGCAGAATCTGTTTTTATTGATGATTTGGAGAAAAATATTTTGGCTGCTGAAAAAGCCGGATTAAAAACTTTTTGGCTAAAAGATCGGGCGGAATTGGCTGAGATTTTTTAGGTTCATTATTTCAGAATCGTAATTTTTTTCAAGCGAATATCTTTCAATGGCCTCCATTCGCGGTCGGTTTCAACTTTCACAATTTTATCCACTACCTCCATTCCTGAAATAACTTCACCAAAAACAGTGTAAGTTCCATCGAGATGAGGTGAACCGCCAATAGTTTTGTATGCCTGACGCTGGATTGAACTAAATTTATAATCGTTCTGTTCTTCAAGCTCATTCAATTCATTATCGAAATATTTACGGCCCGAAACAATATAAAACTGAGAGCCGTCGGAACGGCGACGTTGATTTCTGGTATCGGGTTTTCGTGGCGATCCAATCATTCCACGTTTATGAAACAACTCCGGAACAATGTGTGCCGGCACTGTGTAGCCGGGTCCTTTGTAACCAACTAAATCCCCTTTTTCGGCGTAACGCGTATCGGCTGCACCGCTCTGAATCCCAAAATCAGCAATTACCCTATGAATTAATAAACTGTCGTAATAATGTTCTTTTACAAGTTTGATAAAATTGTCGCGGTATTCCGGTGTTTCATTAAAAAGCCGAATTGTAATATTTCCAAAATCGGTTTCCAAAACCAGCCCCCTGATTTTACGGTTTTCAGCCGATACCTTTGCGTTTGAATTCGAACGTAGCGATTCCAATGATTCAGCTACATTATTTCTTTTTTGTAGTAGGCCAAAAATAAAACTTGAAGGAATAGCAAAACTTTGCATTTCGTAATTTACAGTTGCCGAAAATGCAATTCCAATTGCTTTTTTATTTGAAACAAAAATGGGCATACCAAAAGTAGATTTTCTGACCCTATTGGTAATTCTATACAATTTTGTCCCTCTTGCAGTAGCCAGATTTAATACTTTCCCTGTAAAAAGTTGAATCGTTTTTCCCGAAGCCGATGAAATATACATGGTTTTAGCTGAATTCGGAACGGTTCCTGAAAATAATCCTATCGGTTTCCGTTTTACACTATCGACCTGTAAAATAATCAGATCGTTTATTCTATCAAATGCGACATATTTATTCGATGTGAATTTTTTATCTGAATCGAAAGGTGAAACCAAAACTTTATTTGCCTGGTTAATCAAAGAATACTTTGTAACAATTAAATTCTCAGCCACAAAAAAACCTTGTCCCGATTCCAGGATTCGACTCCCATCGTACGAATCGATTTTAACAATCGAAGACATTATTCCTTCCCATTCCTCATTTTGGTTTTTCGCCTCAATTTTCTGAGTTTCCGGTTTTGGGTCAAATGGCTTTTTTTCTTTCGTTTTACAAGAAAAGAGAACAAAAACCAAAATCAATAAAAGGGATGAAAATTTCATACTTTATTCATTCAAAATCGTAACGGTTATTTTCACATCGGTAATAGGCCGATTATTTTTATCTGTTTTTAACGAAGCAATTTTATCGATCACTTCAAACCCAGAAATACATTCACCAAAAATGGTGTATTTGCCGTCTAAATCTGGATAGCCGCCAATAGTAGTGTATGCGTTGCGCTGTGCCTCCGAAAATTCAATTGTCCCGGTTTGCAACTTGTATTCAGTTTCGATCCTGTCTTTTACGTCCTGGGCAATTTCGCGGAATTCCTTAACCTTATTTTCTTCTTTAAGCTGTTTTAACTTAGTCCTGATTTCCGGGGTCATGTACTTTTTAACAATCTTATTTCTGATTGGCCGATTAACACTTATTTCCATTGTATCTAATTCACCAGGGGAGTGAACTCTTCCTTTTACAATATAAAACTGCGAAATATCGGATTGTTGAAATGGATTCACTTCATCGGGTTGGCGGGGTGCGCACAATGCTCCTTTTTTATGAAAATAGTGTGAAAGGATTTCATCGTCAACAGTTTTGTCAGGATCGCCATAACCGATGCGTTTCCCAGGTGGCGCACCTTTCGAACTTTTCGAACCACCTTGAATCAGAAAATCCTGCATTACCCTGTAAAAAAGAGTGCCATTGTAATATCCTTCATTTGCCAATTTTATAAAAGCATCCTGGTGTTTTGGCGTATCATCGTACAATTTGAACTTTATGGTTCCAAGATTAGTAGAAATTTGAATAGTTTTCGTTTGAGAAATTCCCTTCAGCGAAAATAATGCGAACCCGATAAATATTAAAAACGTGCGAATCATATCCTATTTCACCATTTCAATTTTCATTTTAACATCTTCGAGTGGCCTGTTATTTTTATCAGTTTCCATTGCTGCTATTTTATCTAAAACTTCAAGCCCTTCAACAATTTCTCCGAAAACTGTGTAACCACCGTCCAGCGAAGGGTAGCCGCCGATGGTGGTATATATTTCTCGTTGTTCTTCATTAAATTTAAATTTCTGTTCCGATGCCTCAAAGGCACTGTCAGCTTTTTCCCTGAGTTCCGCAACACGGATATTAAATCCTGCTTCGTCATTTACTTCCTTAAACTTTTCCAGTTCACTTTGTGCATTTGTAAAAACCTCCCTCAACAAATCGTTTTTCAGTTTGCTGTTTTTTGATATTTCCATTGTGTCTAGTTTCCCCGGAGTGAATAAAGTTCCTTGCACCAAATAAAACTGAGATGCACTTGACCGTTTTTCAGGATTTCCGGAATCGCCCCGGCGAGCCGCTGCTAGAACCCCTCTTTTATGATAAAACTGCGGGACAAATTCTGCGGGGATAGTATAATCCAAGGAACCTCCTCCTAAACGTTTTCCCGGTTCCGCATTTTTCGAATTAGGATCGCCACCCTGGATCATAAAATTTTCGATTACCCTATGAAAAAGCAAGTCGTTATAAAACCCTTCGTTTACCAATTTTATAAAGTTGTTCTTGTGTTGTGGTGTTTCATCAAATAGCCTGATCGTAATTTCGCCAAATCCGGTTTTAATCAAAAATTTTGTTTCATTATCCTGACTTCCTTCTGTCCCACACGAAATCCCGGAAACAAACAATACAATTGCAATAAAAAATAACAGTTTTTTCATTTTACTATAATTTAAATTCTTAACGGTATTAACTGAAACCCTCTTTTAATGTCGTCTATTTGTACAATCTTTTAAATGTATATTTCATTTTCCAAATTTTATTTAAATTGACAGACTTTTAAAAATTTCTGTAAAGATAAAAAGATGATGAAAATTCTGTTTACACTCTTTGTTTTATTGACTTTTATTTCGTGTAAAGTCCAAAACAACAAGAAGGCTTTTCACGAAAAAACAAAAATTCTGCAAATAACCCCCGAAGTATTTATACAAAAATTGCCCGGCAAATTGTCTGAAAATTCGGGATTAATTTTTTATAACAATTTGTTTTGGACTTTCAACGACAGTGGGGGGAAAAATAAAATCTATGGATTTAATATTTCCGGGAAAATTAAAAAAGAAATTGAAATTAAGGGTGCCAAAAATGTAGATTGGGAAGATATCGCACAAGATGAAAAGTACATTTACATTGGCGATTTTGGAAATAATAGCGGACAAAGAAAGAATCAAAAAATCTACAAAATCAAAAAGAAAAAAATTAGTAAAAAAGAAGAACAAAAATTAGATGCCACCGAAATTAAATTTGATTACCAGAACCAAAAAAGTTTTAATTCCCGGCAGCACAGCACGCCATTCGACTGTGAAGCACTTGTTGAATTAAATGACAACTTGTATATTTTTACAAAGGACTGGACCGACCGAACAACTTCTGTGTACCAAATCCCTTCGAAAAAAGGCGAATATAAAATTAAACCAATTGAAAAATTTAATGTAACCGGATTAATAACAGGGGCCGATATCAGCCCTAATAAAAAACATCTTGCATTGGTGGGGTACAAAAATTACAAACCCATTCTTTGGTTGTTCTCCAATTTTAAAGACGACAATTTTTTTAGTGGTCAAAAAACGTATGTTGAAATGGATAAAATTTTTGATGCTCAAACCGAAGGTATTTGCTTTTTAGGAAATGATTCGCTGCTAATTTCTTGCGAACAATCCGGAACATTTAACCATCTGGTTTTTTTAATTGACCTGGAAACCATAAAATAATATGGAGCATATTTTTGTGAATAAAAACATTAGGCTTGAAAACGTTAAACTTTCAATGGCCGCCGAAATATTTTCAACCATCGATCGCGATCGTGAATATTTAAAAAAATGGCTCCCTTTTGTTGAAATGACATATTTGCTTTCTGATACTGAAAAATTCATACAAAGTGTAATCAAACAAAAAGGGAAGAAGAAAGATGATATTTACTGCATTTACTATAGAGAAGAATTTGCCGGGTTAATTGGATTTAAAGAAACCGACTGGGTAAACCACAAAACAGAACTGGGATATTGGATTGCAGAAAAAATGCAGGGAAAAGGAATTGTTACCGACTCTATTAAAAAACTAATTTCTTATACTTTTCAAAAATTAAGACTGAACAGGATTCAAATAAAAGTAGCAGTTGGCAACACAAAAAGTTCCGCTATCCCAAAACGACTCGGATTTTGGTTTGAAGGAATTGAAAAGAGTGGTGAATATCATAAAAATAAATTCTTTGATCTTGAAATTTACAGTCTTCTTAAAAAAGACTGGTTAAATCGTAAAATTTAAATTTATTCTAATTCTCTGATAAATACTAACTTATCAGGACAAAGTCAGTTAAAGTGTGTTAAAGTCATTTTGTAATTCATTTTATATCCCTACATTTGACTATTAAATTAGTTTGTTCGATTCTTTTAAAAATCGAACCTTCAATTATGAAAACTATTTGGGATATGGAAACGATGGAAAACAAAACAATCAGGAGAAATCTTTACCGTGTGTTACGGAAAACTGGGGTTCAGAAAAAAGATATTTTTCTGACTGCCTCATTTGAAGACGACTTGAAATTCGACACTGTGGACTGGAAAATTTTCACTTATTATCTGGAATGTATTTTTAACATTTCAATAAAGGATAACGAACTGATACAGTTCGCAAATGTTAACGATACCCTTCAATATTTGGGGAAATACAGTTTAAATTAAAAGCTGATTAATAAAAAGATTTAATAAAAACCAGCCCTCTTCCTTTTACTGTTTTTTTATAATTTTTACTGCCAATGTTTTTCGCGTATCTAATAAAATTTTAGCAATGTACAATCCTTCGGGTAATCCTTTAAATGAAATCTGAACCGAATTAATTCCAATAACAAACTGTTTTAACCCAGATTGTTTTATCAAAACTCCGGTCGAATTATAAATTGAAATTTCGCCGTTGACATTTTCATTTGTTGAAATAGTTAATGTAAGTAAATCGCCAACCGGATTTGGGTAGGCAACTATTTTGTTTGCCGAATTCGAAATGTTAACAACATCGGTATAAACTTTCGAAGGTAGTTCAAGGCCTTTTTCGAGGACTTCGCCTTTTCTTCCAGCCAGATAAATGCTCGTCCAGGCGGGTCTTTCAGGAAGTTGACTGTCGTACACCAAATCTTCCCATTCCTGGTCAGTCATCCTCTGAAAGTTTTCGGTAATTTTTTCGTAGTACGACATTACCGGGCCAACATACGCCATTAATTCGTTTTGTGCAAAAGGACAATTGGCAACAAAAACTCCCAAGTTAACCTCTCCAACTCCTGTGTGCAAAACCTTTCCAACAACATTCCCCGCTTCGTCGGTTGGTTGAGTGTGAATGTCAACCACTGTAAAATCGCCTTCAGCAGCATCCCATTTATCGTAAAACAGATCGGTGTACCAACCCGAATATGGTGGAATTCCGCTGCCACCTTCGCTAAAAAGCATAGATTTCAGCCAATCGTTTTCTTCTTCTGAAAAAGGTATCCCCTGGAGTTGTTTCCCAGCCAGGAATTCCAATTTTTCCATAACCTCCATAAATCCCGGGAAAAACTGAACTATTTTATTGAGTTCGTAATTCGTTGTTGGTAACTGACTAAAAAAGTTTCCGGCATCGTTGGCAAACTGTTTTAACCGGCCATAAAATTCAGGATACGGTTCGATATAAGAATACGGAAACGAACAGCCCGTTCCTCCGGTGTACGATTGTTTGGCATACAACAAGTTGTCGTGCCGCAATTGCGACCAGCTTGCCAGTTGTGTATTTATTTTTTCCTGGTGCCAGGCAGCAGTTTTCATAAACAAAGGATGATTTGAATTTTCTGCCACCGGGCTTAACTCACGGATACTGTTTAACCAAACATTATACAAACTGCCCGACCAAAATTCCGGAGTTTTTTGATCGACAATATATCGCAAATTAGCCAGTTGCTCAGCATACGGGTAAATCGCAAATTCATCCTGCAAAAGAGGTAAAACATCATTATTTCCAAGGGTAAAAAGAGCATCCATTGGTTTAGGCATCATTCGCATTACTTTCTGTCCGTTAAACATTAACTTGTCGAATACCACATTTCCCAGCACATAAGAATCGATAATAAAACGCTGCCCCGAAACGCGGTATGAAATGGGAAGTACGCCCGGTTCTTCGCCCTGTGGATCCATTAAAAAGAAATCGCTTAGGATTTTTTGGCCAAGTTCAGGGTTGCTATTTATGGCATCCTTCACATTTCGAAATGTTATTGAATCTGTAAGTTGTTCAGCCGAAGTTAAATTCCCCTCATTTAAAATAGATTGATATTCTTCGGGCGTTAAATTATCACTTTCGCCAACCAGATAGTTTATTACCTGTTCGTTGAATTGTAACAATGGTAATTTAACTGATTCCTGTAACAACTCGTTTACCATAAATGCTCCATAATGCATTCGCTGAATTTCGGCTTCGGTCCAGGATTTTTCCCACGGATTTTCAGGTGGAGGTGTTAACAGAAAATCCATTCGTCCTAACCACATCATTGTGCGGAAGTACGGTTCCAACGATTTTAAACCTTGCCACTTTTCCTGTTCAGTATAAACATAATGCCCCCGGACGGTAAATTGACTGAAATCCAAATTTCTTGTACGCTCCGGAAAAGTAAACAATGGCATTGCAACCAAATCTTCGCTTTGAATTGCATCCCAAACATCACGAAGTTTTTGCGCATCTGCAATGTGCCCTTCTAAAAGTTTATCAGAAATTAAGGAATAAGCAATCGTAATAAAAATATCAGCATCGGACAGACCCAATTCCAGAGCTTTTGAGTTGCCATATTTTTGCTGCAGGTTCCCAAAATTATCATACAAAGATTTTAGAAACTCCTCCAGGTTCCTTGCCATAATTTCCCTCTCCAGGTTTTTTAAAATTTGGTCGTACGACATGTGCAGCGCCTGCAAAACAGCATCGGTAGTTATAAAAACCGGTAAATCGTAGTTATAAACGGAATGAAATGCCTGGCCAAAATTATAATACGACAATCGTTCGGTTACAAAAAACAGATTTTGTTTTAACAGATCAAGTTCATCATTGGTTAATTCAAGTTTTAAAATAACCGAATCGAGATAGTTTATTTCATTTAAAACCAAATTATCTTCAAAGCCTTTTAAATAAAACTCAGCAGGCCTGGAATACATATTTTCCAGTTGAGTTTCTGAAATTCCAAGCGTGCTTTGCCTAAAATTTAGATAAGAATCAGCCGAAAATTCTTGTGCTGAACCAGTTATGTTCAGAAACACAAACACAATAACAGTAAGTTGAAATTGATTTTTCATGATATGGCAGATTAGATTTATTCCTTTCGATTTTTAAAGCATTCAGCCTCGAAAAAGTATCATTTCAAACGAAATTCTGATGCTTTTATAGTTTTTGCATCTTACCAATCGTTGAAAAAAATAATAACTTCTAATTTTGAAATGAGTTAATTACCAAATGGAACTTACATTTTGTTAAACTCCTTTCTAAATTTATTACCCATTCATTCGCACTTCAAAGCCGGGATCTAACCGGCTTTTTTTTAGACCGATTTTCAGCTTAAATGGTTGCTTTTCGAATCAAAATATTTTCTCCCAGTACTTCAATCTTGTCCTCATGCCTTAATTTTGCACGTTTTCTAAATTCCTGTTTGCCATTTAAAAAAACCTCCCCCTCTTCCACCATTATTTTTGCATGACCGCCAGACTCAGCAATTCGCAACAGTTTCAGCAATTTCACCAATTCAATGTATTCCGAAGTTAGTTTAAACTCTCGCATTATAAATTTAGTTTGGTTTTAATATTTTCAGGAATTGCATTTTTGTGTACCATAATTGCAATCGTTTTGAGGCGAATGTAATCTTCGGTCATGTGCAGATAACCGCCAAAATCGTTACTGTCTGCGCCCCAAGAATTTTTTGTATAAAAACAGCTTTTCCCTTCTGAATCTTTTGAAAGACCGACCAAATGCATTAAATGATCGTCTGTAGTTTCTCTATTTAAAAATGTTTCCTGACGAAGTTTTTGATCTACTTTTCCAATTTGATTTTTGGGTAAATCGGCTTTCCCTTTTTTGTGCTGAAAAGTTTTTTCGCTCGTATCGCCATCCCAGGCAACAGTAAATCCGTTATTTAACGAATAATACATTACTTCTACTAACTCGTCGATTGGTAAATTAAAATAAAGTGCATGCGACCAGTTATCAGGAACTTCCAGCACAAAAGGTTTGTAAAAAGGATGATGAGAATACGAAGTCAATTCAACATAATCTTCAGGGTTTATTTGAAGTTTTTCCGCAAATTCAATTGTTGAAACTTTACCATCATTTGTGGTTACTTTTTTAGGAATTTTCCCAATGTGTTCTTTTAATATTGGTTTTAACAATTTAAGTTCTGATGCATCAAAATCTTTCCTTTTCTTGTTTAATTCGTTAACTGCCTCATTCAATTCTTTTACCACATCACGATGACGAAATCGTCCGTCAATTTGTTTGCCGGGAAACGCTTTTAAAGTTACTACTCCTTTTTCGAGAACTACATCCAAAACATCGTGCGCCTGTCCTCCCTGACTAAAATTATTATTCCCATGATAAAACAGATATGTTTTTGCTTTGTTTTTATAAGCTTCTGCCACAAAGTACATTTCCGAAAGATCAGTTTCTGGTAATCCCTTTCGAATGATTTCGCATTCCAAAAAACTTGTTGTTGCAAAACTCCAACAAGTTCCGGTACTTCCCTGGCTAATTACCGGTAAATGTTTAATTTCTTTAACAATGGTAAACTTCTCTTTTTTATCTTGCGGAAAAACAGACATGCCCGACAACAGCATAAACACAAGTAACAGCGACAATAATTTCATAATAAATGCTATAAATTTTTAAATTCTTCTTGTTTCTTTTTTGGTAAACTTTTTACAATTAAATAATACGATTCGTCTATTAGTTCTTTAATCAGGTTTGGTGGAACAGTACCGTCGAGTTCAATTGTATTCCAATGTTCTTTGTTTAAATGATAACCAGGAATTATTGCGGGGTAATGAGCCCTTAATTCAATGTTTTTATCCGGGTTGTTTTTAAGACTTACCCTCATATCATCTAATCCAAGCAAACAATACATTTTATTCATCACCTTAAAAACCAGTGTAGTTTCGTCAAACGGAAAACTTTCGGTTACGGCTTTTTTCGCTAAACAGTATTCTCTTATATCTTCAATATTCATTTCCAAAAAATTAAGTTGTATAAAATTAGCAGATTCAATATTAAATCAAAATGATAATTCGATCAACTTTTTAAGATTAATTTTAAAGAGTTGGATAAAAAGCATCTTTAAAATGTTCCAACTCGTATTTTTGCTGAATAAAAATTACGGTTATCACGTCAAAACGGGTTTCCAAATCAATGTCGTTTTCCAAAATATAAGCATCGGCAGCTTCAACTATTCTTTTTATTTTTGAATTTGTAACTGCTTCCGATGGGTGTTCGTAACGAATTCCACTGCGTGATTTTACCTCCACAATCACTAATTCGTTTCCATCTTGTGCAATAATGTCCAGTTCTAAATGACCGTGATACCAATTGGTCTCCTTAATATCGTATCCAAATTTTAGCAAATGTTGTTGTGCCAGTCCTTCTGCAATCTCTCCTATTTCGCGGGTTGAAACCATTTTTTTACAATTGAAAGAACGTCATTCCGAACTCGTTTCGGAATCTGTAAATTAAAAAATGAAAATGCTGAAATAAATTCAGCATGACGTTCAAATAAATCTATCTTAAACTATTTTTAAATTGACTTCTTTTTCATCAACATTCAATTCCCAAATTTTACCAAATGCGAGCGCCAGATTTTTTTTGTTGTGCCCGGCAGGAAATCCAAAACAAACCGGATAATCAAAATCTTTTACGGCATCAAAAATTATTTCCTGAATTGTTTTTCCAAAAGGCGATTTATTGTCTTTCATTTCGCTGAAATCGCCTAAAACCAATCCGGTAAGGTTATCTAATTTGCCGGCCAGTTTTAATTGATGAATCATACGATCGGAATGATACAAAAACTCATCAATATCTTCCAAAAACAATATTTTACCGGTTGTATCTAGGTCACATTTTGTTCCTGTCATACTCGAAATTATAGAAAGATTGCCACCCACCAATTCGGCAGAGACATTTCCGTTTCGGTTAAATTCGTTAGAAAGAATAGAATATTCAGTCTTTTCCCCTTTTAACAAATTTATTAATGAATTAAGATTCTCATTTGAATTACCTTTTTTATCTAAAAAATGTTTTGGCATAACTCCGTGAATTGTGGCAATACCCAAATTATTCAAACAAGAATGTAGAATTGTAACATCGCTGAAACCCACTAACCATTTTGGATATTTTTTAAAGTCCGTAAAATCAAGCTGGTTAATTATCCTTACAGTTCCGTAACCACCGCGCGAACATAAAATGACATCCGTTTCCGAATCGTCAAATGCAATTTGTAAATCTTCTAAACGTTGTGCATCGGTTCCGGCAAACTGAAAATGTTGTGCAAAAACATGTTTGCCCAGTTCTACTTTGTATCCTTGTTTTTTGAGCCAGTCAACAGCAGGCAAAACATATCTTTCTTCCACTTTCCCGGCGGGAGAAACGATTCGGATTTTTGAGCCAGATTTTAAAAATGGAGGTGAAATCATATTACTCATTTTCAAAAAACGAAAGTTACAAAAACTGTCGAAATCAATTGATTAATAATTCATAAAGTTCTTCCACATTTTCAACCCAAAAATCCGGATTGGTATTTTTAAGTTCATTTCCTTTACCAAAACCATAACCAACGGCAATTGTCGAAAGTCCGTTTTCCTTGCCACCTTTAATATCGTAAACCGTGTCGCCAATCATAACAATTTTATTTGAAGGAACGAGTTGCTGCGACTCCAAAACATTAGCTATAATTGCTGTTTTTGTTGCTTTTCGCCCACTATAATCTGCCCCGCTTAATTGAATGATGTATTTGTCGAATTCAAAATATTCAATAATTTTCAAGGCAAATTTTTCATATTTAGCTGTGGCAATAAACATTTTTATTCCTGCAAAATGAAGTTCTTCCAATAGTTCATAAATCCCCGGATAAGGTTCATTTTCAACCAATCCTTTTTCCTGATAATATTCGCGAAAATATCCAACTGCCAATTCTGTATTTCTTTCGTTCATCCCAAACAAATTTTTAAAACCCCATTGCAAAGGTGGACCAATAAACTGGCCTAAAATTTCTTCAGAATAGTTTTCAATTTGCATTTGTTCCAGAGCATATTTTAGCGAATTCCCAATTCCAAGGGTATTGTCTGTGAGTGTGCCGTCCAAATCGAAAATAATGTGTGAAAATTTTGACATAGTTTTTAAAAAAGCGAAGATATTAAACGTAAATGAAATTTCTGCGACAAAACCATTTTTCATAAATATCAAACTCCAAATGACAAATAAGTACCAACAAACAATAACCAAATTTGTCATATTTTCTCAATTCTTTCTTTGGAATTCAAATGTTTATTTGAGATTTGGTACTTGTTATTTTGGAATTTCTTTTTGACTATCTTTGCGCCTTATTTCGAAATTCAAACAGATTGTCAAATATTTTATAATGAGTAATTTCAAACGTACACTTATAACCACAGCACTTCCGTATGCAAACGGCCCAATTCATATCGGACACCTAGCCGGAGTTTATGTTCCTGCCGATATTTACGCCCGCTATCTGAGATTAAAAAACGAAGATGTTTTGTTAATTGGCGGATCCGATGAACACGGTGTGCCAATTACATTAAAAGCAAAAAACGAAGGAATTACCCCGCAGGATGTGGTTGACAAATTCCACAAAATAATAAAAGAATCATTTCTGAAATTTGGAATTTCGTTTGACGTTTATTCACGAACCAGCGCCAAAATTCACCACGAAACAGCATCAGAAATTTTCAAAAAATTGTACGACACGGGAAAATTAATAGAACAAACTTCAGAACAATATTACGACGAAGAGAACAATCAATTTTTGGCTGATCGCTATATTACAGGAGCTTGTCCAAGGCCGGATTGTGATAATGAAAAAGCGTATGGCGATCAATGCGAAAAATGTGGGGCTTCCCTAAGTCCGACCGAACTTATTAATCCAACCTCAGTAATTAGTGGAAACAAACCGGTTTTAAAGGAAACAAAACATTGGTACCTGCCCCTTGATCAATACGAACCGTGGCTAAAAAAGTGGATTCTGGAAGGCCACAAAGAATGGAAACCAAATGTTTACGGACAGGTTAAATCTTGGATCAACAGTGGATTGCAACCACGTGCAGTTACACGTGACTTGAACTGGGGCGTGCCAGTTCCCATTGAAGGGGTGGATGGAAAAGTTCTTTATGTTTGGTTCGATGCGCCAATTGGCTACATCTCGGCAACCAAAGAATTGACGGAAGATTGGGAAAAATACTGGAAAGACCCGGAAACCAGAATGTTGCATTTTATTGGAAAAGACAACATTGTTTTCCATTGTATAATTTTCCCCGCAATGTTAAAAGCTGAAGGAACTTACAATTTACCGGAAAATGTGCCTGCCAACGAATTTTTGAATTTAGAAAATGATAAAATTTCTACATCGCGAAACTGGGCAGTTTGGTTGCATGAATATTTGGAAGAATTCCCGGGAAAAGAAGACGTACTAAAATATGTTTTAACGGCCAACGCTCCCGAAACAAAAGACAACGATTTTACCTGGAAAGACTTTCAAACTCGCAACAATAGTGAATTGGTTGCTGTGCTCGGAAACTTTGTAAACCGCGCCCTGGTACTTACTCAAAAATATTACGATGGTGTTGTTCCCGAACGAGGCGAACTAACTGATTACGACAAAACAACTTTAGCAGAAATTGCAAATATTAAAGATGAAGTTGATAAAAGTTTGGAAACTTTTCGGATTCGGGAATCACTTAAAAATGCCATGGATTTGGCTCGTTTAGGCAATAAATATCTTGCCGACGAAGAGCCCTGGAAAGTTTTAAAAACAGATATGGAGCGGGTAAAAACAATAATGAATATAAGTTTGCAAATTACGGCAAACCTAACTATTTGTCTGGAACCATTCCTTCCTTTTAGCATGAATAAACTACGCCAGTTCCTAAATTTCGAAAAAATGGATTGGGAAAAATTGGGAGAAACGGAATTGCTAAAAGCCGGGCATAAAACAAATAAACCAGAGCTGCTTTTCGAAAAAATTGAAGATTATGTAATTCAGGCGCAAATTCAAAAATTACTGGACACTAAAAAAGAAAATGAATTGGCCGAAGCTGTTGCAGCACCGGCAAAAGAAAATATCGAATTCGACGATTTCAGTAAAATGGATATTCGCGTGGGAACTGTTGTTGAAGCTGAAAAAGTTGCAAAAACTAAAAAACTACTGAAACTATTAATCGACACCGGAATTGACAAACGAACCGTTGTCTCAGGAATTGCAGAATATTATAAAGCGGAAAATTTAATTGGAAAACAAGTTTCAATTTTGGTAAATCTGGCACCTAAAAAATTACGTGGAATCGAATCGCAGGGAATGATTCTTTGTGCTGAAAATGCAGATGGTTCACTGTCGATTGTTTCGCCGGATTCAGATATAAAACCAGGCTCGGAAATCAAATAGTATATTTGTAATGTTCTTTCAGAATGAGTCCTCCTTTTTAAAGGATGTGATTTCGAAGGAATCGGAGGATTTTTTTTATTGAACCTAAGAACTTTTTTTATTACCCTTTATTTCCACTTTTGTCAGGGAGATTCAAAAAAAAATAATTGACCAGAATTTTAACTTTCAAGCTAAAAAAGATTCAAAATACAAGTACCAACTCTTGTTGGTGCTTTTCCGTAAGTTGCAGTGCTGTCCGTCGGCTGACGGACAGGTCGGTAACTTACTCAATATAAATAAGCCGCTTTTGTACGCAAAGGCGGTTTTTTTAATTTTATAAAACATCATTTAAATTTGTTTGCTCAAAATCAATATCTTTGAGAAAACCTGTTGATAAACTAAATTATCCGACCATGAAAAAGTTACTTTCCTTTTTTATCATCGTTTACCTCTTTTCGAATTGTACTATTCAGGAACCTCAAAAAGATTATCCAATTCAATCTGTTTCGTCCAATAATGTTGAACTGACCGATAATTTTTGGTCGAAACGAATTGCGACAAACAACGATGTAACCATTCCATATTGTTTTGAAAAGTGTGAAGAGACAAGTCGCATTTCAAACTTTGAAGTTGCCGGAGGTTTAAAAAAGGGAGTTTTTGAGGGCATTCGTTATAACGATTCCGATGTATTTAAAATTATGGAAGGTGCCGCATATTCCCTTCAGCAAAATTATGATTCTGAACTCGATAAATACCTTGATGACTTGATTGCAAAAGTTGCAGCAGCTCAGGAAGACGACGGTTATTTATATACCATTCGAACAATTAAAGGAGATTCAGCACTAACTGAACGGGAAGGTAACAAGCGTTGGAAAGAAGTTCGAAATCACAGTCATGAATTGTACAACATGGGACACATGTACGAAGCGGCAGTCACACATTTTAATGCAACCGGCAAAACCACTTTTTTAGATATTGCCATTAAAAGTGCCAATTTAATTGAATCGGTTTACGGACCAGAAAAAAGACATGATGCGCCCGGCCATCAGGAAATCGAAATCGGTTTATCTAAATTATATCGGGCAACCGGTGAAAAAAAATATCTGGATCTTGCCAAATTTTTCCTCGATGAACGTGGGAAATCAGATATCCGTGATTATGAAAGTCAAAGTCAGTGGGAAAATGGTGCTTACTGGCAAGACCACAAACCGGTGGTTGAACAAGACGAAGCAGTGGGACACGCAGTACGTGCTGTTTATATGTATTCTGGAATGGCCGATGTTGCAGCACTTACAGGAAACCAGGAATACATGAATGCCATAAATAAAATCTGGGAAAATGTAGTTGGCAAAAAATATTACATTACCGGCGGAATTGGTGCCATGTACGGAGGCGAAGCATTTGGAGAAAACTATCAACTTCCAAACCGGGCGTACAACGAAACATGTGCTGCAATTGCCAATGTTTTCTGGAACCACCGTATGTTTTTAATGAATGGCGAAAGCAAGTACATCGATGTTTTGGAGCGAACACTTTATAACGGAATGCTTTCGGGAATCTCGTTTGAAGGAAATACTTTTTTTTATCCGAATGTATTGGAATTCGACGGAGAAGATAATTTCAACCAGGGAGCACCCGAGCGAAAACCATGGTTTAATTGTTCGTGTTGTCCCTCGAATATTTCGCGTTTTATTCCGGCAGTTCCCAACTATATTTATGCACAATCTGAAGATGAAATTTATGCCAATCTTTTTATGGCCAGCAAAACAAAGTTCAATTTGAATAAAAACAATTTTACCATCGAACAGGAAACCAAATATCCCTGGGAAGGAAATGTAAAGTTTATAATTTCAGCAGAAAAACCGGTCGATTTTATTTTTAAAATCCGCGTTCCGGGCTGGGCACAAAATCAACCTGTTCCGAGCGATTTATATTCTTACATTGATGAAAACAGCAACGAAGTAATGCTTTTTGTTAACGACGAATCGCACCCATTTGAAATTAGAAACGGATACATTTCAATACAAAAAAACTGGAATGATGGCGATTTTGTTGAATTAATTCTGCCCATGCAAGCAAGACAAGTTATACCAAATGAAAATGTAAAAGAAATTGCCGGAAAAGTTGCAATTGAACGCGGCCCGATTGTTTATTGTGCCGAGCAAATCGATAACAACGACGAAGTTCTGACAAAAAACATTTCAACGGAATCCAATTTTACTCCTAATTTTGTTGCAAGCGAATTACAAGGAGTTGTTAAATTAGTATCGGACGATGGATTTACGCTTGTTCCCTACTACGCCTGGAGTCACCGTGGATTAGGCGAAATGGCGGTTTGGTTTAATTCAGACAAGTAATTCTTTTTAATTGTTTGTTTCATGTTTCGGTTTTTTGTTGTAACTTATTCAAAACAAAAATCATAAATTATGAAACCAATGAACCGTAGAAAAGCCATAAGCTACATTTCAAAAGCCATTGCTGGTTCTGCAGGTGTAGTATTGTTAGGTTTAAAAGTAAATGCACAAAAAAAGGTTCCTCAAAAGAGGAAAAAGGTTCAACGGCCTAAAAACATATCTGGCGTAAAAAGAAATCGTGTTCTTATGCGAAAAACGTTTGATGAAGAATTAAGGGACATAAAAATTTTAGTGGAAAATTCTCGGCCGGTGTTTGTTAATGAATATGGCCGTTTAACCCCAATTGTAACCCGGCCAACAACTGATTTTTTCCCAGATGGAAATATTCCTGATGGATTGGGAAATGATTTATCATCTTGTTTTTCAAATTTTAATATGGGATTTGAGCAGGGATTATGGACATGCACCAATGTTAATGTTTGCAATGGACAAGGGATGGATGGGTGGCCTGGCCCAGGAGAAGAGGATTCAGGTTGTGAAACTAAAAATACTTGTAATGGCCAAACTTGCGACAAACTGTACACTTGCCGAAATAACAAATGTCGCGATCAATCATGCCCGCAGCTAACTGATTGTGACAAAAACAAACAAAAGATTGTCCCGTCCTGTGCTGCCGATTTATTAGATAAATTCAAAACTGACCCCTATGTTGAATTACTGTTTCAAGAGTTTAATGTGATGACATCGGCAGAGTTAGTAAATATGCTTGAAATAAAAGTCGATGCTATAGTGCAGGAAGTAAGATAATGAAAAATTCAAGATACAATCATTATTCACAACTGGGAAACGGCTTAACAATATTCTTTAATTTTTATACCTTAAAACTTATTGTTTTAAAAGAAGGAGACACACAAAAAGCTCTTTCATTTTTTAAAAACCCACACCGACAAATTAGATCTGATGAAGAAAAAAAATTAAAAGTCCAACTGCAGGAAAACGGATTTTTAATAAATCAGGAAATTGATGAATTATTCTTATTAAAACAATCATATATTAGTGCCAAAACCTCTGTTAAAAATCTGGAGTTAACAATAGCACCTACCCTTGGGTGCAATTTTGCATGCCCGTATTGTTATCAGGAAGGAAATGAGGAAAATATGAGTACAGAAGTTCAAAACAATCTTTATAAATTCACTTTAAACCAAATACAGCACGAAGGTACTTTGCATGTAACATGGTTCGGCGGAGAACCCTTAATAAGATGGGATCAGATAAAAAAAATGAGCTCTGAATTTCAAAACTTATGTGTTGAAAAAAAAGCAAGTTACTCTGCATCCTTAATAACAAATGGTTATTTGTTAAATAAAATATATGTTAATCAGCTCAAAGAACTAAAAATAGAAGACATCCAGGTTACTATCGATGGACCACCAGAGGTACACAATCAACGACGAACCCTACGAAACGGAAGTCCTACATTCAAAAAAATACTTCAAAATATAAAAGATATTTATCCATTTGTGAAGTTAAGTCTGCGTATGAACGTAGATAGCTCTAATATAAAAAACATAGATGCAGTTCTTAATATTCTGGAAAAAGAGGGCCTAAAGGATAAAATAGGTTTTTACCTCGGTCAGGTATTGCCTTACACAGAGGTTTGCAGCAACATTTCAGATTCTTGTTTGTCTGACAAAAAATATGCTGCCATCGGTTTTAAAACACTTGTAAAAATGGCGGCGAAGGATTTTAAGGCTACTTTTGCTTACCCAAAAGCACTTTCTAATTTTTGTATGGCCGACCGGAGAAATGCATTTGTAATTTCTCCCACAGGAAATATTTCAAAGTGTTGGAACAGTATTGGAAACAAGGATGATTCCATCGGAAATTTATTAGCTATAGATAAAACATTTAATAATAGAAGCTGGGATATTCCCGATCCATTCGACGACGAATGCAAAGATTGTTTATTATTGCCAATTTGTATGGGTGGATGTCCGTTTCTAAAAAGCAAAACAGGAAAACGTGATTGCACTAATTGGAAATATTATCTTGATGAATATCTCTTATTCTATTACTATTTAAAGAACAAAGAACTTGAACTTGATATTTTGTCGCATATTAGAAATGCACGCCTATTATTTAGAAAAATCAATTCTTAAAAAACCACAAAAAGTACTACCAAAATTCCCAACAACATAAAAAGTATAAACTGATTGCGTACAAATAATCCAAGTAAAATTAGGATTTCCACTTCTTCGTTACAAGCTGTAAAAAGTTCTATTTCGCCTTTATCTTTGGTTATGAATTCGTTTGAGGTATAAGTAATTATTTCTGAATTATTGAATTTCCATGACCAGCGTGATTGCCAGAAGTTTTTAATTTCCAACTCAAACCGTTTTCCATTGATTACAACATCACTTCGCGGATTAAACAAATTTATCATTACCGTTGCAAGCAGCGATTGGTCGTTGGCATCATAAATCTCTAACTTCGAAAGAAAAAACTCACGATTAAGCATAAAAAGTTTGCCGTTAATCATGGCTTGCGCCTTGGAACTCAACATATTTTCCCAATGGATTTTCCCAATTTGCTCAGCACCCTGCCTGATTTCCAGCTTCGACCCAAAAACATCCTTCGACCACTTTAGCTTTTCCATTTTTCTTCTAATAACTTATATGCAATTTAGGAAAATATTCTTGAATCAGTATCGAGAAAATATTCTTGAAATTACAAAATCACTTTTTGAAATATTATCTAAATAAAAATGATGGTAACCCAAAGTATCCTGCTATTCAAAAAGTGCCTTTTCTAATCTTATTTTACGGCTACATTAACACTTCTCAATAATCAACAATTTGTAATTTCTCCCAACAATTACCAGTCTTCAGTTGTTAATTTCAGGCAGATGCAGATTGTTAAGTTTTAGTAAAAACAATCAGTTTTCTGATTGACAGACTTATAATTAGACTAATTTTGCCCTACGATTTTATAAAACAATTTTCAAATGGCAGATAAAGAGCAAAAGCTTTTCAACGATTTTGCGCCCGTTACAACTGAAGAATGGGAAGCAAAAATTAATGCCGATTTAAAAGGCAGAGACTATGAAAGGGCACTGGTTTGGAAAACTTACGAAGGTTTTAATGTTCGCCCCTACTATCGCGAAGAAAATCTTAAGAACTTAAATTACCTCGACACCTTGCCAGGAAAATTTCCATTTGTTCGAGGAAATAAAAAAAACAATAACGACTGGTTGGTGCGGCAAAATATTTTTGTTAACGATTTTGAAGAGGCCAATAAAAAAGCACTCGATATTTTAGGAAAAGGTGTTACTTCTCTTGGTTTTTTGTTCAAAGACTGTAATAAAATTACAAAACAAGATTTGGGTGTTTTGCTAAAAGACATTTGTTTGGAGGCTGCAGAAATAAATTTAGTTTGCCCAACAGACAGCAGTAATTGCGCAAAACTGTTAGCAGAATTTGTTTCTAAAGGAAAATGGAACAACGAAAATGTTAATGCTTCTGCATCAATCGACCCAATTGGGACCTTTATTTTAAAAGGCAAATTAGATAAAAACGCTATTTCAAGATTGAAACCGGCTATCGAGAAAACCAAAGTAATTCCTCAGTTTAGAATTATTGGAGTTCATGGAAAATTTTTCGCAAACAGTGGCTCATCAATTGTTCAGGAGTTGGCATTTTCCCTTGCGCAGGGAGTCGAGTATTTAACTCAACTAACAGAAGCTGGGTTGAGCATCGACCAAGTTGCAAATTCGATTAAATTCAATTTTGGAATAAGCAATAATTATTTCATGGAAATTGCCAAACTTCGAGCTGCCCGTTTACTTTGGGCACAAATTGTAAAAGCTTATATTCCGAAGTCCGATGATTCAGCAAAACTTATTGCACATTGCGAAACAAACCGTTTCAATAAAACAATTTACGACCCATACGTAAATATGCTTCGTACACAAACCGAGGCGATGTCGACTGCTTTAGGCGGAGCACACTCAATTACCGTTTTACCGTTCGATGCAATTTATGAAGAGACAACTGAATTCTCGGAGCGAATTGCACGCAACCAACAGTCTCTATTAAAAGAGGAATCGTATTTCAATAAAATTGTAGATCCTTCAGCGGGTTCTTATTATATCGAAAATTTAACTGATTCGTTGGTTGATAAAGCGTGGGCTTTGTTTTTAACTGTTCAGGAAAAAGGTGGTTTTATTTCTGCTTTCAGGGAAGGTTTTGTTCAAACTGAAATAAAGAAAATGGCCGCTAAACGTGATAAAAATATTGCGATGCGCCGCGAGAATTTATTGGGAACTAATCAATTTCCAAACTTCACTGAAAAAATGGAAACTGAATTCGACGGTTCACTTTTCGAAGCCATTGATTTATCAGCAGAAGACGCTCAGATTGAAACTTTAAAACCGTATCGAGGGGCACAAGCATTTGAGGCTTTGCGGTACACAACCGATGTTTACTCGAAAGAAAACAAACGTTCAATTGTATTTATGTTAACTATCGGGAACCTTAATTTCAGGAAAGCCCGTGCACAATTTAGCTGTAACTTTTTTGCTGTTGCCGGATTTACGGCAATCGATAATAACGGGTTTGCTAATGTTGAAGAGGGTGTTTCTGCTGCAAAATCTGCCGGTGCTGATATTATTGTGGTTTGTAGTTCCGACGATGAATATGCTGAAATAGTTCCTGCTGTTGCAGAACAATTAGATGATGAAATATTAGTTGTTGCCGGTGCTCCTGCTTGTGCAGATGAGCTTAAAGCTAAAGGTATCACGAATTTCATTCACGTAAAGAGCAATATTTTAGAAGAACTTAAGTCGTACCAAACTAAATTGGGAATCTAAAAAGTAGAAAAAATGAAGCCAGATTTTAAAAATATAGATATCAAGGCAGCCGTAGCACAGAAAGATACTGCTGAATGGAATGCCGAAAATAAAATAGAAAAAGTCTGGAAAACACCAGAGCAAATTCCTGTTAAACCAGTTTATACCAAAGACGATTTGGAGGGGATGGAGCATCTGAATTATGCTGCCGGACTCGCACCTTTTCTTCGTGGACCCTACTCGGCAATGTATCCCATGCGTCCATGGACCATTCGTCAGTATGCAGGTTTTTCAACTGCTGAAGAATCAAATGCGTTTTATCGACGTAATTTAGCTGCCGGTCAGAAAGGTTTGTCTGTGGCATTCGACCTTGCCACACACCGAGGTTACGATTCAGACCATCCGCGAGTAATTGGCGATGTGGGGAAAGCTGGTGTTGCTATCGACTCAATTTTGGATATGAAAATCCTTTTCGACCAAATTCCATTGGATAAAATGTCGGTGTCGATGACAATGAACGGAGCGGTTTTACCAATTTTGGCATTTTACATTGTTACAGGTTTGGAACAAGGAGCAACATTAGAACAACTTTCAGGAACAATTCAAAACGATATTTTGAAAGAATACATGGTGCGTAATACTTACATTTATCCACCTGAATTCTCAATGAAAATTATAGCTGATATTTTTGAATTTACTTCGCAGAAAATGCCAAAGTTTAATTCAATTTCAATTTCGGGTTACCACATGCAAGAGGCCGGTGCAACAGCCGACATTGAGATGGCATACACTTTAGCCGATGGTTTGGATTACCTTAGAACGGGTGTCAAAGCCGGGTTAGACATCGATGTGTTTGCGCCAAGATTGTCATTTTTCTGGGCAGTGGGAATGAACCATTTTATGGAAATTGCAAAAATGCGTGCAGCGCGAATGATTTGGGCGAAGTTGGTAAAACAGTTCAATCCTAAAAATCCTAAGTCGATGGCTTTGCGTACACACTCACAAACTTCGGGTTGGTCGTTAACCGAGCAAGATCCATACAACAATGTAGGTAGAACGGTAATTGAAGCGATGGCCGCAACACTTGGTCATACACAAAGTTTGCACACCAACGCACTGGATGAAGCAATTGCATTGCCAACCGATTTTTCAGCACGAATTGCACGTAACACACAGTTATATATTCAACAGGAAACAGAAATTTGTCGTTCGGCTGATCCGTGGGCAGGTTCGTATTATGTTGAAACATTGACTCACGAAATAGCACAAAAAGCTTGGGCTTTAATAGAAGAGGTTGAAAAACTGGGCGGCATGTCGAAAGCCATTGAAACTGGTGTTCCGAAAATGCGGATTGAAGAAGCTGCAGCTCGTGCACAAGGAAAAATCGACAGCGGCAACCAGACCATTGTTGGAGTGAATAAATATCGTTTGGAGAAAGAAGATCCCATTGATATCCTGGAGATTGATAACTCTGCGGTTCGTACTTCTCAAATTGAGCGATTAAATAAACTGCGTGCCAATAGAAATGAAACTGAAGTTCAAAGTTCACTAGCGGCAATTACAAAAGCAGCCGAAACAGGTGAAGGAAATTTATTAGCTTTGGCAATTGATGCAGCTCAAAAACGTGCATCGTTGGGAGAAATTTCAGATGCCTGCGAGAAAGTTGCAGGACGTTATAAAGCAGTAATCAGAACTATTGAAGGCGTGTATAAATCGGAAGCAAAAGATAAATCGGAATTTAAAGAAGCACAGGATTTAGCAAAGAAATTTGCTGAAATGGAAGGTCGCCAGCCACGAATTATGGTTGCGAAAATGGGGCAGGACGGTCACGATCGGGGAGCAAAAGTAGTTGCAACCGGTTATGCCGACCTTGGTTTCGATGTGGACATGGGACCACTTTTCCAAACTCCGGAAGAAGCAGCCAAACAAGCAGTTGAAAATGATGTGCATGTTTTGGGTGTTTCATCGCTTGCAGCTGGTCATAAAACATTGGTTCCGGCTGTAATTGCAGAACTTAAAAAACTGGGGCGCGATGATATTATGGTAATTTGTGGCGGTGTTATTCCGGCACAGGATTACAAATATTTATACGATGCAGGTGCCGTTGCCATTTTTGGACCGGGAAGTAGCGTTGCTGCTGCAGGGAAGAAAATTTTGGAAGTTCTGATAGAAGCTTTTAAAGAAAATTAAAGGTGAAGCGGTTTCCAAACCGCTTTAAATAAATGGCTAATTGGAATTTGCCACACCCAATTAGATATTGAAGCCGATTCCGTGTAGGACCGGCTTTTTTTAAGATCTTTTTTTAAGATTCGAAACACTTATTATGAAAAACACAACATTTTTTTTTAAACTTAACGTTTTGTAATCCAACTTTTAACATCTGTTACAGTTGTCAATAATTTGATTATTGCAATTTTGATATTATAAAAAAAATCAATTATTATGAAAATAAAACAACTTGCAATTTTACTACTGTTTCTTGTTATCGGGCAATTTGTAAACGCCCAGAGTGGGCTAAAAATCGGTCATGTAAATATTCAGGAACTGGTGCAAAAACATCCGGCGTCAGATAGTATTAAAATTATTTTGGAAAATGAGACCAAAGAGATGGAAAAATTATATAGTGAAATGATAGAAGAACACGACGTAAAATTGGGATTGTTTGAAAAAGAAAAGTCGGGTTATTCTGATTTTGTGAGGTCATCGAAAGAGAAAGAATTAATTGATTTGGCACAAAAAATTCAGGAGTACAATCAAGATGCACAACAACAATTGCAAAGAAGAAATATGGAGTTGTTACAACCACTTTATGTACAAATAAATTCTACGATAAAAGAAATGTCTGATAGAGAGGAATTTACGTATGTTTTGGATATTAGCAACGGATCAGTCGCTTATGTTTCGCCAAACAGCCACGATTTAAATCCGGCAATTATAAAAAAATTAAAAAACAAAGGCCACCAAAACAATTAGATTTTTACCCTGGTTTTGATTTTTACAGAGGAATTTTTTCACGCAAAGACATACAAAGAAACGTTAAGCTCGCTAAGGATATTTTTGCTTCCATTTCGAAAACCTTCGCGTTCTTTACGTGAAATATTAAATAGAAAATGTTCTCGCAAAGCAGCAAAGTAGCGCGAAGCTCGCAGAACAATTTTGTGTTCTCTGCGAAAACCCTGGCGTTCTTTGCGTGAGATAATTGATAATAACTAATCAATTAATCTACCGTTTAATAAGTCAAACCCACCGTTTAATAAGTGGGCCTTTGATTTCCCGGATAATTCGCCCAACTTTAGTAAAAATCAATATCAACCATAATTTTTAAAACCATGAAAAAATTAATTGGAACCTTTGTTTTGGTTTGCCTGGTATTTTTTGTTGACGCGCAGAAAATAATTGATAATCCTGATTATGGGATAGGAACTACTGCCGTAACTATTACGAAGATTGAGTTAACCAGTACCGAAACTGCTCTGACATTTAAAATAAATCTGGAACCCGGTAGAACTTTCGGAATTGCCAATAAAAGTTACATTCAAATAGTTGGTCAACCCGATTCATTGTTTATGATTCGAAAGGATGCACCCGAACCGGTGAATGGGTGGATTACAGTACCGGAAGGTGGTTTGAAATATACATTGTATTTTCCTTCCATCGATCCAAAAACTGAAAAAATCGATTTCGGTGAGCCTACTTCTCAACCCTGGATGATTTACGCCATTGTAATTAATAAATCACCTTATTCATCGATAATTCCAGAGGAATTGGCAGGACACTGGTTTTCGCCAAACAACGGGCAGTGGACTTTTAGTTTTTTAGAAAAAATTGCGGTTTACGAAAATAAAACATGGGAATACGTTTCGGCAAAACCAGAGGGAAATGTTACGGAAGTAAAACTAAAAAACGGCGAAGAAACAGAAATTCTTTATTGCCGGGCAGATGAAAAGGATTTTTGTTTTATGCGCACCAACAACCGAACATTAATCAGATACTCGAATAAGGCCAAATTACAATCAAAAGTGTTTGATGAAGAAGCTTTTGAAGGTCGTGTGTTAAATCAGGAAAAGGTGAAATACAGTGGCGTTATAAATGGATTTACAGAAAGATTGGGAAAGTCAACCGGGATGATCCGGTTTTTTAATCCAATGAACAATCAACAAGAAAGCCACTTGATTAAAATTGATAAAAACGGAACATTTACAACAAAATTTATTTTGGATTTCCCACAGGAACTAAGCGTTAGTTTGCCATCGGGCAACGAACGAATATTTTTTGAACCGGGAAAGAGTGTATTTCATTTAATAAATTCAAAAATTCCAGAAACAAATTCACTTTTTATGGGTGAATCGGCGCTTGTAAATATTGGCTTAAAAGCAACTCAATCAATTGCCCCCAACCAAATGAACTTTGTTAAGGGTGTAAATTCAATGACCCCAGAAGAATATGTAAACTATGTTTTGTCTGCAAAAAAAGAACAATTTCAAAAACTGCAGGAAACACTAAAAGGAAATTCAGGCAACAATAAAGTATTTCAAATCAGGTTATTGGATATTCAATTCAGGGCAGCCAGCAATTTGATTAATTTTAATCAGAACGCCCGAATGTCAAATTTTTATGCCAACCGAAACTTAAAAAAGGAAGAGCAAAAATCCTTTGTTCCAAAAGATATAAATGTTGATTTATTAAAGAAAATTAGTGACGTTCCTGTAAACAAAGAATTGGCATTTATTAGTGGCGAATATTTCAGGTTAATACAGGCCTTAAAAAATTTCAGTATTGAATATCCACAAGGATCGTATTATTATTTACTTACGGTTTTGGGGTCTGATATATTAAAGCAAGGGAAACAAATATCAGGAGAAGAAAAGGATATGCTGGACTTTGTAAAAATGAACCTTGTTGAAAAGTATAGCGATGAAGCACGCAACAATTTCAACAAATCGTATGGAAAGGTTTTAAAAGATTTTCGCGAAAAATTCACAAAAGAATTTGAAGTACTTTTAAATAATTATTACAAAAATAATGCACGTAAAAACAGTGAACTAATATTTGGAGAGCCGGGCAAAAAACTTGTTGAAATTGCGCTTGTCAAAGATTTTCTGTCGAACCAATCGAGGTCGGAAGTAGTGATGGAAGATGAGTTTAGCGAAACAAAAGCAGCTATTAAAAACGAAGCATTAAAAGAATATTTAATTTCGGAATACTACCAAAAGAAAGCAAAAATTGAAATTCAGAACTTAAAAGAAGAGCCAATTTTAAAAACAGAGGGCGATAAACTGTTTCATTCAATCATAAAAGATTTTCGCGGGAAAGTAGTTTTTGTCGATTTTTGGGCAACCTGGTGTGGGCCTTGCAAAACCGGAATAGAAAGAATAAAACCGCTTAAGGAGGAATTAAAAAATGAAGACATTGTTTTTGTTTATATTACCAATAACACTTCTCCGGAGAAAGATTATAAAAAAGCAATTCCCAATATAAAAGGCGAACATTTTAAGGTTTCGGCTGATGAATGGAACTACCTGACTCAAAAGTTCAATATTTATGGTATTCCACATTATGCTTTGTTAGATAAAAACGGGAAGGTTGTGAATGCACACATGATGCCGCTTGAAAACAAAAAATTAAAAAAAGTTTTAATGGAGCAGGTAAACAAATGAAAATATAAGTTTCAAAAAAAGAAGTTTCTCGCAAAGGCGCAAAGTAGCGCGAAGTTCGCAGAACAATTTTGCGCTCTCTGCGAAAACCTTGGCGTCCTTTGCGTGAAATAATAATATAGAAAGGATCACGCAAAGGCGCAAAGTAGTATGAAGCTCGCAAAGAAAACTTTTGCGTTCTCTGCGAAAACCTTAGCGCCCTTTGCATGAAATAATCAATAATAATTAATCACTAATCAATATATTTTACCGTTTAATAAGTCAAATCCACCGTTTAATAAATGCCTCTTTTTTAAGTCGATTTAATCAGCCAACTTTGGGTAACCAATTTCAACTGATATGAAAGTTCATCTTTTTATAATTCTATTTCTGTTTCTGGCATATACTAACACTGCACAGAAAATAATTGAAAACCCTAAAGTTGGGATTAGTTCTCGTCCTGATGTTTTTATTACGAATATTGAATTGACTGATGCAGCAACTATTTTAACTGTTAATGTAAAGTTACGGGTTGGAGCTAATAATATTATTAACAAAAACGACTATATTCAAATTAGCGGAGACACAACAAAACTTAAAGCTGTTAAATGTTTAGAGTATGAATTTTGGGAATCGATTATAGTACCCGACGAAAATGGATTAACTTATAGAATTGTATTTCCTCCGATTGACCCTTTAGTAAAAGAGATAAATTATATTGACCCACATCCTTCAGGATGGAAATTTTTTGATATTGAACTAATCGAAAATTCCAATCAATCGATTATACCCAAAGAGTTGCTTGGCAATTGGTTTTCAACCGAGAATGGCAAATGGACTTTTAGTTTATTAGATTCTCTGGCAGTTTTTGATAAAAAAATATTTAATTACGGATCAATTCAAAAAAATGAAAATATTTACGAATTAATTATTAAAAATGGCAATATTCAAAAAACTTTGATGTGCCGGGCTGACAATGAGAATAATTATTTTTTGTGCCTCAGGGGAGAACCTTATGAACACTATTCAAAACTTTCTAAAGTATATTTTAAATCTCTTGAAGAAAAACAAAAAAAACCATTTCCAGCGGAATCTAATATTGTTATTTATAGTGGGATAATTAAAAAATTTAATCCACAGATTGGAACATTCGTATCTCTCATTTACAGAAACAAACAAAACAATGAATCTTTTGCTAAAGTGGCAGATATTGAAAAAGATGGGAGTTTTTCCTTTGAATTATCAATAGAAAATCCACAGGAAGTAGATGTGCGTTTACCCACAGGGAGAGAAAACATTTTCCTTCTTCCTGGTAAAAATATGTTTCATCTTGTAAATTCCGGTAGCAAAGAAGTTCCTTCTCTGTATATGGGAGAAAGTGCCAATACAACTTTAAGGCACAGTTTAATAAAAAGAATGAGTCTTAATTTAGATGTTAGTAATCGTTTTTCTGAACTGACCGAGAATGAACATTTAAATTTGATTTTATCGGCCAGCAAATCTGATTTAGAACGATTTAAAGAGCTGTCTTATAAAAACATTAGAATTAAGAACAATCTGTTTTTTGTTCCTCGAAGAGCCGTGAAAATGAACGTTGAACTAAGATCGACAACAATAGCCTCAGATAGCTTTTGGATTAGCAATGAGATAACAAATAAAGAATATCGAAAATTTGCAGATGATATTATTTCTAATCCCAAGAAGATAATTCAGTGGGAAAAAATGGAATTCAGTTCAACATCAAAAATGTTCGAAAAAAAGACAAATGTTGAAATCTACTCAGAAATTGCGAAAAGTTTAATTGATTCGAGCCTGGCTGTTGATGCTTTTTTTGAAGGTAATATTCGTGAAATTAATATTATTGAATATTTAAATAATAGAAAATTTGATAACTATCCGGTTGTTGGAATTCCACTAAAAGGTGCCGAGTTCTTTTGTATTTGGATGAATAAAAAGAATAAAATTGAAGGCAATTCTGATTTTGTTTTGCCTTCGGAAATAACTTTTCGAATTTTAGCAGATTACATGAAGGAGATAAAAAACTATAAGAATAAAGTTAGAATCAGAAATGTACTATACGAAGTTCCAAAGGATACAATTGCATATCTGAATACCAATGCGCCAGAGTGGTTTTCTCCATTTATATTAAATAGGATGCAACCCGCACCTGCAAAAAAAGCAATTCTTAGGGAATGGGAAAATTTTGGAGATTCTATGAATTATGAAATTATCGATGATTCTAATCTGGAATATAGTGGGTTTAGAGTTGTGAGATATACGAGAGAGTTAAAAGAAAGTAAATCGAATTCCGAGCTAATTATTTTTATTCTCGGTGGAATTATTTTACTATTAATTACAAGTTTATTTATTTGGAAATGGCGGGTTCGGCAGCGATTCCGAAAAGAAGCTCAAATCAGGAAACTCCGTGAATTGGAATTAACTGCAATCC
>JABGRN010000131.1 GCA_018648265.1 Prolixibacteraceae bacterium | reverse complement strand
AAAATTATGTCATTCTATTATGAATTATACATATATTCCGTGCTTCAGGGTGACGAAAGAAATTGGGCTAAAATTTTTTGGGATACCCTCCTCATTTTTCTGGAACAAATTCCCACTTTCGAGGGAATGACGAAAAAAATGGATTATTGTTCACCTTTTTCCCAATCGGTATTGTATAAATATTCGTTGTACGGAAAACGTTGCGAATGAATTTTCTTTACCTGTTCGTATAAAGCAGTTTTAAAATCAACGATGTTTTCTTTTTGAGTAGCTGAAATAAAAAGGGCAGGGGTATTGTTTTTTGCCATCCATGAATTTTGCCATTCTTGTAAAGTGAAATTTTCTTTGGTGCGGGGCGACAAGTCATCGTCATCTTTTTCAACAAAAGTAAAAGCATCAATTTTATTGAAAATGTACAAAGTTGGTTTATCTCCTGCATCGATTTCCTGAAGAGTAGTATTAACAGTTTCAATTTGTTCTTCGAAACCCGGGTGCGAGATATCAACAATGTGTAACAAAATATCAGCTTCACGAACTTCGTCGAGTGTCGATTTAAAAGATTCAATTAATCCATGTGGTAGTTTGCGAATAAATCCAACTGTATCGGCAAAAAGGAATGGCAGGTTTCCAATTACCACTTTTCGCACTGTGGTATCGAGGGTTGCAAATAATTTATTTTCGGCGAAAACCTCCGATTTTGCCATCATATTCATAATTGTCGATTTACCCACATTAGTATAACCTATCAATGCAACCCGGACTAATTTTCCTCGATTTTTACGTTGAGTTGCTTTTTGTTTATCTATTTTTTTGAGTTGTTCTTTTAATCTTGATATTTTATCGAGGATTATTCGGCGGTCGGTTTCGATTTGTGTTTCACCGGGGCCACGCATTCCAATACCACCCTGTTGTCGTTCGAGGTGGGTCCACATCCTCGTTAAGCGTGGAAGCAAATATTGATACTGGGCAAGTTCTACCTGTGTTTTTGCATTTGCCGTTTTTGCCCTTCTTGCAAAAATATCGAGGATTAAATTTGTGCGGTCCAGAACTTTACTCTCCAGTTTTTTTTCAATATTCCGAAGTTGGGTTGGGGTAAGTTCGTCATCGAAGATAACCGTATTGGCTTCTATAACTTTTACGTAATTACTTATTTCTTCAAGTTTTCCCGGCCCAACGAAAGTTGCAGTATTCGGAACATCTAATTTTTGTGTGAACCTTTTTAATACAACAGCACCGGCAGTATCAACCAGGAATTCTAATTCATCTAAATATTCCCGTGACTGTCTTTCATTCTGGTTGCGGTTTATCAGTCCGACTATTACAACCTTTTCGGTAACTGGTGCAGTTTCTATCATAATTTCAATTTATTGCATAAAAAAACTCCTGACCCTAAATGGGATCAGGAGCGCAAAAATATCTTTTTTATTTTTTATTGCAATACGAAGTTAATAGGTACGGTATAAGATACGCGAACTGGTTTCCCTCGTTGTTTTCCGGCTTTCCATTTTGGAAGAAGGTTTACTACACGAAGTGCTTCTTTGTCAAGCGACGGGTCAACGCCCCTTGCAATGCGACCATCAGAAATGCTACCATCTTTATCAACTACAAAAGTTACGTACACTTTTCCCTGGATGCCATTTTCCTGAGCAATTACCGGATATTTAATTGCATTTGCTATATATTTTCGCAATGCGAGTTCCCCCCCTGGGAATTCGGGCATATCTTCAACAATAAAAAATACCTGTGCTTCGTCTTCTTCTTCTTCTTCTTCAGCTTGAATTACCGGTGCAACATCAATTATGGTTTCATCATCTGCCTCAGAATCTTCAATTTCCAGTTCGTCTTCAATTTCAACATCGTCTTCAACAATGTTTAATACTTCAACAACTTTTGGTGGTGGCGGTGGTGGCGGTGGTTTTACTTCTTGCTCTCTGGTAATCGGGATAATTTCTTCCTCTACTTCCTGCGATTGAATAGAACCTAAGGAATCAGCTTTACTGGGTTTCGTAGTCCATTCAAAAGCCAAAAGTGTAATCCCTAAAGCCATTACCAATCCAACCATCAGTAGAATATTCCTTTTGCTTTCGAGATCCGCTTTTGGTGATTTTTTAAGATCCATAATTTCTATTTTTATTTAATTAATTAACGTGATAAAAAGCCGCAAAATAGCAAGTGCTAAAGATAAAAAATAATTGTCAAATGCAAATCTATTTTATTTTATTTCAAATTCAGGCGATTACCAACATTGAACACTGTCTATTTATTTAAAATATTTTTCTGCTTTGTAAAATCGTTGTTTTACTACAAAAACTTTACCATAATTTTTAAATCGATGTTAACAAGCAATAAAAAATTGCATTGAGCCTGTTAAAAATATGGCTTTCGATTAATTTTATACAGTGTCTAAAAGTTATATTTTGGGGAAATAGGGCAGGGGGTATCTTCCCCCTGCCTGTATTTATTAATTCTTAAACAGATTTTGGTGAAGGAATATCGAATTCAGGATTGCGGGGATCGGCTATTAAATAGTTAGCTTCCCTTGCATGGTCACCTACAAAATGTTCTGCTTCACCATCAAATTCTAACCAAGGGCCAACTACATAGTCGGCTTTATCTTCTGGTACACCCATTCCGTCGCGGGCAATAGCATGAATTTTCATAAATTCTTCGTAAGCCAATGGATTGTCACCAAACTTTCCAGCTTTTGCATTAAAAGGAACTTTTTTACCTAATCTGTACGAAGTATTCATTAAGTGGCCCAGAGTGCAACTGTAATGTGCATCTTTCATATTACCGTTTGCCATCGATGGGTCGTTGGCACGACAAGCTGTAATAAAACTACCAAAGGTTCCACCGGGCGTTTGTTGTACATCTTTTATTTCCACATCTCGGGGTTGACTTCCATTGTGAGATACATATTCCCCATCAATTAATTTACCACCGTCTTCAAAATAAAAACGATTCGTAACTTCTCTTTTATATCCCTCATAGTTTACATTCCTGACATTGAAAAATACTTGCTGTCCGTTTGCAAATTCGGCAACGGCAAACATGGTATTTGGTGTTTCACCCTGATCTTTCCATGAGAATCTTCCTCCGATGGCTCGCACTCTTACTGGATGTGTATTAGCAATCTCCTCGTCAAGTGCCCAGTATGCAACGTCAAGTTGATGGGTTCCCTGGTTATTCAATTCTCCATTTCCAACTTGCCAATTCCAATGCCAGTTGTAATGTGCCAAGTTTTTATGATGATGATCGATAACAGCAGGCCCTTTCCAAAGGTTCCAGTCTAAATTAGATGGTGGAGGAGTGTTCGGCTCAAAGCCAATACCTTCACGCGGTTTGCATGCAAGTCCATGCGAAACAAGCATTTTCCCATATTTGCCAGAGCGAATATCAGATACTTGTCTTGCCCAACCCTCTTCACTTCGTCGTTGGGTGCCATGTTGAACAACTATTCCATATTTTTCGGCGGCTGCCAATGCCACCCGTCCTTCGTATATATCGTGACTTGCAGGCTTTTCAACATAGCAGTGTTTTTTTGCTTGTGCTGCCCAAATTACCATAAGCGAGTGCCAACTATTAGGAGTTGCTACACTTATGGCATCTATGTTTTTATCATCAAGAACACGGCGTACATCTGCCACTCCTTTTACTTTAGAACTAAGTCCACCTTTTTCGCGCAATTGGTTAACACGTTCCTCTAAAATTAAGCTGTCTGGATCAACTAGATAAGCAACCTCCACATTATCTTGTCCACCGAAACCGTTTATGTGGCTTTTACCACGACCGTTTACACCGCAAACTGCTATTCGAAAGCGGTCGTTGGCTCCAAGAATTGAAGCATAAGATTTAGCACTCAATCCCATTCCACCAATGGTTATTCCCGCTGTTCCAAGAATGCTTTTTTTGATAAAATCTCTTCTTTGTGTCATTTTTTAGATTTTTGTTGATTTAGATATTGATTTATTTTACAGTTTATAATCTGTGTAATTCTTTATGGTTTAGTTCGGCCTAAAATAGCTAAAAAGTGTGAAAAAGCAATAAATAACTGACAGTATTAAAACTTTGCCTCGCAACAATCATCGATTTTTGTTTCATAATTTTCTACAAAGCAATTAAAGAGAATTTAAGGATCTTGTAATTAAAAGATTCTGTTTGGCACAATATTTTTATATTTGATGACTATGCCTAAATTAACAGAATTTTATATAATCGTATCTGAATGTTGAAAAGAGTCATTTGAAAAAAGACTGTCAGTTCAAGAGCGATTATAAAGTTATAACAATTTTAAAATCTAAAAAGAAAAAACCATGCTAAAAAAAACGATGAACAGACGAACTGCAATTAAACTGTCTCTGGCAGCCGGGGTAGTTGCGGCAACATTACCTTATAAACTTTCGGCTATAGATTATATAAAACCTGTGCCAGGGTCGGAAGGGCTAACAAATTATTTGAAAGATGGTCAGGTTCATTTGCGTTGGAACAATATGCCACTAACCGCATATCGTGCAAAATCATCGCAAAAATATCCCTATTTCTATCCACTCAACGGTCTGGCATCCGGAACTTCTTTAACAACAGAATCAGCTTTGCCTTATCCACACCATCGTGGATTATGGCTTGGATGCGAACCTCTTAACGGTGGCAACTACTGGGCTGACAATGGTGTTGAGTCCGGTCAGATTAAGTCTGAAAAACTTGATTTAGGAGAGACTACAGAAAAATCGGTTGAGTTTCTGAATAACTGCAAATGGGTTAGAAATGATGCGCCTTCGCCTTGGTCTGACGAGCGCAAATTTACAGTTAAAGTGCTAAATGATAAAGTTTGGGTTATTGATGCAGAGATTAAATTAACAGCAAATGAGGACATTGAAATAAAAAAAGCCAAGCACTCGTTTTTTGCTATCCGAGCTGCTGCTGATATTTCACCAGCATACGGCGGTATCTTACTTAATTCTGAAGGTGGTGTAGGTGCCGAAGAAACTTTAGGCAAAGAAGCGAAATGGTGCGGATATCATGGGAATCGTGCCGGGCGGCCTGATGTTGTGGAAGGTATTATTATAATGAACCATCCGGATAATCCGTGGAAATCAACCTGGCTAACACGTGATTACGGCCATCTTTCGCCTTCTCCGTTTTATTTTTTGGATGAACCCTGGCGGCTGGGTAAGGGAAAATCGATTGATTTAAAATACCGGGTTGCGCTACATGTTGGAACTCCCAAAGATGCTGATATTGAAGGTGTTTACAAACAGTGGCTTGAATCAGCCATTTAATTCGAAAAGATTCAGTAAGTGCTTTAATTAAGTATTTTGAATAACATCAATTTTGTTGTGGAAACATGAATTACAAAAGAAAAAATATTTTTCAAAGACGAGATTTTGTAAAATCGCTTGCAACTGGTGCTTTACTAGTACCAGCATCCAGCATTTTTGCATCCAACATTTCGATAAATAAAGATTCTGCCAAAGAAGAAAAAATTACTGAGAAAGTTAAAAATGCGATGCTTTGTATGCAGCGGGCATCTTGGGAGCAGGGTGTTGCAGCTCAGGCTCTATTAGAAAGCGGTGAACACGAGCTTGTTTATTTAATGGCAAAAGAGGCTGCTTTGAGACAAATTAAAGATGGCCGTTTGTCAATAATGTATTCAGACAATGGAGTAACCGATCCTGCTGCCTCTGGAGAAATGGTGTTTAGAATGGCTCAAAAAACCGGGGATAAAGATTTAATGGCAGCACACAAAAAAATGCTTGACTATTTACTTTATAAAGCTCCTCGTTCTGAAGATGGAATTATTAGTCACACAATCAGTGAACCGGAATTTTGGATAGATTCGATGTATATGTCTCCACCATATTTATGTGTTGCGGGAGAGTACGACGAAAGCATAAAACAAATTGTGGGAATGAGGAAAGCTTTGTGGAATGAAAAGGCAAAACTTTATTCTCATAGATGGCATGTTAGTCAAAAGAAATTTATTAGTAAAAATTTCTGGGGGGTTGGAAATGGTTGGGCGGTTGCTGGATTAGCGCGTGTAATTGATGACCTGCCAAAATCAGAAATTGCAAATAAAAATAAACTTGTTAAATATGCTACTGAAAATATTGATGGCTGTTTATCTCACCTAAGAAGCGATGGTCTATTTCATAATGTAGTTGATGATAAAAACACTTTTGTAGAAACTAATTTATCGCAAATGCTGGCTTACTCTATTTTTAGAGGTGTAAAATCCGGTTGGTTATCTGAAACGTATTTGTCTTTAGCTCGTAAAATGCGTGAAGCAGCATATTCAAAAGTTGACGAATTTGGTTTTGTAAATGATGTTTGTGGTGCACCCTTTTTCGACAGTCCGGGAAGGGCAACAGAAGGGCAAGCATTTTTTCTGTTAATGGAAACGGCATTTAAAAATTTAATTTCAAAATAAAATAAAAAAATTAAAATGATAACTGAAGAGAGACTCCGAAAATTACCTTATTGGATTAAAAGAACAACTCGTTTATTAACAAAAACAAAAGTTCCGGCAAAAATTGTGTACGTCGTTATTTCTGTATTTGCTACTCTCTGGTTTTTATTTCGTGTTATCCCAAAACCTTCGAGAGCATTGTATCCTTGCATGCAAATTGCCGCTCCCTTTATGTCGAGTTTTGTAATTTGGATTTTGGCATTGTCCGGTGCCGGTCTGGCATTTAAAAAAGCAAAACATAAACTATTTGAAGCAAAATATCTTGCTGCCGGTTTCTTTCTAATTATTGGAATTGGTGCTTCTTCTGTATTTCTAGCAAATTCTGCGAAAGATTCGTTTGCTGATAATCTTGAAATTTGGTACAAACCAAATATTCCGCTCGGAGTTGCCAAAGGAAATTTTCCGGGAAGAGTGGCGTGGGGGCACAACCCAAAAATTGCATCGTGGGATGGTAAAACCGGCTTTTGGTGGGACGATAAAAGCAACAATCAAAAAGAGACTGACAAACTTCTCACACAAACTCTTTTCACCCTCACAGATAAACAAACTGAAAAGGAAGCCTGGAATGATTTGTTTACTTTTTTCAATCAAACAAAAAAAGGTAAGGACAAGGGATATCAGGCAGGCGAAAAAATGGTGATTAAAATAAACATGAATAATACCGATGCTCATAAAAGCAGCAATAGAATAAATGCAAATCCGCAATTAATTTTGTCATTATTGAATAGTTTAATTAATGAAGGCGGTGTTTCTCAAGAGAATATTACAGTAACAGATCCAAGTCGTTTTATTACAGACAACATTTTTGATAAATGTTATGGATCATTTCCTAAAGTGCGTTTTGTGGATCATAATGGTGGCAATGGACGCGAGAAAGCAGCTTTTGTTGAAAACGGGTTTTTATATTCTTTTGATTTTGACAGGCAGACAACCGGTCTTGCAAAATGTTTTGTAGAAGCTGATTATGTAATTAATATGGCATTGATGAAAGGACATGTTACCCAAGGAGTAACTCTGGGATCTAAAAACTTTTTTGGATGCGTTGACATTGAAACCGATTGGCGAAAAAATGCGCACTGCAGTGGTTTTAGTCAAGATAAAAACGGAAAAAGGCAATACTCTGTTTATCCCGATTTTATTGGACACAAAGACTTGGGTGAAAAAACAATTCTTTATTTAATAGATGGAATTTACGGACACAAATTTGTTGATGGCATTCCTGAATTCAAATGGACATTAACTCCTTTCAACAACGAGTGGCCAAACAGTTTGTTTGCTTCTCAGGATGCAGTTGCAATTGAATCGGTTGTTCTTGATTTTGCATTGACGGAATGGCCCGATGCACCCGATATGATGTATAGCGATCATGCAATGGAAGAGATGGCTTTAGCACATAATCCTCCATCAGGAACAATTTACGATCCGGAACGAGATGGAACAACATTAAGCAGTTTAGGGGTTACAGAACATTGGAACAATCCGGTTGACAAACAATACAGCCGGAATTTGAAAACTGGCGAAGGTATTGAATTAGTGTATTCTTTAATTAGTAAATAATATTATTAGACTGAGTCATATTTAAGGACAACAAATTTTATAGGGATAAACTAATTTTCGTTGAAGTAAGGATGAGATTATATTTTTATAAAATTTTCAGGATCGGTAATCTCTTTTGGATAAAAAATATTTTTATATTTGCACGCTCAATGGGGGATTAGCTCAGTTGGCTAGAGCGTTTGACTGGCAGTCAAAAGGTCAGCGGTTCGATTCCGCTATTCTCCACTCTAATAATCAAAGACTTACAAGCTTGTTTCTGTAAGTCTTTTTTCTTTTATACCTATATTTATACCTATTACACAAAAGATAAGTAGTAATATTGAGTTATTACAAACTATTTTGCAAGCTCAACAATCTCACCATTTTCATCATGCTTAAACTGTTCACTCACATTTACACAAAGTGTTGAGTCTGGAAAATACTTTTCCTGGTCTTCAATAGATATTTTCTTCTTATCCAAAGACCAAAAATAATTATCTCCTTTATCTCTTACCAGTATTTTATATTTATCTCTGTTCAATGCAAGATGTACCGGAATACCATTTTTAACATCTTCTATGATTCTAATTTTGTCCTGCCTGTTCATTTATAGTTGTTTTAAGTTCATTTATAATTGAATCCAGCTGATTATCTGATAACCTCTCAATGTTGCCTGTAAGCTCTGTACTTTGAAGTTTTGGCAGTCCATACTGCAACAACCTCTCATAAAACATTAGTTTATCTTTTGGCTCTAAACCTTCAAAGTCAGATTGAAGATTATTCCAGTTATCATTTAAGAATCCGTTTATCCTTTCCCTTAATTCAGAGGTTAATTTGTTTGGTGTTCCTGCCACCCTGCCACCTGTTTTATTTCTCTTTTTCATTTCTTTAATATTTTATTATTTTCATTGCTGCCTCTCTAATTATCTATTTTCATCTACTTTAGATAACTTCAATCATGCCTTTTTACCAATTATATGAAACCTCTTTTATTTTCTTATCCAATTCAGTAATTAACTCATTGCCTTTTCCATCAACTTTAATTCTGCTTAGTTGTTTTGTTGCCACTCTTAAATCATAAGCCTGTTTCTTGCTAATTAAACCCTGTTCCTGCCATTCTTTTACCTTATGCAATACTTTGCTTTGCCCAAGCTCTAAAACTGAAAATAAAGCCAGGTTTTCAATAAACTCTTTTTTGCTTCCTGTTGCTTTCATTCCTATAAGTTTTGAGTTAATTTTTTGAATTTCTAAATATTCATTTCTCCACATCTTAACCAGATTGAAATAAAATGTTTCATCATACAATAAACTTGCAATTATTTCTGGTCTGTTGAATTGCTTTCTAAGTTGTTTTTTAAACCTCATCTCAAACCTTAAAACATTCTGATTCTCATATAATTCTGGAACAGACTGTTTTTTTACTTTCTGTTCATATTCTTTGCCATAAAATAATAATTGCCTCTTTTGATTATTATAATACAATCCATTGTTTTGCTCCAACCTGTTGTAATATTGAGCCTCTCCTAAATATGGATAGTATGTTTTTTCAGCATACTGCATGATGAGGTTTTGAGCAAAATCTATTCTGGTAACATTTGCCAAATGAAAAGGTAAATGTAAAGTATCACTCAATTTTTCAATGGCTCTTTTTGTATCACCTTTTGAGAGTGTTTTAAAATTATCACCTAAGTAATATTTACAAATGCTACTATCATAAAACTTTACTCTATTTTCTGAAATTTTAATCTTTGCAGTATCTAAATATCCAGTTATGTACTCACCAAATTCACTTGTACCCTCACTAACAACCTTTATTAAATATTGAGGTATTGCATCAATAAAATTAATATCTGAACAATGTTCTTTATATACTGGATATTTCGGTGAAGCTGACCCCCCGGATTCGGAGTTAAAACTGGTTGTTTG
>JABGRN010000023.1 GCA_018648265.1 Prolixibacteraceae bacterium | reverse complement strand
CAATAATACTTTTTACTTTTTCCTTTTTAGCGGTATTAATCCGCACATTGTCTAAAAGTGTGGAAAGCCCCTTTTTCCTAAATTCGGGTAACACCGTCAATCGGTTCATCGAAGCAACCGGTGTTTCAATTAAACATTTTGCTTCTGGCGGAAAATATTCATTCCAGGGAATCGAATCGACAGTATAATGAATACTTAACCTTGCCGATGCAACCAATTTATTATCAAATACGAGAACCCAAATATGAGAATCTTTGTCATAGTCGTCTATCCAGTATCCTTTTAAAAAAAAACTATTGTTTATGCCTTTTTCATCTTTCCAAGCTAAATATCTTAATCTTCCAATTTCTTCTATTTGGGTTGGATATTTTACTTTGACTAAAGTATAATCGTTTTTTGTTTCATCATAAATAGGATATCGCATATTAATCTAATTATTATATTTGATACAATATTTTAAGCATAAATGTCCGGCCACTTTGTGGGATTTCGGATGCATACGGATAAATGGCTTCCCTTACCCCAGGATCAAAATATTCTTTATCAAGCAGGTTCATCGCACCAACCTGTACATTAAGGCCTTTAATTAAATCTCGGTAACCAATTGTTAGGTGAAACAGCATGTAACGATCAAAAACGGTAAGTGGGCTATTACTGCCCGAAGTACCTTCGCCAGTTAATCTGTTGCCTACATAATTAGAGCGGAGATTGATATTAAAGTTTTTCATGTAAATCGCATTTATCCCGAAATTGTACTGATGAGAGGCAATGTCACTAATCCTGAGATCTAAAACTTTATCAATGGGGTTTGTATAAGTGTAGTTAAACCAAAAAGAATAATTTTTTAAAACAAATTTTGCATTAGCCTGGCTACCATATATTTGTTGTTCTCCAATTGGTTGAAATTGTCCTGTAGTAGTCCCATCTTCCAGCGTAACTTCCACTGAACCAACAACATCGCTATAATAAGAGTTATACGCTATTACATCAAACGATAAATTTTCATTGGCTTTCCAATACAAGCTAATTTCTGCGTTTTTCACCTTTTCTGGTTCAAGTGTCGGATTCGGCAATTCTCTTGCACCTTTTACGGTTGCATATTTTTGCATGTATGAAGCATCTTTAAAAGCAGTTGCATAAATGGCCTTTAAAATTAACTGACCCGGGCTGTAAATTAATGCTATTCTTGGGTTGAATACTGTTCCGTATCCCCCATTTTGGCGGATCCGGTTATTATCTACCCTGCCACCCAAGACACAATTCAGGTTTTTTGCGATTGAGCCAGTTGCCTGGGCATAAATACCCAGATCAAAAGATCTAAAATGATCGGCTCCAAGTATGCCCCTGTCCGAGATTTTGCCATTTTCATCGGGGTCTGGTATCGAAGATTTCAAATAATCCCCCTGGATTAGGCTGCTCCTGAATTCAATACCGGCCATAATATCCACTTTGCTTAATGGAAACCATAAAAAGCGTAATTCGTTCTTTATTTGATTCGAGGCACGGTAATAATATGTGGTTTCCAAAACGGGTACTTTATCGGTAGCTAATTCATAAAAACTATACGAGCCATTAAAGTATCCACGGTAGGTTTCGAAATTAGTCGCGCCATTAATTGAATGAAGCCGATAAGAAGTTAGATTTGTCATTAACAGTTTGTTACTGAGTTGCTTTTCGAAATTAACATAGAAATTGCTGTTCCAGGAAATCCATCGGGTATGATTTTTTCTAAAAAGATATCTTTCGTTTGAATACCAGGGGGCAATTCCTTCGTCGGTTTTCCATGACTCAATTGCAAAGGTGAAATCTTTTAACTGTAACTTACCTTTTATATACCAATTGGTTGATGAAGCATCGACACCTACCGGGTTTTTCCCTGGCTCAGGATTAAGAGCGGAATTGTCAAAACTATTTGCTTTTATGGCACCTTCCCCGGTCAAATTAATATTTGTTGCTTCGTTATTTGAATTGTATGTAATATTATAAAGATTATTAACCGGCAACGTATCTAAACGAGTGCCACCGATATAGTTATTTGCCAAATAATTACCGTTTTCATCTAAACCTGACAAATTCATTTTTTGAAAATAATCAACATCGTTTAAATTGAATTTCCAGTTATCATACAATGAAAAATTTATTTCGTCTGATTTGAAATATTTACCTGTTATTGAAAATGACATGTTTTTATTTTTAGCTACAATAACTGCGTCCAGGTTTTTTGAGTTCATTGAACCGTAAGATAAATATGCATTTCCGCCAATGCCGCGATCCTTATTTAATATTTCATCATTTGTCTTTGTTACTATATTAACAACTCCTACAAATGCATTGGCGCCATACATTGTAGATGCAGGGCCATAAATCACTTCAATACGTTTAATGTTTGAAAGGGGATATTGACGGGAAATTTGCGCATTGTCCGATACCAGATCGTTTTGTTCAACACCATCGACAAGAAGTAATGTCCTGTCGGTCATTATGGAACGATAACCCCGCTGATATAGATTTGAATAATTTGCCCCTTGTCCTTTTGAAATATCGAATCCTGGCAGATCGTGAAATACTTGTTCCACATCAATATAACCCCTGTTTATTATTTCCTCTTCGGTAATAATAATTACTGTGGCTGGTGCTTTAAGTACGTTTTCAGCTTTTTTCGACACAGAAGTTACCAACAGCGCCGATGCAGTGGTTTTTATCGAATTAATAATTTGTATAAACCCTGGAGGATCAAAAAGATCTGGTTCGAAACTAGGGTTTATTTCAAGAAGTTTTGTCGATGCCTCAAACGAAGCATTTATTGAATCGATTGCCAGGTTTGCTATTGCTAACATTTTGTAGGCCTCAATTTCCTGAAGATAATTGAACCCATCGTCAATACAAAGCTCTAATGATTCAATAACTTTGTTAAAATTACCAATTTCGTAATTTTTTTTTGCGCTGTTTAGGGTAATATCGCCACAATCGTTTTGTGCTATCCCATTTCCGTACGCCATAACGATTAACAAACAAATGAAAAATTTTATTCCCCGTGTTATGTTAAGCCACATATTCAATTCTTTATTTACTATGTTACAAATCGGGACATGTTTTTGTATATTCTATATCATTCCCAACATATTTGTTCCACTCTTCAAGAAGAAAATTCCTTTTAATATTTTTACAAATTTTTCCTGCAAGAACATCTGGTTTTATAATCCATTGCCGTATTGTTTTATCATTGCCAGATGCAAAAATTTTATTCCCATCAACCGAAAAATTAATGTCCATTACCCATGAATCGCTGTCGTTAATAATAATCGGTTGATCTTCAAGTTCGTTATTATTCCAAATCCTGATAGTTTTATCGTAACTACAACTTGCTAATAAATTGCCATCGGGGCTAAAGCAAATTGAATTTATACCTGACAAATGACCAATTAATTCGTTTGGTTTTTTTGACAAATCGTTTATTGAATATAATTTAATTGTACCTGTTGAATAGCCAACAGCTAGTTTGTTATTTGTTTTATCTAACGAAAGGGCAAGAATTGGTTCTTTGTCAGTTTGAAATTCAACAGGCCCTTTAGTTAGATTTGTAAGATCATAAATCCTGATAATACCTTTTTCATCACCGCAAACTAATTTCTTGTTGTTTTCTCCCAAAGCAAGTGAAATCAATTTTGAATTGGTTTGGCTTGTAAAAAATGGAGTTTCAGGAGAATTGGTATTCCAGGTTTTCATTGTTCCATCGGAACTTATTGAGATAAATAATTTTCCGCTTTTATCGAAAATAATTTTATTCACAATTTTTGAATGACCATTAATTGTAACTGGTTCGGGGTTTTCTTTAGTCATATCCCAAAAAAAGATGTCGCCATTAGTACATCCCGAAACCAGGAACTCCCCATTATTACTTAACGAAATGCAACGAAAGCCGTTTTTAGTTTTATTGATATCCAGCTGGGTTGAAAAAAGATTTGAACTGTTTAAATCCCATTGTCGTATTGTTCCATCGTCACTACATGAAAAAAGATTTGATCCGTCGGTTGAAAGGGCAATGCCCCTTACCGCATCTTTGTGATCGCGGAAGATCGGTTTTAAATCTGCAATATTAGAAAGTGCATTGTAAATTGATGGGTCATTTTCGTAACCATTATTATTTTTATTGAATTGATATGCCTGTAATGCCAATAAAGCTGGCAGCTCAACATCACCAGTTTTGTTTATTTCTATCGATTGTATTGCCATTGTGCGGGCGATGGAAATTAACCGTAAGCGTTTACTGTTTTTTTCTGACTCAATTGCCCTTTGCTCCGATTCGCGGGCACTGGTTTCGGAAGTTCTTGCTTTTTGCTCTGAAATACGTGCTACTGTTTCGGCATCTTTGGCTTCTTTTTGAGCCTCAATTGCTTTTCCTTCTGAATCTTTTGCCCTTTTTTCATTCTCAATTGCAATATTCTGTTGCAAAATTGCAAATTGCCGTTGTTCTTCAGTTATTAGTTTTTGTTGTTCTGCAATAAATTGTTGTTGTTCTGCAATTCTTTTCTGGGCAACGGCTTCTTTTCTTTGTCGGGCAGCTTTTACACTTTCAACTTGTGCCAGTGTTTCTTTTTCGAGGGCATTTTTTTCACTTGCCTCGGCCTGAAATCTCAGGTTTAAAGAAATAATCAAAAATAAAATTGAAATAATTGAGGCAAATGCCAGAAAAACGGCTATTTTTTTTGTGCGGCCTAATTCTTTTTTTTGCTTTTTTTCTTTGTTCTTTATTTCAAAATCTGATTCAATTTTGCAGTATTCTAGAAACTCAACGGCACGTTCAAATGCTAAATCATAACGTTCAGCCCAATAATGGTTTGGTTTGTTTTTCTGTTTCCATTTTACGGCTATTTCGAGCTCAGGATTGGTCCAAAGACCAGCTCTGCCCTGTTGGTACAATTCGGCAGATTTTGATAACCGCATATAAATTTCGGCAGATTTTGTCTCTTCTTCGCGCCACTCTTTTAGACGCATCCAAACGCGTATTAAACTTTCGTGAGAAATATCTATAACTGTTTCGTTACTCAAATCTACATTATGTGGAGGTATTAGAAAAGTTCTTCCAGGTGCTCGAAATTCATTAATAACTTCAAATAAGTCGAATTTAGATGCACCCGTTATTTTTAAAAGATCTTGGATTGGAGTAGGCCTGAGAGTCCCTCTTTTGTCAATTCCCGGTTCGGTTAAGGCCTTAAATAACTGCTCGGTAATTCTTTTTTGTTCCTCTTTCCTAAAACCATCATAAATCTCCTCGGCATGAATTGAAAGAGCTGAAGAAATAGTCCCAATGGCATCGTAATGACGTATGTCTAATGGTTCTTCCCCTATCATATTTTCAATCCAATAATCCCAGGCACGCATAAGTGCATGCTGCATCACGGGAAGTTGATCGGGCTTATCAGACAATTCTATGGCCAAACGCGATACTAAGGTGTCAGAAATTTTACCGCCACTATGTTCTATTGGTTTTACAATAGCATCGTGCAATTCGCTGGCCGACATCCTTGGAACCACAAAATACCCCTTGTTTATGGCTTCTGTTAAACCTGTTATTTCAGCGCAATGATCAAGAAAATCGGACTGCATTGTTAAAACGATATACACCGGTATGCCAATATTTTTTAAATTGATGATGTCTAAAAAAAAATTTACAAATTCCTGTGATTCATCTTTTGAGCGGCTGTTGCTTCCCTTTCGGTAATGTCTGAATATTTCTTCAAATTGATCGATTACAATTAACCAAGATCCTGATGTAAGTTTTTGATATGCTTTTAAGAGTGGATTTTTATTGGAACGAATAATATTTCCTGCCTTCTCAAACGACATTGATTTTATTCCAGTTGCATTGGCTTTTTTGTTGTAAGTTTTGGCATACTCTAATGTTAGCGAAGTAATTGGACGATTTCCCGGGCTAAAAAACGAAATTGCCCAGTCCTCTTTTTTTTCAATTTTTCCGTTCAGGATGGCTGGAATTACTCCTGCCCTGATTAAGGAAGATTTACCACTTCCAGAATAACCAATTAATGCCAAAAAATGTGTTTCAGTCAAAACAGACAAAATTTCCCCTATCTGTTTTTCACGTCCAAAAAACAGATGTTGTTCATTCGTTTCAAAACTACGAATGCCCGGAAAAGGGTTCATTGGCATTTTGCTCTGGTTCATTTTCAGCTTAATTGGTTTTGACAATAAATATGTTCCTGTTTTTATTGTTCACAAATTCATATTTAAACTCATCTACACTTTGTCGGGCAATCATTACGCCCAGGCCACCAATGGGCCTTTCTTCCAGCGGGATATTTAAATCTTCTTCCGTTGGTAAGGAATGTTCGATCGGATTGAACGGCGTTGCTGTATCTTCAAGGGATACAATTAATTCCCCTTCTTTAAATTCAATAATTAGATCAAAAAAACCATCTGAAATCCCCGCTTCCTGATAACCATATTTAATTACATTTGTCGCTATTTCATCAATTGCTAATGTTAATTGATAGGTTTTCCTTTTACTTAATCCTATATCGTTGCCAGCCTGGGTCAACATTTCACGTATCGACTCAAGTACATCAAGGGAGGCAACATAGGAATATGTTATTTTTTTTGCTTCCACTTATTCCGGATATTTATCTACAATATGTACGCTATGAATAAACCCTGTCATTTGAAGAGTGTCGATAATTTGATCCTGCGGGCTCACCATATAAATTTGAACCTGAGAACCAAGTTTTTGTTTTGCAAATACAATCATTCGAAGACCGGCAGAGGCCATAAAACTAAGTTCGCTAACCCTTAATACCATTTCTACAGGCGACTGTACGGCTACTTTTTGAATTTCTTCCTGAAAAACAAAAGCGGACGATGAATCTAAAGATCCGACCAATGTAAGTGTAGCTACCTTATTATTTATTTCCGATGTTACCGTAAAGTTCATAATATTTTATTTTATTGATTTATAAATACTTTTATTTGTTTTTGGTTGAATATAAAATCCAACCGTTACTATTTTCCCACCAATATAACCACCGAGCGGGGTCCCAAAATACACGATGATTGGTTTTCTAGCACAGCTTCTTTATTTATTTGGTGAAAATCGTGTGGCGGTGGCATATCGGTATTTACTGAAACATGCCAATTTTTGTTTTCAGGTAATTGAGGTATTTCAAATGGCAGTGCCTCCCAGTGCATATTTATAGCTACATAAATTGTGTCGTCGGTGGTGTAGCCATTTTTTGCATGCCCCCCATCTAACATAATTGCTAATACTCTGCTCGACTTGGACCAGTCGGCATTCCATGCATGTACTCCATGAAAAGAGATGTCGGGATAACCTGTGTTTTTGTAATCGGAGTTTCGGAAATGGTCTCGATTCCGAAGGACCGGATGATTTCGCCGAAAGTTGATGATGTGTTTTGCAAAATAATAAATATCTGAATTTTTATCTATCAAATCCCAATTCATCCAATTTAAACCGTTATCGTGACAGTAAGTATTATTATTTCCATATTTTGTTCTTCCCATTTCATCGCCCATGAGTACCATCGGCACTCCCTGGCTAACCATTAATATACTTAGCGCATTTTTTATTTGACGATGCCTGAGGATGTTAATTCCCTCATCTTCAGTTTCGCCTTCGCAACCACAATTCCAACTGAAATTATCATTGTTCCCGTCATTATTATTCTCTCCATTTGCCTCGTTGTGTTTTTCGTTATATGCAAATAGATCATAAAGGGTAAATCCATCGTGACAGGTAATAAAATTAATACCAGCAGAAGTTCCCCGGGTGGAGTAGAGATCGGGGGATCCCTGTAAACGTTGCGATAGTTCACCAATTAATCCTTCTTCCCCTTTAAGGAACCGCCGAATGGCATCGCGATATTTGCCGTTCCATTCTGCCCATCGACCATAAGCAGGGAACGATCCCACCTGATACAAACCTCCTGCATCCCAGGCTTCTGCAATTAACTTACATTTAGCTAAAACCGGATCGTGTGCAAGCGATTCTAAAAGAGGCGGATTATTTAATGGGCTACCATCCTGTGCCCTTCCAAGTATTGCGGCAAGGTCGAACCGAAAACCATCGATATGATATTCTGAAGCCCAATAACGCAAACAATCCAACACCATATTCCTTACAACCGGATGATTGCAGTTAAGAGTATTGCCTGTACCAGAGAAGTTAAAATAATAACCTTCGGGTGTAAGCATGTAGTAAGTATTATTATCAATTCCTTTAAAAGAAATTGTAGGGCCGCGGTGATCACCTTCGGCAGTGTGATTGAAAACCACATCGAGCATTACCTCGATTCCATTTTTATGAAATTCCTTAATCAGGGTTTTGAGTTCATCAACCTGCATTCCATATTTTCCGGTAGCGGCATATCCCGATTTAGGTGCAAAAAAATTTAGTGTGCTATAGCCCCAATAATTAACGAGGAGTTCGCCAGTTTCGGGGTTTGTTTTACTGTGTTCGTATTCATCATATTCATAAATAGGCATAAGTTCAATACAATTAATACCTAGATCGAGTAAATAGGGTATTTTTTCCCTGGCACCTGCAAAGGTCCCCCTGTTTTTTACCCCCGATGACGGATGATTTGTAAACCCCCGAACATGGGCTTCATATACCACAAGATCTTCGATAGGTGTCTCCAGAGGTTTATCGGTTTCCCAATCAAAATCTTCAAATACTAATCTGGATCGATGCGAATAAATATTGTCCCAATCAGGAGGTGCCAACCATTTGTCTCGACCTCCTATAGCTTTTGCGTACGGATCGGATAAAATTTTTGACTTGTCGAAACGATGGCCGGATTCCGGATCAAAAGGACCATCCATACGATAGCCGTATTCCAGTAATTCAAAATCCAAATCAAAAACAATCATTGAATAGGTATTGCCAATCCTGAATTCTTCGGGAAAGGCAATTTCAGCATATGGTTCGTTAGCACCTTTTACAAACAAAACAAGAATGCACGAATATGCCGCACTTGAATAAATTGAAAAGTTTACACCATTAGGAACCATGGTTGCCCCAAAAGGTAAAACGTGCCCCCTTCTATATTTTATCCCTTGATGTTCATGTGTAGGATAATAATCGATCCTGGTATCAAAATCTAATTCTGCCATTTATAATTATTTTTAATGAATTATAACCTACTTTGATTAGGCCTATAACAAAGAGCTAATTAATAAGTGTTTAATGCATTTTCTACAGTATCAATAATCTCGAAAAAATTTATAAAGCCGGTCATTGACATTATATCGGTTATTTCTTCGGAGACCCCAACCAGAACGACTTTCCCATTTTTAACTTTTATCTGGCGATACAACATAAGCAAAACCCTTAAGCCGGCACTTGAAACAAAATCTACACTTGTTAGATCGATTATTACATTCTTGCTATTTACCGACGACTCAAGCACTTTCTGTTGTACTTCGGGAGCAGTTTTGCTGTCAATACTTCCTTTAAGTGTTATAATCAATATATTATTTTTCGTCTTGATTTTTATTTCCATGTTAATTGATTTATAATTGATGATGCATAATTCGAACTAATAATGAACTTAATCTAACCAGGCCTTTGGAGAAATTTTAACCCTCACTTTCACCTGCTTGTCGGTTTTAGGCAGATTTACAATTAATTCCCCGGCATTAAAATCGGTATAAGGTTTATCGTCAATAAAACATTCCTGAATGTAAACACTCCCTTTAGGTAAAATATCTGGTGAAACCCGTAGTTTATTATCCTCAAATGCGTTTGGATACGGTTTGAAGTAAAGGTTAAGAGGCTCTCTTTTTACCAGCAAATTAGTATAAACCGCCGCAAGAAAACAAAGTTCCATACTATGATATCCACTCATTGAGTGGCTTCCTTTAAGCCTTTCGTTCCCAAGCAAATAGGGCATTCCGTTTGCCAAAGTGTTAAAATAAACTGCCCCATCGTCGTTATCTAAGAAAAAAGCATTGTAGAACGCAGTAACTTCCCTGGCATATTTCTGATATTCATTATCTTTAAGCACTCCATGAAGAATTAAATAAGCTAGTATGGCTTGTTCTTGTTGCCACCAGGCTTTTCTATCGTGCCAGGCATATTGATGATGTTTCCCATCTGGTTTATACACACGATCTACAACATCGTACCAACCTCCACGTTGTCTGTCGCAACCAACTTCGGGCATTACTTCTGCAATTTTACGAGCAAAATCTAAATATTCATCTTTGGGAGTTAAAGACTGCATTCGCAAAAGATTCCAGGCTATTTTCAAATTATGTCCTGCAACTGCCCTATTTTGTTGCCAGCCCCAACTTTGATCTTTACTCCAATCTTCAAAGAATTTTTCCTGAACGAAAGGGCTGTTTAAATAATCGGGGAAAAACCTGGTAATGGTATCGAATGTATATTCCAGAAATTCTGCATGTTCTTTTTTGCCTGTTGCCAAATACAAATTAATCAAATATGCCGGTGCATGATCACCTACCGAATTCCAATTTTTTCTGGCTTTATTATGCCCCAATGATTCTGCCCTTGGATCAAGTGTGATTGGGTCGATATGAGAAAAATAACCTTCTCCATCTACGTCTTTATAATATTTCTCAAAAAGATCTAAAGTTCTGTCTATATCACTCATTATTTTCCGATCTCCTGTAATCCTCATTGTCTGGGTGGGGCCTGCAAGAGCATAAATCTGTTCATACATGGGTAGAGCGTCATAATCGTCACCAAATTCAGAAGTAAGCAATTTTGTTTCTTTCTCACCTTCTACTTTTACTCCATGATACCAATAGACAATATTTTCATCTTGATCGTAAAAGCGCATGTGATCGCGCAAGTATTGTGTCCCTTTTTCTGCAGCTTCTAAAAACTCTTCCTTGCCTGTTAATAAATATGCCGAAGCAAAGCCAAATACAAGTCGCGAAATGGTATCCGTTTCTTGAAGGTAGTCGCCTTTTTTCTCTCCACTTAACTGAAGTATCGTCCGGTATTTCCGATAATCGATTTCTTCGGTTGGGTGGTTAAATTGCCATTCCAGGTAACTATGCGCAATTGAATCAATTTGGTTAATCCACCAATCTGGTTCTTCGAACCGATAATTTCCGGGTCCCTCTCCCGGGAAAATAAGTTGTTGTGCTTCAAATATTGGTTTAGAATCACAATCGTTATTCTTTTCAGGGTTTTCCCCACATTTACTTTCACCCGGATAAAATGTCCCATAAGCAAATACCATCTGTCGTTGCAGGGCTAATAAATGATTCATTTTCCCTGTTGCATCCTGGTAGGGCTCACCCAAATTCCGCACAAAACGGGCGTATGAATTATCGGTAAGATGAATTTTAAATTTTTTTTCATCTGACGTTACAACAGTAAACCATCTTTCTTTCAGGTTGAAATTTGTTACGTAACCTGTTATTGTATCGGAAAATGTGAAGTTGATGTCCATGATTAATTGGGTTAAATGTTTTTTTATAATTCAATGATTAAAACTATCCTTTACTGAGAATCTCGATAATTTTTCGTGCAAAAAGGTGGGCATGATCACCGGAACGTCCGCTTACTAAATCAGCATCTACAACTACATCCTCATCGGTATAAACGGCTCCATAAGCTTTAGCATCACCTATCAAATTATTGTGACAGACCAATTTTCTCCCTTTTACCAAATTTGTAGCCGGTGCTACCAGCCATAGTCCATGACAAATAATTCCTTTGACTATTTTTTTGTGGGCAAAAGCCCTCATTAGAAACTGGGTAGCTGGTGGGATTTTCGTGACATCCTCGGTGTAACGAAGGCGATCGGCTACCATTCCCGATGGAACTATAATTGCAGAATAACTACTTAATTCGCCTTCACTCATATTTTCAAAGCTTTCCCAACAATCCATTGTTGCTTTGTATTCATGCCCAACAAATGTAATCTTATCCTGCCCCCATAACCGCGAGAGGAAATGGATTTCAGCCCCTTCTTCCGGGAAACGATATTTGTAATAAAAGATTTCATTCTCGTAAAAATCACTTTCAAAAAGTATCCCTATTTTTTTTCCGCTTAGTTTCATTTTTGTGTAGATTTTAGATTAAGAAAACTGTCCTAAAAGCTATTTACAGTATTAGATTAAAAAAAATTGGCATTTAGATTATTTTATCATTTTAGTTTTTCAAATTATTTAGAACTTCTGTTACGATATTCATTTTTTATTTTGATTTCATAAAATGCCATTCACGTTTTTCAAATTATTTATCATTTTAAACTTTACCCAATGCAAAAGGTGGATAAACTTCACTTTCAACAACGACATCTATTAAAACTGGCTTTTTTGATTTTATTGCTAATTGTAAAACTGGGGCAAAGTCCTCGATTTTTTCGACGCGATATCCTTTAGCCCCACATGCTTCTGCATATTTGATAAAACCATCAAATTGTGGTGGACCTAATGTAATTACAACTTCAGTACCCATTGATGCAATAAATTTATCGACGCTACCAACCTGAGATGCAATAATGTCGTTACATGAAAGAGCTACATGGGCAAATTTTAGGTTTTTCATATTTTACTCCTCATCCCATTGACTTATTACTGTTGGTAAACCAACTTCATCAACAGTATCAAACAAGTATTCGTAAAGATTCGTTATGCCAACCGATGCATAGTCGTTATCATCTTCCCACGAATTTAATACTTTGTATCCCATTTTTTCCATTCTATTTTTTGAATCTCTGCTGTCATCTGATTTAAAAATTGAAAGAGATAAAATACCTTTTTCTTTCTGAATTAATTTTGAAGCAATTTGTAATGGAGGCGGGGCAGATTCGGGCATTGGGATATACGGTTGAACCAGGTGCAAGTGGTTATCAAGCGAAACACACCCTCGGTTATAGGCATTTTCCTGGGTTTCTTTATCGGTTTCTTTAAACTTTATACAAAGGATACCTGAGAAAAATTCCAGAGCTTCATCCATATCGTTGATCATCAGGATTACTCTATCCAGCTCTGTAATTTTGAGTCCATTTTTGTTTTTTACAATCTCTTTTTTATTTCCCTTACAGTGATTATATTGAACGAAGCCGATAACTATATTAAAGCTGGTTCTAATTATAAGTTCTTCAAAATTACCTAATCCTATTGTACTGTAATCATTGCTTTTTTTATATTGAAAAAGAATTTTATGTCCGCTTTCTTCAAGTACTTTTTTTGTTTGCTCAATATCATCAACAAAAAAAGTGATTGCACATAAAAAAGCCGCTTTCTTTTCCAGAAGCTCCATTTGTTTAAATACCGGAACCGCATTTTTGGGTATTGGAAAGATGGGTGAAATCAAATGAACTTGAGTTTCATGACATATGTAACTGAATACCCCGTCCCTTTTTGATATTTCAGGATCAAGTTCAAGAAAATCCATTCCTAATTTCCCGCTAAAAAAATCTAAGGCTTTGTCCATATCTTTGACCATGATTACAACGCGGTCAAGTCCTAATACTTTCATAATTTTTTTCTCTTCCAATTAATTTTAAACTTATAAACCTATTTGCAGTCAGTGTATATTGCCTATTAGTCAGCAATATAGAACGATTTTAAATTTATGCGTGGAAATTTAAGTAGCAGTTAATCCTCCGTCAATTACAATTGTACTGCCATTCATAAATGAAGCCCCGTCAGAGCAAAGAAAAATAACCATTTCTGCAACTTCCTCCGGCTCACCACCTCTTCCCATTGGTTGGCGGGCAAGTATCCGTGCAGGGTCTATATTCGTTTTATCAATAACATCCATCATTGGGGTATTTATTTCACCCGGACAAATAACATTTGCCCTTATTCCCCTTTTTGCATTTTCCATAGCACAGGATTTAGTAATTCCAATTACTCCGTGCTTTGTTGCATCGTAGGGCGAAACTCCAAAGGGCGTTGAAATCAAACCATGTGTAGATGAGTTATTTACAATTATTCCACTCCCCTGTTTTACCATCTGTCTTATTTCGTATTTCATGCTTAACCAAACGCCTGTGAGGTTGGTCTTTACAGAATCATTCCAGTCTTCAAGACTGAGTTTGTCAATTGTACCAAGCGGATTTAATATCCCCGCGTTATTAAAACCAAAATCAAGCGAACCAAAAGTTTCAACTGTTTTTGATACAGCAGCTTCAATCTGTTCAGGTTTTTGCACATCTGTTTTAATAAAAATAGCTTCGCCACCAAGTTTTTTTATTTCTTCGACAACCTCATTTCCTAAGCTCTCACGCCGCGCAGCCAGAGCCACCTTGGCTCCTTCGCGAGCAAAAGCCAAAGCAGTGGTTTTTCCAATACCAGAGTTCCCTCCTGTAATAAATGCAACTTTTCCTTTAATACCTTTCATTTTTTTATCCTGTTTTAAGTTCAAATGTTATAAATTACTACCATTTCATAAAGCTGTTTGTAATTATCTAAGAATATAATTAAAGGTTATTACCGTATTTTTATTGGGGGGGGACAAAAAGACCAAATGGTGGTTTTGTATCAGGATCAACCACAACATCAATAATGGATGGTTTATTATCCTTAAGCGCCGACTCAAAGGCAGGACCAAAATCTTCAATTTTTTCAACTCTAAAACCATTTGCACCACAAGCCTTAGCATAAGCTACAAAATCCGGGTTCAGGAAATGGTTATAAACTTCTCTACCATTAAAATTTTTAAGGTGCATCATTTTAATAATATTATATTCGCCATTATTAAAAATAATCCAGATGATCGGGATTTTGTTTTCCACAGCGGTCATTAATTCAAATCCGGCCATTTGGTAATCACCATCTCCGCAACCAACTATTACCCGTCGGTCGGGGGTTGCCAACTGTGTGCCGATTGCCGCATTTACATTTGCTGCCATCGGACCAAAAATACCCGGATTTTGATAATTTTGATATTTAGACATACGTACATAAGCTGCCAACCAAAGCATGTGGGAGCCCGCATCGCCCAGAAGAATACTATTTCCAGGTAAATATTTTGCGATTTCCATTGCTAATGTTCCGGGATGAATGATTCCGGGTTTGAGGTCTAGTGGCATTTCTGTATGTTTTTGACTGTTAATGGTTATTTTTTCTCTGCTTATTCCCTGCAGCGAAAGTTCTTTTAAAAGATTGATTAATGCAAGTTTTATATCAGACAGGAGAAAATAATCGGCATGATAAACACGATCCCTTGCCTGTTTATCTATATTGATTTGCATTAATGTTTTGGTATTATATACACCATCCACCCATCTCCAGGTTTGCCATTTCGAAAATGAATTACCAAGTGCCAATACAACGTCAGCATCAACTAATGCCTTTTTTGCTCCGGGATCGCCTGCTGCTCCCGTCATTCCAAGATAAAGCGGATGTGATTCAGGGAAGATTCCTTTTGCGTCCATAGTTGTCATAAACGGAATTTGGAACGTTTCCAACAGTTGAATCAATTCCGTTTGAGCATTGCTCCGAATGCATCCATAACCAACTAATGCAATTATTTTTTTATCTTGTATTAAGAAACCAGACAGGGCTTCGGCAAATTGCCTTATCTCTTTTGGTAATGCCTCAACTGGTTTAATTTCTAATTTTATATCACGATAATTTGATACTTCATCATGACTAATATCAAACGGAAGATGAATGTGAACCGGTCCCGGCCTTCCTTCATAGGCTGTATTAACAGCTTCTTCAAGAACATCACAAGCCTGGTCAGCATGTTCGATCATGTATGTTTTTTTTGTTATTGCTGCAAAAAGGGTTTGTGAATCAGGAGTCCTGTTCAATCCTGTAGTTTCTCCTAATCCTCCTTTTCCAATGCCATAAGAAGGTTCAAAACCGGTTATAGCAAGAACTGGCAAGGAATCGGACAAAGCAACCGACAAACCTGAGACTAGGTTAAATGCACCCGGTCCGGGGGTTGCAAAACATACACCTAACTTATCGGAAAAATAAGCATAGCCGCATGCCATAAAAGAAGCAGCCTGTTCATGCCTGGTTATGATTGTCCTGATTTTTTTTGACGCGTGTAGTGCAAACAAAATATCAGCATCACCTGAGCCTGATCCACCAAAAGCCACATCAACATTAATATTTTCAAGGTTTTTAATTATAGCTTCAGCAATATTCATAATTTTATTTCTTTGAAATTCATTAAACTCTAGAAAGTGAAAATGGAGGGTAGACCTCCGATTCAACAACAACATCAATAATAACAGGTTTATTTAATGTCAGTGCCTCATTGAATGCGCCACTAAAATCTTCTATTTTTTCCACTCTAAAACCCTTTGTACCACATGCTTTTGCATAAGTTGTATAATCGGGGTTATTAAACTGCATGTGTGCATGGTCATTGTACATATTGAGCAGAAACTTTTTTATCACATTAAATTCGCCATTATTAAAGATTATCCATACAACAGGTATATTGTATTGGATTGCTGTCATTAACTCAAAACCCGCCATAAGATAGCAACCATCGCCTACAGCGGCAATAACCGTTTTATCGGGATTGGCACATTTTACACCGATAGAACCATTAGTATGGCTTGCCATTGGGCCAAAACTTCCCGGATTCTGATACCTCTGATTTTTGTTCAAATCCAGGTAACAATTAAGCCATAGCATGTGCGAGCCTGCATCTCCCATTACAATGGAGTTTTTAGGGAGGTTATCCGAAATAGCTTTAACCAATTCTGCCGGATGGATTTTATCACTCTTTTTTTCTAAGGGCAAATCATACCATTTTTCTTTTATTAGGTTTTTCCGACTTATTTTCAGCTCACTGCTTTCAAGATATTTAATCAAAAAATTTAAAGCAGGTTTTATGTCACTAACAATTTTATAATCAGCTTTATAAACTTTATCAATCTCGTTTTCGTCAATATTAATATGAATTAATACTTTCTCACTGAAAAGATCAGGCTTAAATCCAAATGTGGCATTTTGGGCAAATGAATTCCCTAAAGCAATAATTACGGATGAATCTTCAAAATAATTATTTGCTCCGGGTGACCCGGAAGTTCCATAAACACCAAGCGCGAGAGGATGATTTTCGGGCAAGTAGCCTTTTGCGTCCATTGTTGAAGCAAATGGAAGCTGGTAGTTTTCTATTAATTTTATTAACTCTGGTTTACTATTGCTTCTGATGCATCCATAGCCTACCAACACCATAATTTGTTTATTATCTGCCAATAAACCAGCAATTTTTTTCGATGCTGTATTAATAATTTCCTGATTCGGTAACACACTTTTTACATTCAGTTTAATTTCCCCGTAATTTTCAACTTCTGCAATTGTAATATTTTTTGGAACGTGGATATGAACCGGACCCGGCCTTCCTTCAAAAGCTAAATTAATTGCCTCCTCAACAATATCACATGTTTGGTTTGCTTCTTCAATAATGAAAGATTTTTTTGTTGTGGCAGAGAACATCAGGTGTGAATCAGGAGTTCTGCTTAAACCTGATGACTCATTCAAAGCTCCTTTGCCCCTGTTAGGTTTTGAAGTGTAACCGGTTATTCCTAAGATTGGTAAAGAATCGGAATATGCTACTGCCATACCTGAAAAAAGATTAAATGCACCAGGGCCACCAGTTGCGAAACATACACCCAACTTATTTGAAAACATTGCATAACCACAAGCCATAAATGAGGCTGCCTGTTCATTTTTAGCAATGATTGTTTTAATTTTCTCAGAATCTCTCAGCCCCATTAGCATTGATGCATTAACCTGCCCGGATCCACCGAAAACATGATCTACACCTATTTTTTCTAGTACTTTTACTATTGTTTGATTTACATCCATTTTTTAATTTATCGTTTATTTTCAACCAGATTTTTAAAAGCATCAAACGCTTCTTGGGTTCTAAGAAGCTAATACTCTCTTTTTTTTGCCTTATTTTGAGATGTAAACTCTTTGATTGCAATGCTATCAGGAAAACCACGAATCGAAATTTTACTCATAGTAATCTTAGTATGTCGGAATTTTGTGAGTTATTTTCCCTGGTTGAATTTTCCTTTGGCAAACTTTGGGGGATTTTTGGAAAATAGTATTCCGTTGGCTGCCGCATTATCAAGTGTATACCCATCAAAGAACAAATAAATTCTATCTTTAGGTACATTTGTTACTTCTGAAAAAGCCGAAATAAATGTTTCAGCCAATATATCTTTCTGCTCCTCAGTTAATTCCAGACTTTGAATAGTAATCGCAGGCATATAAAATAGTTTTTAAATAAAAAAAGCAGTCTTTAGTCTGCTCTTTTTATTTTGTTATGTTTATAAATTCATCTCGCTTAAAACCTCAACAATTTTTTCTCCATAAGCAATTGAAGATTCAACAGAAGTACCTGTTATAAATGGCCAGTCGAAATGAACTTCAGGGTCGTCCCTGTTTGCATTTATTCTTGCAATACATGCACCATTGGGCCCCACGGCATCGCGAACCAGATCTTCAACAGGCCAAAGAAACCCGGGAGTGTGGACATCTGTACCGTTATTATCTTCTGTCGCCCCATATAAATCGTAGGTAAAATCCCATTGAGGGCCATAAAAATCCCAGGCGCGTGGATGTGCCGTAATTTTTTTACCATAAATTATACTCTTGTAATCATTTTTCGGGTCGCGGCAAAAAACCAGTGCTGAAACGGCATAACATAAACTGCCAATAAGTTTGTCGCTTCTATAAGCATCTAATAATAATTTGTGAACATGCCAATTATTGCACATGTCAATCATTGCACCTAAACCGCCTGTTAACACAACTGAATCATAGTCTGCCATGTTTGCTTCACTGAATTTAATAGGACTAGCCCATTCCTGACCATCAGTCAATTCTTTAATGCGTTTGCAAACTTCGGGCGGATTAACATTAAAATTGATAATGGGATCAACAAAATCAGGATCAACACTTACAGCCAATGGTAGCGGCTTTTTCCCTAATGGAGTAGCTAGTGTTAATTCGTGATTTGCCTTTGAGATAATGTCCCACGGAGCCTGTAATTCTTCACCCCATGAGCCATAATTTGTTGCTAAAATTAAAACTTTTGCCATGTTAAAATCTCCTTTTAATTAATTTATAATTTATTATTCTTTCCAGGGGAAATCTTCTTTACGGGGAGTAAATACGTCAATTGCCTCAGTTTCGCCAATTGCAATAAACGAATGTTGAACATTTGCCGGAACAATATATGCATCACCTGCTTTAAGTATTTTCTTTTGGCCAGCTATAACCATATCAAATCCACCTTTAATAACTAATCCGAATTGTTCCTGCGAATGGCTGTGCATTTTAACCTCGCCTCCATCCTGAATATTCCAATGAAGTACATTGAGATTATCTCCATCGGCAAAATCTTGTCTGACGATTCCTTCGCCCATGTCGATTTTTTTAACTTTTTCGTGAAAGATAAACATGATATTGTTAGGTATTTTTGAATTTTTTTATACAAGTTAAAACATTAGTAATTAATAAACAAAAAAATTAATTGTAGTTTTTACGTAATTTTTTAAAAACGAAACTTAATGATATTGCGGTTAGCGTGTCGAACAATTTGTTTTTTGAAAAATTACGAACAATTGTTATTTTGCTGACTTACTGTATATTACAAAAATATAACATGATAAATGCCTTGGGTATATCAACATATGTACAGAAACAATAATTATGTTGTGAACATAAGATTGCTTCCTTGCGTGCATGATGTTCAAATAGATTTAAGAAAAATAATTTTGAATAAGTTATTTAGCATAAAAACAATTAATTATGATTGTGGCTAATACCGATTTGAAAACAAAATGTCCCAAACCTTCACTTTGCTCAGTCTGCTTTTTTGTTTTATTCTCGGCATTATCCATAGTAAACTTCAAAATTTGTTATGCGGCATTTTGAAGAACAATTGGTATAATTATGTGCAACAAGAAAATGTAATAGTATTGACAAAGAAAAAATAATAGATACTATTTTGGATCACCGAATAAAAACCGCAAAAATTATTTTTGAAAGGGAAATTGGATAATAATAAAATCAAATATTTATTTCTTCGTACAAGTGTCCCAGATAAACACACTGGGGAAACCTGGGAAATAAGTACTTTGTAGATAAATTGCTACTCAAACAACTATTTTCAATGATCGATAATTACTAACAAATCATGAATTTGAAATTATCTCTCCAGCAAACCTTCGAGTAATCCACTGCGCCCTTCTTTTCTAACATTGCCTCCACGGGGAGAAAGTTCGGCAATTAATTTCCGGATTGGCATACTTTGCAACCAAACTTTTCCTGTACCTCGAAGTGTTGCCAGAAAAATTCCTTCGCCACCAAAAACCATCGAACGCAAACCGCCGGCTTGTTCAATACTGTATTCTACAGAAGGTTCGAAACCAACAATACAACCGGTGTCAACACGTAAAGTTTCACCGTTCAGTTGTCTTTCAATTACAGTCCCACCGGCATGGATAAAGGCATTTCCGTCTCCCTGAAGTTGTTGAAGAATAAATCCTTCGCCGCCGAAAAAACCAGCTCCCAATTTTCGGTTAAATGATATCGATATTTTGGTTCCCATTGCAGCACATAAAAAAGCATCTTTTTGAACGATAATCCGTCCACCCAATTGCGACAAGTTCAGCGGAATAATTGTTCCGGGATAGGGTGCTGAAAAAGCCACATGTTTTTTACCCCAGCCCTGGTTTGTGAAATGCGTTAAAAACAACGATTCGCCTGTAATTAATCTAGATCCTGCAGATAGCATTTTGTCGAAAAAGCCTGCTTTCGGGTTTGAACCATCTCCCATTCGGGCAGTAAATTCAATTCCATCTTCCATGTACAACATCGCACCGGCTTCGGCAATTACTGTTTCGCCGGGGTCCAGTTCTACTTCCACCAATTGCACATCGTGCCCTATAATTTTATAATCTATTTCATGTGATTGCATAACTATTTAATTTTAAATTTTAAAAGATAATAAAGATAATCATTTTGATATTTCGTAATAAGAATATTTACTGAAGATTTTTTCCGACCTTTGCAAAAATTAGTATTAGAAAATGAAAGATAATTACAATAAAAAATCAAAGGAAAACAGGCCTGGATTTGATAAAAAAGGGAAAACAACAGGAAAATCAAGATTAAAAACTTCGGGTAAAAAAAGATATGAAGACAAAGATTCATCCTTTTCAGCAAAAAATAAAACCGACGATAAAGTTTCACGTTATCCTTCAAAAACAAGGACCGACGATAAAAATCCCCGGCAATCTTTTAAAAAACGAAGCGACGATAAAACTTCACGTTATTCGACAAGTGATTCGAAGACAGGAGTTTATGGAGCTAAACCAAAACCAAAGAAAGACGACACAAAAAAACTCACTTATTCAGAAGATATTCGACTGAACCGTTTTATTGCAAATGCCGGGGTGTGCTCGCGGCGGGAAGCCGACACATATATTTCAACGGGATTAATTTCTATTAACGGTGAAGTTGTTACCGAATTAGGTGTAAAAGTTAAACCCGGCGATGAAGTCCGGTTCGATGGTCGCCGATTGAATGCAGAGAAAAAGGTGTACCTGCTTTTAAATAAACCTAAAAATTTTGTGACAACCACCGAAGATCCTCATGCCGATAAAATTGTAATGGATTTGGTAAAAGACGCTTGTCTCGAACGCATTTATCCAGTTGGGCGCTTAGATAGAAATACTACCGGGTTGTTGCTGTTTACAAACGATGGTGACCTTTCGAAAAAGTTGACCCATCCGAGCAACAAAATGAAAAAAGTATATCAGGTTTCTCTCGACACACCTTTGAGCAATAAAGACTTGCAGCAAATTGCCGAGGGAATTGAATTGGAAGACGGACATATTGTTGCCGATGCGGTGAGTTATGTAAAAAAGGGAGACAATACTGAAGTGGGGATTGAAATCCATTCGGGAAGAAACCGGATTGTGCGCCGTATTTTTGAACATTTTGGTTATCGCGTAAAAAAGCTCGACCGTGTTCTTTTTGCCGGGCTTACCAAAAAAAATCTTCCAAGAGGGAAATGGCGTTTCCTTTCTGAAAAGGAAATCCAATTCTTGAAGATGAAATAAATTATTGAAATAAACTTCCGAACGAGACTATTTGAACCAGATAATATTAGCAATATGAGTAAGACAGATGGAGCCGATTTTTTAAAATGGTTTGGACCATTACTTGATGCACTTCGGGATTTGGGAGATTCAGGAAAACCAAGAGAGGTTTCAGATAGGATTGCAGAAAATCTCAAATTGACAGACTCGGTACTTGATGAAGTTCTGAAATCAGGACAAAATAGATTTTATAATCAAGTGGCTTGGGCAAGACAATATTTGGTTTGGGAGGGATTTCTTGATTCTTCCAAACATGGAACATGGAAACTAACCGACAAAGGAAAAGAAACTACATTGACGGATAAGGAAGCAAGAAAATTGTTTCTTAAATGGGTTGGAATTCATCAAAAAACTAGAAAGAAAAAATCAGATAATGAAATACTTAAGGAACAAGATGAGAAACCTCCTGAAGAATTAGAAAAAGAATCATCACTTGATCTATTAAAAGTTCTACAAAGTTTATCACCATCAGGATTTGAGAGGATTAGCAGAGAATTATTAAGAGAACATGGGTTTGAAAATGTATTTATTACTGGTGGTTCACATGATGGAGGTATTGATGGGTATGGAACATTAGAAATTAATCCATTTGTTAGTTTTAAGGTTTTATTCCAATGTAAAAGATATAAAGGCTCTGTGTCAAGAGCTCAAGTTGGCGATTTTAGAAATGCAATGATTGGAAGAGCTGAAAAAGGAATTATAATTACTACTGGAACATTTACTAATGAAGCGACAAAGGAGGCTAATAGAGATGGGGCACCTCAAATTGAGCTTGTTGATGGGACAAAACTTGTAGAAATGTTTGAAAAAGTAGAACTTGGTGTAATCCCTAAGACTATGTACGAAGTAAATTTGAATTATTTCAAATCATTTATGGAATAGATATTTCAGTTGGGAGAAGTGCATCACTTTATTTAGTAATGTAATTTTTTCAATATCTGCATACTAATATCTCAGTTTTGGAAAAGGAATTTTTACAAATAATTCAGAAAAATCAAGGTATCGTTCACAAGGTGTGCAGTATTTACTGCGACATTGAAGAAGATCGCAAAGATCTTTTTCAGGAAATTGTGGCACAGCTTTGGAAATCATATCCCTCTTTCCGAAAAGAATCGAAATTTTCGACATGGATGTACCGGGTAGCTTTAAATACAGCCATTACTTCTTTTAAAAAAAATAAACGGAGGCCGGATCAAAAACGGCTTTCGTACGAAAATTTCCAAATAGCTGAAGAAAAATATGACACGGAAACCGAAGAGAATATAAAATTGTTAAACCGTGCAATTGCACAACTTACTGGAATCGAAAAATCGATCATGCTCCTTTTTCTTGAAAATAAAAAGTATGAAGAAATTGCAGATATTACAGGAATTACCCAGAATTATGTACGTGTAAAAATGAACCGGATTAAAAAGAAACTGAAAAAACTCATGGTAACCCAGGATTAACGAATATGGAATTAAAAGATCTAAAAAATACTTGGGATAAATTGGCTTCGAACAAAGAATTAGATGAAGGCCAGATTCGTGAACTGTTAGATAAACGGACAAGGAATTTATTGGATCGTATCGATCGAAATATAAAAATTGGTTTTGTTGTGCTGTTTGTCCTCATTTTAATTTTTGCCCTCGACGATTTTTTGTTTTCACCTCTTTTAATAAAAGGAGTTAGCGAAAACCTGACTATTCCCAACTGGCTTTTATTTCTTGGAGGCTTTAGCAATGCCCTGATTTTTACTACTTTTATTTACTTCGTTATTAAATATTATCGTGTTAAAAAAAGTTGCGATATTACCTGTAACCTGCAAGAAACACTCATGAGAATTATCGACATCCTTAAAATTTATCAACGGATGTTTTATCTTGCATTGTTTACCCTTTTATTTGCAATGGGCTCGGGATTTGTTTCCGGCATGTACAAAGGTTTTTTAGACGGAGTAAAACAACAGGGCATACCATTTTCCGAAATTCAAACAGATCAGCTGGTTTTAGCAATATTAATTGGATTGGTAATTTTAATAATTTCAGTCGGCGCGATTTTTATTTTTTTACGCTGGGGATTTCGCAGGCTTTACGGAAATTATATTCAAAAATTAAAACTTACTTTAAATGAATTAAAGGAAATTAACGATTAATTTTTCAGGAACTAAACCCAGGTTCTCTTTCTACTTCTTATCTTTATCACTCAAACTTATTCAAAAAAACATGACCTTAATAAAATCAATTTCAGGAATTCGTGGAACAATTGGTGGGAAACCCGGAGAAGGATTAAGTCCGCTCGACGTGGTTAAATTTACAGCTTCGTATGCCACCTGGGCAAAACAAAGTGCCGGCAAAGAAAAACTTAAAATAGTTGTTGGGCGCGATGCTCGTATCTCCGGCGAAATGGTTAGTTCCATTGTTGTTTCAACTTTAATTGGAATGGGGTGCGATGTGGTTAATATTGGTTTAGCAACTACACCAACCACCGAAATTGCGGTTACATCAGAAAGTGCTGACGGCGGAATTATTTTAACTGCCAGCCACAACCCAAAACAATGGAATGCATTAAAACTGCTCAATTCAAAAGGCGAATTTTTAAATGCCGTAGAAGGAAATACGATTCTCGAAATAGCTGAATCGGAAGATTTCAATTTTTCTGAAGTCGAGAATTTGGGACAAGTTTCAGAAAAAGATTACACCGACATTCATGTTCAACATGTTTTTGGATTGGATTTGGTTGATGTGGAAGCAATTAAAACTGCCAATTTTACTGTGGCAATCGATGCCGTAAACTCCGTGGGGGGAATTGCAATGCCGGCACTTTTTAAAGCACTGGGAATTAAAAATATAGTCGAAATAAATTGTGAAGCAACTGGACATTTTGCACACACGCCCGAACCACTTCCTGAAAACCTGGTTGAAACAGCGGAGATAATTCGAACCAGCAAAGTTGATGTGGGTTTTGTAGTAGATCCAGACGTGGATCGCCTGGCAATTATTAACGAGGACGGAACTATGTTCAACGAAGAATATACTTTGGTTGCGATTGCCGATTATATTTTAAGTAAAACCCCGGGGAACACAGTTTCTAATTTATCGTCGAGCAGGGCACTGCGTGTTATCACCGAAAAGTATGGGCAAACATACACAGCTGCAGCAGTTGGCGAAGTGAACGTGGTAGCTAAAATAAAAGAAACAAATGCTGTAATTGGCGGCGAAGGAAATGGCGGTGTTATTTATCCTGCAAGTCACTCTGGTCGCGATGCGTTGGTTGGTGCAGCATTGTTTTTAACCCATTTGGCAAAGTCAGGAATGAAATGTTCTGAATTACGAAAAACGTATCCTGATTATTTCATTTCAAAAAATAAAATTGAGTTAACACCTGAAATCGACGTTGACGAGATTCTTGTTAAAATGAAGAAAAAATACGCCAACGAAAAGGTAACAGATATCGACGGGCTAAAAATTGATTTTGAAAATTCGTGGGTGCATCTCCGTAAATCAAACACCGAACTTATAATTCGAATATATGCCGAGGCCGATTCTTTGGAAAGAGCAGATAATTTGGCTCAAACCATGATTGAGCAAATTAAATCCATTATTTAATAGAGTTGATATATCTTTAATTTCAAATGAAACATTTCAAAATAGGTAATAAATGGTGCGTTTTATCTTTTTGATGGTTTTTCTCTTTTTTACACATTTCGCATATTCTCAAAAAATGGCGTTGGGTTACGAATATTTAAAACACCTGGCACGAAATTATGTTGTTTATCAAACTATTTCTGAAATTAATATTGATGGCAACCCCAACGAAACTTCCTGGCAGTTAGCAGAATGGTCAGATTATTTTCAGGATATTGAAGGAGAGACGAAACCAAAACCTTTGTATCAAACCCGATTCAAAATGCTTTGGGACAATCAATATTTGTACATTCTTGCCGAATTGGAAGAGCCACATATTTGGGCGTATTATTCCAAACACGACCAAATAGTTTATTATGAAAACGATTTTGAAATTTTTATTGACCCCGATTGGGATACGCATAATTATTTTGAATTTGAATTAAATGCTCAAAATACTTTGTTCGATTTAATCATGCCAAAACCTTACCGCAATAGTGGTCGAGCCAAAATTGATTGGAATATTAAAGATTTTAAAAGTGAAATTTCTGTTGATGGAACTTTAAACAACCCTGAAGATATTGATAAAAGTTGGACAGTGGAAGTTGCTATTCCTTTTATGTCGTTAACTGAAAATAGAGAATATGTAATGCCGGGAAATGGGAGTTGCTGGAAAATAAATTTTTCAAGAGTACAATGGCAAACGGAAGTAATTGACGGCAAATATCAGAGAATTAAAGATATTAAAACGAATAAATTTTTAAGTGAAAATAATTGGGTTTGGAGTGCACAGGGTGTTATAAATATGCATTTCCCCGAGCGCTGGGGTTTGGTCCAGTTTTCTTCATATTTGGTTGGCAACAATGTAACTGATTTTCAAATACCAAAACAAGAGGAATTTGGGAAATACCTTTGGAGTGTTTATTATAAGCAGCAAAAGCACAAACGTGAAACGGGTAAATATGCGAATTTTCTTTCTGAATTAGGTTTGTCTCCTTCATCAAAAACTGAAAACGGCGATTCGATTTTTTATGAAATGAAAGCAGAAAATAAAAGATTTGCAGTAATCATGAAAGTTGAAAATGAATTAAAATTATCTTTAAACCAAGACGGATTATTTCAAATTTTGAACAAATAACTACGAATATGGATAAACGGGAATTTCTAAAATCATCGGTGTTGGCAGGCATGGGATTAACAGTTTTGGGTGCCGCTAATGCGAGCGAAATAAAAGCTAGCAAAAAAGTAAAAGGTGCAAAGCATTGGGTTTGGGAAAATCCTAATAAAAGTGAGGAGGATGCAGCATTAAAAGAAAAATATGAAAGCTTTTATGATGCAGGAATCAGGGGGATGTTTTTTGAGCATGACAGTGAGCGCCATTTTCGAATTGCAAAAAAAGCTGGATTGGAAACGCACCGTTGGATGTGGACGATGAATAGAGGTGAAAAAGAACTTCTTGAAAATCATCCTGAATATTATGCCGTTAGCAGAAATGGAGATTCGTGCGCCGACAAACCTCCTTATGTGGGATATTATCGCTGGCTTTGTCCCTCAAAACCAGAGGTGAAAGAGTACCTTAAAAACCAAGTAAAATTTATTGTAGAAAAAGATTACGTGGATGGAATTCATTTAGATTATATTCGTTACTGCGATGTAATATTGCCTGTTGATCTTTGGGAAAAATATGGAATTGAACAAAGCAAAGAATTGCCGGAATACGATTTTTGTTATTGTGAAACCTGTCGGAATAAGTACAAAGAAAAAACAGGGGTTGACCCACTGGATTTGGAGTTTCCCGATCAGAGTCCTTCATGGAGAACATTCCGATACAATCAGATAAATAATATGGTAAATCACCTTGCTGAAATAGCTCATAAAAATAAAAAACCCATAACTGCAGCAGTTTTTCCAACTCCTGAAATTGCACGCAGAATTGTTCGTCAGGACTGGACAAACTGGAATTTGGACGGAGTTTGTCCAATGATTTACCATGGTTTTTACAAAGAACAAGTAAGTTGGATTGGCGATGCGGTAAAAGAAGGAATTCATTTTTTAAATGGAAAATTTCCTCTTTATGCCGGACTGTTTTTGCCGAATTTTAAAACTCACGATGAATTGGAACAAGGTATAAAAACTGCGATGGCAAATGGCGCTTCGGGCGTTTCATTGTTTGGCAAGGTTGATGAAAATGTATTGAGTACTTTAAAAAAGGTTCGTTGATTTTATTCTATTTTTCCACTTCAAATCTATTTTAGAAGATATTGTAATTTCAAAGTTTTAATTACTTTTGCGCCCTGAAAAACAAATGTTTAACTTTTAGCAGGTTCCATCACCCTGCTATAAAAAATTAAAAAAATGCAAAACGAAATTCTATGGCTGGCCATGTTGCTGGCAAATTTTCTACTTATTATTTTTGCGTATAAATTGTTTGGAAAATGGGGATTGATTATGTGGATTCCCATTTCTGTAATTGTAGCCAACATCCAGGTAATTCAAACGGTTGAACTGTTTGGGTTAGCAGCAACTTTAGGAAACATTGTTTATGCATCGTCGTTTTTAGTAACTGATATTCTTTCTGAAAACTACGGTAAAAAAGAGGCACAAAAAGCAGTTTGGATTGGATTTTTTAGCCTAATTTCAATGACCCTTTTAATGAACCTCGCACTTGCTTTTCAACCTTTAGCAGGCGATGATTTTGCATCGACAGCACACGATGCAACCAGTACAATATTTGGTTTAATGCCAAGAATTGCAATCGCCAGTTTAGCTGCGTATTTACTTTCGCAACGTCACGATGTTTGGGCGTACCATTTTTGGAGAAAACGGTTTTCAAAGGAAAACCAAATTTGGCTCCGTAACAATTTAAGTACAATGGTTTCGCAGCTAATCGACAGTTCGGTATTTGTATTAATTGCCTTTTATGGAGTATTCGAAACCCCGGTTTTGGTTGAAATATTCATTACAACCTACATTTTAAAATTTGTGGTAGCTGCTTCCGACACTCCTTTTATTTACTGGGGAAAGCGCATTTTTAAAACAAATAAATTTTGGGTGAAATAAAACCCAATAACCAATATTTTTAAAAATTAAAATAAAAACAACCGTTCCCTTTTTTACTTGAAAAACTTAGGAACGGTTCTTTCTGTGACTGAAAACTGAAACTGCCTACTTTTTAAGGTTCTCCTCAAACAATTTAAAGATTCTTTTGTACTCATCAGTCCAACTACTTGGTTCTCTAAAACCGTGCGCTTCAACCGGGTAAACTGCAAGTTCCCAGTTTTCTTTTCCCAATTCAATAAAACGCTGTGTAATTCTCACAATATCCTGAAACTGTACATTGTCGTCAACCATACCGTGGCACATTAAAAGTGCCCCTTCCAAACCTTCAGCAAAATATATAGGAGAACTTTGCACATATGCGATACTATCTTCAACCGGAGTATTTAAAATGTTTGCTGTGTAACCGTGGTTGTAATGTGCCCAGTCGGTAACCGAGCGAAGTGCTCCGCCAGCAGCAAAAACATCCGGGTGGTTGAACATTGCCATTAAAGTAATAAAACCTCCGTATGAACCTCCGTACAATCCAATTTTGTCGGGTGATATATTGTATTTTTCAACCAATAATTTGGCTCCATCAACATTGTCTGAAAGGTCTTTCCCGCCCATGTGACGGTAAATTCCGGTGCGCCAGTCGCGACCGTAACCTGCACTTCCGCGATAGTCGATGTCTAAAACTGTGTAGCCATTATCAACCAAAAAGTTGTGAAACTGATATTCGCGAAAATAGCTGCTCCACCATTTGTGAGCATTTTGAAGGTACCCGGCACCGTGAACAAAAATTACTGCCGGACCATTTTTATCTGGATTTTCAGGTTGAAATAAACGGGCATTAACTTCAGCTCCATCTTCAGCAGTAAAAGTTATATATTCTGGAGTGCGCCATTCGTAACTATTAAATTGTTGGGTAGTTGAATTGGTAATTTGAGTTACTTTTTCCTCCGCTTTATTTTCCTGTAAATACAATTCCCAGGGTTTGTTTGCAGTTGAATGGCGAATTGCCAAATGCTTTTCATCTGGAGAAATTGTAATTTCATTACCACCTTCGGTTGAAGTAATCTGTGATAACTCGCCACCCCAAACCGGCATTTTGTAAAAGTGTTTTATACCAGGATGAACTTTATTGGCAGTAAAAAAGAAGTGCTTTTTATCGTTCGAAATAAATGCTTCGGAAACCTCAAATTCACTAGCGGTTAAAGTAGTTTTCTTTTTGGTTTCGATATTAACAGCGTACAAATGTGAGTACCCCGATTCTTCGGAATGAAACCACACGGATTTTCCGTCGGGCATCCAACCTATGTTTCCGGTTGAAAATCCCCATCCACCAATTCCAGGACCACCGATCCACGCTTCGTCGCGCTGGCGATCTAGTAAATTCAATTCTCCGGATAAAGGGTTCAGCAATAAAATCCAGCGGTCTTTATTATCGCGCGATAAGGCTACAATTAATGCCAAGTCTTCTGTTTCGTTCCAAACCGGACCAAGCAAACTAATTGCCCTGTTTTTTATTTTAGAACTATCTTTTAAAATTCTTTCAGGATAATCTTTTAAATAGTCAGGTTGGTCTTTTAGTCCTGGAATATCATCTGTTTTTATGCTTACAATTTTGTTACTGTCAACGTTAAAAACGCCCATTGAAACCATTGTTTGAGTGCTACCTACTTTTGTTCGTGCATTCTTTTCTTCTGTATAACCCGATTGGGTAACATGGTGTGTAACCGATGTTGATTTTGTTCCTTGAGGACTTAAGTAGGTTGAATAAATTACAAATTTGCCTGTCGGACTGAGAGATGTTCCTCCCAGCCTTTTTTTGCCTAAGTATATTTTTTCTGGTTGCTTAGTTTCTTCCAATTCCCGACGATTTTCTTGAGCTTTGCTCATCTCTTCACGTTCATTCAAAACGACAAAAAGATCTTTCTGCTGCTCTTCCAGCCACTTTGCCTGTCCGGTATTTTTCTTATCCGTGCGTTTTTCTCCGCTTACAAAATTGGTAATTTGTTGCATCAACCCCGTCTCCGGATTTATTAGAAACAGGTTGTTGTCTTTTGAGAACGAAATTTGAGAATCATTCAAAACAAATTCAGGAGAAGATGCTCTTCCCAACCAATTTGTCAATTGTTTTTCAATACCTTTTTTAATGTTCAAAAGAAAAATATTGCCATTTCTGGTGTAAACTTTCAGCGTTTTGTCTATGTTGTAATTCCCATATTTCCCGGGTAATTTGATTTTCACATCAGTTGGTACTTTCTTAATTTCCTTTGTTTTAATAGAATAAGAATAAAGGGATGAAAGTGTATCCATTTCAGGATTCCAATCGAAATAAATATTTTCTCCGTTTTCCGACCAAAAGATCCCGGTTGGTGCAGTACCAATCCATTTGTCGGGATTTTGCATAATTTGCTCAATGGTGAGTTTACTTTTATTGTTTTTTTGAATTTGCGCAAAGCTTGATAAAAAGCTGAACACAAACAGAATAGTTATTAATTTTTTCATTAGTTTTTCTTTTTGAGTTTTAAATTAAAATGAAATATAATCGGGGTGTGGTCCAATTCGTTTGTCTTGATCAAGCCGGTCGATTTTTACAACGTCCTCATCGCTTAAATGAAAATCGAAAATATCAGCGTTGGAAATTATCCTTTCCGCTTTTACCGATTTTGGAATTGTAACCACCCTTTTTTGAATGTCCCAGCGAATTACAATTTGCACCGGTGTTTTGTTGTATTTAACAGCAAGCGACTGTAAAACAGGAATATCATTTACCCGTCCTTTCATAATCGGGCTCCAGGCTTCCAATTGAATATTTTTATTTTGGCAATATTTCAAAAGTTCGGGCTGAATGAGTTCCGGATGAAATTCAACCTGATTCACTGCAGGGATAATTTTACATTCAGGTAAAAAATCTTCGAGGTGATGAACCAGAAAATTGCTAACTCCTATTGCCCTGATTTTTCTTTTTTCGTACAATTCTTCGAGTGCTTTCCATGTTTCCACCGAACGTTTCCCTTTTGGCCAGTGGATAAGATATAAATCGAGATAACTGGTTTGCAGTTTTTTCAGGCTTTCCTCAAATGCAGTCAAAGTAGTTTGGTAACCCTGGTCACTGTTCCAAACTTTTGAAGTAAGGAAAATTTCTTCGCGGGGAATTCCACTCTCATTTATTGCAGTACCAACACCGCTTTCATTTTGATAAATGGCGGCTGTATCAATACTGCGATATCCATTTTTCAATGCGGTTTTTACTGCATTTTCTACTTCGGTTCCGTCTTTTGATTGAAAAACTCCCAATCCTAGCCAGGGCATTTCAACCCCGTTATTTAGTTTTACTTTCGATGAAATATTCATTTTAATGACTTTTCTGAAAAAACGCCTAAAATAATGATTTTTTTTAGGATGTGTAAGTTTAGCTGCAATGCAGTAGAATGGTTGAAAAATAATTCTTTAGTTTTGTCAAAAATTTTGAAAACAAGTAAAATGAAAGTTTTTAAGTTTGGCGGTGCTTCGGTAAAAAGTGCAGAAGCTGTCAGGAATGTTTTACAAATTCTGAAAGGATACAACGAAAATATTGTGGTTGTAATTTCAGCCATGGGTAAAACAACCAATTTGTTAGAAACTCTTGCAAAAGCGTATTTTGAAAAGAGTGACAATAAATGGAGTGTTTTTCAAAAATTCAGAAATTATCACACTGATATTTCAGATCTTCTTTTTGATAAAAATACTCCAGAATCAATTTCAATACTGTTAACAGAACTTGAAAATAAACTCAGAATACCACCTTCTTTCGATTTCAATTTTGAATACGACCAGATAGTAAGTTATGGAGAACTTGTTTCTACCCGCTTAGTTAGTGAGTATTTGAATTTTGCAGGATTTACAAACTCCTGGATTGATATTCGCACATGTTTACGAACCAACAATAAATTTCGAGATGCAACTGTAGATTGGGATTTGACGGAAAAACTTGTTCAGCAAGTTCTTAATTTTGAAGAGGAAAAATTATACGTTACTCAAGGATTTATTGGAGCAACTAAACCTAATTTGACCACAACACTTGGTCGCGAAGGTTCCGATTTTACAGCGGCTATTTTAGGAAATGTGTTAAACGCTGAGGATGTTTCCATTTGGAAAGATGTCCCTGGAGTATTAAACGCCGATCCTAAAAAGATGGAAGGTGCTGTAAAAATCGACGAACTTTCGTATCGCGAAGCCATCGAAATGTCGTATTCCGGCGCACAGGTAATCCATCCCAAAACAATGAAACCTCTTCATAACAAAGGAATACCATTGTTAGTGAAGTCGTTTGTTTCTCCATTAGAAAAGGGAACTGTAATTCATGAAGTAGATCATAAATTACAACTGCAACCCGTTTTTATTGTAAAGGAGAATCAGGTTTTGATTACTATTTCTCCCATAGATTTTTCGTTTATCAGCATTGAAGATATAAATAAGGTTGCGTATCTTTTACAAGAGAATCGGATTAAAGTTAATTTGATTCAGCAGTCGGCCATTGACTTTAACCTTGTGGTAGATTTTCCTGAAGTGGATTTGAATCCAATACTCAAAAAGCTTTCGGAGAATTATATTGCACGTTACAACACCGATTTAAAGCTTATAACCATTAGACATTTTAATAAAGAGGCGCTTCATAAAATGAAAAAAGATAAAAAAATATACCTCGAACAAAACAGTAGGCTTACAGCACGTTTAGTTGTGAAATAAAAATAATTTGAATTTAATTTTAATATTTCCTGTAGAATTACAAATTGTTGTAATTTTAGCGCACCATAATCGACATATAAAACAAAATCTTGTCAAAATATGAAGCAGAAAAAAATTTTACCTTACGCAATTGGATTATTGATAGTTGCGATTATACTTTTAGTAGTTGGCAAAAAAGCCGGATGGTTCGGAAATGATTTCAGTATTAGTGTTGCCACTGAAACAGTTGAAAGCAAAACAATTACAGAGTTGATAACTGCCAATGGGAAAATACAACCCGAAACAGAAGTAAAAATCAGCCCCGATGTTTCCGGCGAAATTATTGAATTATATGTCGAAGAAGGCGATCAGGTTATACAAGGCGATCCACTTTGCATTATTAAACCCGACATGTACATTTCGGCATTAAACCGAGCCGAGGCTGCATTAAATTCTTCTAAAGCGAGACAAGCGCAGGCCGAAGCCCAGCAGATTGAAAGGGAACTCGCTTTCAAACGCTCTAAACAACTTTTCGAAGGAGGTGCAATTGCAGTTTCTGAATTTGAAACTGCCGAAGCGGCTTATAAAGTTGCCGAAGCTGAAGTCAGGGCAGCACAGTTTTCGGTTAAAAGTGCTGAAGCATCAGTTTCCGAAGCCAAAGAACAATTGACAAAAACCAGAATTTTTGCACCTATTTCAGGGACAATTTCGGCATTAAACGTAGAAAAAGGTGAAAGGGTTGTGGGAACCAGTATGATGGTTGGAACCGAAATGATGGTCGTCGCCAACCTGGATAAAATGGAAGTTCAGGTAGAAGTAAATGAAAATGATATTGTTAAAGTAGCAAAATACGACACCACTCTCGTTGAAGTGGATGCGTATCTTCAGCGAAAATTTATTGGGATTGTCACGGAAATTGCCAACTCGGCAAGTGTAAGTGGTGCTTCCACCGACCAGGTTACCAATTTCGATGTAAAAGTTTTTCTGTTGAGTGAATCTTATGTCGATCTCGTTGATTCAACTTCGGGAAATATTTACCCGTTTAGACCGGGAATGTCGGCAACCGTAGATATTCAGACCGAGACTCGCGAAAACGTTATTTCAGTGCCAATTTCAGCGGTTACAACCCGTGTAAAAATTGAAGGTGGCGGGACAAAAGAAGTTGAAGATAAAGTTGAAGATGAAAACGCTACCGAAGACGATAGTGAGGAAGAAGTAGTGGGCCGTGAAGAAAAACAGGAAGTTGTATTTGTATTAAAAGATGACAGGGTTAGAAAAGTGGAAGTAAAAACCGGAATCCAGGATAACAACAGTATTGAAATATTGGAAGGTTTAACGGAAGGCGATGAAGTTGTAATTGCGCCCTACAATGCCATTAACAAATCGTTGAAAGACAGTATGCAAGTGAAAAAAGTTACTGAAGAGGAACTTTTTAATGTGAAGAAATAATAGAATCAACTTTCTTATTTCATAAAAAATGCCTTCTGTGAAAAACAGGGGGCATTTTTTTGATATCTAACAGGTTAAGCTTCTAAAGTAGTTCCGAGATTTGCATAACAGTCCAAGACTTTGCAGTAATTAAAAATGAGTGTTTTAAGAGGCAAATAAACTACTTGTAAAGTATTGTAAATATTTAATACAACTTATTAAATTCTTCCATCAACAAATTTTTAATTTTATCCATTGGGATTTTTTCTCCTAATTCTTGTTGAATAGAAGTAACACCGAATGTCGCAAATCCGCAAGGGTTAATGTAATTGAAATAGCGCATGTCGGTATTTATGTTTAGGGCGAAACCGTGCATAGTTACAAACCGGCTGATACGTACACCGATTGCGCAGATTTTACGTGCGCGTACTTTGTGTCCGGCATCTAACCAGATTCCGGTTGCACCTTCTTTTCTTCCGCCTTTTAATCCAAATTTGGCAATTGTTTTAATTATTGCATCTTCCATTTTTTCGATGTAGCCACGTACTCCGAGTTTGTAATATTCGAGGTCGATTATTGGATAACCAACCAATTGCCCAGGCCCGTGGTAAGTAATATCGCCGCCACGATTTATTTTATAGAATGTGGCTTCAATTTTTTTCAGAAATTCGCCATGAGCCAGTAAATTATTTGCATCTCCACTTTTCCCAAGTGTATAAACATGAGGATGTTCAACCAATAAAAAATAATTTTTTGATGAAGGTTTTCCAGTGGATTTTTTATCAGCTACAACTTCTGCCAACAGTTCTTCCTGATAATCCCAGCACTCTTTATAATCTTTTATACCGAGGTTGATGTAATTGAAATCTGCCATTTCTTTAAACTTTCAACATTAACTCGAAATTTTTATGCATTTACGTGGTCTTCCGCTCTGTACGAACTTCTCACCAACGGCGAACTTTCAACAAACGAAAACCCTTTTTCCAATCCTATCTTTTTATATTCAGCAAACTTTTCAGGTTGAATATATTCTACAACCGGCATGTGATTTAACGAGGGCGCCAGATATTGTCCGATAGTCATTACTTTACAACCTGCTTCTAAAAGGTCGTCCATGGTTTGCAAAATTTCGCTGTGTGTTTCGCCTAAACCGAGCATAATTCCCGATTTTGCGACAGTGTAATTATTTGCAATGTATTTTATTACCTCTAAACTACGCCTGTATTTCGAGGCAAAACGAATAAACGGGGTGAGCCTTTCGGTGGTTTCCAGGTTGTGCGAAATTACTTCCGGTTTTGCATCAATTACTTGTTGTATCAATTTTTCATTTCCCCTGAAATCAGGAATCAAAACTTCAATTTTTGTTTCGGGATTTATCCGCTTAATTTCAGTAATTGTTTTTGCCCAAATTCCGGTTCCCTGATCTTCTAAATCATCCCGGTCAACCGATGTTATTACACAATGTTTCAGGCCCATTAATTTTACTGATTCCGCTAATTTTTCTGGTTCTTTTAAATCGGGTGCGAGTGGTTTACCGCTTTTTACAGCACAAAATTTACAGCGGCGGGTACAAATATCACCCAAAATCATAAAAGTTGCTGTTCCGCGGTTCCAGCATTCCCCAATATTTGGACAATTACCACTTGTGCATATTGTGTGCAAGCCGTGTTTGTCAACCAGGTTTTTTACTTTCGAATAGCTTTCCCCCTTTGGCATTTTCATTTTCATCCACTTCGGCAATCGTTGCCTGTCTTTCGTCACTTGTGCCATACAATCAATAAAATTTTGCGTAAAAGTAAGTTTTTAATTTGAGAATTGTTTGAAACAAAATATGCGTAATTGAATAATGGAAATGAGATTAATAGTAATAAATATTCCGGTTTCTAATAATCTGAATATTAAAAATATGGAATATAGAATTTAAAAAATCGTAGCCACTGCGTCATTATTAAATCCACATAATAAAAACTTACATTAAGAACTATTCTTAGTCTGAGAGTGTTATTTTTGTAAAATCTTTAAAATTTAAAAAGGAATGAGCATTGCAAATATTGGCACACAGGAAGATGATTCTTCAGCGAGTTCCCGGTCAGCTGACGGATTGCCGTTAAAAACAAACAATTAAAAATACATGAAAGCTTTTCTTTTTACCGCAATATTAATTTTGGGTTTGAATGTTGTTTTTGCTCAACAAAAAAAACAAAGCGAAATTCAAACCAATTCAAGATTGTCAATCGAGTATTACAATGCAAAAGATTACGAAAAGGCAATTCCACTATTGTTAGAAGTTTATAAAGTTTCAAGGAATAGTTACTATTTTAAACTGTACCTCACAAGTTTAATCGAATTAAAAAGATTTGAAGAGGCCGAGGAACAAGTGGAACAAGAAATTAAAAAACAACCTGTCGCAAAACCTGAATTTTTTGTGCATTGGGGTTATGTTTTAAAAGCTCAGGAACAAACGGACGGGGCGCAGGAAAAATATCAGGAAGCCCTTTCAAAAATAGTGAATAATAAAGGAAGTTATTTGCTAACGGCAAATGCTTTTTTACAGTGGGGCGAGTACGAATTTGTTAAAAAAACGTATTTACAAGGTAGGCAGGTTTTACCGAATAAACCTTTTCACTACGAATTGGCCAGGGCTTTTTTATATTTAAGGGATTACGGTAAAATGATGGAGGAGTACCTTGATTTGGTGCGGATTGACGAAAAACAACTCCCACGTGTGCAAAGCAGCCTTTCATCGGCAATGCACCTTGATATCGACAATGGTTTACGTAATAATTTCAGGGGGCAGGTTTTAAAACGAATCCAGGGCGAGCCCAATGTAATTGGTTACAGCCGCTTGTTAATTTGGTTTTTTTTACAAGATAAAAATTTTCAGGGTGCACTTCGGCAGTCTATTGCACTCGACAAAAGAACCGGTGAAGAAGATGTACAAATTGCCCAGTTGGGGCAAATGGCACTTAACAATAAAAATTTTAACCATTCGCAAAAAGCCTACGAATATTTGTTGGGAAAGGGTGGAGGAAGCCCATTTTACACTCACGCATTTGCTCAAAATATTCATGTCTCATATATTCGCCTAACATCTGAATTTTCAGAAAATAGTTTGGAAGCAAAAAATTTGGTGAAGCAGTTTGATTCAGGCCTTGAGTTTTTGGGTTACAATCCGGCAACTTTGCATTTAATTCAGGAATACGCACATTTGCTGGCTTTTTATTTAAATGAATCTGAAAAATCGATTGAAGTATTAAAAAGAGGGTTGAAAATTCCACTATTAAAACCTGAACAAACGGGTTTGTTAAAAACCGAAATGGCCGATGTTTATGTTTATGCAAACGAACCCTGGGAAGCAACTTTAATTTATTCGCAGGTAATCGAAGCTAACAAAAAAAACAGCCTTGGTGACGAAGTGAAATTGAAAAAAGCAAAACTCGGATTTTATCTTGGTAATTTTAGCTGGGCCAAAGCACAACTGGATGTATTAAAGGCCAGTACTTCGAAACTTACTGCAAACGACGCTATGGAACTTTCAATGCTTATCGGAAACAATTTGAATTTAGATACCACGGCTATTCCTTTGACCATGTTTGCCAAAGCGGATTTGCGGTTCTTTCAAAATAAAAGTGAAGATGCAATGACTATTTTAAACGGTTTAGAAGAAATATATCCATATCATTCCCTGGTTGACGATATTTTGTTTCGTAAATCGAAAATTGAAATAGATCAGCAAAATTATTCCAAAGCTGTTGAATATTTGGAGCGGATTATTAACGATTTTAGCTACGAACTTTTAGCCGACGATGCGTTGTTTTTATTAGCCGAATTGAATAATTATAATTTGGGCGAAAAAGAAAAAGCAAAAGAGTTGTACAAACAAATGATGGTCAACAACCCTGGCAGTGTTTATGTCGATGAGTCGAGGAAACAGTATCGCGAATTACTTAATCAGTTTCCAGATAAAGAGAAAGAAACAGAAAATCAGATTTTCCCGGAATTAAACCCCGATGAACTCTAATCAAAAAGCATATTTTTATGCCGGGTTGGCCGTATTTTTTTGGTCAACTGTTGCAACTGCTTTTAAAATAGCATTACGCGAATTCGATTTTATCCAGCTCATTTTTTATGCTTCTGGTGTTACTGTGGTTTTGCTGTTTTTTGTTTTGCTTTTTCAGCAGAAATTAAATTTGTTGTTTCGTCAAACTCCTAAGCAATGGTTAAATTCTATTTTTATCGGGGCTTTCAATCCACTGTTGTATTACCTTGTTTTATTCAAGGCGTATTCACTTTTACCCGCCCAGGTAGCTCAGCCTTTAAATATGATTTGGCCAATTACCCTGGCACTTCTTTCGGTACCTTTGCTAAAACAAAAAATTGGTTGGGTAAGTGTGTTTGCCCTTTTTGTCAGTTTTATTGGGGTATTTTTTATTTCATCGCAAGGCGGGATTAGTGGTTTTAAAAACACAAATACAATCGGTGTTATTTTGGCGGTCGGAAGTTCGGTGCTTTGGTCGTTGTACTGGATTTTTAATGTACGCGATAACCGTGACCAAATCATAAAACTTTTCCTGAATTTTGCCTTTGGTTTTGTTTATCTCGCAGTTGCAGTTTTTGTGTTTTCCGATTTTCAGTTACATTTCGGAGAAAGTTTGTATGCTGTTATTTACGTCGGGATTTTCGAAGTGGGGATAACTTACATTTTTTGGCTGAAAGCAATGAACTTCAGTACTAACAATGCAAAAATCGGTAATCTGGTATTTTTCGCACCCTTCCTTTCATTAGTTTTTATCCGTTTTATTCTGAAAGAAACAATATTTATAACCACTTTTATTGGCTTGTTTTTTATAATCGCAGGGGTTTTGCTCCAGCAATTGGAAAAGGAAAAATTATAAAACCCAGGACATAAATTTTCAATGTGGATAAATGTCAACTTTCAATTTTTTAATTGCCTGAAATTGGATTGGGATATTTGTCGATTAGTTTAATTGTGGCTTATTTGAATTTTGTTTTTGCGATTTGTTACTTTTGCGCGTTATTATTTCCATTAAATTCGTATTTCAATAATTGACATGAATTCAAAACCATACAGAATTTTGGGGATCGATCCGGGAACAACCGTGACGGGTTACGGGCTGATTGAAATACGCGATAAAAAACCTGTAATTCTGAACATGGGAAATATTACGCCTGGGAAATATTCCGATCATTATCAACGTTTGAAACATTTGCACGAAAGAGCATTGCACTTAGTAAAAGAATACCAGCCTGATGTAATGGCAATTGAAGCGCCATTTTATGGAAAAAATGTACAGTCGATGTTAAAACTTGGACGGGGGCAGGGAGTATTAATGGCAGCTGCATTATTTCATTCGGTCGAGATACACGAATATGCGCCACTTTTGGTAAAACAGGCAGTTACCGGAATGGGGCGGGCATCGAAAGAACAGGTCGCTTACTTCCTTCAAAAAGTATATCATTTAACCGATTTAGATAAAGGGCTCGATGCTTCCGATGCCGTGGCAGTTGCCATTTGTCATTTCCTTCAGTTAAACAAACCTGTTAAATCGAAAGAATATAAAAATTGGGCCGATTTTGTAAAAAAGAATCCCGGTAAAGTAAAGTAGAATTTAAAATTAATTGAATAATAAGTTCGTTGAAAATAAGAGGTATTTATTTCTTAAACAGAATTTTATACTATCTTTGCGCCACATTTTTGAAAATTAAAATAGAATTATGCCAGTAAAACTGAGATTAGCGCGGCACGGCCGCAAACGTTATGCCTACTATCACATTGTGGTAGCAGACAGCAGGGCGCCACGAGATGGCAGGTACATTGAAAGGATTGGTTCTTACAATCCCAACTCTAATCCTGCAATAATAGATCTCGATTTTGATAAAGCTTACGACTGGCTTATTAAAGGCGCACAACCTACCGACACCGTTAAGGCAATTTTGTCGTACAAAGGTGTACTCTACAAAAAACACCTTATGGGTGGTGTTAAAAAAGGAGCATTTGACGAAGCTGAAGCCGAAAAGCGTTTAGACAATTGGATGGCTGAAAAAGATGCTAAAGTTCAGGCTAAAATTGATCGTTTGGCCGGTGAAGCCAATGCAGAGGTTGAAAAACAGTTGCAAGTTGAGGCTAAGGTTAATGAAGAAAGAGCAGCAGCAATTTCTGCGAAGAATGCAAAATTAGCAGATGAAGTTGAAGCTGCCAACAGACCTGAAGAGGTTGCCGATCCTTCAGCGGAAGCTGAAAGTCCGGAAGTAGTTGCTGAAACTAAAGCCCCGGAAGAAAATAAAGAAGCTCCGAAAGAAAAGGGTGCTGAATCTTAAGAAAAAGAAAACACTATCGAATAGAAAACCATTTGTCAGCAGGCAGATGGTTTTTTTTTGATTCAGCCCCAAGGAATTGACTATCTTTGTAACTATGGAAACAATACCTAAATCGGATTGCGAAAATATAGGTTTTTTTAGGAAAAAGCACGGAGTGCATGGTGAGTTGGTTTTAGAATTTGAAGCTCAATTTGAACAATCGGTCGAAGCTTCCGATCGGTTTTTTATTGAACTTGAAGGGCTGTTGGTTCCGTTCTTTATAACAGAAAATGGGTTTAGGTTTAAATCGGCAAAATCGGCAATTGTTTGGTTCGAAGGTGTGGATAGCGAAAGTTATGCCCGTCGGCTGGTTGGAAACCCGGCCTATCTTTTTCAAAACGAAATAGTTGACATTTCGGAAGAAACCACTGAATCTTATTTGTTGGATTTTACTGTAATTGACAGAGAAATCGGGGAAATTGGCACAATTTCAAATGTCGATGATTTTTCGGGGAATGTTGTTCTTACTGTTAATTTCAAGGGCGAAGAAATTATGATTCCTTTTAACGAAGATTTTCTTGTTTCGATTGAAGTTGATCAAAAAACCATTACTTTAAAATTACCAGAAGGTTTAATAGAAATTTAGAAACTATTAAAAATTCGTTATCCTTTTTCTACATTTCGTATGAATTTCGATTATTTTTTTTCCGGATGACGTTTAGCCACTGGCATAAATATGTTTGATTTTTTTATTCGTGTGCAACTTTATTTAAGTTTGTACGTCATTACAAAGTGTCAATTTTAAAAACGCAATAAATAGTAGTAATATGAAGACTAAAAGTTTATTTTTCGCAATTTTCATTCTAAGTATTTTTCTTGTAAATCCTGTTTCTGCTGAAGATGAAGAACGCGAAATGCCTTCATTCTCAGAAATCGCACTGCGAATTCCCGGCAAATTGTATATAGAACAAGGTAATAATCAAAGTGTGGAGATTGTTGCAAAATCTTCTACTTTGAAAGATATAATTACTGAAGTAAAAGATCGAAAATTGATAATAAAGTTTCCAAATAAAAGAGTTTTTTGGAAAAATTTTGAACCGGGCAAAATCGAAATTTTTATAACAGTACCAGAAATTGATGGTTTGTCTGTTTCTGGTTCGGGCGATATTATTGCTGAAAATGAAATTAAAACCCGGATACTTGATTTGGGGGTAAGTGGCAGTGGAGATATTGTACTCGAGAAATTGGATGCTGAAAGAGTAAAAGCAGCAATTTCAGGTTCGGGCGATATTATAATTAAAGATGGTGGAATAGCTGATGACTTTTCGGTTTCGGTTTCAGGTTCGGGCGATGTTAAAGCCGGTGGTTTTGAAGTCCGTGACGTTGTTGTTCGTATTTCCGGTTCAGGAAATAGCACGGTGAATTCAAATGGTTCAGTAAAAGCTCGTGTCGCTGGTTCAGGAAGTGTGTATTACAAGGGGAATCCAAGTATCGATTCTTCAGTTGCAGGATCAGGTAGAGTAAAAAAATTGTAGAGGCAGAAATTTATATAATAGCTGTTGCTTGTCTTGCAGCGGCTTTTTTATTTCCTGAGAATGTCGATTCTTCCTCCTGGCCAGAGTTTTATAATACTCGAAGGTTTTGAAACTGAAATATCATCTTGGCGGTATTCTACAATATAATCTACCAGTTCCTTTATTTCTTGCTGAATATCATCAAAAAAAACAGGCGATTTTTCACCGCTAATATTTGCCGATGTTGAAACGATTGGTCTTCTGAAACGTTGCAAAAGTTTGCTTGTAAAATCTTCTTTAGTAAAACGAATTCCAATACTTCCATCTTCCGCAATTAAATTCAGTGGTAGATTTTTTGCGTTTGGATAAATTACAGTTAAAGGTGTTGTTGTTATTTCAACCAAATCCCAGGCAACCTCCGGAACGTCATCAACGTAACGTTCGAGCAAGGCAGGATTTTCCATTAAAACCAACATACTTTTCGAGTCTTCGCGTTTTTTAATTTTATAAATTCGTTGAACAGCTTCCTGGTTTGTTGCATCGCAACCAATTCCCCAAATTGTATCAGTAGGATAAAGAATAATCCCTCCACTTTTTAATACTTCAACTGCCTTTTTTAAATCGTCGTGCATTGTTTTATGATAGAATTTCGGAGTACAAAGAAATCAATTTTTTAGAATAATTTTTCGGATGAAACAATTGTGCGCGTTCTTTTCCTTTTTGAATTAATTCCCCTCTTTTCAGTTCATCTACTAAATGTATTCTTATCAACTCACCAATTTCATAAATATTTCCGGGATCGCACAAAACAGCAGCACCTCCGGCGGTTTCAGGCAAGCACGAAACATTCGATGTAAGTACCGGGCAACCGTTTGCCATCGATTCAATTACCGGCAATCCAAATCCTTCGAAAACCGAAATATATACCGACAAATTTGCAAGTTGATATAATCCTGCCAAATCGTTTTCCGGAATATCGCTTAAAAACACGATTTGCTTTTCCATTTTATTTTCCGAAATAAACCGGGTTAATTCATTTTTATATGAAGTCGGTTTCCCAATAAAAATAACCGGAATTTTAATTTTAGCTGAATGAATTGCTTTTAAAATATTAAGTTGATTTTTCCGCTGTTCAATAGTACCAACACTTACAATGAAATTTTCGGGAAGATAGTATTTCGACCTTAATTCTTCGGCAATTTGTTTTTCAAAAAAAACAGGTGAAACAGATTGATAAACAACTTCAATTTTTTCAGGATTAATTTTTATAAAATTTACAATATCGTCTTTGGTTTGTTTACTAATTGCAATTATTTTATTTGCTGAATTACAAGCATATTTCACTTTCTGCTTATATATTTTTCGGTCGATTGTATTGTAAAATTTTGGAAACCGCATGAAAATCAAATCATGGATAGTTACAACTGATGGCACCTTTATTTTATGAATTCCATCGGGAAGTTCGTTGCTTAAACCATGGAAAACATTAAGTTTTTGTTTTTCTATTTGCTGACTAAGTGAAAACGTTCTCCAAAATGTCCTTCTTAATTTTGAAGCTGAACTTTTTGGGGAAAGAATATCGAACTGACTTTGATTCAGAAATAATTCTTCTTTTATTTTGGGTGTAAATAAAATATACCTGAAATCGGGGTAATATTTTTTTAAGGTATTTAAAGTATTCCGGCTGTAGTTTCCTAATCCGGACGCATTTAAAAAAGCCCTTTTTGCATCAAATCCAATTTTCATGGTTATTAAATCACAGGTCTTAAATTACTGAATGGTCAAGTTTTAGATTTAGTGCCTTATTGTTATTGTGAAAGCAAATTTTCAATTTTATCTATAAAAATCTTCATATTCTCCAATTTTGTTTTTACTTCATCTTTTTCAAAATGTACGAAAAGACCGTAATCTCCATCCGTACGATCTTCAAATGCGTTATGAACAATTTTGCCAATATTACGGTTGATTGTACCTGTTTTCACAAATTCTTTGTTAAACCATCCAATTAATTGATTATGTTTTGAAGTTTTAAAACCATTTTCTAATGCGAGAGCCAACAACATATAAAACATCCCGTAATAAATCCTGTTTATTGCCAAAACCAGTAATCCTTTCTCTAATAGAAATTCAACTTCTTTTATAGTTTCATGCGCTTGGGCAATTCGATATTTAATGAGTTCCTGTAAATTATTCTGCATGAATACCAAAGTTTAGTGCATCAGAAATCAAGGGATGTTTTCCCCAAAAGTTATTCTCAATTTCAGCTTGAGATATAATTTTCGAGTCAATTAACACTTCAAAATCTACTGAAATATCATAACAAATATCCCTGACAATACTTTTTTCTTTCCAGGTAAAAACATCTTTAGTAACAATTAAAATATCGAAATCAGAATTTTTGTCTTCTTTGTTTTGCGTTTGCGAACCGAATAAAACGATGTCTTTCACTTTTCCGTTGAAAGTTACATCTAATAGGTTTTTTAACTTTTGCAGTATTTCTTTTTTGTTAAGCATAAAACAAAAATACGAAAAAGGCCGGGTTTTAGTACCCGGCCTTTTAATATTTTATCTGTCTATTTTTAAACCGAAAAATCATTTAATCCTTCAAAATCAAGCGTTGCGAAGTAATCTTTAATAGTTTCTGCCCGCCTTATTTGAGTTACTTCACCATTTTCTCGTAATAAAAGCTCTGCCGATTTTAATTTGCCATTGTAATTAAAACCCATGGAATGACCGTGTGCACCCGCATCGTGAATAACCAAAATGTCGTTTGGTTCTAACTCCGGCAACATTCTTCCAATTGCAAATTTATCGTTGTTTTCGCACAGCGAACCGGTTACATCGTATTTTTCTGAAAGGGGTTCATTTTCTTTTCCAGGAACAGAAATATGATGATACGCCCCGTACAATGCCGGACGCATTAGATTTACCATGCACGCATCCAGCCCGGCAAAACTTTTATAAGTATTTTTTATGTGTCGCACTTTTGTAACCAAATATCCGTAAGGTCCGGTAATTGCACGGCCCAATTCAAAAAATAATTTTAGTGGTGCAATTCCATTTGCTTCAATTTTCTCTTCGTAAAGTTTTTTGATGCCTGCACTTACGTATTCCAAATCAACTGCTTTATCTTCTGGTTTGTAGGGTATTCCTATCCCACCACCCAGATTAGCAAATTCAATTTTTATTCCGGTTTTTTCATAAACTTCAACAATTAAATTGAAAAGAATTTCTGCCGTTTCGATAAAATAATCGGAATCCAATTCGTTGGATGCAACCATTGTATGAATTCCAAAATGTTTAACTCCTTTTGCTTTTAGAATTTGGTAACCCTCAATTATTTGTTCGTGGGTAAAACCATATTTTGCATCTTCGGGGTGGCCAATAATCAGGTTGCCCTCTTTTAAATCGCCCGGGTTGTATCGCATACAAATTGTGTCGGGCAATCCAACATTTTTATCCACAAAATCAATGTGCGCAATGTCGTCTAAATTAATTATTGCACCCAAATCTTTTGCCAGTTGAAATTCGTTTGCCGGTGTGTCGTTCGATGTTAGCATAATTTCGTCACCACTCATTCCAACCCTTTTTGCCAGTTCAAGCTCGGCAACCGAACTGCAATCAATTCCAAATCCTTCCTCTCTCAAAACTTTCATTAAATACGGATTTGGTGCGGCTTTTATGGCGTAGTATTCTTTGAATCCTTTGTTCCACGAAAAAGCATTTTTAAAATAACGGGCGTTTTCACGAATGGCTTTTTCGTCGTAAATATGAAACGGTGTTGGGTGGTTTTCTATTATTTTCTCAATTTGTTCTTTTGAAAAAGGAAGATTTTTACTTGCCATAATTATAGGATTTTAAGAATTGTAAAAGTACGATTAATCCATAAATTCATAGAATTAATCTAAATAAAGAAACTTTTGAAACGTGAAAATTAACTTTTAAATGAAAAATTTACAGGTCTGAAATTAATTCATTACTCAAAATACCGTTTGCAATCTCGCGAACTTCGCCGGTCATCATTAAATTCCAGGAGTCGTCAATTTCAATTTTAAGCTCGCCGCCCGGCATTTTAATGGTTAAATTTCGTTCTGTTAAATCCATTTTTGAAACTACTGAAGCTACTGCACACGACGAACTTCCGGAAGCAAGTGTCCAACCTGCACCACGTTCCCAAATTAAAATTTCGACTACGGTTGGAGAGATAATTTTTGCAAACTGTACGTTTATCCGGTTTGGAAACATTGAGTGATTTTCAATTTGAGAACCAAATATTTTTATCTCCTTTTCATCCAATTCTTCTTTCAGAATTACACAATGCGGATTGCCAACTGACACACAATTAATTTGATAATCCCTGTATTCAAGATGAAGTGTTTCATTTATACACTCATCTTTTTTAAAAGAAACAGGAATTTTTGACGATTCAAAAACAGCTTTTCCCATATCTACTTTTATGGTAAAAGCTTTTTCATATTTCTCCTCAATAATTTCAGCACGAACAATTCCACCTGGAGTTTCGATGGTGAATGTTTTCTCAATAGTATATTTGTAATCGTATAAATATTTTGCAAAAATACGCAAACCGTTTCCACTTTTTTCAGCTTCCGATCCATCTGGATTTAAAATGCGCAAACCAAAATCTGCTTTCGAACTTGGCGCATTTAAAAGAATACCGTCAGAGCCAATTCCGTAATGAACATCACAGATTTTTATAATTGCATTTTCCGTAAGTTCGAAATCAATTTTATCCTGGTTTAATACAATATAATCGTTTCCCAATCCGTGCGATTTAACGAAGAAGTTTTGCATAGTTTCTAATATTAACTCACAAATGTATTAAACTGAAGTGAATTTTAAACGAACAAAATGGAGGAATACTATACTGAAAAATTAATTATTAAATTTGTACCAGCAATGTACACGCAAAAACAAATATTAACTTTTATTTCGAAGAACAAACCAATGCTTCAGAAAGAGTTCCATATTTCCAAAATTGGAATGTTTGGTTCGTATGCAAGAAAAGAGCAAACAGGCAATTCTGATATTGATTTAATTGTTGAGTTTGAAGAAAACACCAATAATTTATTTGATATAAAAATTGGTTTAAAAAATTTCTTTCGTGAGAAATTAAATATTGAAGTTGATATTTGTAGAGAGAAATACATTAAAGCAAGATATAAGAATCGAATTCTAAATGAAGCAATTTATGTTGATTAAAGATTTAGATTGTTTAGAAAATATTCTTGAATCTATTGAAAAAATTGAATTGTATTCAGCACAATTAAAAAGCGCAGATAATCTTTTAAAAGACTCAAAATCTTTCGATGCAATTCTGATGAATTTTATAATTGTTGGTGAAATGGTTGCAAAGCTTTCTGAGGAATTCAAAAGCGAATATACTGAAATTGAATGGTGGAAAATTAAGGGATTTCGAAACATTGTAGCACATAATTATTTTGGTATTGATGCTGAAGAAGTATGGCAAATCATTCAAAACAAACTCCCACAGCTTAAATCTTTTATTCAAAAATCATTAAAAAAAACAGAATATGGCAATCATTAACGAGAATTATCTGAAACTTCAGGCAGGTTATCTTTTCCCGGAAATTGGGCGAAGGGTTAGTGAATTTATTGCAGCAAATCCCGATAAAAAAGTAATTAAAATGGGGATTGGTGATGTTACCCAGCCGTTGGTTCCGAGCGTTATTAAGGCGTTTCACGAGGGAGTAGATGAAATGGCAAAAGGTGAAACTTTTAAAGGTTATGGTCCAGAGCAGGGTTATGAATTTTTGAGAGAAGCCATTGCAAAAAATTCGTATCAGGATAACGGAATTGATATTTCTGCCGACGAAATATTTGTGTCAGATGGATCAAAATGTGATACAGGAAACATTCAGGATATTTTTGGCGACAACAATAAAATTGCCATTTGCGACCCAAGTTACCCGGTTTATGTCGATACAACTGTTATGTCGGGCAAAACTGGTTTTTGCCAATCGAACGGATATTACAATGGAATTATTTACATGCCATGCACGCAAAAAAATGGTTTTATTCCTAATTTTCCTAAAGAGATACCCGATCTTATTTTTTTATGTTATCCAAACAATCCGACAGGAACGGTTGCATCGAAGGAAGAGTTAAAAAAGTGGGTTGATTATGCTACCAAAAACAAAAGTATTATTTTATACGATGCTGCTTACGAAGCATTTATTACAGAGGAAGGTATTCCACATTCGATTTTTGAAATTGAAGGTGCCAAAAAAGTTGCCATTGAATTCCGTAGTTTTTCAAAAACCGCAGGATTTACTGGAACACGCTGTGCAACTACTGTAATTCCTAATGAACTTGTTGCGTACGATAGTGAGGGTAAAGCTCATTCGGTAAAAGCATTGTGGAACCGGCGTCAATCAACAAAATTCAATGGAGTTTCTTATCCGGTTCAAAAAGCTGCTGCTTCTATTTATTCAGAAGAAGGGAAAAAGGAAGTTGCTGAAGTAATTTCTTATTATCTGGAAAATGCAAGGATAATGAAGGAAAGTCTTTTGGCAATTGGATACGAAGTTTTTGGGGGTGAAAATGCACCGTATATTTGGGTGAAAACCAGGAACGAAATGAGTTCCTGGGATTTCTTTGATAAAGTGCTGAATGAAGCCAATGTTGTTGGAACTCCGGGTTCAGGTTTTGGTCCAGCCGGTGAAGGCTATTTCCGATTTTCGGCTTTTGCCGACAGGGAGAATGTTTTGGAAGCAATGGAACGGATTAAGAATTTATCTTAAAATAGACATCAAAATAAAAAATCCGGTTTGAAATTAATCCGGATTTTTTATTTAATCAAAATTATCTAACTGATTCATTGTTTGCGACTATCTGCCGTACTTTGCTCCCGGGATATACTTTTAAGGCTTCTTCCAAAATTTTCAGGCAAACTGCCAAATCTTCTTTCTTCAATACATAAGCAATTCTAACTTCATCTAACCCCTTGCCAGGTTCGGTATAAAATCCAGAAGCCGGTGCCATAAAAAGGGTTTGGTTTTCTAATTCAAAATCGGAAAGTAACCACGAGCAGAATTTATCAGCATTGTCAACCGGCAAACGTGCAACAGTATAAAATGCCCCCATCGGAATAGGGGAGTAAACACCATCGATCCGGTTTAATCCATCAATTAAAAATTTTCGGCGATTAACGTATTCATTGTAATTGTTCAGCATGTAATCCGGGTTTGCATCCAAAGACGCTTCCGCGGCAATTTGCCCTATTAAAGGTGCACTTAAACGGGCCTGGCAAAATTTCATTACGTTACGTTTCACCTCTTTGTTTTTGGTGATTAATGCGCCAATCCGCAATCCGCATTCACTATAACGTTTTGAAACTGAATCAATTAAAACTACATTTTGCTCTATTCCTTCTAAATGAAAAGCTGAAATATATGGAGCGCCTGTGTAACAAAATTCACGATACACTTCATCGGAAAACAGATATAAATCGTATTTTTTTATCAGATTACGAATTTTATCCATCTCCTCGCGGGTGTATAAATATCCTGTGGGATTGTTGGGATTACAAATCATAATCCCCTTGGTTTTTGGGGTAATAAGTTTTTCAAATTCTTCTACCGGAGGTAAAGCAAAACCCTCTTCAATTTTTGAAGTGACAGGTTTAATTATCGCGCCGGCAACAATGGCAAAAGCTTCGTAGTTGGCATAAGCCGGCTCCGGGACAATAATCTCATCACCAGGATCAAGGCAACTCATAAAAGAAAAAGTTACTGCTTCGCTTCCACCTGTGGTAATTATTATATCATCAGCATCAACGTCAATTTTGAATTTGTGGTAATATTTCGCCAGTTTTTCACGAAACGAACGGATTCCCTCACTCGGTGTATATTCCAGAATCATTCGGTCAATATTCTTAATCGCATTAAGCGCTTCCGGGGGGGTTGGTAAATCGGGCTGCCCGATATTTAAATGATACACCTTTATTCCCTTTTCTTTTGCTTTGTCGGCTAAAGGGCCCAACTTCCTGATGGGTGAATCGGGCATTAATTTTCCTCTGTCTGAAACTGTTGGCATGTTATAAAATATATTTATAAAAAAAGCAAAGATACAAGTATCAAATTGAAATTAATGTTATAAAAATTTTTTCATTTTGAAATCTTATTAAAAAATTAACTTCCAAATCTTTAACAAGTAGCCCTTTTTGATGTTCATTATTCCCAAATCTGATAAATAATTAATTTTTATCATGTTTTTGTAATTCCTTCCTGCCTATTTTTGGACGTCAAAATAAATTTAATTTTTACTGAAATGATTATAGGTGTACCAAAAGAAATTAAGAATAACGAAAACCGTATTGCTTTAACTCCTGCGGGTGCTGCTGAATTAGTAAAACGTGGACATGAAGTTTATGTTCAGGCTGGTGGTGGCCTTGGAAGTGGATTTATGGATGAAGATTATATTGCTGCGGGAGCAATTATGCTTCCAACAATTGAAGATGTGTATGGAATTGCTGAAATGATTATTAAGGTGAAAGAACCCATCGAATCGGAATATAAGCTGATAAAGAAGGGACAGATTTTATATACCTATTTTCATTTTGCTTCGGGAGAGGCGTTAACCATGGCAATGATTGAAAACAAATCAATTTGCCTGGCTTATGAAACGGTTGAATTAGACGACCGTTCCCTTCCATTATTAATTCCAATGAGCGAAGTTGCCGGGCGGATGTCGGTGCAGGAAGGTGCAAAATACTTAGAAAAAACATACGGCGGTTATGGTGTTTTACTGGGCGGCGTTCCGGGAGTTCCTCCTGCAAAAGTATTGATTATTGGAGGAGGAATTGTTGGGACAGAAGCAGCTAAAATGGCTGCCGGTTTGGGTGCCGATGTTACAATTATGGATGTTTCGTTGAAACGTTTGCGATACTTAGACGATATTATGCCGGCGAACGTAAAAACCATGATGAGCAACGATTACAATATTCGTGAAATGGTTCAGTCACACGATCTGGTAATAGGTGCTGTTTTAATTCCGGGAGCAAAAGCCCCACATTTGGTAACCCGCGACATGTTAAAAACAATGAGGGCAGGAACGGTAATGGCCGATGTTGCAGTTGATCAGGGTGGTTGTTTTGAAACCACAGTTGCAACAACTCATGCCGAACCAACTTTTATTATTGATGAAGTTATTCATTATTGTGTAGCAAACATGCCGGGTGCTGTGCCACGTACTTCAACAATTGCTTTAACAAATGCAACATTACCTTATGCAATTCAAATAGCAGAAAAAGGTTGGAAACAAGCGTGTATCGACAGTGTTCCGTTGCGAAAAGGATTAAATGTTGTTGACGGGAAAGTGGTTTATAAAGGCGTTGCAGAAGCATTTGATTTACCTTACGAAAAAGTTGAAAGTGTGCTGTAATTAATCTGCCAAAAATATAATTTTAAGGGTCTTGAGTTTTCAAGGCCTTTTTTTGTGCTGAGATTTTAAAATCTCATTTATGAATTTATTGTATATTTAATTTTCAATTCAGACAAAATGAGTAATACCAAAAAGCACCTTTACGAATTAATATTTGAAGCCGATACACGGGAGGGTAAAGTATTTGATATTTCATTATTGATAGTGATACTAATTGGTGTTGCATTGGTAATGCTCGAAAGTGTTCCCACAATTCGCGATAATTACCAACAATTTTTAAAGATTTCGGAATGGATAATAACGATGATTTTTACCCTTGAATATACTTTACGAATTTTAATTGTTCGAAAACCATTTAAATATATCTTTAGTTTTTATGGCATTATCGATTTATTGTCGGTTATACCAACTTACCTGAGTTTAGTTATAGTTGGCTCGCAAAGTTTAGTTGTAATACGCATTTTACGATTGTTGCGTATTTTCAGGATATTAAAACTTACCCGTTACACACAGGCCGGGAGAACGCTTGCAAATGCAATGTGGGCCAGCCGCGAAAAAATAAGTGTTTTTGTTTTTTTTGTAATTATTCTGGTTGTAATTGTTGGTACAATTATGTATTTAATTGAGGGGGAAGAACATGGTTTTACAAGTATTCCGAGAGGAATTTATTGGGCCATTGTAACCTTAACAACAGTAGGTTATGGCGATTTAAGTCCCGTAACAGCACTCGGACAATTTTTAGCCAGCATTGTAATGATAATGGGTTATGCAATTATAGCAGTACCAACAGGAATTGTAACAGCAGAAATTATTAATCCATCATCTAAAAGCAATACACAGGTTTGCCCCGAATGTTTGCACGATAAACACGATGACGACTCGATTTATTGTAAAAGATGTGGTTCGGAAATAAACCCTGAAGAAGAGATGTATTTTTAGATGTTTAATTTTTGTTAAAATTATTGGCAAAGTATTTGCTTTTTCTTTTCCCGAAAAACATTTAAATACTTTAGCCATGAAACGATTTTACCTTTTAGGATTAACATTCCTTGCAATTCTATTATCAAGCTGTGCAACCGTTTATACAGCTTCCGAAATTCAAAATCAAAAGAATCAACATCAGGTAATTGCTATTTTACCTTTCGATGTTTTGATTCAGTACAACAAATTACCACGAGATTTTACAGTTGAACAAATTGAAGAAAACGAGTATGAACTTGGATTTGTATTTCAAAACCAGATTTACAATCGTTTTTTACGAAAGAATCATCAGTTTACAGTCGATTTTCAGGATATCGATAAAACAAATATGATGCTGAAAAGAAATAACATTGACATTTATAACTTGAGTGAATATTCAAAAGACGAATTAGCCCGGTTATTTGAAGTTGATGCCATAATTTCGGGAAATGTGTTAACGGCAAAACCCATGTCAACAGGTGTTGCGCTGGCTGTTGGAATTATTTTTAATGCCTGGGGAGCCACAAACATAGCCGATGTAACTGTTTCTTTGCACGACGGAAACAATTCGAAACTGCAATGGAGATTTAATCACGTATATTCAGGTACAGTGGGCAGCAGTCCTGAACAATTAACCAAAGCAATGATGAATCCAATATCCCGAAAATTTCCTTATAGGATTTAAGAGTTTTATTAGAAGTAGTTAAACCCGATATTTTGAACTTGTTTCAGAAGTACGAGCAAATAATTTTTGATACAAACTCTTCATTTAACAACAAATAAACATTTGTGGATATTTAAATGTATCATATATAATTCTACTTATTTCAAAAAACTATTTTTGCAACAAATAGATTATAATGAGGCAGTACTTAGAATTATTGGAAACTATTTTAGAAAAGGGAACCGAGAAAAAGGATCGAACAGAAACCGGCACAATCAGCAGGTTTGGGTATCAAATGCGGTTCGATTTAAGTGAAGGATTTCCGATGGTTACCACCAAAAAATTGCATTTAAAATCGATAGTTCACGAGTTGTTATGGTTTTTGGCTGGCGACACAAACACAAAATATTTGGTTGAAAATGGTGTGCGGATTTGGAACGAGTGGGCTGATAAAAATGGTGATCTAGGACATATTTACGGTTACCAATGGCGAAGCTGGCCTACTCCCGATGGAAAACACATCGACCAAATTAGTAATGTTATCAATTCGATTCAACAAAAACCTGATTCGCGCAGGCACATTGTTAGTGCTTGGAATGTTGGTGAATTGGATAAAATGAACTTGCCCCCTTGCCATATCCTTTTCCAGTTTTATGTTGCCGATGGAAAATTGTCGTGCCAGTTGTACCAGCGAAGTGCCGATGTATTTTTGGGAGTACCTTTTAATATTGCATCGTATGCCCTTTTAACTTTAATGATGGCGCAGGTTACCGGTTTACTGCCCGGCGATTTTGTACACACTTTTGGCGATGTTCATATTTATTCAAACCACATCGAACAAGTGAAATTGCAACTCACAAGAGAACCATTTCCTCTTCCTGTATTGAAAATAAATCCGGATATTAAAAATATTTTTGATTTTAAATTTGATGATTTTGAGTTAGTTGATTACCAGGCTCACCCTCATATTAAGGGAAAAGTAGCAGTTTAAAAACAAACAAACAACAAATGACAAATAATTTTCAATTGTATAAATCTAAAATTTCAAACTTCCTGTTTTTAACGTTTTTGAAAATTGGTTTTTGAATTTTATTATTTACATTAATATGATTCAAAAAAACATATCAATAATAGTTGCCATTTCAGAGAATTTTGCCATTGGGAAAAACAACGATTTACTTTTTCATTTGCCAAACGATTTAAAACGATTTAAACAAATTACTTCGGGCAATACAATTATTATGGGTCGGAACACTTTACTTTCGTTACCTAAATGGCCACTCCCCAATCGGCGGCATATTGTAATTACCGACAAAAAAGATGATGTTTTTCCGGGTTGTGAAATTGTTTTTTCGATTGAAGAAGCCATTAAAAAAGTAAAAAATGAGCGAGAAGCTTTTGTAATTGGAGGAGGGATGATTTACCGACAGTTTTTTCCGGTGGCAGGGAAACTTTATTTAACGCTGGTTCATAAACCATTTGATGCTGATATTTTTTTCCCTGAAATAAATTATTCAGAATGGTATGAAAATTCGCGGGAAGATTTTCACGATGAAAAGAATGATTTTAATTATTCATACTTAAATTTAGAGCGTAAATAAAAGTATTCAGTTTTCAGTTGCAGTTTTCAGTTGCAAGATTGTTAGTTTATCGATAATTTTTATTTGCGGCTATTATTAATTAACCAGAACTAAATTAACCAGAGTAGCATGAAAAAAATAAATATCACCCTCATTCTTCTATCATTTACCTTTGCGCTTTTTGCTCAAAAAAAATCACTCTTACTATTAAAATACGAACAAAACTACACTCCAACTTATTACGAGGTTGTAGAAATGTACCAATTGTTAGATGCCAACTACGAAAATGCAAAACTTATTGAAAACGGGTTAACCGACAGCGGAAAGCCATTGCACACTTTTATCATCAATAATGAAAATGAATTCAATCCGGAAAAAATAAAAAAGCAGGGCAAGTCAGTTTTATTGATTAATAACAGTATTCATCCGGGAGAACCGGCCGGAATTGATGCCAGCCTCCAGTTTGCCGACGATATTTTAAGAGATAAAAATGGAATTGCGTCGCTTCTTGAAAATACGGTGATTGTGATAATTCCGGCATACAGCATTGGAGGACTTTTACACCGGAGTGCATTTAACCGTGCAAACCAAACAACACCCTACGAAACTGGTTTTAGGGGAAATGCTGCGAATCTGGATTTAAACCGCGATTTTGTAAAATGCGATTCGGAAAACGCTAAAAATTTTACCCGGATATTTCATAATTGGGATCCTGATGTTTTTTTAGATACTCACACAACAAACGGATCTGATCATCAATACAGCGTAACTTTAATTGCACCTCAACCAGATTTGTTTCCACCAACTCAAGAAAAATTCTTACGGGAAAAAATGATTCCGGAATTATTCAGCAATATGAAAAAAGGAGAGTACGAACTTATTCCTTACGTAAGTTGGATGTATCGCGATCCCAAACGGGGGATTAAAATGACACAGGAAGGTCCGCGTTATTCATCTGGTTATGCCAGTCTTTTTAATTGTTATGGAATGATGACTGAGAATCACGTTTATAAAGATTATCCGGATCGGGTGAAATCGTGCTATCAGTTTATCGATGTACTCACTACATTTACATCAGAAAATGCAAAAGAAATTATTGAAAGCAGAAAGACAGGATTGGAAGAATCAATTTCAGCAAAAGATCATCCAATAAATTTTGAACTGGACACAACAATTTTTCGCGAAATTGAATTTAAGGGATACGAAGTGGATGAAAACCAGGTGAGCAAATTAACAGGATTAAAACGATTTGGATATGATAGGTCGAAACCTTTTACAAGTTCAACCAAATATTACGATGTGTATAATCCAACCAAAACAGTTCAAATTCCGGAATATTATATTTTACCACAGGCCTGGAAAAGTGTTGTAGATAGAATTAAATTAAATGGAATAGAATTTCATACGCTTATAATAGATACAATTTTAGAAGTGGAAATTGATTACATTGATGAATTTTCGAATGCCACCCGTCCATACAACGGTCATTATTTTCATGATGAGGTTATAACCAGTAGTGAAGTTCAGCAAATAAATTATTATTCTGGAGATTTGATAATTCCTGTAAGGCAGAAAAAAATAAAATATCTGATTGAAATGCTTGAACCCAAAGCGGGCGATTCATTTTTTCGATGGAACTTTTTCGATAATATTTTGGATAATCGGGAGTATTTTTCGCCTTATGGTTTCGAAGAAAATGTAATAAAATATTTGGACGAACACCCCGGTTTAAAAAAGAAATTTATGGATAAACAAAAATCGGATCCTGGTTTTGCACAAAGTCACCGGGCTCAACTGGCATATATTTATGAGAATACAGAGTGGAGCGAAGAGACATACAAAAGATATCCGGTTTCGAGAGTTTATAAGGCATTTTCAGTTTCTGAATTAAATAAGTTGATCGGGAAATAAACAAAGAACCGTTCTTTTTTATTGAACGGTTCTTTATATATTTTTTGTAAAATTGTGGGTTTTAAGCCCAAACTGATTCTACCCTGGCACCCGATTTATCCACCGAGGCAACAGCAATTTTATCACCTTCTTTTAATTCAGTTTCAAAAACAAATGGTTTACTTTTCAGTATTTGAGGTTTATGTTCCACCTCTCCTGCTTTTTCCCCATTAATTAAAATTTCGTAATGTGTAATAGGCTCATCACCTGAAAAACCATTATTCCATGTAATTTTGTTATCAGCAACATTAACATTTCCTGGAGCCGTTAATCCAACTTTATCCATTTGAAAGTAGTTGGAGTCAGCTTTTACTTTTTTAGCCTGAACTTCTATTTTTTTACGTTCATCTTCCGGCATTCCATCAGGTTCAATTTGCGACGCATAAAAATTCTGTACCAACTGGCATTTCATCGGATCGTCATCAATTTGGCCGATACCAATTATTAATGTATGAACACCGGGTGTAGTAAGTGTGTATTCAATTAATGGCCTGCTTGGTAATTCGGCTGTTCCTACTTTTCTGAAAACGTCTGCCGGAGTTTGCGACCATCGAGGTTCTTTGTGGTAAATAGCTGCATCGGCAAATACTTTCATGCCAATAATTCCCAGTCCTTTTGCTTCGGCAACCGGAATTACATTGTGCTGCATGTTGTATTTTGTTTTATCGTTTGCGTTTATAGCAATTAACATTCCTTCCAGAATTCCATATTCATCACGCTGAATCATGTCAACCATTGCCGGTGGGTTTGCATGTCCCGAAAAGCCGATATGGCGGATTAATTTTTCATTTTTAGGGTTCATTCCGGTTAGGTTTGTTCCGTCGCGTAAATCACGTAAAGCAACCAATGCGCCAAAATTCTCATTCGGGTCGAGCGGTGTTTCCAACCCTTCGTACAGCACATCAACTTCCTGGATGTTCTCTAAAGTATGAACAAGCACCATATTAAGATACGCCCCTTCCGGATACGATCCTTGTCCATCACCAAAAATCTGGGTGAGTGAACGTTTCACATCGTCAATAGCACATTTTACATTTTCCCCGTTCGACCTGTTTCTAACTCCTTCTCTTTCCGGCCAATCTGGTTTTCCCCAGCGATGTGCAGTTTTACTTGTCAACCAGATTGACTCACGAAGCTCTTTGTTGTAATTTTCTTCTCCGGGTATCAGGTTAAGCTTTTTAAAAGCGTTATTGAAATGAAGCTGACTTTTGGCGTATAAATTTGAAGTATCGTAATAATTTATGCCAAGTTCAAAAGCTTTTAGGATAATTGGCACAGGATCAACATCATCGGGAGTCCACTGGATGGAAGCCTGACCACCCAAAGCGATTGAAGTTACATCAAAGTCAAGTTTTCCAAATTTTCGTTTCATTGGGGCGGGAACATTTTCAACATTGCAACTGCCGAGAGACATGGTTGATACAGCAGCGGTTGTAGCTGCCGAAACTTTAATAAAGTTTCTTCTCGAGATGGGGTATTTCTTATTCTTTTCCATTGAGTTAGATTTTAATTTCCTTTAAAACTACAAAAAATTTAGATACCAATTAATTTAGATTCTTCCAACTGCGACCGAAAACTGGAAACTAATTTCACCCTCCCAAATTTTCCTGATCCAAACTACGATAATAAATCGTTTCTGAAAGATTAAGGGATTGAACATCTTGTCGCCTTCTAAATCGTCAATGGTTCTTGAAATTTAGTTCAATGTGAAAACCCACGTTCTTTGAACGTGGTCAGAGAAGTTTTAC
>JABGRN010000022.1 GCA_018648265.1 Prolixibacteraceae bacterium | reverse complement strand
AAATAACAGCTCCGGCTTTTCGGAGCCTAATTGGCTTTATTTAGGACAGATGTGAGTTTGGATATTGATATTTAGGATTTATTTGTTTTTTGAATTTTGCTATTTGGTGCTTCACTTTAATTTGCTATTTGGTGCTTTCACATCAAGAATTCCATACTTTTTGTGTGGGCAAAAGTTAAATTCCCCCCTCATTTCTAATTAATGCATTTTATAATTTATAAATTCCTGCATTTGTTATTCCCGCATTTTCCCACAAATTCATAAAAATAAAAAGAGCCCCTGAAAAGAGACTCTCTGTAAAAATTCTCAACTAAAAACATTAATGCCAGGCACCGATTATTGCACCCATTACGGCATATGTCACCAGGTTGTATCCAACATTAATCAGAAATAAGCCAAAAGGTTTTTTTTCGTACAATACATCGTTTAAGCGGCTGGTCGCAATCCAGAAAACTGCAATCATTAAACCTGCAGAAATCCCGAACATCATGTCCGACTCAGCTCCCAAAAACATAGCCATACCCAGTGCTGAGACTATAACCGCAACAAAGTTTATAATCATAATTGCCGGCATCGACATCGCTCCTTCTTTTAGGCTTTCTTCGGTAAAACCATTTAGTTTCATCCAGCGTTTTGCAAACAGCGGGCCGTACCAAATCCACCCAATAATAAACGCACTTAAAGCAGCAACTAATACTGCCAGATAGTTGATGTTAGATAAAGTTTCACAAAAATCCATAATTTAAAATTTTAATTTAGACTGGATTAAGATAGAAAATTTAATTCTTTTTTCAATATTTGCACCGAATTATTTAAAAGAGGGGATGAAATGAGTTGTAATGGATGTTCAATTAATAATTCAGCAAATGGCCAATCTGTTGATGTTTTCGATTGGATCAATGATTTACCGGATACCACTGAAAAATCAGATATTGTTGAAATAAAATTTAAATCGACGCGCCGGGCATTTTTTAAAAACAATAACCAAATTGCCTTAAAACGGGGCGACAAAATTGTGGTTTCAACCTCGCCCGGACACGATTTGGGGGAGGTGTCGCTTACAGGTTATTTAGCTGAAAAACAGTTTGTAAGAAAAATTAAAAGTCCTGAAAGATACACTTTAAACCCTATTTTCAGAAGAGCAACAGAAAGCGATCTTGAAAAACTGGCCGATGCCCGAAAACGTGAAAAACCCACAATGATCCGCGCCCGCCAAATTGCAGCTGATTTGGGGCTGAAAATGAAAATCGGGGATGTTGAATTCAGGGCCGATAATAACAAAGCCATATTTTATTACCTGGCTGATGGACGGGTCGATTTCAGGGAATTGATAAAACTGTATGCACAAGAATTCCATATCAGAATAGAAATGAAACAAATTGGCGCCCGTCAGGAAGCTGGTTTGATAGGCGGGATTGGATCGTGCGGCAGGGAACTTTGCTGTTCGAGCTGGCGAACCGATTTTAATAGTATCTCGTCGGATGTAGCACTAAAACAAGGGCTTTCGCCATCGGCAGAGAAAATGGCCGGGGCTTGCGGTAAACTCAAATGCTGCCTGCTGTACGAACTGGATGTTTATATTGAAGCCCGAAAAGAATTCCCCCGTGAGTTGCTCGATCTGGAAACATCAAAAGGAATTGCCAAACCATTTAAAACTGATTACCTGAAAAAAGAAATCTGGTTCAATCTTATTGGAGGCTTGCCCGGAAATTATTTTAAACTTTCGCTAAAAGAAGTAAAAGATATTATTCAGAAAAACAAACGGGGTATTAAACCAGAGATCCAAAACGACCCGGTTCCGGTTTCAAACGAACCCAACTTAGAAATTAGTCTCGATGGACGTATTGATCGTTTTGATAAAAAGAAACGAAAGTTCAATGTTAAAAAACGTGCAAAAACAAAAAAACCGAAAATTGTTGTCGTAAAAAATAATTTGAGGTAATTTTATCCAAATTGTGTTTGTGGCAACAAAATTAAATTTGAAAAGAGTATCGTTTATTGTGTTATTATTGCTAACACACTTATCATTTTCTTATTACTATTTCCCCTGGTTTTGGAGTTCACTAATTGGCTTTGTAATTATTCTATTCCTTTCGTATAAAATCTGGAAAAACGCATTTATTTTCTGGATCGGGATTCCTGTAAAAAGAAAAGAATTATTAATTTCTTTGTTACTGCTAATTATCTTTTTTGCCGGTTCGTTTGCCATTATTTTGTTGATTGCCAGAAACAATCAAATTGAAATTCGTTTAAGAAGTTACAAAACCCTGGTTCACTCATTATTTTATACTTTAAACGAAGAAATAATAATCGGGGCGCTTCTATTAAAAGGAATCCGGCACCGTTGGAAAAAACTTTCTAAACCGTTGATTTCATTAACTGTGGCACTGGCTTTTGCATTGGTACATTTTATTTTCTATAAATTAATTTTTGTGGCTTCCGGAAATTTAAGCCTGATAACAATAGTAACTTTGTTTTTAGTGGGTGTCTTCAGAAATAATTTAATTTTGAAAACCGGGCACATTGGATATTCGTGGGCCCTTCATTTTGGTTGGATTTATGTAATGCTCGGATGTCAGCACCTAAATCTATTAACCGCAAAATACCTGACAGATTTTGATCGGTTTCAAATGTATTTAGGCGATTTCCGTGTTATGATAATTTCGCTGGTTCTGGCAGGTTTCAGCTTTTACTTAATAAAAAAGAAGCTACTTTTTCCTGATTATGGTCATCCCATCGCGTAGTGGAAGAATTACTTTTTCTACACGCTTATCTCTTTTGATTAAGTTGTTAAATTCAAGAATCCCCATGGTTTGTTCATCGTCGGCTTCAGGTTTCTCCAAAACTTTCCCACTCCACAAAGTATTGTCGGCAATAATATAACCACCGTTTTGTACTTTATCGAAAACAGCTTGATAATAGGCTACATATTCGCGTTTATCGGCATCAATAAAAACCAAATCAAACGATTCTTTTAGGGCAGGGATTATTTCTAATGCGGCACCAATCCGCTGAACAATTTTATCTTGCAAACCAGATTTGACGATATATTTTTTAGCCAGTGTTTCCAGTTCATCGTCAATTTCAATGGTAATTAATTTTCCGTTTTCATGAAGACCTTTTGCAAGGCAAATTGCCGAATAGCCAGTGAATGTCCCTATTTCAAGAATATTTTCAGGCTGAATCATTTTCGAAAACATGGTAAGTACCTGACCTTGTAAATGCCCTGAAATCATTCTTGGATGTAAAACCTTGAGGTAGGTTTCCCTTTCGAGTTCCTTTAAAACTTCGTCTTCCGATTCAATATTATTAAGAATGTATTTATCAATTTCTTTTTGCCCCATTCTCCTTCCGGGTTTTTACGTTAAAGATAAACAAGCCTGCTCATTTGGTTTTCTGCTAAAATATCGTTTGCAACTTCAAGCAGGTTTTCAGAAGTAATCGCTTCAATTTTATTAAAAACCACCCTCATTGCATCTACCTTATTGTACAAAAGATAACTTTTCCCAATAGTTAGCATTAAATCTTCGCCACTTTCGGTTGAAATTGCAATCTGCCCGATTAACTGTTTTTTTGCTTTACTTAATTGGATTGCACCTAATTTTTTATCGCGTAATATTTTGAATTCTTTTAAAACCAGGTCCACTGCTTTTTCATAATTCTCTTTGTCGGTGCCAAAATACACATTAAACAATCCGGTGTCGGTATAAGCTGTGTAACCCGATTCAATGTTGTACGCCATTCCACGCCGTTCGCGCAATGCCAGGTTTAACCTAGAATTCATTGCCTGCCCACCAATTAAGTTATTCAGCAAAACCAGCCCAATCCGCAGCGGGTGCGAACTGTTGTAGGCAACATTCCCTAAAATACAGTGGGTTTGAAAAGTGTCTTTTGTAATAATACGTTTATTGGGGATATAATTTTCGAACCTTTGCCGTCCGTTTTCCCGATGTTTTAAAGGCACATTGCCAAAGTACTTTTCGATAAGTTTTACCAGGTTCGAAAATTCAATATTCCCAACCGAGCTAATTACCATTTGATTGGTGTGGTAGTTATTTTCGATAAATTTTAGAATACTTTTTCGGTTGAATTTGCCAATATTTTTACGGGTTCCTAAAATATTGCGGGCAATTGGGTGGCCATCGAAAACCAATTCATCAAACTCATCGAAGATTAATTCGGAAGGAGAATCTTTGTACGAATTTATCTCTTCGTAAATCACCTCTTTTTCCCTTTTCAATTCCTTTTCAGGATAAACACTATTAAACAAAATATCGCTAAGCAATTCTGCTGCCCGTCCGTAATATTCTGTTAGAAAAGTAGAATAAAGCGCAGTTTCTTCTTTTGTTGTGTAGGCATTCAATTCTCCACCCACGCCTTCGATGCGGCTTAAAATATGAAAAGCCCTGCGCTTTTTAGTTCCTTTAAAAACCGAATGTTCGATAAAATGGGCCAAGCCATGTTCATCCTCTTCCTCATCGCGCGACCCGGCATTTATTAAAATGCCAAGATGCCCAACCGGTGAATCGGTTTGCTGGTGGATTACCCTAATGCCGTTAGCAAGTGTATGTGTCAGAAAATCAGTGTCAACCATCTGTTAAATTAATCAGCCTGCAAAAGTAGAAAAAGTAAACTGTAACACAAACATACATTTGGTATTTGAAATTTTCGCTTGTTTGATTTGAAAAGAAATTTTTTGTGAATTTAAAAAATTGTTTACTTTTGTCACTCCAAAAATAAAAGGGTGCTGTACTTGTCCCGATTATAAAACGGGAGCGAAGTTAAAGCATAAAATTTTATGGTGCCATAGCTCAGTTGGTAGAGCAACGGACTGAAAATCCGTGTGTCCCTGGTTCAATTCCAGGTGGCACCACTTTCAAAAATCAAATCCCACTGAAATTCAATGAATTACGGTGGGATTTTTTTGTTGGGGGGGAGAAAGTACCTTGCTTGTAAAAAATTTTAACAACAAGCAGGGTTCAAAATAGTTTTTGAAGAAGAATTTCAGAGATAATTATACGAGTGAGTGCGATTCAATAAATGGGCATTTACGGTAAATATTGCAAAATACTACTCCAAATATTTATTTAAAACCAACTCTTTTTGTTTCGGTATCAATTCAATTTGTTTTTCTAAATCGGCAATATTCTTTTCAATCCTTTCAATGTCAGACACTATTATTTCTTGTTCTCTGAATGTCGGCAATGGGACTTTTATGGATGACAACAAACCTTGATTTAAACTCTTGATATTTGAACCTTTACTATCTGTTGTTAATTCATTTCTAACAACATCTGTTTTTAGATAATGACAAAGATATTTAGAATCAATTTCGTTAGAATTCACTCTTATTCTAATTGTAAAACCAGAGTAGGAAGTTTTCTCATTTATTTCATTTATATATAAAAACCTTCCTACTAATCTTGCAGAACCATTTGACCTTACTACTAATATGTCTTTTGGTTTTAATTCATAATCCTCGCTTAATTGACCATCAATCTGAATTTTTTCAAGGTTATTCAAGTTGGGAGAAAAGTCATCTTTAAAATCTCCCACGCCAATAATTGTTATCAATTCTCCTAAACTTTGCCTGTTATAATTTAATCCATTTTTAAAACTGGCAATATCACCTAATAATCCTGTTTTATGTTTAAGACCAACAAAATTTGAAATTATCGATAGTTTTTGTTTCTGAATCTCCTCAACCGCTTTTTGCTCTTGCTTTTCTAAAACCTCAATTTCAGAAACTATCTTTTTTTGAATGTTTTTTGGTGGAAGAGGAATTTTTATATTTTCAATAGTATTGATTGTCATTTCAATTTGACCACTTTGCCCTAACGCTAAAGTTTCCAAAGTTTTAAATCCAATTTTTGCAAAACAAGCTAAAGCATATCCAGACAGAATTTGGTTATGATTAAGACGAACAATTGAGATGTGGCTATCAACAACAAAAATTCCCTCCAAGTTGAACAGAGTTACTCTTCCAGCTGTACCAACACCTGATGAATTTATTAGCAAATCACCTTGTTCCAGTTTTCGCTCATCAAGGATGAAATCATTAGACACAAAATGTTTGTCTGTAAAATCAAACTCTTTTAAGCCACGGGCTTGACCTGACTTAATGATTTGAATTTCAGACTTTCCATATTTAGCAGATTTTCCTCGTTTTATCAGCTTTGTTAAATTCCCAATTTTAACTTGTTTCCACTTACTCTCAATCTTTACTTTCTTTTTAGCCGAGAGCGAAATATTTTTCTCAAAGTCCACCCGGTCAAAAGTGAGCATATCAACCAAGTTTTGATAAGAGATATTTGGTTTTAGTTTTTCAGCTATTTCTAAATCAAATTCACCGGTAAAGGCTTTGTAAATATAGTAGCTTGCTTTTTCAGGATTAGTAAAACTATCCACATCATACAATTGCGTACATTCATCAATAGTTTTACTTCGTTGTATTGGGTGAATACCCTCGCTACCCCTGCGGTTGCTAAACTCGTAACCTAAAAATTGTTTTTCTGCATTTTTCTCACCAGTTTTCACCAATACCAGTTTTTGAGCATAGGCGATAATAAAATACAACAGCTTATCTTGTTCTAATGCCAAGATACTGTTCCAAAATTCTTTTTCGCTTTTAGCCTTTATCTTCTTGGCATATTCCTGATAGATTTCGTGTTGCTGAGCTTTTTCGTTTGGCGATTTTTTCAATAACGTTTTATAATCGTCAAAGGAAATTCCCTCCCAGACATGAGAAATATATTTTGCTATTGGCTTTTCTATTCCATTAATAGTAACGTCTTTTATGTCATTAACAGCTCTTTCTACTTTTATTTTTAAGTTTTGAATAAAATAATTATCTCTTCTTCTTAAAAACAGAACTACCGTGTTTGTTCCGGTTGCCATAAAGGTATTTGAACCAAGTTCTGTTATGCCAATAATTTCAAAGTATTGCAGAAAAAGCTCACGGGTTTTAGAATAAATCCCGGAATTGCTTAAAATACTGCTGGGCAAAATTATTCCTGCTACACCATTGGGTTTTAACAATTGTTTGGTTCGTTCAATAAACAAACACTCTATCTCTGAACTATTGTCTGTAAGTTTGCTGTAAAGCGAAAAGTCTTTTTTGGTATAATACTTTCGGGCATTATTTTTAAACGACGAAACCGAGTAAGGAGGGTTAGAAACTACAATATCAAACTCGTTATTATCTTGCGGAAAATCTTTATTAGTATTTTTTAATTTGCTTTTATACTCTATGTTCTCTGAGAAATTTGCCAAACCGTCGGAGTGTATCACTTTTGCCAAACCATCGCCATGCAAATAACAACCAACTTTACCGACTTTAACTAAGCGGTAATCTTTTTCAATACCATACACATAGTCAAAAGCCCAATCGAAATGGTTTGTTTTCCATGCATTTAGTTTATCCTTAGTGTCTGCAATAAAATCGTTTGAATTAACAGAAGTTATTATTTTCTGGATTTCGTGCATGCTTTCGGTAACAAAGTGGCCGCTTCCTGAAGCATAGTCAATTACGGCAGGTAGTAACTCATTTCTCTTTCCCTTACCAAGCTTCTCTTTTACTAATAAATCAAGCGGGATACTTTTTATTATAAACTGAGCAATGGGCACAGGTGTAAAAAACTGACCCGACTCTTGCTTTAAGCCAGTGGTTAAGAGCAATTCAAAAAAATCGGATAAATATTGTTGCTTCTTGGTATACCTAATTTTGTATTCCTGGAGTAGCACAACTACTTCTTTAACCACTTTTGCGTTTTCTTCAAATGAGATGCTATCAAAAACCTCTTTAATAGCAAATTCATTATTCTTTTCCAATCTAATTTTGGTGAATTCTTTTAGCAGCTTATTTTTAGCGTCTTGGTCAGATATAAGAATGCCATATTTGTTTTCAAAATCTTCGTCAGATAAATCAGTAACCTCTTTGTCTAAAAATTCATCCATTCCCAATTTATACAAATCGGTCAGCCTTTTTTGAAAATCAACATGGTCGTCTTTTGCTTCTAACCATTGAAATCTAAGCTCTTCATTGGGTGGAGTAAATTTCTCATCATAAATTTTGCATAGAAATAGAGTGAAAATTTTATTGAAAGCATTTCCTTTGTCAGATACTACGTTGTGCCTTAATATTTCTAAAAACTGATTAAATATTTTACTGCTATCATTGGGGGTAATATCTTTTAAGTCATTTGGAGTAAGAGCCTTACTTTGAAATTCATAAAGAGAGGACCAATTATCTAGTACACCATTCGATTTTGGCAACTTGTTCCAACGTTCATAGAAATCCTTAACATTCCCGGTTTGTCGGTAATCTTCCTCTATTTTAACAATTTCGTTTCTGAATTTAATCTTATTTCCGTCCAACTCAGAAGCATACAACATTAAAACATCAGCATCTTTGTCCTGTTGGAAGTAGGTAAAAAGCTGACCGCCGTTTTTTTCTAAATTTTTAAACTCTTTGTCAAATTCTGCTCCCCAGGTTTTACATTCAATCATCAGGTATGCAGAATCGTCATTGCGGGTAACTAAAATATCCAGTCGTCCACTTGTTCCGTGTCCTGTAGCCCAGGTTTTTTCAAGTATAATATTTTGAGGTTGATATCCTTTTTCAAGTAGTCTGTTTACACATTCCAACACTACCCAATTCTCCGATTGTGAGAAATTCTGAGTGGTTTTACTTTCTACTTTGATTCTATCGCCATAAATGAAATTTTCTTTTTCTAAATCTATTTCAATTGCGTAATTATCGAATTTAGAATAAATTTTATGAAATATTCCAGAAGTATTTTCTTTAGGTTTAAATCCTAATGCTTGTATGATTTCTTTCTGCTTCATAATATATTAGAAATTCATTTTACCTTGCTTGACATTCTTCTCTTTAATGTATTTTGATTGCGATTCTGCGACTGAAAATACAACATCTGAACACTGATACTTGTGTGCTTCTTCAACCAAAATATGTGCTACAAATAGGTTTTTAATCTTAATAAAATCTATTTCTAAAAATTCAGCAAGTTTTTTAAGATTTGCATAAGGAAACCTTTTATGGCCATTTTCAATTTTACTTATATCGGTCATAATAATTCCAAATATTTGCCCAAAATCACTTTGATTTAAACCTTTCTTCTGTCGTTCACTCCTTAAAAAATCTCCAAAAGTTGCCATCTTAAATACTTGACGTTTATAGTCTTGCTAATATTTTGGCAAGTTATGAAATATTTTCCGATTTCGAATATGGGAAATCAAAAAAGGACCTCTTTTAAAAATTCTGGAAATGGGTCAGTTTGTGGAGTTTTTTACCTATGCTGTTTGCCGGCCAGACTGTCGCTTTTGGCATGAAACACATTTAAAAAGCATCAACTGATTTTTATAAATTATGAATCTGTGTTACATCCAACTTTTTTCAGAAATCTCGGTGTGATAAAGAAGGTAATTGTAAATTTCTTTTGCCATCGTTTCGTCTATGTACGGGATTGTCATCGAGCCAGATGCATTCATTAAACTCAAACTTGCCAGCGATCTCCTTTTTTGAAAAATGGTTTGTCGAAATTCAACTGACTGGATTTTAAACAATTCCATCTGTTTCCATTTGTGCGCAATGGCTCCTTTCGAAATTCTTATTTGGTCGTTGTTTATTTTGAAATAACGTTTTTTCAGAATTAATAAACTAAAACCGGCAGAACCTAAAAACCATAAAAATGCGGCTAACAAATAAATTATTTCAGTATATAAAAATGGTGCGGTAAATATTACCGGCATCCACCCCGACAAAAACCACAATCGCCTGAAATAATAATTGTTTGAATAAATCCGGTTTATTTCTGAAAGTTTATCTTCACCAAATAAATCGGTTTTTAGTGTTTCCAGATGTTGTGTTAAACAACCCGGTGCGTCAACCAATTGTACTTTTCTGTTTTGTCCGCTAACGGCTTGTTTGAATACTAAATTGTAAATGCCAAATCGCTTTTTAATGGGACCAGTTTCCCAGTTCAACTCCTGAATTTTATTGTAGGGTATTATTACATTTCGTTTGTTAAGCAGCCCTGCTTCAACCCGGTACGCATTTCCCTTTTTTAATAATTTAAAATCGAAATATTTAAAAACGGTGCGAAAAAGAGAAAACAGAATGGAAACGATAAGAAAGAAAATTAGTAGAAACAGAACAATTGCCCAGCTTGAATTCGACATAAAACTAAAGAACTCACCGGAATATTCTTCTGCTTTTTCCTTAAAAACTTCCTCTACCTTTTGAAAGATTTGAAAACCAAATGCTACAATAATAAGTGCAGTTCGAAAATGATTTTGACTGATTCCGATTTTTAGGAGATCAACAGGTTCGAGTTTTAAAATTAGTTCTTCTTCAGTCTCCGGCAATTGTACTTCATCATTTGAATCTTTGCTTTTAAAATTGGCTTTCCCGGAACGTAATTTATTCTGTAACTCTGCGGCAAAGGCTTTCTCGAGTGCATGAATTTTTAATTCTTTACCGGCAGAACCGGCAGTGTCAATTTCAAGAGACTCAACATTTAAAAGTTGTTGAATTAGGTTCTGTTTCGTATTAACACTTTGGATTCTGTCTAATGGAATCGTCAGAATTTTTTTTCGGAAGTACCCTTTTTTCAAAATGAATTCTTCACCGCTTACATAAAAATAGAAATTAAGGTAAAACAGGATTGAATGAATGATTAACAGAATAAAAATTGCGATTCCAATAAAAAGCCAAATCAGATTGTTTGCAAAAATTTCTTTCTGGATAACCAGCATCAAAACCAGAGGCCAAAACATTCGAACCGATTGCCTTATTCCCTGAATAAATATTAAAGCCAGCCCTTTAACAGACTGCCGGGTTGGTTTTGTCAAATCCATTTTATTCATGCTCACTAATTTTTTCAGATAAAAAGGCTTTTAGGTTTTGTGCAATTTCGGCTGGCAAACCGTGAATTGACAAATCACTTGCTTGTCCTCCGGCAGTAAAAATTTTTACCGACGAAAGTTTTAGTATTTTTTCAAAGACACCCTGATTAACTTCTACATGTTGAATTCGGTTAAACGGGACTGAAATTAGTTTGTAAGTAATTAATCCTTTTTGGTACGAAAGGTCTTTTTCGCGAAGCAAATATCCTCTTCTCGGAAATTCTAAAACTGTTAATATGCTTATAAAAGCTATTAAAAAAACAAGGACTGAAATAACAATACTTAAAATGTATGTCGGAGGTTTTCCTTCGCTGATAATTAAAAATGTTGTAAAAGCTCCGGCTAGCACAAGGAAAAAAATAATTATTCGGATGAATAATATTTTCAAATATTTTTTGTCGAGTGGATTAAAGGTTTTACGTTCAATCTCGGGTAAATTCTCGGGGATTAAAATTGAATTCGAAAAATTTTCCATTTAAAAAAGTATTATTTGTTTTGATATTGCTTTAGCCAGAACTATTCATAAATTTATTTATTCCTAAATCAAACTGCTTTGAATAAAGAGAATGCTCGATTCTCGCTTCTCAAAATAGCTAAGGCTATTTCTGCGAGGCTCAACTCTGCGCTTCCCTTTATTCTGTGCATTTTGAATTCTCATAACGAAAAACTCATGAATAATTCACGTTAGCTCAAAAATATGCTTTTTATTCACATAAAAATTATTTGAATATTAATTTGTTCATTAATGAAAAATGAATCTATGTTTGTATTTCCATGATTAAGCAACAAATTTCACTATTTTTAAGCAGAACATAAATCGAATAAAAATGAATCAATCACGACGTACATTTGTTAAAAATATTTCGGCAGCAACACTGGCCGCAAGTACCCTTAGTTTTCCGTTTGTTACTTTTGGAAAGCCAGTTTCACAAAAGAAAAAATTAGGAATTGCACTAATCGGCCTTGGATATTATTCCACCGATTTGCTTGCTCCCGGACTACAGCAAACAGAGAATTGTTATTTATCGGGGATCGTAACCGGTTCCATGGATAAAGAAGAGATATGGGTTGATAAATATAATATTCAGAAAAAGAATATTCACAACTATGAAAATTTCGATGAAATTGCTGACAACAAAGATATTGATGTGGTTTATGTTGTACTTCCAAATAGTATGCACAAGGAATTTGTAATTCGCGCAGCAAAAGCTGGCAAGCATGTAATTTGCGAAAAACCGATGGCGTTAAATGCAGAAGAAAGTCGTGAAATGATTGCTGCTTGTAAAACTGCTGGAGTTAGTTTGTCGATTGGTTACCGTTTGCGCTACGAACCTTACACACAACAAATTGAAAAGTTTGCACGTGAAACTACTTTTGGTAAACTACGTTTTATTAATACCGCAGCTGGTTTTTATATGCGCCGGCCTACCGATAACTGGAAAATAAAGGCTGAATTTGGTGGTGGAGCAATGATGGACATGGGCGCGTATCCGTTGCAGGCTGCACGTTATGCAACAGGTTTGGAACCAATTTCGGTTACGGCACAACAAATTAATCTCGACCCGGATAATATTTCTGAAACGGATGAAACTACTACTTTTCAGTTGGAATTCCCGAATGGCGAATTTGCACAATGTATGACAACCTTTGCAGGGAGTGTGAATTTTTTGAAAATTAATGCCGAAAAAGGTGAGTATGGTTTGGAACCATTTAGTGGCTACAAAGGTCTTCATGGATTCCTTCCCCATGGCAAAAAATTTGACTTCCCTGAAAAACATCAACAGGCTCATCAAATGGATGAAATGTGCCGTGCAATTATGGAGGGCAAACCTTCTTTAACTCCCGGCGAAGAAGGATTACGTGACATGATTATTATTGATGCCATTAAAGAATCGATAAAAAAAGGCGGGAAGAAAGTTATGTTATAATTATTATTGTGATTTAAAACTTGTATTTCAATGAGTCTTCCGATACAAATATCTTGACAAATAATTAAATGAAGAATTTATTAATAGCACTTATTTTATTCTCTTTTTTGGTAAGTTCCTGTACAAATAAAAATACCCAACATAAACTTAAATTCTCTAAAATAGAAACAAAAACTGATGCCAGTTTGCGCGGACTATTTGTGGTTGATGAAAACATAGTTTGGGCAAGTGGTTCCAAAGGAATAGTTTTGGTTTCGAAAGATGGGGGTGAGAACTGGAATGTAAATCAAATTCATGGAGCCGAAGAAAATGATTTCAGAAGTATTTATGCGTGGGACGAAAACAGGGCGATGGTTTTTGGAGTTGCCGGCCCTCAATTCGGGTTTCTGACAGAAGATGGAGGAGAGAATTGGGAAGTTGTTTTTCAGGATTCAACGGAAGGACTTTTTTTTAACAGCCTTAAATTTGCAGATGTTAAAAATGGTTTGGCAGTCAGCGATCCCATTGATGGAAAATTCTTTGTAATCAGAACAGAAGATGGTGGAAAAAAGTGGGAGAGGGTTTCTGATATTCCAAATGTTGTGGAAGGAGAAGCCAACTTTGCTGCATCAAATACTTGTATTGAATTTCTACCTTCGGGAAAAGCCTGGATTGCAAGTGGCGGATTTGCAGCCCGGGTTTTTTATTCCAATGATTTTGGAAAATCGTGGGAAGTTTCAAAAACGCCAATGGTAAGCGGGCAAGCTTCGTCGGGTATTTTTTCTATTTCATTTAAAAACGACCTGGAAGGTGTAATTGTTGGCGGAACTTACGATAAAGCAGAATTAAACCAAAATATCGCATCGTTTACAGAGGATGGTGGTAAAACCTGGCAAATATCTGAAACTATGCCCAATGAATATCGCTCGTGTGTTCAGTTTGTTTCAAACGAAAAAAATGAACTCCTTTTTGCTATTGGAAAAACGGGTTGCGATATTTCAACCGACAAAGGCAAAAACTGGAAGTTTATTTCTGAGAATGGATATTATACGTTTAAGGCAGTTCCGGGCAAATTAGCAGGTTTTGTTGCGGGTAATAATGGTAATATAGCAAAAGTAGAATTTAAAGGAAATTGAAAATGAAGAAGGTAGCAGTTATTGGATTTGGTTTTATGGGAATTACCCATAGTTTAAATATTCTGAAATGCAAAGATTTGGAGCTGGCGGCAATTATAGAAAAAGATGTGGATTCGGTTAAAGCGAAAATAGGTCAGAAAATAGGCAATCTTTCAACGGGTGATGTTGATACTGAAACTTTGGCAAAAGTCCCGGTTTATCCAACTTTGGAATTGTGTACTGAAATCGAAAAGTTAGATGCCGTCAGTGTTTGCGTACATACCGATTTGCATTATTCAATGGTAAAAAACGCTTTAAACAAAGGATTGCATGTTCTGGTAGAAAAACCATTTATTCTTAATGTAAATGAAGGCGAAGAATTAATAAAATTAGCCATAAATAAAAACCGAATTTTAATGGTTGCACATGTTGTTCGATTTATGTCTCCCTATCAAAAGTTGGTTGAAATGATCGATTCCATGGAATACGGGAAACTGAAATTTCTTTCACTTACCCGGTTTTCAGGTGTTCCGGAATGGGGCCAATGGAAAGAGAAACAAAAGGATTTTGGAGTTTCGGGTGGCGCACTTTTCGATATGGTTATTCATGATATTGACTTTGCTGCATTTGCCCTGAAAGAAAATCCTGAAAAAATTGAAAATACTGTTTTGCCGGGAAAATTAAGTAATCACGATTATGTAAATGCAACCTGGCACTTTCCTTCAAAAAAACTGAAAGTAAAAATTGAGGGAGGAAATATATTCCATGCAAATTATCCATTTCAAGCTGGATTTACCGCAGTATTTGAAAATGCAACGGTCAGTTTTTCATCACAAACTTCGGAGCACATTTTTATCGACAACAATAAAGAACGGGTTACAATTGAGGCAGGCGATTTGGGAGAGGGATATTTTAACGAAATTGAACGTTTTTCAAAAAGCATGGAAACAGGTTTTCTTCCTGCTAAGTTTAGCCCCGAATCTGCTTTGGAAACCATCCGATTGTGCTATCGTCATGTTTAATAGATGGCATACCTTGAAATGTTTGAAAATCCAATACACTATTTCGCAATTGAAAAAACAAATTTATAGGGATCACATTAAAATCCAGGTGGATTTATAAACTAACTATTCCTAATTCTTCTGTAAAAACGTTATGAGTAAAGCCTTTCACTTCGTTGTTTCTTTTTGTCTTATCAGACGGATCTTCCTTTTCTGCTTGATCAGAAAAGGAAGCAAAAGAGTCAAGACAAAATAAACCTTGGCGTTTTTTCAATTTTAAGGATTAGTTCGAATCGCGGAATTTTGTCAAGCCCGTATAAAAGTAACCTGTGTAAATTCAAAATATCAGATTATCAAAAAGCACTTTATTTTCGGGGTTGTATTTCCATTTACATTGAAAAGAGTAAAATCTGCCCGATAGGGCAACAGATAATTAGATAAATTTATTTTCCATTTGGCATAGATTCAACATAAAATATATTTCGAATATCTTTATTTAAAAATGCTCCACCGGAATTTTATACTAATCCGTTAATAATTCCATAAAAGGCAATGCCCAATTTGCATTTGCCAGATAGAAATTTTAATAACCTAACCCAGATAAACTGGAAAAGACAAATCTCAAAAAGCAAATAATACCAATTGTACTTTGAAATGCCGTATGGCAATTTCGAAGTTTATAATGGTTAATGCCGATACTACAACAAAGGAGTATGCTGAGTAAAACGAAAGTATGCGACATTTGATTGTTAAATCGGTATAAGTTCCAATTTTTTCAAATTTCAAATTCCAAACTATTCCTTAATATGTTTTAAGCAATTTGTAATTTGATAATTGTAATTTGTCATTTTCTGCCAAAAACGAATATTAGAAATAAGATACTAAAAGCTCCCTAGTTTTGTCCCGTCATTGTATGGGGCAGGTTTTGGATTGAGCATTTCAATCAATTTACCACTGCATGCCTGGGCACAAAACATATTTCCCAGCGGGTTATAATGCCCAATAAAATATTTTGCCAGATAATCTTTAAACTCAATATTAAATTGTTTGTATTCATTAAAATGAGCCTGCCCCAGATCAACTAAAGGCAATTTTTTTGAAGTAATAAAATCAATAATACTTTGATCCCATCTTAGGTTTTCTTCGTGAGCCTGAGCAAGATATCCAGCCGGATAGGACAATACGAATAATACTTTTTTGTTATTTTCAGTAGCAAATTTTTCAATCTTTTCAATAATTATTTTGGTGCTAAAAAGTGCGCATTCGCGATGATAAGTACTCACCACTTTCGACATTGTTGTATTTGAATCGAGAGCTGTTTCAATGCCATGAGTTTGTGTTAAAGCATGAATTTCTTTAAAGTCAAGATTCTCATTACGTTCATCCGATTTATTATGTGCAATTCTGATTTTCGCTACAAAATCGTCCTTAAACATTTTATAAGTCTCATCAATATCGCACAACTTGTAAAAATCCTCTTTATTTGGTGTCAGGTTTTTATGCTCAGAATAAGTCTTGTTTTTTAAATCGACTTTCATAAATGGTAGCGGAGGCTCAATAAATTGCTGGTGTTTTGCCCGTCTGATGTTTCGCCATGCATCCAGATTTCGGTAGTGGTCGTCGCTGTAAATATTAAAAATAATATATTCTGATGGAGTGCGTTTTTCTTCTTTTAACATTCTTAAATACGCCTGATAAACGCCCCAGCCGCCAATTCCAAAATTTTTCAACGGTTCCTGAATATTTCCCGCCAAAACTTCCTGCCACGTTTCATGATCGCTAACCTGATGGCATTGTGTAAAACTATTTCCGTAGGTATTTATTCGGCAGGGTTTATCTGCATAATTCGACATTAAGCGCTCGCCATCTGGTTTTGCATAATTGTAAACCGAAATAGAATTGTTAACTCCATCGCGGAAATAGGCATCGCGAAGTAGCCAACCAAATTCAGGGCTGTGTTTTGAAAATGGGAACGCCTTATCAGCAAAATAATCATCTACCTCTTTTTTTGTATAAAGCAGACCCGATAAAAACTGCCTCATTTCTTTTTCTGTAATTGAATCTAGAATAGTATTTTCATTTTCAGGAATCATTCCCGAAGCTGGTAAAATACTGACTCCGATTCCGGCTGCCAAACTTGTTTTTGTAAATTTTCGTCTGTCCATTTTTTAAATTTAAAAAGTTCGATTAGTGTTTTGAAATATAAGCAACCACTTCGCTACCAAATCCCGAAGGTTTTTTAAAACTGTTATTTCCCCATTTTACAGCAACGTTGTATTGAGTGTTTGTTTTTCCGGTTTTTGTGTCCATCCAGTTTATTTGGTAAACTCCATCGGTCATTTGTTTTAATCCCAATCCCCACTCGCAATCGTAGGAATAAGCAATGTAATTTTTTCCCGGATTAGCCAACACCCAGTTTGTGTTTGAGTGTTTCAAATCGTTGCGTGGTTCCATATTTTGGTAATCGGTTTCTTCCATAAATGTCGAAATCAAACCGTCTTCAAACAGTGTTTCAGGTTTTCCATCGTTTGCGTGGTGGTAGGCTTCCAAACAATGCGTGCCGGTCATTGTACACGACCACATTGCAACTCGGCTTGTTCTCCCACTTCGCGAATGATGATAAGATTCGTTTTTCATAATTACGAAATTGGTGTGATCTACATCGTACAATTGCCGATATTCATTGTATTGATTTTCGTACAAATTGCCGTGAGGTGCAACATGCAACCAGGTAATAATATCGATGTTTGGGTCGCCGATGTAATCGTCGGGCAAACCGCTGTATGAATGAAAATCACCCTCAGGATCGTTTTGAACAACAAAACTTTGCACAATTGGATGGTTGAAATTATCGGTATTTGCAATTAATTCAGCTACTTTTTTGAAATAAGGAACTCGTTTTCTATCGAGTTTATTGGCACTTTCTGCAATTCCCCACAGAATATTTTTATGATGCTTAAAACGATATACCATTCCTTTTATAAAATGCATTTCGTCTGGATGTAAATTTCCGTCGGGTTGCAATCCCCAGCCCATCTTTTCTACATCGGTGGCATCGTTATAAAATTCGAGATGAATGGCTATTCCATTTTCTTCGAACAAAGCAAACCACTTTTCCCACTGGTACAAAACATCCTGATTTAATCCTTTCGACGGGTTGTTATCGATAAACGGAGCGTGCCGATCGTCTCCCTCGTTTTTGTAATTGCACTTTTGCATCCTGAACATTTGAAAATGGATGGCATTGACATTGTTTTCTGCCAGTGTTTGAATCATCACTTCCTGTCCGTCATCTTCAACAGTACCATTAGGTTTGAATTTATCTCCAAACCAAAGAAAATTTTCCGGATTATCGGGACCGCATAAAAATGCCGGGCCAACACCATTGTATGCCAAATAACCGGGATGATTTTTTGTTTTATCGGCAATTACCAATTGTCCAGGCATTGCATTTTTGTTGTGAAGTTGCATGTTAGCGGTTTTTGTAAACGGATTGTTTTCTTTTACATTTACCAGTTCCAGATAATCAATTTTAATCCCGCTGCCTCGTTTGCTTTTTATTTTAATTGAAATATCATCACCCAGATTCAATTTAATATTTTTGAGGGTTTGCAGTTGCCATTTTTCAAGTTCATCCGATTTCCACGTTTCGCCTTGCAATGTATTATTCACATATAAACCATATTCTGAGTTGCTATTTTCTCCCGAAAAGAAATGGAAAGAAATATCGAATTCATTTTTTTGGGTTATCCTAATTTCTTTAAATTCTGTTGAAAGTTCAGCCATTGATTTCCCCGAGTACTTAACACTCAATCGCTGTGAACATGCACGTTCGTTAATGTATTCAACTTCAACTCCATTAAGGTTTTTAAAGTTCTCTGCTTCCATCCTGATTCTTTTCCTGTTGAAAGTTGGCGTGTCAGGATTTTTATCTGCAATTAATCGTTTAATTTTTGGAAGAGTTGCTTCTTCGTCTCCAGTCATTAAAAAATATGCCATCCCTGCATCCGACGCGTCGGGCCTAGTTTCTACATGTAACATTTCCCATAAGAACCGTACTTTTTCATCTTTTGAGTCGCGCATCCACAGCCAGGGTTTCCAATTTTTTGGCCCGTCTTTTCGTTTGCTTTGATCCATTAAAATTGCCCGGGCTTTGTCGGTGCTGGTTGCCAACCATTTATTCTGGTCGGTAATTTGAATCCAGGTTACCCCGGTTGGAATTATATCGCGTTTATTATGTTTTACCAGCTCTCCACTTGCATAACCGTCGTTCCAATTATTGTGCGAAATGCAGTAAACGTATTTGCGTTTTTCAGGATCCGATTTTGAAATCCCCAAAAACGGAACTTCCATTGGGCCGGCCAAAACAAAATAAAGCGGGTTGTCCTCCGAAGATTCGTTAACAGCATCGGTAATACTATTTATTGCAGCTTCTAAATTTTCCTGGCAATTATAAAAATTTGACAAATTATAATCGTACAACTTCGCTGCACCAAGTACACCTTTTTCCTGGTTGGCTTCCCATTCTTTATTGGTTTCCGACAAAATGCAATTATAATCGAAATGAACCATTTTGTCTTTCATTCCTGACTCCGCAAAAATTGCCAAAGCAAGTGGGGCTGCAGCCCAGTCGTCTTCGTCGTTATAATTTCCGTCGGCACTCCAGGCAATCCGTCCTTTAAATTCCTGATTTGGGATTTGAGCAATTAAATTAAAACTGCTACTTATAAAAAGAAGCAGAACGGCAAGTAGGTTTAGTTTTTTCATTTCGGTTCTTAGGTTATTGTTTTTCGGCTTTTATAAGTTTATATGCTTTTATCTGATTTTTAAAAAAGGTAGGTAAATATAGTATTTCATTTTCGATTGAATAATCGGCATCTGCGGCGTTTTCTCCCAATTCTTCGGTATCTAAAAGTTTAGTGGTTTCTCCACTGGCAGAAACATAAAATACTGCGCCCATCCAACTGGTTGTTATATAACCGCCATCGCCAACCGGAGCAATTGCATCGCCGTGCCCCATATTTTCAGAAATTACTTTTACTACTTTTGTATTGTGGTTAATTTCTTTAAACTGACTGCTGCCACTGGTAATCAGCAACATTCTATCTTCTTCCCAAAATAATCCATTAAAACGCTCACCTTCTTCACCCTGCAAAAACTCTTTTACAATCCCATCTTTTACTGCATAAATTTTGTTTGAAGTTGAACCAGAAACATAAACAATTCCATCTTTACCAACTGTAATATCGTTAATATCGGGATTTCCTTCAATTATAATTTTATTTATGATTTTACCGGTTTCAATATTGGCTTCGACCAGCTCGTCGATATCAGCAATAAACAACGAATTACCCAAAATTCCCATTCCTTTTGGTGCGCTTAAGCCTTCAATCCATTTTAAATCAATAACATTTCCCGACATATCCATTTTCGAAATAAAACCGTTTCCGTCTTTTTCCCACGGTCCCGAATTAATATTCGACACATAAAGAATATTTCGTTCTATATCAAATAAAACAGATTCAGGAGTCCGGACCAAAGTATCCGATTCCCAGAGTAATTCAAGTTTATAACTGTAAGTAATTTGTTTTGATTCTTCTTGTTTGTTTTTTTGTTTGTTGTTACACGATGCCAATACCAGAACAACAATAATTAATAATAGATTTTTCATAGTGTTTTATTTTTATTGTACATTTTATCCCATAAAAAAGCCTTGTTTAAAACATTTACGAAGTTAGTATTCATTGCAAAAAGATCCAAAAAATGAAAATCTTAGATTTTAAAATTCATTTATTAAAAAGTTCGTTCTACATTTTTGTTGTTCATTCAAAACTGTTAATTAGAAATTTGAACAAATTCGAAAACTGATTTAGCATATCTAATAATCGAGTAAAGTTCTGTATAAAAACATATCCTTGTAAAAGCTCTTTAAACGACCAATATTTTGGCAATATTTAGAACATCCCGATTTTACTTTTTCTTTATCTCCGGTATCCATCAATGTTTTAACCCTCCAGTTTACAACAAATCTCCCTGATATTCTTAAATGCAAAAATTTCAACCATCACTTTTATGTGTTTGTTTTTTAAGTTTTTAAATGTTGCCGCAGTAGGTTTGCGGGCCGGGCAGTTACTTAATGTACCACAAAAACAATGATTTATTCGGACTTACAATATTGTATTACATTCCACTTTAATCTTTCCTCTAAAATATTTAATTTTGTTCTGGAACTTGTTATACGATTTGACAACAAAATGTCGCAAACTTTCACTTTGTTCAGTCTGCTTCTTTGTTGTATAATCGGCATTAGCTCACGAAGTAGATTCGTGACAAGCTATTGTAACTTCAAAATTTGCTATGCGGCATTTTAAAGAACAATTGGTATTAAAAGTTTTTACTGGCCGTCAATTAAACCGTAGAAGGAATTTAATTTTTTACCCTTTTTTAGGCTACACTTTATGGGCGAGAAAATCATAACTTTATATAAAAATACATTGGATTTCCGATCTGAAATAAAACAAAAATTTTTGTAATGTTTGAATTCCATCTGCATCATTTGCCATCGGTAACACTGCTATAATATGTAAAACATACATTATCTTTAGTAATTCATGCCTTTCCATTCTTCAATTTTCTAATATTTCTTTTATACCTTGCCACAATTGTTGATTAGTTTAATCGGTTTTTTTTCATACTGAACTATTTTGCTATTCTTCCTGGAGAAAGAAAATGTACACAGTCAATTTTAACTGATTTCTATTTAAAAAAAACATGGCCAATCTATTGGCTTAAGAATTTTTTATTTTTTAATCAAAAGTCTTATAGACATATTATGATCTTTCAAAAATTGCATAAATTTTATTTATTGTTTGCTTTAGCTTTATTATTGGTTTTTTGTGTTCCAAAATCAGAAAAATCTCTTTACCCGTTCGGGCAAGAATTGCGCACCTTATCGGAAGATTTGGAAAGCCAGGCTTACAAAGATGTTGTTGAGACAATGATTTTTCAGGATCTTAGGGAAGAGTGGAAAAGGGTTGCTACACCAGATAATTATCTGGTTTTTTTGGAAAAACATGGTGGAATTGAAAAAATAAATGCCGACTTAAATTTAAAAGCAGCCTACGAAAAGCGAAAAGAAATTGCAGATGGTTTTATTGCCTTTATGGAAAATGAGATTCGTGAAAAGAATAAAAATCCGGATTTTTTAAAGGAACAGCTTGAACAACTTTTGATAAGTGAATTAAGTCGTTCTGTTGCAATTGAGGCTTTGGAAGCAATTTCCATTGAACCAATAATGCCTGCTCCGGGTGCGGAAAAACAATGGCCTTGCTTTCGTGGCCCAACCGGACAGGGCATTGCAATTGACAAAAAATTCCCACTGAATTGGAGTCAAACGGAAAACATTATTTGGAAAGTAGAACTTTCCGGGAGAGGTAATAGTTCGCCTGTAATTTGGGATAATCGGATTTTTATTACTTCAGCAACAGAGGACGGAAAAACAAGGGAGTTATTTTGTTACAATCGAACTGACGGTGAACTTCTTTGGAAAAGTGTTGCACCAACTCCTGAAAATGTTGAAAAACTTTATTGGAAAAATACCTATGCCTCATCAACTCCTGTTACCGATGGCGAGCGAATTATAAACTTTTTTGGGAACAGTGGAATGGTATGTTTTAGTATGGACGGAGATTTGGAGTGGGTTCAGAATTTAGGAGATTTTACAACAATGCACGGGCCGGGTACAAATCCGGTAATGTACAAGGATAAGGTAATTCTCATTCAGGATCAGACCAATGCAGAATCGGTTTATGTTGCATTAGACAAATTTACCGGAGAGATTCTTTGGAAGCATAAACGTGAAAGTGGGATGGGTTGGTCGAGCCCCCTAATTGTTCAGGTGGATGGTCACGATGAAATGATTTACAATGGTTCTTTCAATGTTATAGGTTACAACCCTGATTCCGGAGAACAAATATGGACTTTGAAAGGATCAACAAAAGAAGCGGTTCCAATGATTGTTTCAGGAGGAGGACTTCTTTATTCTGCTTCAGGCCGTAATGGAACAATTATGTCGATTCGTCCCGGTGGAAAAGGAGATATAACAAATACTCATTTGTTTTGGATGAATGAAAGAGGAGGGCCGCATGTTCCTTCACCAGCTTACTACAAAGACCGTTTGTACATTGTCAACGATACCGGAATTGCAACTTGCCTAAATGCTTTAACTGGCGAAACTGTTTGGCGCGAGCGGCTGAAAGGACGGTTTTCGATGTCACCAATAGTTATTGGAGATAAATTAATCGTGACCAATGAAAAAGGATTTACTACCATTTTAAAATCTGGGGACAAATTTGAAGTACTTGCAGAAAATGATTTAGCGGAAGAAACGTTGAGTACACCCGCGGTTTTAGATGGGCGTGTTTATATTAGAACCGCATCGCATCTTTATTGTATCGGCAAATAGTTGGTTTAATTCGATATTTTTAAACCCTGTTTTTAAAAGTGAAAAAGTAACCCACGATTTTGATTCAACACAAATCAAAAAATATTTCTATTTTTAGGGTTTATCATTTTCTTTTATTTTCATAAAATATACCTAATGACCAACTTAAAATTATTTAAATTAATTCTTCTATTCTTAGTTATCAATTCAACTCTTTTTGTGCAGGCACAAAACTGGCCAAACTGGCGTGGTCCAAACGGCGATGGAACCAGCATCGAAACAAACCTTCCAACTAAATGGGATTCAATAAATAACGTTGTGTGGAAAAGCCCCGTGCCCGGAGTTGGTTACGCTTCGCCAGTTATTTGGGAAGATAAACTTTTTACAGCCACGGCAGACCTCGAAACACAGGAAAGAATTTTACTTTGTTATGATAATAGAAACGGTGATTTGTTGTGGCAAAAAACGGTGGTAACAGCTTCGTTGGAAGGAAAACACCGCGATAATAGTTACGCTTCGGGCACCCCGGCAACCGACGGTAATTTGGTTTATGTATCATTTTTAGATGGCGAAGATGTCGTTGTTGCAGCCTACGATTTTGCAGGAAAACAGGTTTGGCTTAAACAACCCGGAAAATTTTCGAGTCCGCATGGATACAGTTGTTCACCGGCACTTTTCGAAGACAAAGTTATTATTAACGGGAACAGCAAAGAAGGTGGTTTTTTGACAGCGTTAAATAAAACCGATGGAAAGATAATTTGGAAAATTCCACACAATGAATCGTCGCATAGTTTTACAACCCCAATTTTTAGAAAAATGGCTGGAAAAATGCAAATGATTTTTGGTGGAAACAGGGAAATTGGTTCGTATAACCCCAACGATGGTTCGCGATATTGGTTTGTAAGCGGACCTTCAGAAGATTTCACTTCAACTCCCGTTTATAATGAAAAGGAGAACTTGGTGATTATGAGCAGTGCATGGCCACAACGTTTTTTATTGGCTATAAAACCTGATGGTTCTGGCGATGTTACAGAAAGTCACGTGGTTTGGAAGAACAAAGAAGGTGCGGTTTATGTCCCTTCGCCAATTACTACAGGCGATTATATTCTTACAACAATGACCAATGGAAACGTACATTGTATTGATGCGGCAACCGGAAATATTCTTTGGGTTGAAAAATTGGGTAGGCAATATTCGTCACCTGTTTTGGCCGACGGTTTGGTTTACATGCCAAACGACGAGGGTGTGATTACTGTAATCAAACCGGGTCCAACTTTTGAGACAATCGCGAAAAATTCAATCGGCGAAAGAATGAATGCCTCGCCTGCAATTAGCAATGGAAAAATATATTTGCGTGGCGATAAACATCTCTTTTGTATAGGTGAAAGTGATTCGAAAAAATCAAAATCAAATAAAATATTACCTTTTTCGGAATTGAAATTTACCGATGTTGGAACGGCTACTAAAACCGGAAAAACAACAATCGATAATAATGAAATAGAAATTGTAGCCGGCGGTGCAGATATTTGGGGAACAAACGATGAATTTAATTTTGGGTACAAAAAACTGATTGGCGATTTTGATTTAAGCGTGCAGGTTTTGAGTTTAAGTAAAGCACATCAATATACAAAAGCCGGAATTATGGCGCGTGCCGATTTAAGTGATAATAGCCGTCATGTTTATTTCCAGATTTTTCCGGACAACACGCCACGCAATAAAAACAATGGAGGTTGCGAATTTCAATACAGAACAGAAAAAGGGGGAGAAATGAAAGCGATTTATCCGAATCCGGAAACAGCCGGAAAAGACTTTGATGTGAACTTCCCGAATACGTGGATTAGACTGAAAAGGTCGGGAGATGTATTTGAGTCTTACATGAGTAGCGACAACAAAACATGGAAACTCTTTTCCACATTCACACAAAAATTACACGGTGAGTTGTTGGTTGGATTGGCAGTAACTTCCCATAGTTCAGATGAATTTACTAAGGCCGGATTTGCAAATTTTCAATTCAAATAATGAACTATTCAGAAAAGTCAAAACGTCCGTCATTGCGAGGCACGAAGCAATCTTATATCACTTTAAATATGTTTGTTGAGATTGCTTCACTCCGTCCGCAATGACGAAAAATAGTTTTTTGGGATGGACTCAATAATTAAAATTAAAATTTACTATTGGTTGTAATTTTTACAATCTCACTATTTTAAAGAATGATTAAAAACAAAATATTTATTGTCTCGGTTTTATCTGTACTTTTTCTTTTTCAGGCAAAAGGGCAAAATAATGATGAAAACAAAATAGCTCGAAGTTATAATTTAAAAGCAGCTGTTGGGAATATTATTGTCGATGGAAATTTGAATGAAGAATCGTGGAGCAATGTTGAATCAACAAGCGATTTCAAAATGAGTTTTCCGGTTGATGACCGACTTGCAGAACAGGCAAATCAAACACATGTGAAATTGACATACGACAACCAGTTCTTATATATTGGAGCCATTTGTTTCGGCCCTGACAATTACATTATTCAAACTTTAAAAAGAGACAATACACTTCAGGCGGGCGATGCTTTTGGAATTGTTATCGATCCGGTAAATGAACGAACAAATGGTTTTGTGTTTGGGGTAAATCCGATGGGTGTTCAAACCGAAATGTTGGTTTCGGGGCAAACCGGACGCAGAGAAATACTGGAGCCTGGACGAACTCCAAGAGGTGTAAATATAGCTTGGGATAATAAGTGGTATTCGGAAGTAAAAAGATACGATGACCGGTGGGAAATTGAAATTGCAATTCCGTTTAAAACATTGCGTTTCGACGATGGGAAAACAACATGGGGAATAAACTTTTTTCGAATCGATGCACAGTCAAACAGCATTCATACCTGGGAACCTGTTCCGTTGGAATTTCCGGAAATTGATTTGGGTTACGCAGGACAATTAAACTGGGACAATCCACCTCAAAAAGTTAAAAGTAATATTTCATTAATTCCGTATGTTTTAAGTGGTATTTCGCGAGATATCGAAAACAATACACCCAACAAAACTGAATTTCAAACCGGAATTGATGGGAAAGTTGCGCTAACCTCAAGTTTAAATTTTGACCTTACTATTAATCCAAATTTCTCTCAGGTTGAAATTGATGAACAGGTAACAAATCTTTCGCTATTTAATGTTCGATTGCCCGAAAAACGACTTTTCTTTTTGGAAAATAGTGATGTTTTTGAAGACTTTGGAATTCCGCCGATGAAACCGTTTTTTTCAAGAAGAATTGGTTTGGATGAGGATGGAAGTCCGATTCCTATTTTGTTTGGAGCGCGTGTAAGTGGAAACATAAACAAAGATTTGAGAATTGGTTTAATGAATATGCAAACACGGAAAACCAATGATTTTTTTGCACAGAATTATACCGCCTTTGCATTTCATCAGCAAGTATTTTCAAGGTCGGTTATTAAAGGATATTTGCACAATCGTCAGGCAACAAATATATCTTATGATGATTACAATCGGAATGCAGGACTCGAATTTTTGTACAGGTCGGAAGATGGAAGATTTCAGAATTTTGCGGGCTATTCAAAATCGTTTAATCCGGGAGAAAATGATGAAAATTATTTTTACAATTTTGGAATTGGTTACGACAGTAAAAACATTAGTGTCTATTCAAATCTGGCAGGTGTTGGCGTAAATTACATTGCCGACATGGGCTATTTTCGGGGGCAGGAATATTACGATGCTGAAAGAGATACGGTAATTCGAATTGGCATGCACCACTGGTATTCCCGGTGGGGTTATACAATATATGCAAACAGTCATGAAAAAATAATTTCCCATGAAATTGGCGGGCGATATTCTTACGATTTTGGCACTGATAAAACGTTGCTAAATAGTGATCTGGAAGTAAACTACAATCTCCGTTTTTCAAATACAAGTGTAGTAACAGCGGCAATTACAACAACAAAAATAAATCTATTGTACCCGTATTCGTTTACTGGCGATACGCCCCTTCCGGCAGGTATTTATAATTACAATTCAGGTGAAATTGGATACGAATCGGATCAACGAGATTTATTCGGTTTTGGAAGCCGTGTGCTTTATGGAGGTTTTTATAATGGCAATCGCTTGCAAACGCAGTTGAATCTAAAATACAGAGTTCAGCCCTGGGGAAATTTTGCCGTAATGTTAGAATACAATAATCTTCAACTTCCTGAAATTTATGGTTCGCGAACCTTATTTAATATCACTCCACGCATCGATTTTAATTTCTCCCGAAATCTGTTTTGGACTACTTTTATGCAGTATGAAACGCAAAGCGACAACTTTAATATTAACAGTCGAATTCAATGGAGATTCAAACCCATGTCGGATATTTATCTGGTTTATACCGATAACTATTCCATCGAAAACCGTATTCCAAAATACCGTGCTTTAATGTTGAAAGTGAATTACTGGTTGAATTTGTAATCGAATATTCTTCCCAAAGTGAAAGAGTTATTTCACTTCAATTTCCACGGGGCAATGGTCGGAACCCATTATTTCATTTAGAATTGTAGCATTTTTTATGAATGGAATAAGAGCTTTGCTTGCTAGAAAATAATCGATTCTCCAGCCTACATTATTGCCTCTGGCTCCGGCACGGTAACTCCACCACGAATATTTCTCAGAAGTATCGGGGTAAAAATGCCGGAAAGTATCGATAAAACCATTCTGTGTGTAGCGATCCATGCCGTCAATTTCTTCCTGCATAAATCCCGCAGATTTATTGTAGTTGGGTTTAGGTCGTGCCAAATCTATTGCTTTATGGGCAACATTAAAATCGCCACAAACAATTACCGGTTTGGTTTTTTCCAAATTTTTCAGGTAATTAAAAAAAGCTAAATCCCAGTCCTGACGATAATCCAATCTTTTTAACTCGCTGCCTGAATTGGGAACATAAACGTCAATCAGGAAAAAATCTTCATACTCCAAACATAGCACACGGCCTTCGGTATCGAATTTGGAAATACCAATGTCGCGGGAAACAGAAAGGGGTTTTGTTTTAGAGAGAATTGCAGTTCCTGAGTAACCCTTTTTTTCTGCTGAATTGGAATAAATATGATAATTTGTAATTGGGGCAAGCGTTTCAGCAACCTGATCGTTTTGAGCTTTAGTCTCCTGCAAACATAAAATATCAGGAGCCATAATTTTAAAATCCTCAAAAAAGTTCTTTTTTGCAACTGCACGTATTCCGTTTACATTCCACGAGATTATTTTCATTTTTTTGTCTTTATTTTTTGCCAATATAAGAAATACAGTTTATTCCCTAAAGTGTTCACTGAAAAGTTTTCTCCCCTAAAATTAGGGGTGAATATAAAGAAACCTCGTTCCAAGTCACGAGGAATTAATTGATTTAATTGAGTTTCATTATTTGGTCCTTCTTTCAAGGAAAAAAAATCAACTTTCAATACAAACTTAAAAACATGTCTTTTGGGAGCTTTGTTGTCTTTTCCCTTAAATGTTATATAGTGATCGGCTAACCTCCCGAAATAGATTAGGGACAGGCAATAGCAACTTCAAAATTTGCTAAGCGGTATTTTGAATAACAATTGGTATTATTCGAAATTTGATCTTACAAATGTCAGTTCATCAAACAATTCCCCTCCAAGTTTTAAAGCACTTTCAGAATCGCTTAGCTGAAATGTTTTTGTTAATTCAATACTTTGATCATTCATTAATTTCGAACGCGAACCCATTGCAAGTACCGAACGGTATATTACTGTGTATAATTTTGGGTCTTTTGCCAGGGTAGGTAATTCGTCGAAAAAAAGTTCAAACATTTCGTCAAGTGCATTTTTCTCGACTATTGCCAGCCTTCCCATTAAATGAACCCCTGTAAAACGCACCAAATGTTTTTTGCCCCGGCACCATTCCAACGATTTTGCAAAAGCAAATTTTGTTTTCACCCATAAATGCGTTGAGGCCATTTCTGCTACCTCGGTGTTTTCAAAACTTTTTGTCCAGAAATCCATTTGTTCCTCAGAAACAAATTCAGGTTCATCCAGTAGTGTTGCCAGTATCATCGATTCGCGCCATTGTTTGTTCCATAGTTTTAGTGCGAGCAAATGGTCGGGATCAAATTCTTTTGCCATTTCACGTAGTACAACAAGCGAAACTCCCCAATTCATTTTATAAATAATACCACCCCTTTTCATCGCATCGGCAATATCTCCATTTCGTGCCAACTTTATTTTTGAAAGAATTGATTGGTATTTTTTCTCCGTATCTTTATTGTCGAGTATTAAATCCATGGGTTTAAAAAATTAATTCTGCAAAAATAAAAATTACAACTATTCCCACAGAATATAAAAAGTAAAAATTAATAGGAAGATATTCTTGTAACTGAATATTCAATTTACGACGAACAACAATTGTTAAATATATTTTTTCGAATAAATAGGCTAAAAATGTTGCAAAGGCAATTCCTGCAATTCCCCAAAACTGAACAAAAATCAAACTTAATGATATATTTAGTACTAATTCGAAGAATGAGGCGTACATAATATTTTTTGAAATTTTGAGCCCGTTTAAAATGGTTTGCGGCATAAGTAACCTGCTGATAACAAGTAAAAGATAAATGTTAAAAATGGTCGCACTTTCTTTAAATTCAGGATTGAATAAAACTGGAAAAACCGTGTGCGAAATTAACAGCAAAATGGCTGTTAAGGGGAATAAAAAGTGCATTAATTTCGAAACGCTTTGTTTAAGTTTTTTAAGGTTTTGCTTTAATCTGTTTTTTATTGCGAATTCTGGTAGCATGGCACTGCCCATTGCATTTGCCAATAACATGGCAAGTGGCAATTCGCGTGCTCCGTACCTGAAAACAGCAAAAGTATTTTCATCGAATTTCGATGTTACAATAAAGCCATCGACAAACTGCGCCGAGCCGCTTAGAAATGTAGCAGCTACAAGTGGCCCGCCTAATTTCAAGTGTTCTTTTACAAAAATCTGTGAATAAGAAATTTCAGAATAATAAACCAGAATTACCCAAAGCCAAATGTAACGCAACACTGCCGAAAGAACCAGCCCTTTGATTGCTAGTGCTATTCCGTAACCTAAAACAGGAGGTAAAATCACAAGAATAAACTGAATGAAAAACGAAATAGTTGCATAAAAAACAATTGCACGGTTTTTCTTTTTTATCAAATAGAAGTATTCTACCAGGTTTGCAGGTACACCAAAAACAATATAAACCAGAAGTAACCAGATTTCAGGGATGTTCTTTTCGTTTAATAAGTATTTTGAAAACAGGGCTTGCAACAATAGCAAAAATATTGCTGCGGATAAACTAAAAATCTGGATTAAAACAAATGCACTAAAAATATTTGATTTTTTATTTTCTGCTGAAAGGGGTAAAAGAGCTTTTAATAATCCGTTTAACCAGAAAAAACTAACTGCTCCGGCAATAAATACAAAGGTTTCGTATTCGCCAATTGCGCTTTGCGTTAAGGCCGTTTTTGTGAATACAACTCCAATTAATATCAGTGTTGAGTATCTTACCAATTGGTAAAATTGAAAAGCGGAAACGGTATTTAAATATTTTTTCAAGTAGTTTAAAAGGTTTTAAAATTATAAAAATTGACGAAGTTTCGACAAATCTTACTAATTTTGAATCATAAGAATACGCAACACAATTTTATGTTTGTAATATAATTTTTACTTCATTTCAGTTTTCAGAATCCCAGGTTTAATAAACGCGGGATAATTCTTTATTATTTTTCAAAAACATATTAAAATTAATACAATGAATCATAAACCTTGGTACGAACTATTGTTCGAGAATTATGCACAAACATACGACACCGAAATTTTCACTAAAGGAACATTGCAGGAAGTAGATTTTATTGAGAACGAAATTAAATCGAACAAAAATATTTCAATTTTAGATGTGGGCTGCGGAACGGGCAGGCATGCAATAGAACTGGCAAAACGTGGATATAAGGTAACCGGCATTGACCTTTCATTCGATCAGTTGAAAGCAGCCCGTGAAAAGGCAGCAAAAGCAAATATTGAGGTAGATTTTATTCAGATGGATGCCCGAGATATCCAGCTTCGAGATAAATTTGACCTTGCAATTATGCTTTGTGAAGGCGGTTTTTCGTTAATGGATACCGACGAAGAAAATTTTGAAATACTTAAAAATGTGGTGGCAACGTTGAAACCTGGTGGAAAATTTATTTTTACAACTCTCAGTGTTTTGTTTCCTGTTTTTAATAATCTTAAAAAGTTTCATGACGAAAATATGGTGTCAGGCACCTTTGAAAATCATTCGTTTGACTTGATGACTTTTAGGGATAGAAATTTGATGGAAATCCCGGATGACGATGGTAACAATCGAAAGCTGGATTGCAACGAACGTTATTATGCACCGTCTGAAATTACATGGTTGCTACAAACTTTGAAAATGAAGGATATTGAAATCTGGGGTTGTGAAACGGGAAATTTTCAGAAGAAAAAACTTGCCGTAAAAGATTTTGAAATGCTGGTAATTTCAGAAAAATGAGGGTAAAAACACGGGGAATTCTTTAAGGAGTTTTCTGTGTTTTTATTAATTCATGTATTAGTAATAAATTTTTCTAACCTTTTAATTGCACATTTTGAAGCTGGAACTTCCCAGGTGTTGCCTTCAGAATATAAAATACACTTGTTGTTATCGATTTCGATTTTATGCAGGTAATTGCTGTTAATACAATAAGAGCGGCTTATTTTTATAAAATCTTTACTGTTAATTGTTTTCAGTGTTTCGTTCAGCCCGGTTTTTAATCGCACTTTTTTTCCATTTTTTAGAATCAATAAGGTGATTGTAAGTTCAGCTTTACAAAAAACAATTTCTTCTAATAATAAAATTATGATCCCCTTTTTTTGTTTGAGAATCCGTTTTGTAGATATCGAGTGCGATTTTGCATAAAGATCCACTTTGCGAATTAATTCTTCTTTTTCCAACTTAAATTCAATCCTTTCGAGAATTTGTTGAATATGATCTTTTCGAATTGGTTTTATTAAATAATCAAATGGTTCTAATTGAAGTGAATCAAAAGCATATTTATCATTGTCGGCAACAAAAACAATTTGGGTAAAAATATTTCTGCTACGCAGGATTTTTACAAATTCAAGCCCGTTAATATCGATCAAATCAACATTTATAAATACAAGTTGTGGTGTAAAATTATGAATAAGCGAGATTCCATGTTTTCCCGTAGTAGATTTTCCAACAATTGAAAATTTCGCTGTTTTGTTCAGCCTGGTGCTAAGTTTTTTTAATTCTGCTATGTTGTTATCAATTATAACTGTTGTTAATTTGTGTTCAAACATAACTAAAGTTTTCTGTAAGGATTTTCCTGATTGATTTGCTGTTAGCCGATACTTCCCACGTTTTATCGTTGTATTTCAACAAACAAATGTTTGTTGTTTTGTCTATGCTCCTTATGTATTTCTGATTGATAAGGGCAGATCGGCCTAAGCGGGAAAAATTTCCCCCTTTAACTTTTAATTCTATTTGGGATAGGGAATTATTGGCAACTTCTTTTTTGCCATTTTTGAGATAAATATCAGTGCAACCATTATCTGAATTGAAATAAATAATTTCGTTGGGATCCAATAAAATTTTATTGTTCCAGGAGTTAACCGTAATTTTAGGTTCTTCTTTAATTGAATGTACAACATCCATTAATTTACCATATAAATCCTTATTGTTTTTCAGGCGATATTTTTCAATTACATAACTTAATTCTTCTTTATCAAAAGGTTTTGCTATAAAACTGTACACCCCCAAACGAATAGCATGGATTGCATATTTTTTGAAAGCCGAAATAAATACGACCGGAACATCAATATTACTTTTACGGAGCAGTTGAACAAAATCCAAACCTGATTTACCCGGCATATTAATGTCGAGCAGAATTAAGTCGGGTGTACATTCAACCAACAGGTAAAGTGCTTCTTCAGCATTTGTAGCTGCGCCTAATACCTCAATATTTTTCAATTCACCTAATAACGAAATAAGAAGATTGCACGCTTCCGGTTCATCGTCAACTATTAAAACTTTTACTTTTTTTTGGTTGTACATTTTAGCTCTTTAAAAAAAGATTAAAATGTCCCTCCTAGAAACTGCCTAAAAAATTGTCCAGCATAAAAATAGAAAAAAATCGATAACTAAAAAGGAAAATTCCTTTTACCGACAACAAAAATATAGATTTGTTTGAGGCGCACCATTTTTCATTTATATTTGTTTAAAATCGAAAATAAATGATTCAATTAAAAGGTTGGACCAAGACTATTTTACTAATAACAGGTGGATTGTTTGTAGTTTTATTGCTTTGGTATTTTAGTTCCATTGTAACTTATATTTTAATTTCGGTTGTGTTATCTTTTATTGGCAGGCCGCTGGTTCGCTGGTTGGCACAAATAAAAATTAAAAAATTAAAAATTCCGAAAGGATTAGCAGCTTTTCTAACATTAATAAGCATTTGGATAGTTTTTGCAACTTTTTTCCGGTTTATTATCCCTTTATTAATTGGCGAATTGGAAACTCTTTCGCAAGTTGATTTTGAAGCTGTTATTAATTCTATCGAAGAACCCTTAACCCGGCTAATGCAATTTTTTAGCAGCGATCCTGTAGTTATAGAAAACCGGACATTTATGGATGTGGTTTCAGAACGATTAAGTTCTAAAATTGATTTTTCGCAGCTTACTAATATTTTTGGGATCATCGCCAGCACTCTTGGCGAACTTCTTATTGCTTTTTTCTCGGTATCGTTTATAACATTCTTCTTTTTGAAAGATGAGAAAACCTTTCGCGAAGGTGTATTATTAATTGTACCCACCGAAATGGAAATTAAGGTTGCTCATATTCTTGATTCAATCTCACATTTACTTCGCCGTTATTTTATTGGATTAATATTCGAGGTTTTTATGGTAATGGTGCTGGTTACGTTGGGCTTGACGATTGTTGGAATTGAGTTTAACCATGCTGTAGTAATCGGATTGTTTTGTGGATTATTTAATGTAATTCCATATTTAGGCCCGTGGATGGGGGCAACTGTTGGTTTAATAATTGGGGCAGCACTAAATCTTAATGCCGATTTTATGAGCCAAACACTTCCGTTGCTTGGTTTTATGGTTTTAGTTTTTGCTTCGGTACAGGTAATCGACAATGTTTTGTTCCAACCATTAATTTATTCGAGCAGTGTAAAAGCGCATCCCCTTGAAATTTTCCTTGTAATAATGGCGGCAGGAAGCTTGGCCGGAATACTTGGTATGATCCTGGCCATTCCGGTTTACACTATTTTACGTGTTATTGGAAAAGAATTTTTTGATAATTTGAAAATTGTGCGAAAACTCACCGAAAACCTTGAACAGCAAAATGAAAAAAAAGTGAGTAAGAAGCAGTAATATCAATAACAACATCGATTAACAAAACCCTTCGACTACGAGCATGGGAACAATCGGTCTGAGAGTTCACCTAATTTTATTAGGCATAATGAGATAATGACAGAAATACCAAAATACAATTATCAAATTTCAAATAAATTCCAATTAAATAAAATTCTAAATTCTTTGAAATGGAATCGTTTTAAAAACTTAATTTTTTGATATTTGTATTTTTGATATTTGGTAATTCATTACGGGACAATATTTTACATAGATCTGTCATTGGCAGAGTTCACCCAAAATTATTGGGCATAATAAGCAAATAATACCGATTTAACAATCAAATGTCGCATGCTTTCGTTTTACTCAGCATACTCCTTTGTTGTAGTATCGGCATTAACCATTATAAACTTCGAAATTGCCACACGGCATTTCAAAGTACAATTGGTATAACAGATGAGATGCCGAAATGAATTCGGCACGACGTTTTAATTAGCATTGTTTATTGGAACGTAATCCTGAACTTGTTTCAGGATCTTAAAAAGTAAATTTGTCATTGGTAGTGGTCACCCATTTTTTTGAATGGACATAATGGGGAGTGGAAAACCATAAATCCTTAATTAATAGAAATTGAAATAAACACTAAGATTTCGACAGATAATTTCAATTTCCAAAAAAATCCCGCTTGTAGAATATTGTTTAAGAAGTGTTGCCTAAAAGTAAATTTTATAATTGAACAAAGGGAAAAATCCTAGTTGATTAATAACTTCTATTTTCCCTTTACTTTTGCTGTACAATTGGTTTAGCGGATTTTTATGATTGCTTACATTTTCAATGTAAAACTCCCAAACTTGCGAAACTTTTTTGCCGTCTTTTCTAAAACCAATTTTAACATCGGCTTTAAAATAATTTGAAAACTGTTCCGAGTAGGCCAAATCTTCAAAATATTCTGTTGAAAATGCAGAAGTACTGTTTCGGGAGGCTTCCACATCGATTGGTGTAAATCTTTTTCCACCTGCCCAGGTAATTTTTGTGTCAATAACTAAAGTTGCGTTCTTTTTTAATTTGAATTCTTTACCAAAAAGTGAATTCAAAACAAATTTACCGTTAAAAGCTGTGTTTCGTTTTACACCGTCGCTTGCCATGTATTTCGAATCGAAAAGAGATGCTGTGCATAAAAAGTAGTAGTTGTTATGGTAGAATTTTTCAAGTGTAATTTCAACACCATAATTCCAGCCTTCTCCTTTGTTTACAAGAAAATCGCGCGTATTTAAACCCCATTCTGCACCTGTGTTTAATATGCTGTAATACGAAGGTTCTATTTCAATCGGAACATTAAAAAGATATTGATAATATGTTTCTGTTTTTAGGCGTAATTGTTCGCCAAGTAAAACATCGAAACCTAAAATCCAGTGATGTGCTTTTGTGAAATCCAGGTCCCGGTTTGATAAAACAATTGATCCATTTATATCTTCCGATTCCAAAAAATAGGTTGCCAAGGACTGTATTTTCGAGTGCATTCCATAACCCAAATTTAGGCTTGTATTTTGACTGATGTTCCAATTTGCGCCAAATCGAGGTTCAACTGAAAAACCTTCAGTCAACCCAAAATACATTAAACTTATTCCGGGTTTAATCTGAAACCGGTCGGAAAATTTATACACAAACTGAGAATAGGACCGGTAAAGATTTGTACCATCGAATACCGATTTATTATTATCTAACATGTTTATCCAACCGTTGTCCCAGAATTTTGTTTTCAAACTAAAGCCATATTTGTCAATTGTTAAACCAGAACGATTTGACAATTGACGGTTAAATTTTTTATTAAAAATGTATTTAAAAGTTAATCTTTCTTCCACATTATCTTCGCGGTAATATGGATTTGGCAAACCTTCAAAATTGAGTGTGTCTAGTGTCGTCGATGCATTTTGAAAAACATACGATAAAACAAATTTGCTATATGATTTTTCGCTGTGAAAACGGGTGTAATTTATTCCTGTAACGGCAGATGTGGAACCATTAATAATATCCATTCCTTCGTTCGAATAAAGGTCGGCACTGTTTTCTTCATTGTCGAGCATCGAAATAGTACTAATTCCACCCAAACCAAACCAGGTAATTTTACCCTTTTTTAGTGGAAAATTCATTTTGAAATTTAAATCCTGATATTTTGGGATTCCGGCAGTCCCAAAACTAATTCCAAATAAATCGAATACCTGCAAAGTTGAATATCGGTAATTGGCAAGGAACGAACTTTTGCCCCCTTTTTTTAATGGTCCCTCGGCACCAAGTTCAAAACCGTTAAAACCTACCTGACCTAAAAATTCATATTTTTCGTTGTTCCCTTCGCGCATATTTAAATCGAAAACGCCCGAAAATACATTGGCATATTCCGCTGGAAAGGCTCCCGTGAAAAAATCGGAGTTGCGTAAAGTATTGTTGTTAAGCATTCCAATTGGTCCACCTGTTGTTCCGGTTGCGGCAAAATGGTTTGGGTTCGGAATATCCACATCTTCCAGGCGCCAAAGAATTCCACCGGGCGTGTTCCCTCTGATAATTATATCGTTACGTTGATCGTTCAAACCCGAAACCCCGGCAAAATTTGTTACCATCCGTGCAACATCCTCCCGGCTCCCGGCATATCGACCGGTCTCTTCAACAGTAAAAGCACGTGCACTTACACTTGCCATTTTGTTCATTGCCAAATCTTTCCGATAATTTCCTATCACGGTAACTTCTTCTGTAGTTTCCACTTTTTCTTCCAGCTCAATAAACAAAACAATTTCTTTGGCCGAATTCACTATTAAATTTTTTGCAAAAAATTGATGGTAACCAATAAAACTAATCTGGATTCCTTGTCTGCCTACAGGAATATTTTCTAACCTGAATTCGCCATTTGCGTTGGTAATTGTTCCTACCGGGCGAATATAATTTAGTAGTGCAATATTTGCCCCGGGAAGTGGCATTTGTGTTTGTTTGTCAACTACCACACCACGGATTATCTGTTTTAAATCCTGGTTAGAATTTGCTGAATTTGCATTTAAGAAGAACACAATTAAAAAAAAAGAAGAAATTATTGTTTTCATATATCGATGTTTTTTTTAACGAATTTAGTAATTATTAAAATCCGTTTAAAACTTTTGTGATGAATGGGAGTAAATTGTGACAAACTGGATTTTATCAGGATGAATGGGACAACAAATTGACGAAAAGGTAATTATAATAGGAAACTTTTATTCTGAAAATTTAAGTAACAGTTCTCTTGAAAAGTTCCTTGAAACCGGAACCTGAAAGTCAACATCGTTTAAAATAATATACGATGACCGTGCATTTCCCATTACGTTTTTTACATTCCGGATATTTACAAAATAAGAACGGTGGCATCTCACCAAAGTATTAAACTGTTCTATTTGTTCTTCAATGTTTTTCATTGAAATTCGAATCAGTTTTTTCCCAACTGAATTATTAACCTTGTAAAATACTTGTGAATAATTTCCTTCCGATGCAACGTATAGAATAGAACTAATTTCACCACTAAAAGAATCTTTTTGAGTGTCAGAATTAATTGTCACAATGTTATTTTTTGAAACTTGTTTTTTATAAGCCTCAATTCCTGATGTTAGTATTTTGGCTTTATCGTTATTCTTTTTATAAAGGTTTCTTTCAGTAAAAAAAATTAGGAATATTGTTGGAAAAATACCCACGCTTATTGTGATTGCAACAAACGAAAAAAGACTGTGTTGCAATAAAGTTCCATCATTGGCAATTAGATTATATTTCCAATTGCAAAAACTTATAATCACAATGTTCCAAAGTATAAAAAGAAATTCTTTCAAAATATTCCAATTCCCCAGGTTGAATGTAGCTTTCAAAAAAAATGGAAAGACAAAAAAATTCACGAGCATAATAACAGAGGTAATTACACCATAGCCAAGAATTATTAAATGCTTATTTTTATCAATATCTTTTATTCCAAATGGTTGAAAAGAAATTAAAAAAAGAAAAACGAACAAGCCAAAAAGTATTGAAATAAGAAACCTGGATTTATTTGTTTCAATAAATGGGAATGGTTTTTTTAACCACAAGAATATATTGGTGAAACTAAAAATCATTTATTATTATTGAACGCCAAATTTTAATTTTGACCTCTAAAATAGAACATTAATTATTTGATAAAGATATTAAGAAATATAATTTTTTGAATAGTCCTTCGTATTAAAACTTTCTTGTAGTTTTGGGCGTTCTATTTCTGAACTGTGTAATTTTTTAGTTAATACCGATACTTAAAAAGAAAATATTTATGGAATTATTTGAAGCAAAAAATGTGGATAAGGTTTTTGCCGCCACTCAGGCATTAACCGATGTTAGCATTTCGGTAAAAGAACAGAGTATTTTTGGCTTGCTTGGTCCAAACGGCGCGGGCAAAACCACGCTAATTCGTATTATAAATCAGATTACCGCTCCCGACCGTGGCGAAGTATTTTTAAACGGACAAAAACTAACGCGAGCTGATATTTCGAAAATTGGTTATTTGCCGGAAGAACGTGGTCTTTATAAAAAAATGAAAATTGGAGAACAGGCAATTTATCTCGCACAATTAAAAGGACTGAGCAAACAGGAAGCCACGCGAAATTTAAAACAGTGGTTCGAGAAGTTTGAAATTATGGCTTGGTGGAATAAAAAAGTCGAAGAGCTTTCGAAAGGAATGCAGCAAAAAGTACAATTTATTACTACCGTTGTTCACAAACCAAAATTACTGATTTTTGATGAACCCTTTAGTGGCTTCGATCCGATTAATACAAATCTTATAAAACAAGAAATACTTCAGCTTAGAAACGACGGGGCAACCGTTATTTTTTCAACGCATAATATGGGCTCGGTTGAAGAATTGTGCGACGATATTGCACTTATTAACAAATCGGTAAAAATTGAAGATGGTCCAACCGATAAAATTCGCGAGAAATATAAATCGAACATTTATGAAATTAAGTACCGGGGCGATTATAATAATGTAAATCATTCACTTGGACAACAATACAAAATAATCGGCCATTCTGAAATGGAAAAGGAAAATCATTTAACCATTCAATATCTGAACGGAAATTCAAACAACGATTTATTGCAGGCACTCATGCCGGTATCTGAAATTCTCTCTTTCGAGGAAGTAATTCCAAGCATGAATGATGTTTTTATTAAAGCTGTTGAAGAATCAAACAAAAAATAATAGCCCCTTCCAGCTCCCCTCAAGGGGCAGAGTGAAAAATAAAATAATTATCTTTTTTATGGAATATAAATATTTGCAAATAGGTAAAAAAAAGATAAAAAAACAATAACTAACCCCGGGTTTTAATCCGGGGATTAACAAAACACAGGAATCCTTTTTGGCAGCATTTTTGCCTTAAAAGCAAAAATGATGACAAAAAATAATTAAAAATAAATAACCAAAAAAATGAACAATACACTACTCATACTTAAAAATGAATATTTAAAAAGGGTAAAGAAAAAATCGTTTATAATTCTTACGCTGCTTGTACCATTCCTTTTTGCCGGAATGTTTGCGTTAATTATTTTTCTATCGTTAAACAACGATAAAAAGGAACGGACAATTGCCGTCTTCGATGAATCGACACTTTTTTTAGGCGAGTTTGGAGAAGAAGAATACACTAAATATCATTTTATTCCGAAAGAAGAATACCAGGATTTAAAAACCAATTTGAAAAACACTGATTTTTACGCCCTACTTTATATTCCGGGAAATATTTATTCGAATAATACAGCTCAGCTTATTTCTGAAAAACAGCTTCCAATTGAATTGGGTGAGCAGATTGAGAGAAAATTAAGCCGGTTTATTGAAAACGATAAGCGACAAAAAGTAATTGCAGAATCAGGCATTCCGGATTTGGAAGAACGATTGGCAAGTACAAGTACCAGAGTTCAGCTAAACACATTAAAAATTTCTGATTCGGGCGAAACCCAAAAAAGCTCGTCAACTATTGCATTTATTGCCAGTTATGCAATGGGATTTATCATTTACTTTTTCGTGTTTATGTACGGTGCAATGGTAATGCGCAGTGTTATGGAAGAGAAAAAAAGCCGGATTATTGAGGTGATAATCTCGTCGGTTAAACCAAGCCAGTTAATGGCGGGTAAAATTATTGGAACTGCGCTGGTTGGATTAACACAAGTTGCCATTTGGATTGTTCTTGGTGTTGTGGTTCTAATTGGTGTTCAAGCATTTTTTACCCCAGAGTCCGCTCAGGAAATGGGACAAAGTTTAATGGAAACCCAATCGCAAATGAATCCTGCCATGGCACAGGCCGCCGATCAAAATAAAGTTATGGAAGTTATGGAAATGATAGGCAACCTGAATTTGCCACTTATCCTTTTCTCTTTTGTATTTTATTTCTTAGCCGGTTATTTATTGTATAGTTCATTACTTGGCGCCGTAGGTGCAGCGGTAGATAACGACGAAGATTCGCAACAAATGGTACTTCCGGTAACATTTCCGTTGATACTTTCAATAATGTTGTTGTTTCCAATTGCACGAAATCCGGAAGGACCGGTTGCTTTTTGGGCATCGATAATTCCATTTACAGCTCCAGTTGCAATGTTGGCACGTGTTCCGTACGGAATTCCAACATGGGAATTGCTTCTTTCAATGTTCCTGCTAATTTTAACAACAGTTGGAGCAATTGCAGCTGCAGCAAAAATTTATCGTGTTGGTTTATTAATGTACGGTAAAAAAGTAAATATTAAAGAACTGATAAAATGGTTGAGGTATAAGAATTAGTTTTCAGTCGCAGTTTTCAGTCGCAGTTTTCAGTCTCAGTTCTCAGTTGCAGTCGTCAGTTGTGGAGGAAGTTCAGGAATTTTCTCTAATTTGAGAAGGATACCATCCGTTTTAGTTGCAACATAATCGGATGGTTTCGTTTTTGCATTAAATTTATATTCACTCAAAAACATGAAAAAAATCATGTTTATTGTTTAGATTCAATAAAAATTACATATATTGCCAGCCATATGAAAAGCACTAAAAATAATATGACCATGTGTTATTGTTGTTTTCCAAAAGCAGGGAAAAGTGTTTTCGTATTATAAATTGAAATACTATTATTAATTATAAACGAGGGCTTTTCTGGAAACAGGGAGGCCTTTTTTAATTTAAAAATACGGGACAAAAAATGAATTAGCAAATACTATTAGATTTTATAACTGAAGAAATGGAGATTCGATGTCGGCATAAAAAACCTTCCGACTTCTGTCTTTCGTCTTCCAACTTTTTAACAAATGAAAGCACAAAACATTTTGGAGACTATTGGAAATACGCCGCATGTTCGGATAAACCGTTTATTCCCGGCAGAATATGAAGTTTGGGTAAAAGTGGAAAAATCAAATCCCGGGGGAAGTATAAAAGACCGGATAGCTCTTTCGATGGTAGAAGATGCAGAAGCACGTGGATTACTAAAACCTGACTCAGTAATTATTGAACCAACCTCGGGAAACACAGGAATTGGCCTGGCTTTGGTAGCCGCCGTAAAAGGTTATCGGATTATTTTAACAATGCCCGAATCCATGTCGGTGGAACGCCGACAAGTTTTAAGTGCACTTGGTGCCGAGTTGGTTCTTACTTCAAAAAACAGAGGAATGGTTGGGTCGATTGGAAAAGCAGAAGAACTTGCTAAAGCGATTCCAAACTCATGGATTCCCTCACAATTTACAAACGATGCCAATGTAGATGCCCACCGTAAAAATACCGCTTTGGAAATCATCAAAGATTTTCCTGAAGGAATTGATTATCTGATAACCGGAGTTGGAACGGGCGGACATATTTCAGGGGTTTCAGAAATATTAAAAAAGAAATTCCCTAAGCTAAAAGTGTTTGCAGTTGAGCCGGAAGAAAGTCCGGTAATTGAAGGTGGAAGTTCCGGGTCGCACCCTCTTCAGGGAATTGGTGCTGGTTTTATTCCTGAAAACCTAAATACCAGTTTATTAGATGGTACGATCCAGGTTAGTAAAGAAGAGGCTTTTGAATTTGCTAAAAAAGCTGCTAAACTTGAAGGATTATTTGTTGGAATATCGTCGGGTGCGTCGCTGGCAGCTGTTGCTAAAAAAATAAAAGAATTACCCGCAGGTTCGCGAATTTTAACTTTTTCTTACGATGTTGGTGAACGTTATTTAAGCGTTGAGGGTTTGTATTGATTTATACTATTCAGGTAAAGATCGGATTCTGGGTCATCAGAATTAAATGTTTTGTCCTTCGAATCTTGCATGAACAATCAAAAATGGATTATGTTTATCAGAAGTCAGATGAATCTCTTTTAAATCTAAATTCAGAATAAATAGTAATGAATCAGGGACTTAGAGGGGTGTAAACAAATTTTTATTAAAAACGTTTAACTAACAAAACTAAAATGTATCATGAAAAATAAATCATTCATATTTATAACTGGATTAATAATTGGTGTTGGTATAACTTTGCTGGCACTCTTTGTAATTCTGCCGAAACAAATGTTCATTGAAAACGAAAGCAAGCTGAGTTTTGACGAAACGGTTGAAACTATTGTTGCCTCGGCGGCTGAAAATAATTGGAGTATTCCACATCAGTACGATTTGCAAGCTACCATGAAAAACCACAACCTGGAAGTAAATCCTGTAAAAATTTTTTCGATGTGTAAACCGGAACATGCTTATGAAATACTTAAAAGCAATGAAGAGCGACTCGTTTCGGCTTTGATGCCCTGTAGGATTGCCGTATATGAAAAAGATGGAAAAACCTATGTTTCGATGTTGAACTCGGGATTATTTTCTAAACTAATGGGTAACAAAATTAACAATGTAATGAAGGTCTCAAGCGAAGAAAACCAAAAGATTTTAGAACCAGTAATTAAGAATTAATATTATGAAGAAATTATTTTATGTATTTATTATTTTGATTTTTGTATCGTGCAATACAGGTAGCAAAAATACAAATCCCGACAAGGCAACAACGGAATCTGCCGAAGTTGTAGAAACAACATTAAACATTAGCGGTATGCACTGCGATATGTGTGTGGCTTCTATCGAAAAAGGAATAAACGAATTGGCCGGGATTGAGCATGTAAAAGCCAGTTTATCCGATTCAACAGCAGTTGTAAAATTTGATGCAGCAAAAACGAACTTAGCTGAAATCGAAAAAGCGATTGTAAAAAGAGGCTACAAAATAAAGTCAGACCTACAGGAATTTTAAAGCCTGCCAGATCAATTTTCAACTTCCGCCTTTGGTCTTTCACGTAAATTTCACCTGAATTATTCATGAGTTTTTCGTTATGAGAATTCAAAATGCACAGAATAAAGGGAAGCACAGAGTTGAGCCTCGCAGAAATAGCCTCAGCTATTTTGAGAATCGAGAATCGAGCATTCTCTTTATTCAAAGCAGTATGATTTCGGAATAGATAAATTTATGAATAGTTCAGGTTAAAAACTGTTAGAAAATTATTTCAGTTCTATTTCAAATAAACCATTTTAAAAAAACAAATTTCCATAAAGCTTATCCTTCAACATAAATTGCAGATATAAAAAATTAATTTATATATTGCCCCGCTAAACTAAAACTATAAACCATGGACAAAGGATCTACAATTTTTTTAGCTGTCTCTCTTATTATTATTATGTTAGGAATGGGATTGTCGTTAGTAGCCGACGATTTCAAACGGATTATCGTGTATCCAAAGGCAATAATTGTTGGCCTGGTTAACCAGCTTATAATTCTACCAATAATAGGATTTGCTTTGGTTTCCGTATTTCCGTTACAACCTGAAATTGCAATAGGAATAATGATTTTAGCAGCTTGTCCCGGAGGGCCAACATCAAATTTATTATCTCATTTGGCAAAAGGTGACATTGCCTTATCGGTTACACTTACTGCCTTAAGTAGTTTAATAACAATAATTACAATTCCATTTATTGTAAATTTTGCCTTAATCCGTTTTTTAGACGAAGGGCAAATGATTAAACTTGATGTTGTTGAAACAATTATACAGATTTTTGTAATTGTTGTTTTACCGGTAAGCATTGGCATGCTCGTCAGGAAATTTAAAGAAGCTTTTGCATTAAGGATGGCCAAACCAGTCAGGGTAGCTTCAGGAATTGTTATTACATTGGTAATATTTGGAATCCTAATTAAAGAAAGGCACAACCTAATTTCTTATTTCCAACAAGCAGGGCTGGTAGCTTTAAGTTTAAATGCAGCCACAATGTTGGTTGGTTTTTATTCAGCAAAAATATTTAATATTAAAAACAGGCAGGCTATTTCTATTTCTATTGAATCGGGGATTCAAAACGGAACCCTGGCCATTTCTATTGCCGTTATTTTATTAGGGAGCACGGCATTTTCTATTGCACCGGCAATTTATAGTTTGTTGATGTTTTTCACCGGTGGTATTGCTATTTATGTGGGGAATAAAAGAAATAAAAAATTAAATGCTAATTAGCACCTGTTTTTTAGTCTGAATTAATAAAAATCTCAAATAACAAACACCAAAATACAAATAAATAACAATGACTAAATTCTCAATATTCAGTATAATTCGAAAATGTAAACATTGTTATTTGTGATTTATACCTAAGTAGCAGAACAGATTTGAATTTGGGATTTGATTTTTGACATTTGGATTTTTGTAAATTCATTTCGCAAATTACAGACTTTACTAAACACTTATTAATTAACAGTTTTATTCAATAAAATATGAAGGTTGTTGTACTCGATGGATACGCTTTGAACCCCGGCGATTTGAGCTGGAGCGGAATTGAAAAGTTTGGGGATTGTACTTTTTACGATCGAACCCCGCCGGAATTAACAATTGAGAGGGCAAAAAATGCCGATGTTGTTACAACCAATAAAGTAATTTTTGATAAAAACATTATCAGACAACTCCCTAATTTAAAATATATTGGCGTTTTAGCAACTGGTTACAATGTTGTGGATGTTCAGGCTGCAAAAGAGGCTGGGATTACCGTTACAAATATTCCGGCATACAGTACTGCCTCGGTAGCACAAATGGTTTTTTCTCATATTTTAAATTTTGCTCAAAATGTTTCTGACCATGCGAATTCGGTGTCTGCCGGCGATTGGGCAAAAAGTATAGATTTTGCTTATTGGAAAACAACGCAAATAGAGCTGGTTGGAAAAACATTGGGGATAATTGGTTTTGGGCAAATCGGGCAGGCCGTTGCAAAAATAGGATTGGCTTTTGGAATGAAAATCATTTTTAACAACCGAAGTAATAAAAAAGTAGATTTCGATGCCAGCCAGGTAGATTTAGAAAACCTCCTTGCCAAAAGCGATTTTATTAGTATTAACTGCCCTTTAACAGCCGAAAATAAAGGGTTTATCAATACTTCTACAATCGAAAAAATGAAGCCAACAGCTTTTCTAATAAATACCGGGCGAGGCCCATTAATTAATGAACAGGATTTGGCAGATGCCTTAAACGCAGGAAAAATTGCCGGGGCCGGATTAGATGTTTTATCGGTAGAACCAGCCACCGCCGACAATCCCTTACCAAAAGCAAAAAACTGCTTTATTACACCACACATTGCCTGGGCAACTTTTGAAGCACGAACACGGTTAATGAATATTGCAAGCGAAAACCTAAAAGCTTTTATTGAAGGGAAACCTAAAAATGTGGTGAGTTAAGAGATTGTTTTGAATTTTCCTTTTTACAAATAATTTTTCAAATATAAACCAATTCAGTAAAATTCAACTATAACGTTCATTCATTTTCTCCCTGAAACCCGAGGGTGTCAGCCCGGTTTTTTTGCGGAAGATGCGGGCAAAATACGATGGATCTTCATAATTAAGTTTATACGCTACTTCTTTGTTGCTCAAATCGGAAAACAATAAAAGGCGCTTTGCTTCAAGTATTAAACGGTCGATTATTAAGTCGCTCGCTGTTTTGCCGGTTACCGATTTAATGGCTCGGTTAAGTTGAATTGGCGACTCTCCAATTAATTCAGCATATTCTTTTACATGGTTCACCTGTCCGTAATATTTATCGACCAACTGATTAAAACGATACACCGTTTTTTTCATCGTCCGGTTAGCTTCGTTTTCTGTAGAAATCAGTTTCGAAAAATTCTGGCGTAATTTCAAAAAGAAAATTTTCAGGTACGCAATAATAATTTCTTCTGAATCGCTATCACTGTCGGCTAATTCGTTCCCAATATTTTTTATCAGTTGGTGGAACTCTTCAAAAAGCTCGCTGTTTAATTGCAGGATTGGTCCGTTTTCGAGGTTTGTTACCAATGGATATCCGGGAATAACTTCCAGGTTTTGAAACCGGAGGTTAAAAAATTCTTCCGAAAAAATAACTAAATATCCTTTGTAAGCTTCCCCCCGTTTTATTAAATGGACCTGCCCCGGCCTTAAAAAATGAATACTTGGGGTTATAATCGGGTGTGTTGTAAAGTCAATTTCATGCTCCCCGCTACCACCAGTAAAAAAGCACATTTCGTAATAACTGTGTTTGTGAGGCAATTTGGTTTTATGTGGAAAATCTATTTGATTTATTTCGCTGCCCTGGACACGGTAAATCTTAAATTCAAGATTCTCATTTTCACTGAAGGGTAATTCATAAATTGGAATTTTCTCTAACATGCGCTTTTACTTACAGGTTTTAAATATACAATGTTAGCTTAACTTTTTAAAGAGCTTAATAAAAATTAACTACAGCTTTTTTAACTTTTAATATGAAACATTTTCCCTGCCACCCCGTTTTACAATCAGTTGTATTAAGAAAATGGTAATAAAAATTCTACACGTAGTTTTACTGGCTTCGGTGAAATATTTTTTCACTTTACCCTATGCCATGATAATAGGCCTGGAATACAAACATGCAGTGCTGGCAGTTCTTGTAGGGGGAATTGGTGGTTTTTTGTTTTTTTATTACCTGAGTAAACCGCTGATTCGGGGAATCGATTTTTCGTGGCCATATTTGTGCCGGCTGGTTCCCCATTTTATCAGGGTACGTTACAAAGGTTATTGCGAAAGGGTGCAAACAAAAAAATTACCAAAAATATTTTCACGGAAAAGCCGCCTTATTTCTCGTATTAAAACTACTTATGGATTGTGGGGGATTGTTGTTGCCACACCCCTATTTCTGACTATCCCACTGGGGGCATTTTTACTCAACAAATATTACTCGCGACGTAAGCACGTTGTATTTTATATGATTTTATCTATTATTGGCTGGGCAGCAATTTTATCCGGGATTATCTATCTTTTCCCCAATGTATTTTTGTAAAATTTGTCGGTTCTGTTTTTGCCGGGAAAGTTTTCTGTCGGCTTCTGAAAAGTTTATTTTTTCAATTTCCTTCGTTAAAACCCAGTTAAAATCAACGTGTTCGTTTAATTTTAACTCTCCTGTTTTTATTGAACAAAGAAACGGGATGAGCCTAATTTTTTTAAATCCATAATCATGAACTACCGGAATCATTTTCAAAATAATTTCTATCCCGACATCCAACTCTTCCTTAATTTCACGTTTTATACAATCCTCTGCACTCTCGCCCTGTTTTATTTTACCTCCAGGGAATTCCCATTGCAAAGGATGGTCGGAACCCGCACCCCGTTGTGTAATCAGGATTTTATTTTTATGAATAATTATGGCGCATGTAACTTTTAGCATCCTTAAAAATAAAAAAAGATTAATCGTCAAGAGGTTTGAATCATTTATATTTGCGATAAATTCCAGATATGACAAAACAAGAGTTGTGGGAAATTTTAGATTCGTGGGAAAATTTCGCTTTTACCATTAATGAAATTGGGAAAAATCCTGAATATTTTAAACTGTTAATCGAAATTGCCCTACATAATAATGACCCAAAAAGCTGGCGGGCCGCTTACATGGTCGATAAAATCCATGATGATTCCCCCGATTTGCTTTTACCATTTCTCGAAGAACTAATATTGAAACTACAAACAGAAAAAAACTCAAGTAAAAAACGTCATTTTCTGAAGTTAATAAGTATGAACAAGATACCTCAAAACCATTTTAGTTTTTTGGTTGATTACTGTTTGAATGCCCTTTCTTCTGCTAAAGAACCTCCTGCAGTTCGTGTGCATGCTATGCAAATTTTATTTAATATTTCGGACAAAGAACCCGGTTTAAAACCGGAAATCCTGGCTGTTATCGAACACGAAATGGAGTTTCATGCTACTCCCGGCATTATTTCAAGGGGATCGAAACTGGCAAAAAAATTAAATGGGCAAATACAAAATAAACCGCCCAAGTAGGAATCAGGATCCTGTTTCCGCTGAAAGTCGATCAATCAGCACCTTCAATTTATCATCGATTTCCTTATTTAGCCCAGGCTGTTGGTAACGTTGAGTTATAATAATCATATTACGCAAATGCGACATTTCACGGTTTTGTTCGTTCTGGATAATCCGGGCAAATCTTTGTGGCAACGACAAATAATAATCCAACATTTCAAAACTATTTTTGGCCATAATCCTGACTAAATCGTTTGCTTTTTGCACGGCTTCTGCCCTGTAATATTGTTCTGCCGCCGGAAACGAATCGAATGTCAAAGGTATTTTTTCGTCTGGAAAAAGTTCAAACATTTTATCTAAAACTTCAATCGCTTTTTGGTTTTTCCCCTCATTCACCAGAGCTTCAGCCAAACGGGCAAACATTTGGCGTGCCTGAATAATTTTGATCTCCCTTTTATTGTATTCATCCAAAAAAACATCCGGGTGGTTTACATTTCCCCAAACAAATTTATTCATCACATTCTCATACAAAATATCGGTGTCAATCCTTCCGGTATTCCCCCGGTTTAAACCTGCTTTTATAGGAATAAACCGATAGGCCAAACCTTCAAACTGTAACCAGTCGGTAAAAAATATATTGCCTGTGTGTATCAAACTATGGTCAATGTAAATGGGCCTCTCCCAATTGTTGGCAGCAATCATATTCAAAATAGCCATTTCATTTTTCATAATGTAGCTTTTGTTTATTTTGAATTCCACCCGATCGGCTATTAAATGCACATCTTTGGGTTTTACAGTGCCGGTTTCCAAAACTTTTTGTTTATCAACTGTAATATGAAAATCGCGCGATGGCAAAAAATCCATCATCTCACCATTACCAACATTTACTTTTGTCCTAACATCATCGCTTCCCAAAAACTTCATTGCTTCGCTTAGTTCAACCGAGTTTTTTATTCGTTCCTGAAACAAAACAGCATCCATTCGGCCCATATAATACTGCTCATTCTCAAAAGAAAAAGGTGCAGGCGCAGCATCATTCGCCGCTATTTTATGCTGACTGATATACCAATCCATTCCAAGATAACTCAGGTTAATAATCCGAATATCAGGACGGATCCCTTCCACTTCCTGCACATACCAAAGTGGGAAAGTGTCGTTGTCGCCATAAGTAAATAAAAGGGCGTTGGGAGCACATGATTCCAGATAATTTATAGCATAGTCCCTGGTCATGTACCGTTTCGAACGATTGTGGTCGTCGTGGTTTTCAAAAGCCAGGATTCCAGGCACCAAAACCAACGAGGCCAAAGTTACAAAAACAGCACCCGGCACCCCTTTTAGTATTTTTTGTATTGCTGAATAAAGAGCCGGGACCGCCAACCCAATCCAAATGGCAAACGCGTAAAACGATCCGGTGTAAGCATAATCGCGTTCTCTTGGTTGAAGGGGGTATTGATTTAAATAAACAACAATGGCTATGCCGGTAAAAACAAAAAGTAATGAAGTGACCACAAAACCAGCCTTCCCCTTTTTACCATTGTTGTATTGAAAAAACAAGCCAATTAACCCAAACAGCAAAGGCAAAAAATAATAAGTATTTTGCGAAGGTTCATTTTTCATAAACTCCGGTATATTTTCCTGTGGCCCGACCCGTTCATCATCCAAAAATTTAATGCCGCTAATCCAGTTACCTTTTAAAAAACTTCCATGCCCCTGGATATCGTTTTGCCTCCCAACAAAATTCCACATAAAATACCTCATATACATGTGCCCTATCTGATAAGTAAAAAAGAACCTGAGATTTTCAGTAAAAGTTGGTTTTACCAATGTTTTCCCTTCACCCCTATCGGTAACCCTAACCGGTCTCCCTTTCACTTTACCCCATTCTTCATATACTTTTATATGATTTGCATTATTGCTGTACATCCGTGGGAAAAAAGTTTCCAGTTTTGGGTTGTACCTGGTACCAGACGCCAACGAGCCGGTAATTTTATATTTACCGTCAACTTTGTTGTACTGCATTTTTTCACCTATCGTTTCAATTGCCGGAGCAGAATAATATTGCCCTTTAATTAATGGGCGATCGCCATATTGCTCTCGATTCAGATAACGAAGTAAAGCAAAAGCGTTATCCGGGTGATTTTGGTTCATTGGCGGATTTGCCGATGCACGTATTAAAATTAATGCGAATGAAGAATATCCAATAAGAAAAACAATCAGCATTGTAACTGCTGCATTCCAAATCACCAAATTCTTTTTTTGAGTATAACGGACTGCCAAAACAGAAAGGGCAACAACTAATACAATTAAAAATAAAATCCCCGAATTAAACGGAAGGCCAAAGCCATTAACAAAAAGTTTATCGAATATAAATGCTATCCGCGGCACACCAGGAATTATAACATACTGAATACCACCTAATATAGCAACTGAAACTGAAAGTGCAACAAGCGCGCCTTTCCACGAAAATTCATACTTTTTAAAATAATAAACCAAACCAATAGCTGGAATAGCCAAAAGGTTAAGCAAGTGTACCCCTGTTGACAAACCAACCAAATAAGCTATTAAAACCAACCAACGGTTTGCATTTTTTTGGCCAGCCACATTTTCCCATTTCAAAATTGCCCAAAAAACTGCTGCAGTAAAAAACGATGACAGTGCGTAAACTTCCCCTTCAACAGCCGAAAACCAAAACGAATCGGTGAAAGTAAAAGCAAGAGATCCAAGCAAGCCACTTCCCCAAATTGCTATTTGTTCCCCATTGGACAATTTTTCGGAAGAAAATAGTTTTTTCGCTAAATGAACAATGCTCCAATACAATAGCATAACGGTTCCTGCACTTGCAATAACCGACAACGAATTTACCATAAAAGCCGCTTTCGATGCATCGGGTGCAAAAAGGGTAAATACCCGACCCAAAATCATGTGAAAAGGGGCTCCTGGTGGATGACCAACTTCAAATTTAAAAGCACTGATTATAAACTCGCCACAATCCCACCAGCTAACAGTTTGTTCCACGGTTAAAAAAAAAGTAATTGCCGCGATAAAAAATACAGCCCAGCCGAGAATATTGTTTATTAAATTGGTTCGTTGCATAGCATTTTATTAAAATCAATGGCAAATATAGGGTTTTAATAATGAAGGTCTAACTTGAATTATTCATGAGTTTTTCGTTATGAGAATTCAAAATGTACTGAATAAAGGGAAGCACAAAGTAGAGTCCCACAGAAATAGCCTTAGCTATTTTGAAAAGCGAAGATCGGGCATTCTCCATATTTAAAGCAGTTTGATTTCGGAATAAATATATTTATGAATAGTTCAGGCTAAGGGCATTTTATCAAAGTTATTTGGAATAAAAAAATGCCGGACAGCGAAAAAAAATTATAAGAATGTTACAAAAAGAAAAAAAATTATACTTTTGCACCGTCTTTAACGAAAAGACGATCTAATGATTGACCCGTGGTGTAACTGGCAACACGTCTGTTTTTGGTACAGAAGAGTCCAGGTTCGAGCCCTGGCGGGTCAACCAAAGTTAATAGGAATTCAGAAATAATCTGGATTCCTTTTTTTATGGCAATGATCTTGGGCTAAAAGTTTATCCCGATGACGTAGGATTTCGTTGGGTAACATTGAAAAATAGGTGGAGTTATGATTATCAATAACCATTTTCATCTTTTTTTAACTTTATACCAAACAACTATCGAACAATTTTATTTTTTTCTTTCCAGAAAGGAAAGCCACCGCTGAAAATAAAATACTAAAAATTAGCTCCATTCACTAAACTCAAAAAACTTCACGACCATAGTGTCTCTTAGAAGCACTAAATAGCACTGGGACGATGGCCTCATTTTATCGAGAGCGGAATTGAAATAATACCAATTTAATTTTGTAATGCCGTGTATTTGAATTTAATAATTTTGTGCAAGGTCGGGTTAAAATATCTTTGCCAAAACTATGGGGAAATATTTTAGCGATGAGATTGTGCAAAAGAATTGATTCATTACGGCATTATGAAGTTAATTTGGTATAAAACCTTAGGAAAAGCGGGAAGCTCTGAAGGATGGTAACATTTTTCAACGCAGTAAAAACGAACCTGCCTGCCCTTTAGGCAGGAAAGAACAAAATTATATGCGGTATTTTGTGGTTATTTTGGTATTAAAAGGTATTGTATAGTTTCTATAATTAATCACAGTTTGTGAAAGTTTACTATATACCCCAGTTTAAAATTAATTGTAAAATATTGGCTTTTAGTGTCGGAAGGCTCATACGGGTTAAAAAGGTTAAACGAGGCATAATCATTAAAATATTTTTCGAATTCCAAATCCATTCCAGCCATAAGCTTTCTAAAAACTGCAAAGTTCACACCAAAACCAACTTTAAGTGATTTGGTCTTTTCAGAATAGTCATGCCCAATTTCACTCAGCTTTATCCAATCGTTGGCGCCCGAAAAATTTATTTCGGGATTTATTTTCCCCCAGGAATATCCCAGAAAAGGATAAACAAAAGTATTCTTAACATTACTATACACAACCGGTTTAATTAATAAACTATGCATGCTAATACTGTTCCGATATAGATTATTGGGCAAATAGGGTTCCATGGTTTCGTTCGAAACAACTTGTGTTTTGTATTGATAGGAGAACAAAAACTGTTTTACAACTGCCAAATCGAAATATGCACCATAGCCGAGCGAATTAGAAGCATAATAATCTATTTGATTGTAATCAATTTTATTTCCGGAGTTTATAAAACCATTTATTCCCACCATTATAAGTGGCAGGTTTTGAGTTATTTTTCTGGTTTCTTGACCAAAATGTGTAGTTAAGTACTTTTTAATAAATTGAGATGAAATAGCAGTTACGTTTTTATTGTCGTCTTTAATAACCAATCCGGCCACTTTATCAACTATATTCCGAGAACTAATAAAAAGAGGGCCTCCTGAAGAGCCAACAGAAAGACCTCCTAATTCTGCATCTAAATATTGATTATACACATTTAAAATTTTTCCTGGCAACGACTTCTCTTCGTAACCATATCGCCCCGAAACATAAACGGCATCACCAATTTTGGGTTCAGCAAGATCTTCTCTATAATCGAGAATCGCTTTGCTATTACCCTTTATTGCAAGCAGCACAATATCTTCTGTTGTATGGATATTCTCAATTCTGGCTAAAAATTTATCATCAACAATTATTCTATTTACTTTACAAGAGTCACATTTTGGAATAACTACATGTTTTGCCGTAAGTAGATATTTTATTTTGTTGGCTTCATAAACAACAAATCCGTAACCCGGGATAGTTGTATTGTTTGAAATGTGGCTCTTGATTTTTACAACCTGAATCCCAAACAAACCAGTATAAAAAAACGACACTACAATAGTGAATAAAATCTTAATTAATTTCAACCGCATTTTTCAATAAATATAAGTTCGAAATGTTTTTTTATTCATAAGTAAAAAACTAACACTAATTCCCAAATTTATACTAAGCCTGTTCTTTTTTAATTCTTGCGAAAAAGGACTAATTAAATAATGGTTTTTGTCCAGGTAGTTAACACCAAATACTGTTTCTCCTATTATATTTTTAAACAGAAATGTTCGTAGCCGGGTTTCATAAGTATAAATATTACAATATTCAGGTAAAGCCATATCGCTTGTATTATAATTTTCAAAGGGTTCCCAATTTCCATTTTTCAATCTGATTGAAAAATCCTGCTGTTTTCTTGAAAATCCAATGGAAGAATAGGATACTGTTTTCTGACTGTGTAAAAGATGATCTTTAAACACCAGGAATGTTGAAAAACCTTTTAAATGGGTTTTGGTTTGAACATAGTTATCGTAAACCAGATAATTGCGTGATGTGTGTTTGTAATTGTAATTATAGGCAAAGCGTACCGATAATCTTGAGCTTATCCCAACTTCTGCATAAACCCCATTTATTAAATGCAACTTTTGTAAAGTATTTGAATTTGTATATTTACTTAAATAGATTGGGAGTTCAGAATAGGCGCCAAAAATAATATTGTTGCTTCCAATTAAATAGTTGTCGGATTTAATATCGAGTGTATCTCTGCAATAATAATGAATAATACTTAGCGAGACTGCAATAATTCGTTCTCCCAAATCTACAAGGGTAATCCCAATAATATTGTCGTTCTGAATTACAGGCAAACCAATTGCCCCTTCAATTTTTGAATGGCTCTCCAGTTCAAATCGGCTATTGTTATTGCTTACATTTATTATATGAGCAGCTTGATTTATTGAGTACTCTTCCAGGTTCCCATCCCTGCCTAAAATATATGTTTGATAACCCACTATTGGGGAGGCGGTTTTAAGCTCTCCCGGCCATTGGAAGTTGCTGGGTGTTGTTATTTGTAACACAGCATATTCGTAATAACTTCTGATGGCCAATAATTGGGCTTTTTGGGGGTCCTGATTATTTGGGAGAAAAACACGTATTTCCCGTTTGTTGTAATTCTCTTTCAAAAATATTTCTGAAACTGTAACAATGGTGAGTTTTCCGTCTTTTTCGCTATAAATTAAACCATAGGCTTTTTTAATTTCCGAGTTGTTGTAAACAACCTGTACCTCAACAACAAATTTTCTGACATTAATATCGGAGGCTCCAAGGCTTATTAAACCCAGTATTTGAAAAACAGAAATTAGCAAGGCTCGTTTCATTTTTACCTGATTAAGGTGTTTTTAAGGCTCCATAAAATGCTTATTAAAAGAAGAATTGAGCTCCAAAGAATGGCAAGCGGTTTATTATAGTAGAGGTACTCCAGAATTGAGGGTTTTAGTTTTTCTTTGTGGTTACCTGTAAAACTTATTATTTTTTTTGCGCTACCGTTATACCCCGATTTTATATTTAACCCATCAAAATCTGAAGTAAAAGAATTGGCACTTTTATTTACCAACAATACTTTGTTCCAGCTATTTAAGTCTTTTGTCTGGCTTGTTTCGGTTAGTAATAAATCTCCCGAAACAATAGTTGAACGAAATTTCCCTTTTTCAATATAATCTGGTTTCTCAAACCGTATCGAATCAAAATCAATAATATTAAACGCTAAAGAAGAAACACCAAGAAACCGAAAAATAAACGGGCCTGAACTTTTACTAACGATATCAGTAGTAAGTTGAATAGTTGAGGGGAAGCCAAATTCCTCATCCTTTTTAATTGAATAGTTTTTGTTGTTTACCGAATATTCGCCATTTTTTACTTTAAATGTACATTTTACAAATCCGGTATCGACTATTACCATTAGGCCACTTTTGCCATATCTGTCGAAATGTAACCAGTTGGCATCAAAAAACTCAATTTTATCTAAACCAATTTTTTCGCTGTTTAAGGTGAAATTAGCTACATTATTATACAGTTTAAAATCGGGCAAAACAACCATAGTTTTGATATTGTCCATCACAATTTTTGTACAACTGAGCATGTCGTTCGATTTCCAGTTATTGGTTAAATGCACCGAAAAACCATTGTTAACTGTATTTAGTAAAATATTGCTTGTTGGAATTTTTTGCAGGTATAAAAAACTAATAACTACAAATGCTGCCAGAAGAATTACAGTTGAAATAATTCGTTTAATTTTAAAAGAATATTGGGCGAATACCTTTTCAGCAAGATCTATTTTTTTGAGACTTTCTACAACAGCTTCGTTATTTTCGTTCAGCAAATGCGTGTTTAGTCTCTGGCGTTCTGCTTTTAATAATTCCCTAATCCTTTTTATTTCCAATTTCATCACTATTTTGATAGGTCAATTATAAAGAAACAATCGATGTTTTCACATTTCTCATTCTTCTCGTCTGTTTTTATAGCCGGGTCATAAACACGCCCTCGCATATAAAAAAAGTAATTCATTTCTGAAAAATTCACTTCCAATTCTATATCTATTGGTTTTCCTGCATAAAAAATAGTTTTGTCCATTGCTTTTGTTTCTTTTACCCCCTCCGATCCCTCAAAGGTGTAAATCACCCTGTCCAAATCAATATTGGTTGAAAAGCGCAATAACAACTGCCCGCAATTATCGGGATTTAAGTTTTTCGAATAAACCTTTAATGGCATATAATGCACATACTGATTGTCGCCATTTACTAATTTTCCGAAAATACCTATTTTATCACTCGGAAGAGAAGCAGGTTTTAATACATCTGCCACAGGCCAGTGAAAAATTGTATCAGCCGAAATTTCAGCATCCATCCGGTAATATTTACGAAGCTGAAGTGAAGAGGCCTGGATATGAATCGTATCTTTAGTCTTAAATAACGGTTCTATTTTTATAATTTCTGTGTCCGACAATTCATAGTTTACCGGTCCACATGTGAGGTTTGCAAGCGACAAATTATAATGTTGAGAGATTTCTGAAACATAAAATCCTTCAGAACGGTTTCCCCGTTTTGAATATTGAAGAGAATCATTTTTGTTGACAGTAAGGTTATTGTCGAAAACCTGGCCTTTACTCTCTGTAAATGCGAATAGCAAAATTAAGGAGATAAAAAATGGTTTAAATACTTTTTCCATAATGGCTGGTTATTGTGGCTATATTGGTATGGTTGAATTCAACTAACTTATCTGTAAGTTAATGATTATAAAAAAGAAAAGCAATATTAAATACCCGCATTTTTTATGATTTTTGTAAAATCTGAAATCTTATTTGTTTAAGCACTTGAGAAATACAAATGGTTTTCCTCCAAAATACTACCTTTAACAACCAAATTAAAAATCAATGATTACAGGAACTATAAAATCCCAGGTCGATAAAATATGGACTGACTTTTGGACAGGAGGAATCTCGAATCCACTTACAGTTATCGAGCAGTTTACCTACTTAATTTTTATCCGGCGATTAGACGAACAGCAGTTGTTAAAAGAAAAACAGGCAAATTTGCTTGGAGTACCAATTAAAAAACCAATCTATACAAACGAGCAACGGGAACTCCGGTGGAGCAGTTTTAAAAACGAGGAACCTGAAAATATGTTCCGCCTCTTTCAGAAAGAAAATGGTGTATTTGCTTTTATTAAAAACCTGGGTGCCGATGGCAGTGTGTTTGCAAAGCACATGAAAGATGCCACTTTTATGATTCCTACTCCACGCCTGCTCGATTTGGTAGTTCAGCAAATAGATAAAATACAAATGGAAGGCCGCGATACCAAAGGCGACCTCTACGAATACCTGCTTTCTAAAATTGCCACTGCCGGTACAAACGGGCAATTCCGCACGCCCCGCCACATTATTAAAATGATGGTTGACATGGTACAACCCAAAAGCGACGATACCATTTGCGACCCTGCCTGTGGTACAGCAGGTTTTCTGGTAGCTGCCGGAGAGTACATTCACGAAAATAATAAAGAGTGGTTTAACAAAGCTGATTTCAGGGAGCACTACAACAGTAAAATGTTTAACGGGATTGAATTTGATTCTACCATGCTCCGTATTGCAGCCATGAACCTTCAGTTGCACGGCATTGAAAACCCCAGCCTGATTGGAAAGGACGCCCTTAGCGAAGCCAACGCCAATGTAAAAGACCAGTTTACACTGGTGCTGGCAAATCCACCTTTTAAAGGAAGTCTGGATTACGACTCGGTGGAAAGCAGTATCCTTGCAATGGTAAAAACTAAAAAAACAGAACTGCTTTTTCTGGGTTTGATCTTGCGCATTTTAAGAACCGGTGGACGATGTGCCGTAATTGTGCCCGACGGTGTACTGTTTGGCTCCTCAAACGCTCACAAACAGATACGGCAGGAGCTGGTTGAAAACCAACGATTGCAGGCAATTATCTCGATGCCCAGTGGCGTGTTTAAACCCTATGCAGGAGTTAGCACGGCTATTCTGCTGTTTACCAAAACAAATTCGGGTGGCACAGAAAATGTTTGGTTTTACGACATGAAAGCCGATGGATTCTCCCTCGACGACAAAAGAACCCCACTCGTCGATAATCAACCACAAACACTACAAAGTAGCGAACTCTCCCCTTCAGGGGAGATGTCCGAAGGACAGAGGGGTGAAGATTACCACAGCAAAAACAACATCCCCGACATACTCCAAAAGTGGAACGACTTTGCGAGTGAAACGAAGCAATCTCCCCTAACCAACCGCAAAGCCCAATGTTTTACAGTACCATTCTCTGAGCTAAAAGCTTACGACTGGGATTTAAGCATTAACCGCTACAAAGAAATTGTGTACGAAGAGGTAAAATACGATGCCTAGGAAACCATTATTGCAGACATTAAACTCCTGGATGCTAAACGAAATGAGGCGTTGAAAAAGTTGGAGGGGTTGTTAGGATGAAAGAAGTTCGGTTAGGAGATTATATTACTCTCGTTGGAGGCGGAACACCAAGTAAAAAAGTTGATTCATTCTGGAATGGAGATATTTCTTGGGCAAGTGTGAAGGATTTTAAGTCGGATTATATCTCATCAACCCAAGATAAAATCACCATAGAAGGAGTTAATAACAGTGCAACGAGAATAGTTCCTTCAGGGACTTTATTAATTGCAACCAGAATGGCTGTTGGGAAAGTTGCTTTTTCTCAAATTGATATTGCCATCAACCAAGATTTGAAAGCAATAACATGTTCCAACGAACTTTCTAAGAGATTCCTTTTTTATCAATTGAAATCAAAATCAAAATACTTTGAAAGAGTTTCAAGTGGTGCAACTGTTAAAGGCATTAAAAT
>JABGRN010000130.1 GCA_018648265.1 Prolixibacteraceae bacterium | reverse complement strand
TATCCCCTTTCAGGGGTTATCTCAAAGCCACGTCCTTTGGGCGTGGTTGTTTACTTTTATTGTAAAAAACGAATTTCATTTGTAAGTTAAACTAGTCTTGTTCCCCTCCCGTTAGCAATATTTTCGGCATTGGTAATTAAAACTTCTTTTACACCCTTTTTCTTTGCCAGAAAACCATTTTCAAGCTTGGGGACCATTCCTGCATTTATTACTCCATCTTGATAATATTTTTTGAAAAGTGTTGAGTCGAGATCATAAATTATACTGGTTTCGTCATTCGGATTTAGCAAAACCCCTTTCTTTTCGAAACAATAAAAAAGATAAACATTAAAATGGTTAGAAAGCTCTATCGCAATTTCTGAAGCGATTGTATCTGCATTTGTATTTAATAGATTCCCATTTCCGTCGTGGGTTAGGGGGGCTAAAACAGGAATGGCATTTTCGTTAATAAGAAGACGTAATTCCCGTGTACTTACTTCTTCCACATCCCCCACAAATCCGTAATCAATTTCTTTTACCGGTCTTTTCCGGGCCCTAATTAAATCGAAATCGGCACCTGTTAATCCAATGGCATTACAATCGCGCGATTGGAGCCCGGCAACAATTTTCTTGTTAATTAATCCGCCATAAACCATTGTAACCACTTCAAGCATTTTAACATCGGTAATTCTTCTTCCTTCAACCATTTTGGTTTCTATCCCCAAACGGTTTGCCAGATCGGTGGCGGCACGGCCACCACCATGAACCAATATTTTATTACCTGAGATTTTTTTGAATTGATCTAAAAGCGCATTTAACGATTCTGGTTCTTCAACTACCTTTCCACCAACTTTAATAATAGTTAACCTATCCATGAGTGTATTTACGGTTTAAAGATTTAAAAAGTTTTCTAAAATTTTAGCTCCCAAAATTCCACTTTTTTCGGGGTGAAATTGAGTAGCGTAAAAATTATCTTTTTGCAAAGCTGCGCTAAACGGATTAATATAATTGCAGCTTGCAATTGTATGTTCGCCAATTCCCGCATAAAACGAGTGTACAAAATATACATATTGGTTTTCAGTGTCAGCAGAAAATATTTTGCTTTCCAATTCTGAAATTGAATTCCATCCCATGTGCGGAACTTTGGTGACAAATTCTTTACCCGGTTTTGGAATAAACCGTTTAACGGGTTCGTCGAATATACCCAGGCATTTTGTATCGTTTTCTTCTGAGTGTGAACACATGAGTTGCAATCCAAGGCAAATACCCAGAACGGGTTGTTTAAGAGAAACTATCAATTTATCCAAATTGTGTTTCCGAAGGTATTCCATTGTTGTGCTTGCCTCCCCAACTCCGGGGAAAATAACTTTGTCGGCATTTCGGATTTTATCATGATCAGCAGTTACTTCCGCATTTACTTTCAACCTGTTTAAGGCATTGTTAACCGATTCAATGTTTCCGGCGTTGTATTTTATTATTACGATTTTCATTTTTTGTTTCGGGTTTCAGGTTCCGAGTTCCAAGTTCCGAGTTTCCGGTTTTTGTTATTCTTTATAAGTTTTTTTATTCCACTTTTCTACTTCAAGCTTCCGTCTTGCACCGTCCATCTTCTGTCTTCCCACTCACATACTTTCCTACTCACCCACTTCCGTCTCCCGTCTTCCTACTATCTTGCCAACAACAAATCAATTACTTCAACCATTTCATTAAACTCATCTTCTTTGAAAAGGCGCGTCATATAAACAATCTTACCGGTTTTATCAATTATAATGTTTCTGGTAACACCTGCACCTCTTGCTGCAAAAGTGTAAAATATTTTCGCTTCGGGATCTAATGCCAGCGGGTAATTTATTTTCATGTCTTCAGCAAACTTTATTACCCTGTCAATTGGTTCGTCCATATCGACTCCAAAAAGAGCAAAATCTTCATTGTTTTTATGTTTTAGCCAGATATCTTTTTCAATGTGGGGCATTTCTTGCCGGCAAACCCCGCACCAACTTGCTGTAAACTGAAGCATAACAACTTTACCTATTAAATCTTTTGTTTTTATCTTTTCCCCATTGGTTAGTTCCAATTTTATATTTGGCATTTGTTGTCCGATTTCAACAATAAAACCGTATTCTTCAGGAATTTCCTGTTTTGGAATTTCAGATAGTTGGGCAATTGCTGAAATGGTAAAAAAAGAAGCTAAAAAAATGGAGAGTAGTTTTTTCATCATCAATTTATTTTTTGTGCCGGATACAATATTAATTGTCCTCATTTATCATTAATTAAACACAATCGTTCGGTTGTTATAAACGAGTAATTTTCGTTGCAGGTGTTTATACACTGCTTGCGAAAGTACAATTTTTTCTAAATCGCGTCCTTTGCGAATCAGGTTTTGCACAGTATCAACATGACTGCAACGGGTAATTTCCTGTTCAATAATAGGACCCGCATCCAGGTCGGTAGTTACATAATGACTGGTGGCTCCAATAATTTTCACGCCACGTTCGTGGGCAGCGTGGTACGGTTTTGCACCGGCAAAAGCAGGCAAAAACGAGTGATGAATATTGATAACTTTATTTGGGTAGTTTTTTACAAAATCTTCGGAAAGAATTTGCATGTACCTTGCTAAAACAACAAAATTCACATTGTGTCTTTTTAGGAGTTCAAGTTCCTTTTTTTCCTGCTCAGTTTTATTTTCTTTTGTTATTGGAAAATAATGAAAATCAATTCCAAAACGTTCTGCAACAGGTTTAAGCGTTTCGTGGTTACTAATAATCAATGGGATTTCAACATCCCATTCTCCAGCAGTGTAACGTGCCAAAATATCGAATAAACAATGTGGCATTTTCGAAACAAAAAGTGCCATTTTGGGTATTACTTGAGAAAAATACAAACGCCAGGTCATGTTCAATGGTGTGGCTATTAAGGTGTCGAAAAAATCGCTTATTTTTTTTGATGGGATTGCAAATTTTTCCAATTCCCATTCAACTCGCATGTAGAATATTTTTTCTTCACGATCAACATGCTGATCAAGATAAATTATATTCCCTTTATTTTTATTCAGAAATTCAGTTACTGTTGCCAAAATCCCTTGTTTGTCAGGACAGTAAATCAGCAAAATAGCTGTATTTTTCTTTTCTCGCAGTGGTTGTATTGTTTTCATGAAAACTAATTTTTTATCAGAATTTGAAACGTTTTTCTGAAATCCCTTATTTTTTCACTCCTATAATTTCCCTTTTGTTGAAGGAAGTTCAAAATTAAAAACGTCTCTTTTTATGGCCATTTTTATTGCTTTTGCCAGTGCTTTAAAAATTGCTTCAATTTTATGGTGTTCGTTTTTGCCGTCGGCCTTAATATTCAAATTACAAAGTGCAGCATCGGAAAAAGATTTGAAAAAATGCATAAACATTTCAGTTGGCATGTCGCCTACTTTCTCGCGGTTAAAATCTGTTTCCCAAACCAACCACGGGCGCCCACCAAAATCGATTGCTGCCATTGCCAAACAATCATCCATTGGGAGGCAAAAGCCGTAACGTTCCATTCCTAATTTATTTCCAACTGCATTTTTAAATGCCTCTCCCAATGCAAGTGCTGTGTCTTCAATGGTGTGGTGCTCATCCACTTCTAAATCGCCTTTAACCAATATTTCGAGGTCAACTCCGGCGTGACGGCCAATTTGTTCTAACATGTGATCGAAGAAATTTAAACCGCTTGAAATTTTACAAACTCCTGAACCATCTAAATTTAGTTTCACTGAAATATCTGTTTCTTTGGTTTTACGGGCAATTTCAGCGGTTCTTTGCGGCAAGGCAACGCAAGCATAAATATCGTCCCAATCGTTAGAAACCAAAGCACAATTATCAGCCAATCCCAGTTTTTCCATTTCTTCTACTAAATCGCCGTTACTGATTAATATTCCTTTTGCACCCAGATTTTTTGCCAATTGAATATCGCTTAAACGGTCGCCAATTACAAAGCTGTTTGCCAAATCGTAATCGCCCTCCAAATATTTGGTCATCATTCCAGTTCCGGGTTTCCTGGTTGGAAGATTGTCTTTAGGAAAACTTCGATCGATTAGAACTTCATCGAATGTTACTTCTTCATTTTCAAACGCTCGTAACATTTTATTGTGCGTTGGCCAAAATGTATCTTCCGGATAAGAATCGGTTCCTAAACCATCCTGATTTGTTACCATTACCAATTCGTAATCCAGGTTTTTTTGAATGAAATACATGTTCCGAAAAACCTTTGGCAAGTATTCTAATTTCTCCAGCGAATCAATTTGTTCGTCTTCTGGCTCGTAAATTAGTGTTCCGTCGCGGTCGATAAATAATACTTTTTTCATAACAGAATCTCTTAATATTTTGCTGAATTATTTAAATAAACTCATTAAATGCATTTAATAAGGTTTCGTTTTCTTCAGAAGAACCGATGGTAATTCGTAAACTATTGTCGCACAAATGTACTTTTGAACGGTTGCGGACGATAATTCCCTGCTCAACCAAATAATTGTAAATTCCTTTGGCATCGTGCATTTTTACCAAAAGGAAATTAGCGTCGGAAGGAAAAACCTGAATTACAAAAGGAAAATCACTTAATAAAACAGCCATTTTTTCGCGTTCAGCTATTAGTAGTTTAACCCATTTTTCTACTTCGTCTTTTTTCTCAATTAATTCGATTGCTTTTTGTTGCGTTAAAATATTTATGTTGTATGGATATTTAATTTTGTTCAAAACCGCAATTATTTCCGGCGATGCAAATGCCATTCCCAAACGGATTCCCGCCATTCCCCACGCTTTTGAAAAGGTTTGTAAAACAATAAGATTTGGATATTTTGCAAGTTCAGGTAAAAACGATTTTCCAGGTGCAAAATCAATATACGCTTCATCAAGAATTACCAACCCTTTAAAATTCTGAATTACTTCAATTATTGCTTCTCTATTTAAACTATTTCCGGTTGGGTTGTTTGGCGAACACAGGAAAATCAGTTTTGTATTTTCATCCGTTTTTTCCAGCGTAAGTTTTGAGTCCAGTTCAAAACTTTCCGTCAAAGAGACTTTTCTAAGTTCCACACCGGAAATATCGGCAGCAACCTGGTACATTCCGTAAGTTGGATTTAATGATACAATATTATCAACTCCCAGTTCGCAAAAAGCACGTATCAACAGATCGATTGGTTCGTCGCTGCCGTTTCCCAGAAAAATTTTGTTGTTGTCTATGTTTTTTAATTTCGAAATTCCCTTTTTTAGTTTTTTTTGCAAGGGATCAGGATACCGATTGTAAGGTTCGTTAAACGGATTTTCGTTGGCATCGAGAAAAACCATTGCTTCGCCGGTATATTCTTCCCTGGCTGAAGAATAAGGTTTTAATAAGGCAATATTTTTTCGAAGTAGTTTATTTAGTTCCATTTTACACTTTTTGAATAGATTCTGAAACGAGTTCAGAATGACGTTCTAATTGAGTCCATAATTAATAGTATGTTTTTTCGTCATGCCGAATTTATTTCGGCATCCCATCTTTATTATCGTATTTCCCAATATAAATCCATCATTTCTGGATTTACAGATTTTATTAAATTTATCTTCCATTGTTTGTGCCAGTTTTTCAACTGTTTTTCTCTATCAATCGCTTGATACGTATCCGGAAAATCTTCATAATATATCAAGTCTTTTAAATTATATTTTTTTGTAAACTCTGAGCCAATTCCATTTTTATGGTCGGTTATTCTTGTTTTCAAATTACTTGTTACCCCAATGTAAAATGTTGTTCGGTTTTTATTACTCATAATATATACGTATCCGCCTTTCATAATCTGGATTCTGAAACGAGTTCAGAATGAAGTGTTAATTTAGTTTTCTGATATCATTATATTATTCGTCATGCCGAATTTATTTCGGCATCTCCTCATATTTATTTAATATTTCCTTTTAAAATTATTTTACAATTACACTTTGTTTTACTAAAGATTCTGAAACGAGTTCAGAATGACGTGCTAATTAGTCCAAGTTTTTCAATCTCAAAGTTACCGCATTTTTATGTGCTTCCAATTCTTCAGCGGCAGCCATTTTTTCTATTGCCGGGCCAATGTTTTTTAATCCCTCTTTTGTAATTTCCTGAAAAGTAATTTTTTTCAAAAAACTGTCGAGGTTTACACCACTGTACGAACGCGCCCAACCATTTGTTGGAAGCGTGTGATTAGTCCCGGATGCATAATCCCCGGCACTTTCAGGTGTTAATTCGCCTAAAAATACTGAACCTGCATTTATTATATTATCTGAAAATTCTGTATAATTTTTTAAACTTAAAATCAGATGTTCTGGTGCATATTCGTTTATTAAATCTATTTGATCTCGGATATTTTCCTGAACAATTAAAATACTGTTTGACAACGCCTTCGCAGCTGTTTCTTTTCTTGGAAGTTGCAAAAGTTGTGTTTCAATTTCACGAATTACTTTTTCAACTACTTCAATATTATTTGCAACCAAAACAACCTGGCTGTCTGCACCGTGCTCGGCCTGAGAAAGTAAGTCGGAAGCAACAAAAGCCGGATTTGTGGTTTCGTCGGCCACAACCAACACTTCAGAAGGTCCGGCGGGCATGTCAACTGCCACATCGTTCATACTCACCAATTGTTTTGCTGCCATCACAAACTGGTTGCCCGGGCCAAATATTTTGTCTGTTTTTGGAATTGTTTCAGAACCAAATGCCATTGCACCAATGGCTTGAACTCCACCCAATTTATAAATTTGTGTAACTCCCGAAATTTTTGCTGCATATAAAATTGCTGGGTGTATTTTTCCATTTTTGTCCGGTGGCGTACACAAAAATATTTCCTTGCACCCTGCAATTTGAGCAGGAATTGCCAGCATTAAAACAGTAGAAAAAAGTGGTGCTGTTCCGCCAGGAATGTACAATCCGACTTTTTCTATTGGCACAGCTTTTTGCCAGCAGGTAACTCCCGGTGTCGTTTCAATTTTATTAAATTCTTGTTTTTGAGCGGAATGAAATTTTTCAATGTTTTTGGATGCCAAAGAAATGGCCTCTTTTAAATCATCTTCAACCTGATTTTCTGCTTCCTTGATTTCTTTTTCAATAACCAGAAACGAATTGAGTTTTATTCCATCGAACTGCAAAGTATATTTTTGCAAAGCAGAATCTCCGCTTAATTTTATTTCGTTTAAAATAGTCTGAACATTTCCATATAAATCAGAAACATCGAAAAGAGGACGTTTCAGAATTTCAGGCCAGGTGTCGCGTTTTGGATTTATAAAAGTTTTCATGCGGTAACTTTTTGTTTTTTTAGTCGAAGTGCCAGAACATTTCCTGAAAATAATAAAAGAATTCCTAAAAGGGCAAAAACATCCCATCGGTATTCTTCAAATATTGTTGAGATTCCCAAGGCAATTACTGGTGTAATTAATGCAATGTAAATGGAGCGGTCGGGGCCAATTTCGCCAAGCAATTTCAAATAGGTGCTAAAAGCCACAATTGAACCTAAAACGGAGAGGTAGATTAGCGACAAAGAATAGTTGGCTGAAAAATCAAAAGTAACGGGTTTCCCTAAAAGTAAAACAAGTAAAAACATGGAAATGCCCCCGTAAAACATGCCAAAAGCATTGGCCTGCAAAACCGGGATGTTTTTTTTCTGTTTGTATGCCGAAAGGATATTTCCGAGCGAGGCGGAAATTAATCCACCAAGACAAAATAGGAGTACAATATAATCTTCAGGATTTAGACTAAACGAGCTAAATTCGTTTTTAAATAATAATGCAGTTCCCGAAACGCCCAGAATAGCTGCAAATACAACTTCTTTTTTTATTTTCCCTTTTAATAAAACAGCATTAAAAAAAATGTTAAAGAAAATAATTAACGAAAATATTACGGCCACCAAACCACTTGTTAAAACGGTTTCGGCCTTGTAAACAAACCAGTAATTAATGCCAAATAAACTTAATCCGAGCAACAACATTAAAGCATGTTCTTTTACGGAAAACTTCATTTTTTTTCCTGAAATTAAAACAAAAAGCAGGAGGATAATTCCAGCTAAAATAAAACGGTAAGCCACTGATAACAGTGGATCAACTACACCAAGTTGAAATTTAATGACGTACCAGGTTGATCCCCAAATTAGCGCCGGAATGGTAAATAATATGTATTGTCGTGTCGTCAAAATATCATTTTTTCAATGGGTATTACCAAAATTCCTTCGGCACCGGCTTTTTTTAGATTTCCAATAACTTCCCAAAAATCATCTTCCTCGATTACCGAGTGCATCGAGCTCCAGCCTTCTTGAGCCAAAGGAACAATAGTCGGACTTTTCATCCCTGGCAACAGCGAAGCAATTTTCTGAATTTTATTGTTAGGTGAATTTAAAAGAATGTATTTTTTACCCTCGGCACGCTGAACCGATTCCATCCTGAATATTAATTCATCCAGAATTTCCTTTTTCTCGGATGAAAGATTTGGGTTGGCAATTAAAACTGCTTCAGATTGAATTACAACTTCAACCTCTTTTAAACGGTTACTAACCAGTGTTGATCCTGAACTTACAATATCGAAAATAGCATCGGCCAAACCAATTCCCGGAGCTATTTCAACCGATCCGGTAATTACATGTATTTCGGCATTAATATTATTTTCATCAAGGAACTTTTTTAAAATAACGGGGTAGGAGGTAGCAATTTTTTTGCCTTTGAAAAAATCCACACCAGGGTAATCCAACGATTTTGGGATGGCAAGCGAAAGCCGGCACTTGCTAAAACCCAGCCTTTTTGCAATTACAACGTTTTCCTGTTTTTCGAGCATTTCATTTTCACCCACAACACCCACATCGGCAACTCCGTCGGCAACAGTTTGTGGAATATCATCGTCGCGCAAAAACAGGGCATTCATTGGAAAGTTTTTAGCAGATGAAACCAGTTTTCGCCGTCCAACTGTTAAATCAATTCCAGCTTCCTGAATTAGTTTCATGGAATCTTCGTTTAACCTTCCTTTAGTTTGAATTGCAATTTTTAATTTGTTTTCCATTTTATTCTATTTTGTTTTTTTTCTTTGAATGACCCCCTGATTTCGGCTTCATCCCGTCAAGCGGTATTCCGAAACAGGGGGTGAAATTTAGTCTGTCACTGAACGTAATAAAAAAAGGCCTGCCGTTTCTGGCAAGCCTCATTTGATTAATATCTTTTAAATTCGAACAAAAGAATTACAGCCTACCTATTGATTGGTTACTTTTATGATGGCCGCAATGTCCTAGTCCGTATTTCATTTTGTAATAATTTGTTGCAATTATAATTATAAATTTGAATTCAGCCAAAGCAAATTGTGTTAAATTGTAATTAATAAAATAAAATTCATTTTACAATTTATTTTGAAAAATGCAATCGGTTGCATAAATTTGACAAAAAACTTAGTAAATTATGAAAAAACTACTTACATCTTTATTGGTATTAATATTTTTAGCAGGAACTTTATCTGCTCAGAAAGCTGGAAATGAGAAAATTTTTAAAGATTCTCAGATTAAAAAGACCATGAAAAAGGCACTTGCCTGGCAATTGAAAAATCCAAAACATAAATTGTATGATTGGACAAACGGTGCATTTTATGCCGGGGTTTTTGCTGCATACGAGACCACCGGATCGAAAAAAATATGGAAGGCAATGTACGAAATGGGTGAGGCCAATGAATGGAAAACCGGTCCACGTTTACATCATGCCGACGACCATGTAATTTGCCAGACTTACATTGATATGTACCGGGTTTCGGGTGAGAAGAAAATGATTCAGCCTTTTACAGAAACTATGGATGAATTCCTGGCAACTCCGTATGAAACAGAGGGAATCAGAAAAATTACATGGTGGTGGTGCGATGCACTTTTTATGGGACCCGCGGCAATGGTAAAGCTGAGTACAACTTTAGGAGATAATAAATACATGGAAAAGAGCGATGAACTTTTTAAAGAGTGCTACGATTTGTTATACGACAAAGGTGAACATTTATATTACCGCGATATTCGCTACAAATGGGATGAGCCTGAAATAGAAGTTATTAAGGAAAACAACGGTGAGAAAATATTCTGGTCGCGAGGAAATGGCTGGGTAATGGGTGGATTAGTACGTGTATTAAAGGAACTTCCAAAAGATCATCCAACGCGCGATTTTTATATTCAGAATTATAAAGAGATGGCGGCAAAAATTGTTTCTATTCAGCAAGAAGATGGATTGTGGCGTTCGAGTTTACTCGATCCTGAATTTTATCCGGGTGGCGAGGCAAGTGGAACTGGTTTTTATACTTACGCCCTTACCTGGGGAATTAATAATGGAATGTTAGATAAAGCCAAATATTTACCGGTGGTTGAAAAAGCCTGGGTTGGTTTGAACTCACTCATTCAACCCGATGGGCACGTTGGTTGGTGCCAGCCAATTGGAGCCGACCCTAAAAAGAATTTCGAAGCAAATAGCTGGGAAGTGTACGGAACAGGTGCATATTTATTAGCAGGCAGCGAGATTATAAAACTTAACGATTAATGTTTATTAAGGCATAAAAAAAGGTTGTCTGAAAAATCTTT
>JABGRN010000129.1 GCA_018648265.1 Prolixibacteraceae bacterium | reverse complement strand
GAGAGAAGTGAGCCCTTTTAAATCGCTTAAAAAAGAAATGTCCTGAATTTGGTTATTTCTTAAATCGAGAGAAGTGAGCCCTTTTAAATCGCTTAAAAAAGAAATGTCCTGAATTTGGTTATTTCTTAAATCGAGAGAAGTGAGCCCTTTTAAATCGCTTAAAAAAGAAATGTCCTGAATTTGGTTATTTCTTAAATCGAGAGAAGTGAGCCCTTTTAAATCGCTTAAAAAAGAAATGTCCTGAATATTGTTTAAACTTAAATCGAGCGAAGTGAGCCCTTTTAAATCCTTTAAAAATTGAAAATCGGAAAGTGTACACGAACGAATGCTTAAAAACTGAAGGTATTCTAATTTTTCGAAGGGTATATTATTCCAAAGAAACTGTGGAATATAATCCAACGAAAGTGCGGTTATTTTATTATCGGCGTCAACAGAAAAAGCACGATTTATCATTCGTTCCTTTTTATTAATTTCTTTAAAAGGAACTTGTTTTAAGGAAATCCCACTTGCTTTTTCAAATTGTAGAATGAATTCGGGTTTAATAGCCATTGTTTTTGGTTTTGTAAGTAAAGAAGCTAAGTTAAAATTTTTTAAATTACCGGAACAGATTTTTAACAATAGTAAATTCTAAAATAATTCATCGGGTGACAGAAAGTCAATCGGTGAACTTTAATATTTGGGCCATTTTTAAAAACCTGTAAAAATCACCTATTTCCTTTGCCGTCCGATTCATTGGACGGATTTCAAAATGTCATTCATATATAGAACTTTGTCCAACTTGTTCAATTTCAAGAGATAAATCCCATTTGATTTTTCATTTGCCTGTATCTTGCTGGTTAAAGCTGAAGGGCAAAGGATATCTTGTTTTACAAAGCTTTTAAAATATTGGTTTAGTAAGACCTGGCCAATTTTGTTCACCCGTTGATTTTTTATCACCGGGTGAATATAAATAATCTAAAATAATTCATCGGGTGACAGAGAGTCAACCGGTGAACTTTAATATTTGTGCCATTTTTAAAAACCTGTACAAAATCACCCATATCCTTTGCCGTCCGATTCATCGGACTGATTTCAAAATGTCCTCATAAATATAACTTTGTTCAACTTACTGAATTTCAAGAGATAAAACCCATTTGATTTTTTCATTTGCCTGTACCTGTTGGTTAAAGACGAAGGGCAAAGGATATCTTGTTTTACAAAGCATTTAAAATATTGGTTTAGTAAGACCTGACCAATTTTGTTCACCCGTTGATTTTTCATCACCGGGTGAATATAAATAATTTAAAAAAATTCATCGGGTGACAGAAAGTCAAGCGGTGAACTTTAATATTTGGGCCATTTTTAAAAACCTGTAAAAATCACTCATATTCTTTGCCGTCCGATTTATCGGACGGATTTCAAAATGTCCTCATATATATAACTTTGTTCAACTTGTTGAATTTCAATAGATAAAACCCATTTGATTTTTTATTTGCCTGTACCTGTTGGTTAAAAACGAAGGGCAAAGGATATCTTGTTTTACAAAGCTTTTAAAATATTGGCTTAGTAAGACCTGGCCAATTTTGTTCACCCGTTGATTTTTCATCACCGGGTGAATATAAATAATCTAAAGAAATTCAACGGGTGACAGAGAGTCAACCGGTGAACTTTAATATTTGGGTCATTTTTAAAACCCTGTAAAAATCACCCATATTCTTTGCAGCCCAATTCATCGGACAGATTTCAAAATGTCCTCATAAACATAACTTTGTTCAACTTGTTCAATTTCAAGAGATAAAACCCATTTGATTTTTTCATTTGCCTGTACCTGTTGGTTAAAGACGAAGGGCAAAGGATATCTTGTTTTACAAAGCTTTTAAAATATTGGTTTAGTAAGACCTGGCCAATTTTGTTCACCCGTTGATTTTTTATCACCGGGTGAATATAAATAATCTAAAATAATTCATCGGGTGACAGAGAGTCAACCGGTGAACTTTAATATTTGGGCCATTTTTAAAAGCTTATATAAAATCACCCATATCCTTTGCAGCCCGATTCATCGGACTGATTTTAGAAATGTCGGGTACCTTTATTTTTTGCGCCATGCTTTAGCTTGGCGGATTGTAAAAAGTTCAAAGAACCGGCTTTAGCCATTAATCTTTACAGTTTCAATTTTAATTTTTTGACAAAAGGGTTAACGGCTAAAGCCCAAATATTAGATATTTATACTACCACCGGGCTAAAGCCGCTGTGTAAACAAAAAAAAGGTTCAACCAAAATAAGTTGAACCCCTTTTTCAAAAATATTGAATTCTTTTTAAAACTTAAAATTCACACCAAGTTTAAACATGGCACCCATAAAACCAAACTGGTTAACTTCCCACGGATATTTAAAACGCCCACCTAAATCGGTATCAAAATCGCCACCCGATTCAATAACATCAGGGTAAACATTCAGGATGTTATTTGCGGTGAGGTTGATATTTATTTTCTCAGAAAGACGATAACCCAGAATTAAGTCAGTTAAAACTTTTCCGCTAAAAGTTTGATCTAAAGTTTCATCGCCGGGATGACGCCAGGTTACTGCTCCAAAATAGGTATTATTCAGGCTTACATTAAAATCTTTCATTGTAAGGTTCAAACCAAGATTAACTTTCAAGTCGGGCCTCGCCGATGTAACGCGGGCTTTCTCTTCACGGTTAAATATTTCAATTCCGGCATCCTCGAAAACCTGTGGTGCATTTATTTCACCCAAAATGGAAGTTTTGTTTGAGTTAAGTGCAAGAACAATATCAAGGTCTTTATTAGTGCCCATTTTAATGTTGTTATAGCTTAACACAACATCAAGCCCGGCAGTACGGGTATCCAGTGCATTCACGAAAAATTTAAACGCTTCAACACCTGAGTTTTGAAGATTTGTCCTTACAGGATTTCCATCGGGTAGGGCACCGGTTGAAATTTGGTTTGAAAACAGCACCCGGTTGTCAACTTTAATGTTGTAATAATCGACTGCAAACGATAAATTATCCAACAGGTTAAAAGTAAATCCTGCTGAAAAGTTAAAGGCTTGTTCGGCATCGAGTGCCGGAATGCCTAATAAATCACGAATTACCGGGTCAACATTATTAAAAGTACCTTCTTGCTGAATGTTGCCATCTACAACCAATGTTTGTACGTTGCTTAAATAAATCTGGTGCAACGATGGTGCCCTGAAACCAGTTCCAACAGAAGCGCGGAATGCCCCTTTATTGTTGGCGAGAAGTTGCCGGGCATTTAATTTCCACGAAATATTTGTTCCGAAATCGGAATAATTCTCGAGGCGTACTGCACCACCCACCAAAAACGATTCAGAAACATCGTAATCAATTCCGGTATAAACACCAATATTCGAACGGTTCTCGTTTAACTCATTCGAAGGCTGAAGTCCCGGGAATGATTGTGCGCCCCCATTTAAATAAGACTCTTCCTGGCCGGCCCTAACATCATAAACTTCATTTCGTGCTTCCATTCCAAATGAGAAATCTACTTTGTTAAAGGTTCGCTGTACATCAATATTTCCAACTAAGTGGCTAAATGAATAACCACCAACATTGAAGTCAATTGGACTGGCAGCACCATAACTTGGATTTATTGTGTTTCCAACTGTATAATCTACTTTGTTGCTACCTGTTGTTGCACTAACATCTATCGACCATTCATCTACTTTAAAAATATTTCCGGCAGTAAAAATATAATCGTCAATCGAAGTTTCAAAAGTTGGTAAAAAACCCTCGTAAGCTCCAACTCCATTGTACAAAGGATTACTGGTTGCATCGGTAGGTACTCCCGGCCAATATGGTGTCCTGAAAAGGGCCGACGATACTCCGTTTCTTTTTGTGTAACCTGCATTTGCATACAACTCACCCAAATCATGTTCTACTCCAAAGTTTGCAAATGCCGAGTATTTATCGTAGGTCGGCTGACCTACAACCATTCCCAACCCGGGGTTAGCTCTTTGCCAATCGGTATCTCCGCTTCTTATTTGTGCCCCGGTTGCAATATTTCCGGGAGTTGCTTCAAAACCACCGGCTGCTTCAATCGGAATAGCACCAATATCATACAAAAAGCCAAAAAGCCCATCGCCGCCAGGCTCGCCTGCGCGGTTGGTATAGTCCTGATGATAAAAGCTTCCAGTTAAATTAAGGAATCCCTTTTCACCTATTTTAAATCCTTTGTTTAAATCGCCGCTGTAAGTTAAACCATCTCCCATTGACGTAATTCCAGTTGCCAGGTTTAGTTCAAAATCATTTACTCTTTTTTTCAAAATAATATTTATTACACCGGCAATTGCATCGGAACCAAACTGTGCACTGGCACCATCGCGAAGTACTTCTATTCTTTCAATTGCCGAAGCCGGGATAGATTTCATGTCAGTACCAACTTCCCCTCTTCCCGGAGTTTCGTTTACATAAACCTGTGCACTTTGGTTTTTTCGTTTTCCGTTAACAAGTACAAGTGTCCGCGAAGGACCAAGGTTTCTCAATTCCGACGGATCGAAATGAGCCGTGGCATCAGAAATAGTTTGGCTTGTTGAATTATACGATGGAACTTTAAACGTAAGCATTTGGTCGAGTGAAGATTGCCCGCTACTTTTTAATTCGGCGATATTAATATTGTCGATTGGCACCGGCGACGCCATTACAGTTCTGGGCCGGCCTCTTGAACCAACAACAACCAAAACTTCCATTGATGTAGCTGCTGTGGATAATTTAATTACCAGTGGCTCAGCAACCTTTACATCAATTACTTTGGTTTGATAACCAATAAAACTAATGCTGAGCTTTACGGGGAGATTTTCAACATTTAAAGAAAATGTTCCATCAATTGAAGTTGCACTTCCTAAAGTAGTACCGGCCACCGAAACGGAAGCTCCAACGAGTGGTTCATTATCGTTTGAATCGAGAACTTTACCGGTTAAAGTAGTTTGAGCTTGCAATTGCAAACCGGTCATTAAAATGATAAATAGTAAGATTGTAGGTGTTTTAAATTTCATTTTCTTAGATTTTAGCATGGTTTTTTTTTAAATCGGCACTAAAATACAATTGATTTTTATAAAAGCAAACCTAAACTGTTTTACCTATTGTTTTTTATAATGAATAAAAATTGAGGTTTTAAACCAAAGGTTGAAATGTGGGGATGGAATAAATTACAATGCTAAATTTACCACGGTAATCCCGGCGCCGCCAAAATCAACATGTTCGTCTTTAAAGTTTTTTACCATTGGTTCGGAGCGTAAAAACTCGCGGATGGTTTCTTTTAAAATACCGTGGCCTTTTCCGTGCAAAATGCGAAGCTGCCCAACTTCAAACATAATTGCCTCGTCGATAAATTCGGTAACTTTTGAAATAGCTTCTTCAACGCGTTGGCCGCGAATATCTATTTCGGGTTTAAAAGTCAGTCTTTTTTCAGAGAAATTTTCAGCCAGGCGGGAAGTACCTGATTTTCGGTTTTTTCCCAGGTTTTTTGCTTCGTTATTGCTGAGCCTTTCAATTTGTACGCGGGGGAGTGTGGTAATAAGTTGCCCGAAAGCGACCACTGCATTTTTGAGGTTTATTTCAATGAGGTCGCCAATTGTATTTTGTCCTTTAATTCGTACTTTATCACCTGGTTGTAATTCAATATGTTCTTCTGGTTTTTCTATTTGAACTGTTATTTTTGATTCTTCGGGCCGGTTTTGATTACGCCTTTTTTCCCTTTCGCGAAGCTTTTTAATTTTTTTGTCGATGTGTTCATCAGATTGAGTTGTTTTTTTAATAACATCTTTTTTTAGCTGATCCAGTTTTTGACGTTCCAGTTTCGTTTTTTCTTTTTCTGCCTGTGCCTTTCTAATTTCGTGAATCGTATTTTCAATTTTTTTGTTAACACCCGATAACAATAAATCAGCGTCTTCTTTTGCTTTCGCCAAAACCACTTTCCTTAATTTTTTGGTTTCTTTTAATTCTTCTTCATAGTTGGCCGCCATTTCGTCCAGGATCTTTTCAACCTTTCTTATTTTTTGCCTTTTGGTTTCCCAGTAGTGTTTGTCGCGGTTTATCTTTCTTAGGTTCCGGTCGAAGTCGATGTGGTCTTTTCCTATTTTTTCAGTAGCATTATCCAAAATATCTTCCGGCAAGCCAATTTTTCGGGCAATTTCGAAAGCAAACGAACTTCCGGGTTTTCCAATTTCAAGTTGAAAAAGTGGGTTCATATTTTGCGAATCGTACAACATGGCACCGTTTACAATCCCCGATGCCGACGAAGCAAAATGTTTCAGGTTTGTGTAGTGGGTTGTAATGACCCCAAAAGTTTGTAATTGATTTAGTTTGTCGAGAATAGATTCGGCGATTGCACCGCCCAACATTGGTTCGGTTCCGGTTCCGAATTCATCGATGAGGATCAGTGTTTTTTCGTTACTGTTTTTTACGAAATGTTTCATGTTCAGTAAATGCGAACTGTAGGTACTCAGATCGTTTTCCAGCGATTGTTCATCGCCAATATCGATAAAAAGCTGGCTGAAGATACCGGTTTTGCTACTTTCGTTTACCGGGATAAGCAAACCGCATTGTAACATGTATTGTAGCAATCCAACCGTTTTCAGGCAAACTGATTTCCCTCCTGCATTGGGTCCTGAAATTAATAGAATATGTTTTTCGGATGTTAATTTGATATTTAGAGGAACAATTTTGCGATTTTCCTTTTTTAAGGTTTTCATTAAAAGTGGATGAACAGCATGTTTCCAGTCGATTATTGCTTCGTTCGAAAATTCGGGGTTGATTGCATTAAATTCTATTGCGAGCATCGCTTTTGCTCTAATAAAATCAATTTCACCAAGAAAATCATATGAATAAAACAGTTCTTCTAAATAGGGACGGATATCATTTGAGAAATTGGTGAGGATTTTAACAATTTCACGGCGTTCAGCATATTCCAGTTCACGGATTTCGTTGTTCATCTCAACTATTTCATTGGGCTCGACATACGATGTTTTTCCTGTGGCAGATTCATCGTAGATTATACCTTTTAATTTTCTTTTGTTTCCAGAGGCAATTGGGATTACTGCCCGGCCGTCCCGGATAGAAACAGTTGCATCTTCGTCAACCAGGCCATCTTTTTGTGCCTGTTTTAAAATGTGGTGCAAACGTTTCGACATATTCGACTGCCTCAAAAGAATATTTTTTCTAATTTGCGAAAGTGCGGAAGAGGCATTGTCGCGTATTTTACCGAATTTATTGATGATGTTGTCAACGCGGTCGTAAATATACGGAAACAGCTGAACATCAGCGGTTTTCTTTTTTAGCAATGGAAAGATTTCTTCTTCCTGTTTATTAAAAAAAAGAATAATAGCCCTCACCGATTCCAGTGACCGTTTCAAATCGAAAAGTTCAGAGGCTTCAAGAAATCGCCCTTCAATTTCTATTTTTTTAAGGGCGCTTCGCAAATCGTAAAAGTGGTTGGCAGGGAAAGTGTCAATTTCGCGGATAATCCGGCAAAATTCTTTTACTTCTCCCAATTGATTTGAAATAATTTCAAAAGAATCCTGAAAGTGCATTTCATCTACCCATTCGTTTCCCATCGTGCTCAAACATTTGTTGTGCAACAATTCACGAATGCGGTCGAAACCAATTTTCGTTTCAAAATTTTCAGGATAAATATTTTGCATACTTTTTTCTCGAATTCAGCGCAAAAATAAGAAAGAAGTTCGGAGTTTAAAGGTTAAAGTTCAAAGTAGGGTGGTTTTCCCTAAAAATGGGTATCATTTGTCTTTGTTTAGATCAAAAATCTTAAGTTCAAAATGTAGTATCTTATTTCTAATATTCCCCGATAAAACGGGGCGGGCTGTGTTTATTTGGCAGGAAATAACAAATCACAATTATCAAAATACAAATAAATCACAAAAATCAATATCAAAATTACAAATTGCTTGAAACATAATAAGGAATAGTTTAGAATTTGAATATTTAAAAAATTGAAACTTATGCGTCAGTAGTCGCACAGGTTTGTTATTTGTTTTTTGAGATTTGTCTTTTTCAGTTTATCTGGGTTAGGATTGTTATCAATATTCAATTTAATTTTAAAATGATGTAATCTATATTTGTAAAATCAAACGGCGACATTTCTTTATTCCAACTACGACTGAGAACTGCGACTGAGAACTGCGACTGAAAACTGCGACTGAGAACTGCGACTGAAAACTATCCCTTTGGTAATTTCTCGCCAGGGAATCTTTTTGCGTATTCTTTCCAGAAAAGTTTTACCTCGCTTTTCATCTCTTTTGAAAGTGCAAGGATTCCAAAAAGGTTGGGAATTGTCATCAATGCGATTGTAATTCCGGATAACGTCCAAACAATTGTGGTGTCTGCAAATGATGCAAAAAAGAAGCCAACCACGTAAATAAGTTGGTACCAAACCACTCCTTTAATACCGAAAAGATAGGTGACAGCCCTTCCACCGTAATACGACCAGCTAATCGCAGTCGAGAAAGCAAACATTAACAAACCTATTGAAACAATGTATTTCCCGTATTCGCCAAACCAACTTCGGGTAAATGCAATAGTTGTTAGCGGAGCACTGTGCATTAACGATTTCCCCGAAATTGTAAGACCTTCTTGTTTAACAAGCTTTCCATCTACAAATTCAATTGCTCCGTTGTATTCCTGATTGTTTACCCAAACTTTAACTTCTTCGGCTACCGAACGCGCATGAATAACAGTTGGTTGATTTTGGATTGTTCCGTTTACAACCTGCAAAGTTCCGGTAAGTTGTTCCAATTCGTCATTTCCAGCCAAATAATTAAACAAAGTTGTTTTGTCTAATTCGTTTGAATCGGAATAAGTTTCTGTCAAAACAACCAAATCAGTTTCCTGAAACTGGTTATCCATTTTTTCGTTCCAAACTCCCGACGAAAGCAAAACCAAACCTGTTAACGTACAAATTATTATGGTATCAATGAAAGGTTCTAAAAGTGCAACTAATCCTTCAGAAACGGGTTCGTGAGCACGTGCAGCAGCGTGTGCAATTGGTGCTGATCCCTGGCCAGCTTCATTTGAAAACAGTCCACGGTTTACTCCACGGTTAAAGGCAAAGGCAATGCTTCCACCAAGAAAGCCACCAACAGCGGCACTTCCTGTAAATACATCGCCAATTATTGCAACAATCGATGGAATAATATTTTCGTAATTATAAAATATTACAGCCATTGCTCCAATAAAATATACTGCCGCCATTAAAGGCACAAGTGTTGAAGTTACTTTTGCAATTCGTTTAATTCCGCCAATAATTACCAATCCTAAAAGAACCGCCAAAACAGCTCCGGTAAGCATATGGTTCAACCCAAAAGTTTCGAAAAGCGAATTTGAAATACTGTTGATTTGAGGCAAACTTCCGGTTCCGAATGAAGACAAAATTGTTGCGATTGCAAAAATTGCTGCCAGCCATTTCATATTCAACCGGTTTTTCATATAATACATTGGTCCGCCCGAAATAGAACCATCGGCAGCTTTTTCCCGGTATTTATGCGAAAGGGTAACTTCAACAAATTTGGTGGTCATTCCAACCGCTGCTGTAACCAACATCCAGAATAATGCTGCTGGTCCACCCAGGTGAATTGCCAATGCAACTCCAGCAATATTTCCGGTTCCAACGGTACCTGAAAGTGCAGTAGTTAATGCCTGAAAATGCGATGTGTCTCCTTCATCTCCTTCTTTATCGAATTTTCCCCGAACAATGCGAAATGAATGTTTTAAGTAACGAAACTGTGGGAATTTCAAATAAATGGTAAAAAATATACCTGTTCCAAGCAATAAAAAAACGAACCATTGAGATCCGCCAATGTAACCATCAATTAAAGAGAGAATGTCGTTGACTTTGTTCATTACACACAGTTTTCAGAATTAAGAGGCTAAAAATAGTAATCTCTTTCTATTTGTACATAAAGTTGAATTATTAAATTGAAAAATAGTTGATGAAAAGAAATATGGACATGGCTTAAAAATGAATGTAAGGTTTGTTTTAATTTTTGTTATCTTAGCTAATGAAATTTTAAATAAAAGCCATGTTACCAAAATTTTTACTAGCCGACAATTCACTGGAAACTCCTGAGACAATTTTTGTTGTTCACACGGAAACTCCACGTTTTATTGTTGAAGCTGACATTGATGATTTCTGGAACAACCAGGTAGTTCACTGGATTGATGGTGAGCCGGGAGATGAGAAAATGATTTCACAGTTGGTTGAATCAGCTGAGGATTTCCTTGAAAAGGAATTTGAAAATGAAGAATTATTGGATGAAGAAAACGATGATTAATTATGGAAAGGGAAGTTAAGTCAAAAAAACTTTATCGTTCGCGCGATAGGATTTTAGGTGGGGTTTTAGCCGGTTTTGCAGAATATATTCATGCCGACAAAATGATAATCCGGTTAGTTTACTTTTTGTTGTCTCTATTTTCAGCCGGTTTTCCGGGTTTGTTGGTTTATATTATTTTTTGGATTGTTACCCCTGAAAAACCGCTTGGTGAAGAGTGAGTTTTTATTGATAGAAAAGGATTTTTTTTTATTCTGAAT